>JAJDTG010000003.1 GCA_022827275.1 Candidatus Dadabacteria bacterium | reverse complement strand
CTCACTTCGGTCAGCGTTTTGCACTGATCGTAATATGAACGAGATTCGCCTGTCTTCTTGTAGCAATCAATACGTTCCTCAAGACAGGCGTTGTAGAGTGTAGCGCACATACTGAATATCTGGGATAACGCCTCATGACCCAACCTTGTCAGCTTGGCACGGCACTTGTAAGTCCTTATCATCACCTTATATCCGATTGTCTAGTTGTCGCTATAATTCACTTCTGATTCATACTTGGTGGGACACTTCGCAAGCAGCAGGTCAGCCTCAAAGACGTTATCGGCTGAGAACTTGCCCTCAACGACCGCTTCAACCCCGTCCGTGAATATATCGGGAATTATGCCGTCGTACTCGATGTCGATTTTACCCTTGCCGTCCGCTATGGTAAACCGAAGCGAATCATCCAGCTCGTTCTTTATTGAATCGTGAACCACGGTTCCAGAAACCCTTACCTTCTGCCCGTAGATGTCCGGGACGTCCTCCAGCAGTTCATCAACCGTTATGTAGTAGACCATGGAATCCTTGACTCCCGCAAAGACAAGCCAGGAAATCAAAGACACTATAACGACAAGAGGCAGAATGAATTTGAGCTTGCCCTTCAACCTTCACCTCCACTTACGGGGCCGTCCCCGCCTGAGAGCAGTTTTTTCCTTACCGAATCCGACTTCGCGCGCAGGTAGAGCACGTAAGCGATAAGAGAGCCCCAGACCACTATGCTTGACCAGAAAAAATACTCCATCGCAGACTATCCCCCTCGCCCGCTCCGGGCGTAAAGAGCATTTTCCATGTTCATTATCCTCATCCTCTCACCAAGGAGTAAAACGAAAAGAAGCGTGAACCCCAGCAGCGTGACCAAAAGAGTGTGCATCATCGCGGGATCTATCCCTCCTCCCCCCGGTCCGAAGACCACGGGCGATATGCCCCTTTTTATACGGGCCGAGACATAAACCACGGGAAGGTCCACATAGGCTATTATGGCGAATATGGCCGAGTATCTGGCTTTTTTTCCGCGCCCTCCGGCACCGGAGCGCAAAACCAGGTAAACGGCGTAAAGAACCCAGAGAATAAACGTGGTCGTCAGCTGCGGGTCCCATGTCCACCAAGTTCCCCAGACCGGCTTTGCCCATATGCTCCCGGTGATAATCGTGAGGGTAAGAAGCAGCATGCCTATCTCGGCCGAGCAGTAGGCAAGCGTATCCCATTTCGCCGTCTCCTTTACGAGATAGTATATGCTAGCCACGAAAACCACAGTAAACGCGACCGTCGCGGCCCAGACCGTACCCATGTGGAAGTAGAAAATTCTCTGCACATGGCCCATGACTACCTCCGTAGGAGCGTAAAAAAGCGTCATCCAGGTAGCAAGAACCATGAGTGCAAACGTCAGAAAAAACAGTATTTTTCGCATTTTTTAAAAAGAAAGCGGGTCAGTCCCCGCTATCCTCAATAAGATACTCAAACAGAAGAGAGCATAAAAGGATGAAAATTATATCGAAGGAAACCAGCACCTGCAAAGAAAAAGAGTAGTAATCCGGAGGCCTTCCTTCCAGTATTGAAGAGCATATTCCGACCGAGGTTATCACGACGGGTATGATGAGGGGAAAAACCAGCAGGGGAAGCATCATGTCGCGAAGCTTTGTATTAAGGGCCATCGAAGAAAAAAAAGTGCCGAGCGACACAAACCCTATCGTTCCGAGAAACACAACCCCCAGAAAAGGTAGTACGGTGCCCGTCAGTGAGAATGAAACCCCGCTTGCGTCAAAAAGAAAGAACAGAAGAAAAAGCGGAAGTATGAAAAGCTCCGAAAGCAGGACCATAACCACGTTTGAAAGCAGTTTTCCGAGATAGATGTAGCTTCTGCTTACAGGAGTCAGAAGAAGAAACGCGAAGGCATTATTTTCTTTTTCAAGCGAAAAAGATCTTCCAAGAGCCAAGAGCCCGGAAAAAATAAAAGTTATCCAGATAACGGCCGAGACCGCCCGGGAATCAACATCCGAGCGGAATTCAAAAGCAACGTTAAAAACCAGGAGAAGCAGAAGCGAAAATACGAACATCGTCGGAAATATCTGCTTTGAACGCCACTCCACCAGAAAATCCTTTCTGAATATAAGCAATATATTTCTCATTGCCCGTCCCCACTTCTGACGCAAGACATGTAGATATCCTGAAATTCCTCGCGAGCGGGTTTCTGCGCGGACGCATAGACCACCTCTCCTTGATCGAGAATTGCGACCTCGTCGCACAGCGAAAGCCCCTCGTAGACATTATGAGTTGTCATAACTACGGTTTTGTCCGCTTTCATTGAACCTAGAATCGAGGTAAGAATGGCAGCTCCGCCATAATCAAGGCCGCTGTACGGCTCATCCAGAAAAAGTATCTGCGGGTCGTGAAGAAGCGTTCTGGCGATAGCGAGGCGCTGGCGCGTTCCGAAAGAAAGTGTGCTTACGAGCGCGTCTTTCTTGGCATAGAGTTCGACCCTCTCAAGAATATCAGAGCACCTGTTCTTAATATCCGGTACGTCGTAGAACGCGCCTATAAACTCGAGGTTTTCCCAAGCGGTAAGGTTTTCATAAAGCATCGTGTTATGGGAGATGAACCCTATAAGTTTTCTTATCTGCTGTTTTTCCCTGGAAACGTCAAAACCGGCTACAAAAGCCTCCCCGCCGCCGGGTTTTATGAAAGTCGAAAGAATGGAAAGCAAGGTGGACTTGCCGGCGCCATTGGGACCGAAGATCGTGAGAAATCCGCCTTGGCTGACCGTAAGATCAATTCCCATAAGCACGGGGAAAAACCCGAACTGCTTTTCAAGCCCCCTGGTTTCTATCGCAAAGGCACTGCGCTGCATATCATTTTCCTCTTCCAAGGAGTTTTTCATAACCGCCGATCTCTGAAATCCACTCCGCAAGCCCTTTCATTCCCTCCTCGTAACCGCACACCGGTTCATATCCAAGATCCCTCTTGGCTCTTTCTATGCTGTAGGTCCTGCTTTTCGAAAGAGCGGAAACGCCAAAACGGGTAAGCACAGGAGGAGTGACTGACCTCCTGAGTTCAAAAATTTTCTCAAGAATGAAAGCGACCGCATACCCAAGGGTATAAGGTACGGTGATTCCCGGCTTCCACTTGATTCCTATTGATGAGAGCTGATCTGAGACAAAACGGCGGTTATCGATACGCGCCCCGTCGTTTACAAAGTAGGTGTTGCCCGCCCCGGCGGGAGAAAGAGCTGAGAGCACCGCGGCGTGAACAAGATTAAGCACATGGCATGGAGAGACAATTTTTTTGTTAAAACCCATGTTGACCAGAATCCCTTTGAGGCAGGCATCAGCTATTCTCGGAAGTATGACCGTGTCTCCAGATCCCCAGACGTTTGACGGTCTTAGTATGACCGTTTCAAGCCCTCCCCGTCCGTTATATTCTCTCACAAGTTTTTCGGATAAGGCCTTGGTTTCATTATAAAAATTATGGTGGGTTTTCGGATAGGGATAACTCTCATCTATTTCCTCGAGGTTGACTGTTCCCAGAAAAGAAGCGTTCCAGATCACGGTAGAGGAACTCATGTAGACGAACCTCTTCACCCCCGCCTCGCGTGAAGAGTCAAGAAGGATCTTCGTCGCCTCCACGTTCTGCCTGAAAAAGTCATCTCTCGGGCCCCAGTCAGAGACCTTGGAAGCAAGATGAAAAACGTAATCGCACCCTTCCGGAAAAGTCTGAAGCGAACTGGAGTCGCAAAGGTCCCCGTGGACAAGCTCTGCACCCAGAGAGCGCAGCTTCTCGGTATGGCTCGTTTTTCTCACCAGGCATTTTATCGAGAAACCCTCGTCTGTAAGTCTTTCAGCAAGCTTGCTGCCGATAAAACCCGTCGCCCCAGTTATCCCCGCCTTTGCGTTTTTGGAGGTTCCCATAAGTCTATTTTTTGATTTCCTTTTCCCAGTCCGCCTTCCTGAATCTTTTCTTCGTCTCGACGTCTTTTTTCGAAGGTATAACCTTCCCGGATCTCGTGGAAACAGGTTTTCTGGTTTTCGGTTTTTCTAGTTTCTTTTCGGTCATCTCAACACCTCTGCGGTCCCTTTACCGCCCAAGAGATCACAGAGTATAATAATTGATAAGCAAAATCGGACAAACTAGGCGGAAAAACTCATGAAATATCTTCACACGATGATAAGGGTCGGTGACCTTGAGAAATCAATCACGTTTTATACCAACATCATCGGTCTTAAGTTTCACAGGAAAACCGATTATCCCGAAGGCCGCTTCACGCTAGCTTTTCTGGGTTACGGAGGCAACACGGAACCCTTCCTGGAACTCACACATAACTGGGACACCTCGCAATACGACCTTGGAGAGGGCTACGGACACATGGCGTTTGGAGTAGAGGACATATATGCAACATGCGAGAAAATAGAACAGGCCGGTGGGCGGGTAACCAGGGCCCCGGGACCCATGAAACACGGAACCACCGTGATAGCTTTCGTCGAGGATCCCGATTCGTACAAAATCGAACTCATACAGAGAAAAGGCTGATTCTTCCGATCACTTTTTCCTCTTCTTCCACCTCGCTTCCAGATACTTCTTGAGATTCGCCTCCCTCCCCTTGTCGGTGGGTTCATAGTAAACGCTGTCTTTTATCTCCTCGGGAAGAAAATCGTCTTCGACAAAATGATCCTCGTAGTCATGGGCGTACTTGTAGCCCTTCTTATAGCCAAGATCCTTCATGAGTTTCGTCGGCGCGTTTCTCAGGTGAAGTGGTACCTGGAGGCCTGGATTTTTTCTCACATCGTTCTCGGCCTTCTTTATCGCCCTGTATGCAGCGTTGCTCTTGGGACAGCTGGCAAGATAGGTTGTAACCTGCGAGAGGATGATCCTGCTCTCCGGCATCCCCACGTAATTAACCGCCGTGAAGCAGTCGGTCGCGAGGGTAAGCGCGTAAGGTTCGGCGTTTCCAATATCCTCTGAAGCAAGTATCACAAGACGCCTTGCGATAAACTTCGGATCCTCTCCAGCCTCAAGCATTCTCGCCAAGTAGTAAACCGCCGCGTCGGGATCGCTTCCCCTAACGCTTTTTATAAAAGCGGAAATCGTATTGTAATGTTCCTCCCCCGCCCTGTCATAAAGAAGGCCTGTTTTCTGGAAAATCTCCTTCACAAGATCAATGTCAATCTCTGGAAGTTTTTTCGAACGAAGAAGCGAAGAAGCGATTTCAAGAGCGTTCAGCATGACCCTGGCGTCTCCGCCGCAAAGGGCGATAAGTTCGTCTCGAGCGTCAGCTGAAATGCCGGCGCCCGTAAGAACCTTGTCCTCGGAGAAGGCTTTTTCGAGTATGAGTTCAAGATCCTGTGCCGAAAGCGGATCAAGAACATAAACCTGACAGCGGGAAAGAAGAGGACTTATGACTTCAAACGAAGGATTCTCGGTGGTAGCCCCTATAAGCACCAAGGCCCCTTCTTCAACACTCTTCAGAAGCGCTGCCTGCTGCGCCTTGTTGAATCTGTGTATCTCGTCAATGAAGAGCACGGTCTTACGCCCTGAATAAAGAGCGTCCCTCGCGTCTGCGACAATATCCCTAAGTTCTCTGACTCCTGAGGAAATCGCATTGATCTGCACGAATCTTGCGCCCGCCCGGCCTGCGATCAGCCTTGAAAGAGTCGTTTTACCCGTTCCAGGAGGACCCCAGAATATCATGGAATGCACTCCTCCGGCTTCGAGCGTTTTCGTAACAAGCCCGTCAGGCCCTATCAGATGCTCCTGGCCTACCATTTCTTGTATGCTCTCAGGTCTCATTCTCTCGGGAAGAGGAAGAGATTCTTTTTTAGGTCTGAAAAGACCGGGATCGTCTGGGTTCAAGTCCGTCTCCTGTCTTCAGTTCGCACTTTGTTATAAAGATTAAGCTTTGAGACTTATAAATCAATCCGGAAAGCTCGCGCTTCCTTGCGCAGTTTTGGAAAAGAGGCCTGTTTGGTTATAATCAGCCCGTCATGGATATAACACTCTTAAAGAAGCTCTGCGACACTCCGGGAATGCCCGGGGATGAGGGTTTGGTTAAGGCAATTCTGCTTGAGGAAATAAAAAAATTCTCAGAAGACATCACCGAAGATGTTCTCGGAAACATAATTGCCCGTATCCCGGGAGACGGTCCCACTTTTGTTCTCGACGCTCACATGGATGAAGTGGGATTCATGGTACACCATATCGACAGCAGGGGTTTTTTGAGGGTAACCCCGCTTGGGGGAATGGACGCCAGGGTTTTTTACGGGCAGCGCCTTGTGGTATGGGGAAAAGAATCCTTAAAAGGGGTAGTGGCAGCGGTTCCTCCCCACGTAACCAGGAGCAGCGGAGGCGCCAAGGAAGTTCCCGAGATCGAGGACTGCGCGGTTGATCTGGGCCTCAGCCCTGAAAAAGTCGCCGATCTTGTAGAAATAGGAGATATGGTTTCATTTGATACTTCCCTCGATGAAACCGAGGATTCCGTAATCTCCAAGGCTCTTGACGACAGGATGGGCCTTTTCGTAATAATCGAGGCTCTCAAGAAAACTCCGGATCTAGGCTGCAATCTCATAGTTACCTTTACCGTGCAGGAAGAAGTCGGGCTTCGCGGAGCGAGAGTTATAACACCGGTTTACGAACCGGACTTCGCCGTCGCACTTGAAGGCACTGTGGCGATGGACATACCGGGAGTGTCGGAAAGCAAGTCCTTTGCCAATATCGGTAAAGGGCCTGAGATCAGACTTTCCGACAGGTTTTTGGTAGCGCACAGGCCGTTTAGCTTTTTTATAAAGGAACTTGCAGAGAAGAACGAAATCCCTTATCAGATAACGGTAAAAAAAGCGGGCAGTACAAACGCAACCGCCATGCAGGTCACCGGAAAGGGAACCAGGGCGGCCGTCATATCGGTTCCGACGAGGTATCTTCACAGCCCGAGCTCCATTGCCTATAAAAGCGATATCAGTCACACGGTAGATCTGGTCTCATGTCTGCTTAGGGACATAAAAAGATTCAGCCCTTCAAATCAGCACCAGGGTGCCCAGCAGCAATAATGGAAGAACTGCTCCGCGTATTTGAAGAGATTGCCAGAGAAAATTTTCCGGAACTCGATCTCGAGAAATTCTCAATAGCGCTCCGCGAGGAGATAAAAAAGAAAAAATACGATCTTCAGGACGAAGCCCTGCTTGAGACAGCGCTTCGGGACGACAGAAAAACCTTCAAAGATTCCTTCTTGGATATGCTTGAGGAAAGGGCGGCACGGGAAGACGGCGGGAAAGCCTTCTTTCTCTCGGACAAAGGCCGCGACGAGGCCGTCTCAATCCTCATTACCAATGCCGAGCACACAATCGACTACTATTACAACACGATAATAGGAAAGCACTTCTCGGCAAGCTAAGCCTAGCTACCTTTCATCCCCTCCCCTTTCTTCCTCAACCATGATTTCGCGTCGGCAGAATTACTTCTTGCGCCTTCTGCTCATCGCCACGTATTTTCTATTATCTTCCCCCAAGTAAACCTGTCTCGGCCTCGCGATTCTGGTTTCGGGATCGTTCAGCATCTCAAGCCACTGGGCAAGCCACCCGGCCATTCTCGCTATCCCGAAAAGAACGGTAAACATGCTCGTGGGAAGACCTATGCTCTGGTATATGAGTCCAGAGTAGAAATCAACGTTCGGATAAAGCCTTCTTCTTACGAAATAGTCGTCTTCAAGGGCTATTCTCTCAAGCTCAAGAGCTATGTCGAGCAGAGGATTTTTCCCGGTGACTTCAAACACGTCGTGGGCTATATCCTTTATTATCGCCGCTCTCGGGTCGTAAGCCTTGTACACTCTGTGTCCGAAGCCCATGAGCCTGAATTCCCCTTTTTTGGCTCTTTCTATGTACTGCGGAATTTTGTCAATCGAACCTATGTCGGCGAGCATTTCAAGCACCGCCTCGTTCGCTCCGCCGTGAAGAGGACCGTACAGGGCGGCAATCGCCGCGGCGGCCGCGGAGTAAGGATCCGGATGGGAACTTGCGACATTTCTCATCGCGCTTGCGCTGCAGTTCTGCTCGTGGTCGGCATGGAGGATGAAAAGAACATCTATAGCCTTTTCTATCGCCGGATTCGGTTCATACTTGGCCTCGGTCATCTTGAACATCATTGAAAGGAAATTTCCGGCGTAGCTGAGCTCGTTATCGGGATATACATATGGAAGGCCCATTATATGCCTGTAGGAAAATCCGGCTATGGTCGGCGCCTTCGCTATAAGCCTTCTTATCTCAAGTTTCTGCACATCGGTATCGAATATGTCCTTTGCGCCCGGATAGAAGGTCGAAAGGGCTCCGACGGTCGCAAGAAGCATGCCCATCGGGTGCGCGTCGTAGCGGAATCCATCCATGAGCTTCCTTATATTCTCATGCACGTAAGTGTGATGCGTTATGTCGTGAACCCAACTATCGTATTCCGACTTGTTAGGCAACTCACCGTGAATAAGCAGGTAAGCGACTTCGAGGAAGTTACTTTTTTTCGCCAGATCTTCTATCGGGTATCCCCTGTACCTCAGAATTCCCTTTTCTCCATCAATGAAAGTAACCTTGCTTTTGCACGAAGCCGTATTCCCGAAAGCGGGGTCATAGCTCATCATGCCAAAATCTTCGTCCTTAACCCTTATCTGACGAAGGTCAGTGGCTTTTATGGTGTCGTTGTCTATGGCAAGTTCGTATGTTTTACCTGTCCTGTTATCCGTTACAGACAAAGTGTTCTTCGACATTTGTAAATCTCCTCGCAGTAGTGAAGTTGTTTAAATCAAGTTACCGGTCGAATCGGATTCCCGTATGTGAACCACCCTCTTTTTCACTCCAACACCCTTCGGAGTCAATCCAACCGATCAGGGTGATTGTAACAGATTTTTTAACTAAACGCAAAACGACCTAACCGAATTCCACGATACTGATGGGAACAGGGGTAAAACAGGAAATAAAAATAAGCAGTGAGAGAAAAGCAAGCACTTTTCTTGCGGCGCCAATCTCGGCATCACTTGATATGGTCGGCGGATGGGATGTACCGAGCACCAAAAGCAGTATTGCCCAGAAAAGCCAGCCGACCCAGCCCTCAAACATAAGCCACTCGGGAAGAACGCCAATCACCCACAATCCCAGATAATCCGCAAAGCCTACCAGCGGCGCCGTTCCCACCCCCATTATTACAAGAAAAATAACCGTAGCTGCCGATATAGTTTTATGCCACTCCGCCGGGAAGACACAGTATACAACATGTCCTCCGTCAAGCTGTCCCGCAGGCATGAGATTTAATACGGTTACAAAAAGACCGATCCATCCCGCAAACGCAACTGGGTGAAGCAAGATCTCGTGTCCCTGAGCAACTTCCCCGATGGCTATTTTTGAGAAAAGGGCAAATACGAGAGAATTACCGAGGGACATGGCCGTCTGCATCTCAGAGATTTTCTCGGAATCCAGAGCGATCACATCTGAGAAAAGCAGACCTATAAACAGAACCGGAAGGGCTACTATCACTCCGGCTATGGGACCAGCGACCCCTATATCGAAAAGCTCCCTTCGGCCGCGTATCCGGGACTTTATCCTTATAAACGCCCCGAATGTCCCTATCGGGGAGAGAAAGGGAGGAGCGGGAATAAACCAGGGAAGAGTTATGGAGACACCGTATTTTTTGCCGTAAAAATAATGACCCATTTCATGGGCTCCAAGAATAGCAACCAGAGAAACTGAGAAAAGAACACCTCCCGTATAGGTTCCGCTTATCATGTAGCCGGAAAGGAAGGTTGTGGCCACCGTAAGGATAAAGAGCACCAGCGGGATAAGGGTAGATCTTTTGATCATGGCTACTCTACTTCGAGCAACATCGGGTTTATGGAGTTAAGGACATCCTTTAAATACCTCTCTATGTCAGACTCCTTTGAGAGTAGCAATACATCGGACCTGATCTCCTCAAGCATCTGCTCAGAAAGCCGATCCGAAAGAAATTTGACATAAGGAAACCGAAGCGGGGAAACGCTCAGATGACGGTAGCCAAGAGCCAATATCATGAGTGTACCGGAAGGAACTCCCGCTATTTCTCCGCAGATGGAGAGGTCCTTTCCGCTTGAGAGGATCTGTTCTCTCGTAAAATCCAGCATTCTCACCACGGAGGGATGAAAGGCCGAGTAAAGATGCCCGACCGCGTTTGAATTTCTATCCACCGCAAGCAGGTACTGTATAAGGTCGTTTGTTCCAATGGAAACAAAATCTATTAAGTCCGCGTAATCACCGAACTGATACGCAAGCGCCGGAACCTCCATCATTATTCCGAGTTTCGGTATGTCAAGCCGGTGGAGACTGACTTCAGTAGACAGTTCCTCAATTATCTGCACCGCGGTCTCAACCTCCCAGACATTTGATACCATAGGCAGAAGAATCTTGAAATTCCCCCCTTTTTTTGCCGCCAGCAAGATAGATTTCACCTGATCCCTGAAAAGATCAAGATATTCCATTGAGAAACGGATTGAGCGAAGGCCAAGAAGGGGATTCTCTTCTTCGGGCATGTTGAGGTAGGAAAGTATCTTGTCAGAACCCACGTCCAGAGTCCTAATGGTCACTCCATCCTCAAAATTAGCTGAGATCTCCTTGTAGATCTTCAGCTGGGATCTCACGCTCGGCCACTTCTTAAACCGCGCGAAGGCAAACTCCGTCCTGAAAAGTCCCGCACTCTTGATCCCGTAACGCTTGGCCATCTCAACATCGGCCGGAATTCCAACATTCGCCGTTATTTCGACGTCAAGACCGCCACCGGTGCTTTTTTCGGCTTCAGTTTCTATGAAGTTGCGGAGCTCAACGGCTTTCTGGTGCATGGACAGATACTCATCCTTGAGCACCTGGTCAGGATTTGTGAAAATAAAACCGCTTCTTCCGTCAACTATCATTTCTTCCCCGGGATGTATCAGATTCGCTATGTTATCTATGCCGACAACCACCGGAATCCCAAGCGATTTCGCTATTATGACTGCGTGCGAAGTCTCTCCGCCTTTCTCAAGCACTATTCCCCCCACTTCCCCCTCAACAGCAGTGACGAAAGAAACGCCTATCTCTCTTGCCACAAGTATCAAGGGTTCTCCATCGGCGGAAGCGGAAATATTCTCATCCTTTGAACGGGTAAGATCCCGGAGCATCCTCTCACCTATATCTCTGAAATCATAGGCCCTCTCCCTCATATAAGAATCCGGAAGGGATTCAAAACGTGATGCCTGGGACTCGAGATATTCAACCACCGCAGCCTCGGCCGAGACCCTCTTTTCATCTATGAGCTCGCCAGTTCCTTTCTCCATATCGCGGCTATCCACTATCATCAGATGTGAGCGAAAGATGTCCACCTCATTTTTCGAGAGCTTGCCTTCAGAATCCATCTTTTTTATAGTGTTCTTAAGGTCTTGCGATATATTCTTTATAGAATTTCTAACCCTCCTCTTCTCGATTCTTGGAGTGCGGGCCGTCATCTCCATAGTAGACATCCGGCGGAAAAGGCCACGAAACGTAACCGCCTTGCCAACAGCCACTCCTTCAGAAACTCCTTTTCCCTGATAGCTTCTCGTCTCGTGTTTTACCATGGACGGGGGTTTCAGACGGTCCAAGGTGTTTGCAACCTCAAGAACCCCCGCAAGTCGCAACGCTATGATCTGAAAGAGAGTCTGTTCGGCCGGTGTTATCTGCATCGGAGTCTTGTTCTGACCCACAAGTACCCCGACACACACATCGTGAAGCATTATGGGAACACCTATGTAGCTTTCGTATTCCTCCTCGCCTATTTCGGGGAAGTACTTGTAATTCGGATGCTTTGAAGCCGGCATCGCAATCAGAGGAACCTTTGTTTTATGGACCACCCCGGTAAGACCTTCATCCGAACGCAAGAATATATCGCTTTTCGGCTTAACCTGAAGACCCCTGTTAGCCGCAAGCCTGAGAACTTCCCTTGAATCATCCCAGACGTATATGGAAACGACATCATAGTGAAGGGAGGAGGAAATCTTTCTGACCACCCTGCCCAAAACGGTATTGAGACCCACGGACTTGTTGATCAAGTCGCTTATCTCGTGAACCACCTTGAGATGAAAATGCTCCGGTTCCGTACGCTCTTTAACAATCATAAGGTCTCTCCACCACACACCAACAAACTAGTATTATACCACCATCAGGTCCCATCATCGGAAAAAAGGGAAATGAAAAGATATCCTCCAAAAACTGAAAGAAAAAAGCCCTCGTGTAAATAGATTTATAGAATATTGTGTATATACTTCCCACCGCATGAGCCTTGAGAAAATAAAAATCGCTATCGTAGGTTCGGGACCCGCGGCTTTCTATGGAGCCGAGCACCTACAGAAAAAACTCGGCGATCGCGTGTCCATAGACATGTTCGAGAAACTTGCGACCCCCCACGGTCTCGTGAGAAGCGGGGTAGCCCCGGACCATCAGAAAATAAAGAGCGTAGCCAGAATTTATGATAAAATCGCATCCAACCCTCAATTCAGGTTTTTTGGACTTGTAGAGTTCGGAAAACACGTAACGCTTGAGGACTTGCGCAACCGTTACCACCAGATAGTCTTCGCAACAGGGGCCCAGACCGACAGAAAAATGGGAATACCGGGAGAGGAACTGATCGGAAGCCACACGGCAACGGAGTTTGTAGGTTGGTACAACGCCCACCCGGATCACATGGGCCTTGGTTTTGACTTTTCGGGGAAAAGGGTCGTCATAGTCGGGGTCGGGAACGTCGCGGTGGATGTTGCGAGAATTCTCTCCCTCACAAGAAGCGAAATGGACAGAACGGATATCGCGGACTACGCGCTTGAACAGCTGGCCAAAAGCGGAATAAGGGAAATACACATGCTTGGAAGAAGGGGTCCCGCGCAGGCGGCCTTCACCAACCCGGAACTTCGGGAACTTGAGAACCTTGAGGACGCGGATCTTCTTACTCTGGCGGACGAAGCGGAGCCCGATTCTCTTACGCTCGAGGAACTTGAGCGTAAACCGAACAGGACAGCCCAGACGAAAATAGAGCTTATAAGAAAAGCTTCCGAAAGGGTTCCCTCCAAATCAAAGAAAATAGTCATAAGATTCCTGGTCTCTCCAATAGAAATAATTGCCGGAGAAGACAACAGGGTAAAAAGCGTTAAAGTCGTGAGAAACAGGCTTTACAAATCCGATGACGGCTCCCTTCGGCCCAAACCCACGAACGAGACCGAAGAGATTCCCGCCGATCTGGTTTTTCGCTCCGTCGGGTACCGGGGAATACCTCTTCGGGACGTGCCGTTTGATGACAGTTCGGGGGTAATCCCCAACGAAAAAGGAAGAGTGCTTGACAAAACGGGTGGCAAACCCATTCCGGGACTCTACACCACAGGATGGATAAAACGCGGACCGACCGGAGTTATCGGCACGAACAAGGCCGACTCCGGCGAAACCGTAAGCTGCATGATCGAGGACATCGAGAAGGAGAACACACTGTGTCCCGAACTCACTTCGGATGAGAGCATACAAAAGCTGTTTGATGAAAAACATATTTCCTACAATGAATGGCTGCGGGTTGACTGGTTTGAGAAGAAAGAAGGCGAAAAACGGGGAAGGCCGAGGGTCAAGGTCACAAAGCTTGAAGAAATTCTCGAAATTCTTAAAGAAAAGCATTGAAGAGAGCAGCCTCTCCTACTCCGACAACATGCACTTGTTTGAGCGTGAGGCCCCGAACACCGAAAGCTAATCCGGACTCACGCGTATCCTCCTTCTAAGAGGGTCGGTCCCCCAGATAGAGAGAGAAAGCTCGCTTCCTATGTCGAAAACCCTGCCGCCTGAGTTAGAAAGAGTGAGTTCGATCAGAAACTCCGGGATATAAACGTTAAACCCATTATATCCCCTGGAGCTTACGTAGCCCGTAGCCCCTTTTATATCCTTTTCCAGGAGGTAGCGTATAAGCCAGTACCTTTGTCTGCCCCTCTGCGCGTTTTTTATTTCCCTGGTGGCGAGGCTAACCCGCGTGTTTATATCCTCAAGCTCGCTTTCCGAGTAGCAGATCTTCTGTTCCTCGAGCCAAGATATAAGCTGGCGTTGCATAAGAAGGTCTGTGTACCTTCTTATCGGAGAAGTCATCTGAACATAACAGTCAACTCCCAGAGACTTGTGGATTTCGGGAGCAAAGGCAATAAAAGAGGGCTTTAAGTGCTTTGCTACCTTTACAGGGAAAAGGACATCCGCGGGATAAAGTTCTCTGGCTTCAGACCCAATCTCCTGAGTCTGGGAACGAAAGAGCGCCGGAATTCCGTTTTTATCGAAAAAATCTCCCGAAAGCCGGTTCATAAGTATCATGCATTCGGAAACGACATTGTGGGCTGGAGAATTCATGTAATCCTTGCTGAGTGAAATTCCATCCTGGTCTCCGACCCTGATCTTGAGTTCCGGAAGCTGAACTATAAAGGCTCCCTTGTTAACTCTCTCTGCTCTGAGTGACTCGGTGAGGGACACGAGGAATTCTCCCCATTGTGTGTTGTGAAACATTTCAGTCGCCTCGGCATAGCTAAGATTTTTCGAAACCTTTATGACCGTCGTTTCAAATCGATAATCGATCAAGGCAAAGTCTTCTTTGTTAAAAGTGGCGAAAAGGGAGAGCGCAGGTCTGAGGTCACCGGCAGTCAAGCTGAGTTTTCCGCTCACAAGCTCCCGGGGAAACATATCCACGCGTCTCTCGGGAAAATAAACCGTCTCAGCGCGTTCGACCCCCCCCTGATCGAGGAAACTTCCTCTATTTATTACATGAGCAACATTCGAGATGTGGACCCCCAGAGTAATCCGGCCCCCGTCCGTTTCAAAGGAAATGGCATCATCAATGTCCTGAGTTGTCTCGCTGTCAACTGAGAAAACCTCAAGGTCCGTTCTGTCGGCAAGATTTGCAAAGCTTTCCGGAACTTTCAAAATAGCTTCCATCTCTTCAACCGCTCTTTGGGAATGTCTGAAATGAAAAGCGACTTTTTTTGATTCCGGGTCATCATCTTTCTTCCAAAAATCCGTTTTTATAAGAAATTCAACCGCCGCTTCTACTTCCTTAAGGCCCGCTTCATAAAGAAAACCCTTGGCTTCCTTAGCCCGCTCGTAACCGTCAAGATCCATGACGTACCGCTCGATCAGCTCAAGGAACTCACCATAGCTCTCATCAACCACCGGAGGAGCTTCGCCACTTATAACAGAACGCACCCAGCTTACGGCGGCCTGCGTTTTTTGCTCCCTTTCTTTTCTGAGTTCAAGGGTACGAAGTGTCTTGGAAACATCCTCCCGCGAGCGCACAAGATAGCCGCTTTCGCCTCTTGCAAGATAAACCGTATTTTTATCTACGGCCCAGAAAAGCAAGAACCTCTGCTCCAAAGAAACCTGCTCCGCTCCCGAATACAGTTCCAGTATCTCCTCAAAGCTTACGGTCTCCTGCTCTTCCACAATACACTCCCACAGCGTTTCCACATCAGTGGAGTTTTTTTTCTCCTCAAGCTCTCTTCTCCACTTTCTCATTTCGAGTTTTCTCTCCGAGTCATTCAGGATCTCGGGAATGGTTATTCCGGTTAACAATACGACTTTTTTCGGTTCAACCGAGTAGCGCTTCCCATCTTCTGAGAGAACAGAGAGTTTGTCGGAATGGGCAGAGAGGACTACCCCTAGGGCAGGTTCCCTTCTCTTTCTGTAGGCAATAAGTTCGTTTATACTGGGAAGATTCATCGAATGGAATAATTCGATCAGCTAAGAGAATCCTTGTATTGAAGCGCCCCTCTTATGAAATCTCTGAAAAGCGGGTGGGCACTTAGGGGCTTTGATTTGAATTCGGGGTGGAACTGACAGCCGACAAACCAAGGATGGTCTTTAAGTTCCATGATTTCAACCAGACTTCCATCCGGCGAGAGGCCGCAAAGGATCATTCCATTTGACTCAAGAATTTCCCTGTAGCTGTTGTTCACTTCAAACCGATGTCTGTGTCTTTCGGAGATCTCAGAAATCCCGTAGATGCTGTTAGCCAAAGTCTCGGGCTTTATGACGCAGGGATAGGCCCCGAGTCTCATTGTTCCACCCTTCTCACTTATGTTCTTTTGCGATTCCATTATATCTATAACCGGGTTCTGCGTATCGCCGTTGTTCTCGGTCGTATCCGCGTCATCTATGCCACAAACATTCCTTGAAAACTCAATAACGGCAAGCTGCATACCGTAACAGATTCCGAAAAAGGGAATCTGATTCTCCCTTGCGTATTTAGTGGCGTCAACTTTACCGTCAATTCCTCTCTCCCCGAATCCTCCGGGAACAAGTATGCCGTGAACATCGGAGAAATAATCGTGTGGAGATGTACCATCCATTTCTTCTGAATTCACGTATTTTATTTCAACACTCGAATCATGCGCTAAACCACCGTGGTAAAGGGCCTCGTGGAGGCTCTTGTAAGCATCTCCGTGTGAAACGTATTTTCCGACAACGGCAATACGCACGATTTTTTTCATATTCTTTACTCTTCGAACCAGTTCTTCCCACTCTCCCATGTCGGGTTTCTTGGTCCACATGCCAAGATATTCAACAATTATCTCTGCCAAGCCTTCTCTTTTGTACATAAGCGGAACTTCATATATGTGCTCAACGTCCTTGGCCGTAATCACCGCCTTTTGCTCGATGTTGCAGAAAAGGGCTATTTTTCTTTTAACCTCTTCTGGCAGGAACTTGTCCTCGGTGCGGCACAGGAGTATGTCAGGCTGAATTCCTATCTGGAGAAGTTCCTTTACGCTGTGCTGCGTAGGCTTTGTTTTTAGTTCTCCGGCTGCGGCAACATAGGGAACATACGTAAGATGTATGAAAAGAGTGTTCTGTTTGCCGAGATCCGACCTCAACTGCCTTACAGCCTCAAGAAAAGGGAGGCTCTCAATATCTCCGACGGTACCACCAATCTCGACTATGATGACATCGTTGCCGTTCTCAAGGGCAAGCACACGCGACTTTATCTCATCCGTTATGTGAGGAATTACCTGGACCGTTTTGCCGAGAAATTTACCTTCTCTTTCCTTGGAGATAACGGAATCGTAGACTTTGCCGCTTGTAAGATTGTTTTTCTTGCCGAGATAAGCTTTGGTAAACCTCTCGTAATGACCAAGATCGAGATCCGTTTCCGCCCCGTCATCGGTAACAAAAACCTCCCCATGCTCAAAAGGGTTCATTGTGCCCGGATCAACGTTTATATAGGGATCAAGTTTTTGAAGAGTGACTCGAAGACCACAGCATTCAAGAAGGAGACCTATTGAGGAAGCAGAGATACCCTTTCCCAGAGAAGACATAACTCCGCCGGTAACAAAAATAAACTTCGCGCTTTTCAAGCAGAAAACCCCTTTATCAAGTTAAAGCAGCCGCAATAAACAAAGGTCGGAATTTAAATATATTCAATTGGAAAGCAGCTTACAATTAAAAACAAAAATTTCACATAACCTGGCAAGACAAAATCGGAAGAATTCTTATATCAAATAGACCGATTAGGTCTTCAGAAAGTAAAAACAGGTACGAAAAAAAAAGCTTGTTAAAACATCTAGTTAAAATTCGAAAAATATGACAGAAGCTTTTCTGAAGCAATAGCTCTGTGACTTATCCTGTTTTTTATGTCGGGGCCGAGTTCAGCCATGGTCTTTCCGTATTTGGGAACATAAAAAACCGGGTCATAGCCAAAACCGCTTTCGCCTCTTTTCTCCTGGATAATCTGTCCACAGCACTCGCCCTCAAAAAATTCCTGTGTTCCGTTCACAAGCACTAGAGAGATACAGCAGACAAATCTGGCATCTCTGTTTTTCTTTCCTTTGAGCTCAGAGAGTAGTTTTTCGTTATTATCATTATCCGAAGCCCCTTCCCCGGCATACCTTGCTGAATAAATCCCTGGAGCCCCGCCCAGAGCATCCACAACCAACCCCGAGTCATCCCCAATAGAATCCATCCTAAGAAAATCAGAGGTTGTTTTCGCCTTGATATATGCGTTCTCCCTGAAAGAAAGACCCGTTTCCTCTATATCGGGAATATCGTCAAAATCCTCAAGGGAAAGGATCTCATCATAGGCGTCAGCGAGAATTGATCTGAATTCTCTCAGCTTCCCCTTGTTCTTAGTAGCAATTACTATGGTTCTGCGCTTCATTATATCCCCGGCTTTAACACTCGGCTGGACAAAAATAGCCCCCTATAGGGGGTTATGATTTTTCGTTTTGAGGATTTATATTCTGAGAGGTGATGTTTTAATTCTCTTTTGGTGGAGGCGCCGGGAATCGAACCCGGGTCCGGAAAAAGTTTCACTAGGCTTCTACATGCTTATCCTGTCTTTTGAATCAGACGGCAAAATCACCGGCAGGCAGGTTTTTTTACCACAGTCCCGAGTAAAATCTCGCTGGCAAACGCCCCGGGAATCACATACCAGCCATCCCGCTTGAATTACGCCTCAGAAAGCCCAGCGGGCATGACGTTCTGAGACGTCGCAGTTTTTTTTAGGCTGCGAGTGCGTTAATTGGTTCGGCACTTATCGTGCTTGATCAGTTTTACGAGTTAATCAAGCTCGGCATGCAACACAAGCTTCCCTATTTCCCGTCGAAGCCGATCGCCCCCGTGTTTAAGCTATGAACGTTTCAAAGATCGTCTTACGGCTTTCTGCATATCTCTTTGGGCCTCACGACGCTTGATATCCTCTCTTTTATCCCTCGTCTTCTTGCCTTTGGCAAGGGCCAGTTCGAGTTTTGCGATGCCGTTTTTAAAATAAATCCTGAGAGGAACTAAAGTGTACCCTCTAATGCTGGTCTTTCCAATCAGCTTTCTTATCTCATGAGAGTTAAGCAGAAGCTTCCTTTCTCTTGTCGGATCATGGTTAAGCGTGTTAGCGGCGTCATAAGGAGCTATGTAGCAGTTAACAAGCCTCGCTTCCCCTTCCCTTATGAGAGCGAAACTCTCCTTCACGCTGGCGTTTCCGCTTCTAAGGGATTTAACCTCGGAGCCCTTGAGGACCAGGCCCGCTTCGTACTTCTCCTCAAATATATAATCCCTGTGAGCGGTAGGATGGCTGCATATAGTCTTCATCTGCCCTAATAATAATCCGCCGCGGCGAAATAACCAGTATGAAACCTCAGAAATCCCTGGAACTGTCAACAAGAAGCGTAACCGGCCCGCAATTCGCTATATGAACATCCATGTGAGCCCCGAAAACCCCGCTTTTCACCGGGATTCCACGCTCCGTAAGCTTAGCGATGAAAAGTTCGTAAAGCCCCTTCGCCAAATCTTCGCCGGCGGCCCGAGTGTAAGAAGGCCTTCTGCCCTTCCTGCAGTCACCGTAGAGGGTAAACTGGGAGATGGCTAGGATCTCTCTCCCGGTATCCTCGACACTGAGATTCATTCTGCCCGAGGAGTCGTCAAATATCCTGAGACCCGATATCTTCTCCGCTACATAGGCAACATCTTTTTCCGAATCATCTTTCTCAACCCCGAGAAGAACCACCATTCCCGGGCCGATGCTGCCGACTACTTTCCCATCAACACTGACTGACGCCTCTGTTACCCTCTGTATAACAGCTCTCATTTGCGGATTCCACTAAGATGAACTAGCAAAGAAAATCACACGTAACGCCTCGGAACCCTGGACGAGATCCTCGATAAAACTTCATAGGATATGGTTTCGGCCCAGGAAGAAACATCCTCAACGCTCACAAGCCCGTCTCCGAAAAGCACCACCTCATCTCCCACACAGACACCAGGAACGTCCGTTACGTCAACCATGATGAAATCCATGCAGACAGACCCTATAAGCGGAGCAAGTCTTCCGCCTATGGAAACCTTCGCCCTGTTTGAAAGCGCTCTTGGGTAGCCATCCGCATACCCGATCGGAAGGGTAGCGACCAGCGTTTCCCTTCCCGTAACGAAACTCCCTCCGTAACTAACCGGAGTGCCTGGAGACGCTTTTCTGAGTTGAACTATTTTTGTTTTGAGTTTCATAACCGGCCTGAGATCAACTTCCCCCATGC
Source organism: Candidatus Dadabacteria bacterium (assembly GCA_022827275.1). Lineage (GTDB taxonomy): Bacteria > Desulfobacterota_D > UBA1144 > Nemesobacterales > Nemesobacteraceae > Nemesobacter. The sequence goes on along the minus strand of JAJDTG010000003.1, from coordinate 22,325 downwards.
TGCCCGAACCGTAAAGCATTATCCCGGGTCTCACAATGTCCATATGGGAATCCGGAAACCTCTGGAGAGATGCGCTGTTCGCGGAATGGGAGTAGCGGTATTTAACTCCCAGTTCGTCAAGAAAAAAAAGGCCTTCGCGAAAAACCCCTAGCTGATAATCCGTATAATCGCTCTGGGGAATCTCAGAGGAGGCAAGATGCGTAAAAACACCTTCAAGCATCACGCCGGGAAGTTCGGCGGCCGAAGCGAAAAAAGATTCCATATCGCCTACTCCCACTCCAAGCCTGGTCATGCCCGTATCGACTTTCAGGTGATAACCGACTGTTTTTCCGCGCTCAACGGCAGCCCCAGAGAGAACCTCTAGCACTTCAAGGGAATAGCAGGCAGGAGTAAGCGCGTTCTCTAGAACCACACCGGCTTCCCGAGGATCAACCCCTCCCAGAAGAAATATCTCGCTTGTTATTCCAGTCTCCCTGAGTTCCATTGCCTCAGGCACTGTAGCCACTCCAAGCATGTCGGCTCCATGAGCAAGCGCGACTTCGCTTACCCTTGCCGCACCGTGTCCGTAAGCGTTGGCTTTGACAATCGCCATGATACGGACATTCTCCCCCACAACTCTTCTTACTTCACCTAGGTTTGACTTAAAAGAATCAAGACTGATTTCAGCCCAAGTAGGTCTCATCGCCTGGAAATTTCTCCAAAAGCTGAGGGAGGAAGTTCATTCGAACTACCTGTTCGCCGGTTCCGTATTTCCCCGGGTCAGCTAGAATGGAAATTATACCAGTCCCTGAACCAAGTTTCAGGCCTGCCTCATACAAGAGATGTTCCTCCTTCAATTAGATCCCGGTTTTTTTTATTGTTCTAGTACCAATGGTATGGTACTAGGTTTTTCAATGTCACGCATAAAATTTAGACTTGATAAAAGACTGGAAGTCCGGTTTTTTTATCTGTCTTCCCAAATTAAGCCGTAACGGGAAATTTCAGGAAAAACACCATGAAACTGAACAGGTATGAACTTCACTCCGTTCTAGTAATAGGAACAATAATTGCACTTAGGCTTCTAGGAATATTCCTGATAATTCCAGTTTTCAGCATATATGCCGTAAATTACGAGGGAGCAACCCTCTCATCCGCGGGAGTCGCGTTCGGAATATACGCACTTACCCAGAGCCTGCTTCAGATACCTTTCGGCATGGCAAGCGACAGATTCGGAAGAAAGCCAGTAATAGTATCGGGACTTATAATTTTCTGCCTGGGAAGCGTTCTCTGCGGTTTCGCGGACAACATCTGGGAGCTCATAATAACCAGGGCGCTTCAGGGAAGCGGTGCAATAGGTGCAGTCGCCCTAGCCACACTCGGAGACTCCACAAGAAACGAAGTAAGGGCACAGTCTTTTATGCTGACCGGAATAATAGTTGGGGTTGCATTTATAACTTCACTCGTAATCGGCCCGGTACTCGCGACGAAATTCGGTTTCGAGAGCCTTTTCTTCATACTCGCGGCCTTGGGTTTAGCGGCGATTCTAGTTGCTCTTTTCATGTTTCCCGAACTTCCGAAGAAGAAAACAAGGGACAGAAAAGAAATTCTTCTCAAACTCAGGGAACCGGAAATTGGAAAAATTCTTTCCTCAACCTTCATAACCTCCCTCACCCTTAACCTTATTCTGTTCATCTATCCACTTGACTGGAAAAATCTCGGTACCGGACCTGAAAACCTGTGGTTCGTTTATCTGGTAATACTCGCCCCGAGCGCGCTTCTGGTTAACCTCTACATCAGGATTTCCGAGACGAGAAAAACGCTCAGACAGGCAGTTCAGTTCGGGCTTTTCTTTTTAGTGGCCGCCTTTTTAATCTATCTGCTTCGGGAATCCGACAGCACCACCCTCTATGTCGCGGGAGGAGTGTTCTTTTTCGGGCACACCATATTTCAGTCCATACTCCCCGCGTTTGTTACGCAAAGAGTCTCTTCGGAGAACAGAGGTGTACTCTCCGGTTTTTTCAATCTGGCGAATTTTATGGGGGCCTGCGTGGGGGGAATGTCCGCCGGTATACTTTATGAGACACACCCGTCCTTGCCCCTGATACTCGGACTTTTCTTCTTAATACTGTGGAGCTTTGTAGGGCTTCCCAAGCCGCCACTGGAACAGACTGAAGAAAAATGAAGATATACACGCTTGAGAGAACGGAGCTTTTGCAGGTCTCTCTTGAAACGGCCTGGGATTTTTTCTCCAACCCGAACAACCTTCCCAAGATAACTCCCTCGGAACTCAACCTGCAGATAACATCCGGGGCGGAAGAAAAAATATATCCCGGCATGATAATTACTTACACCGTAACACCCATCCCTTTTTTCAAAAGCTCCTGGACAACAGAAATAACCCAGGTTGATCCACCGCACTATTTCGTTGACGAGCAGCGATTCGGGCCCTACAAGTTCTGGCACCACAAGCATTTTTTTGCACAGGTCGGGGATCAAACGCAAGTCCGAGACCTCGTTCACTACTCTCTACCGTTTGACCCGATCGGAAGACTGGCAAATTCGCTTCTGGTAAGCAGGAAACTGGACTCCATATTCAACTACAGAAGTGCATGTTTTAGAGAATTGTTTGGGAATCAAAAGAAATAATCTGAACTTTCCCAGCTACAGCATCAGCTTGATGTGTAATATAACGCAAGGTATATTGAGCAGGCTGGATTTACAGGTAAGAGGACACGGAAATTCCACGAGGTAGGTTATGTCCGTGGGTCTGGCCCGGCTATTCTGATTGCGGCACTTTTGGACTCCGGGAACCCGTTGGAAATTGAAAGAAAGATCACCTTGCAAACTCTGGCTCTCGAGGAAGAACCGTGAATTTTTCTGAATACAATAACAAGGAAAAAGATGCTCCTCTTATATCCTTTGAAGTCTTTCCTCCGAAAGACGACCCTGAGTTCGAAAAACTCAAAGAAACTCTTGGAAAACTCGCCGAACTCTCGCCCGCAATAATAACGGTAACACACGGTGCCATGGGGAAGGGACGTAAAAGAACGGTTGAAGTTGCCTCATACATAAAAAACGTTATCGGGATGGAAAGCGCCTGCCACCTGACCTGCATAGGATCTTCCGAAAAGGAAATAGATTTGATGCTTGAGCAAATTGAACAGGAAAAAATACGTAACATAGTGGCGCTCAGGGGAGACATTCCGAAGGAAAATGGCGAGAAGCTGCTGTCCGAGGGAGCTTTCCAGCATGCAAACCAACTCGTGGAACACATAAGAAAATACGAAAAAGAAAAACCGCAGCAGTTTTCCATAGCAGTCGCTGGTTATCCTGAAAAACATATCGAATCCCCAAGTTTTGAGGAGGACATATCCAATCTCAAAATAAAAGTGGATGCTGGAGCCGATATCATAATTACTCAACTCTTTTTCGATAACCGTTACTATTTTGATTTTGTTGACAGAGTAAGGGCAGCAGGAATAGATCTTCCGGTAATCCCGGGCCTTATGCCTGTGCTCTCATCGAAGCAGGTGATAAGAATATCGTCTCTTTGCGGAACGAAGATCCCCGAACCCCTGAGAAAGAAACTGGAAGATGCAGGAGACGATAACACCAAGGCGGTGGAAGTAGGAATCGCACAGTGCAGAGACCAGGTAAGGGAACTTATCGCCGAAGGAGTACCTGGAATTCATTTCTATGTTCTCAACAGAACCTCCCAGATAGAAAGGATTCTGGAATCGCTCTGATGCCTGAAACAAGGAAAATTTTCGATGAAGTAGCAAGCCACTATGACTGGCTAAATACTCTGTTCAGCCTTGGAATTCACAAGCTCTGGAGAAGAAAACTAGCAGAAGAATTGCGTGACGCCGAGTACAATTTGGACATAGCAACCGGGACGGCGGAAGTTGCGATTGAAATCGCAAAAAAACACCCCGCAACCAAAACCGTCGGAATTGATCCCAGTATGAATATGCTCCGGATAGCAAGAAAGAAAATTAAAGACCTTGATTTGAGGGAGAAAATAGCTCTTGTGTCGGCCACGGCTGAAAATCTTCCTTTCGCAGAAAAACAGTTTAGCTCCGTCACCATAGCCTTCGGTATAAGAAACACAGTGGATTACGAACTTTCCCTGAGAGAGATAAGAAGGGTCCTAAGGGAAGAAGGGAAACTTCTCATACTTGAGTTTGCGATTCCAAAAAATCCCGTTTTTAAACCCATATACATGTTTTACTTCAGAGTCTTGATGCCTCTTGTCGGAAGCATTTACGGCAGGGGCAAAGAATACAGGTATCTCGCTGAATCCGCCGCCTCATTTCCTCAGAGAAAGAATTTTATACACCATCTTGAAAACGCAGGGTTTCGGGATTGCCAATACTCAGAACTTACCATGGGAGTAGTAGCGCTTTATCGCGCAACTAGGTAATCAGGGGTATAGATTTTTCTTTCCGCGGATTATGGGTAAAGCCTATCTATACTCCAGCCACCATCTGGTAAAGGAATATATCTGAAACGATCGTGGAGCCTGTTCTTTCTTCCCTGCCAGAACTCAAAGCGCGCCGGACTCACTACGTATCCTTTCCAAAAATCGGGCCGTGCTATATTTTTCCCTTTCCATTCAGACCGGAAATGGTCGTATTGCTCCTCAAGCAGTTGCCTGCTTGCAAGAACTTCGCTCTGTCTCGAAACACACGCTCCTATGCGGCTTTGGCGGGGTCTAGACGTAAAGTACTCATCAGCTTCCCGTTCTGGCAGAAGTGAGACTTCGCCGTCTATTTTCACCTGCCTTTCAAATTCAGGCCACCAGAAGCAAAGCGAAGCAACCGGGTTCCCAGCTATATCTCGGCCCTTACGACTAAGAGAATTTGAATAAAAGGAGAAGCCCCTTTCGTCATAGCCCTTGAGAAGCACCACTCTTGAGGACGGAATGCCATCCTCTCCTACTGTAGAAAGAATAAAAGCGTTTGGAAAATCGATTTCGGTTTTGAGAACCTCGCCATACCAGAGATCAAACTGAACAAACGGGTCTTCGGCAAGATCTTTTCTCTCAAGTTTCAATTTCAGATACTGGCGTGAATGGAATTTATTTTTCTTCGACATTTTATCTCAAAATAACATTCTCAAGCGCACAACCCAGATCTTCGTACAAGAACTCGTAACCAGACGAAAGAAGTTTCTCAGGGAGAACCATGCTGCCGGCAAGCATCGTGGAACGACCCATCTCTCCGAAGAAAAGCCTTATGGCAAATGCGGGAATTGAAAACCATGCAGGTCTTCGTAGAACTGACGCAAGCGTGGTGGTAAACTGCCTGTTAGTCACAGGATTTGGGGATACCGCGTTAACGGGCCCGTTTACTTCTCCATGCTCCAGCAGATAAACAATTACCTGCGAAAGGTCTTCTATCGATATCCAGCTTAGGTACTGGCCGCCACTTCCAATAATTCCCCCAAGACCCATTTTAAAAAGAGGCAGAAGAGAACTCAGTATGCCTCCTTCTGGGCTTAGTACAACGCCTGTGCGCAGGTTTATGACTCTTACTCCAAGGTCCGAGGCCCTGTTGGCTTCATTCTCCCACTCGCGACAAACATCAGGAAGAAATCCAGAGCCGGCCGGGGAGCGCTCAGTAAGTCTTTCTTCCACCCTGTCCCCATAGTAACCGATTGCCGAAGCACAGATAAAGGTTTTGGGAGGATCCTGAAGTCCAGAGAGAAGACTCACCAAGTAGCGGGTACTATGAACCCTGCTCCGCCGTATCGAATTCTTTCTCTTTTCGGTCCATCTGCAGACTATATTCTCCCCCGAGAGATGAACAACAGCGTCAAAGCCCTCAAGTAAAGACGGATCGTCGACATAGCCCCTCTCCGGGTCCCAGAAGATCAAATTCTCTCCTTCCGTGCGCGATCTTACAAGGCGCCATATCTCATAGGAATCTGAGGGAATGGAACTAAGAAGATGGGTTCCCACGGTTCCGGTCGATCCTGAAACAAGTACTTTCATTCTCCTAGCCAAGAAACCTGGAACTCACGAGGCAAAGGCCTCGATCAGTCGCTCCTGGTACTCTCTTACCTCCCTGAAATCAAGAAAATAATGAGGGGCGCTGAGCACAGGAAGGTCAACATATTCCCTGTACTTCTCCACCCTCTCCCTGCAATATTCCGCATCTCCAACAACGGCAAACGCATCAATCATTTCATCACTGACACCTTTTATCATCGCGCGGACATCTTTTCTGCGAAAAGCATCCCTTATTCTTTTCACCTTATCCGTAAAACCATGAAGCCTGAAAGGAGGATCGTAGGCTTTTACCGTAGCGTAAAAGGCTATGGTTGCCCGAGCGGCTTCTCTCGCCCTTTCCCAGTCATGCGAAACGGCACAGGTAATAATCGAGCACTTTGTAAAGTCCCCGTTGTTTTTACGTTTCTCAAGTCTTTCTTCGAGCGAAGGTGAAACTACCTTTTTTATGTATTCAAGCGAACAGACTACATGTCCCATGTAACCGTCTGCGATCTCGGCAGCAGCACCAACCATATTACTTCCTATGCCAGCGACAAATATAGGTATATTTTTTCTTACGGGTTCAAAGGCCCTTTTGTAACCCCTTGTGTTTACACGGTAAAATTGTCCCTCAAAAACAATATCATTGCCCGTATGAGCCCCGGACAGAATCTCCCTTATTAACCCAACACATTCCCTTATCCTGGCAACCGGCCTGTCTCCATAGAAAACACCGTGGAAATCCTCGTTCGTTCTCTTTGCCCCGGTACCAAGACCAAGTATCAACCTCCCCGAACTTATTTCGTCAAGATCAAGGGAAGTAATGGAGGTAACCATCGGGCTTCTCACAAACGCAAGAGCAACGGCGGTGCCAAGTTTTATTTTAGAAGTAATAGGAGCAACGGCTGAGAGCTGTTGAAAAGGGGTCCTGTAAAGTTCTGTGGCCCAGACGGAGTGAAAATTCGCTTTTTCAGCAGCAACAGCAAGATCCTTGAGTTCTTCGATTGATCTCGCATCAAGTATAAACCCGACTCTTTTCATCAGGTCTATTATAAATAATAGAAAACGCGGAAAAAACCCTCCCGGATCGCACAGGGGGGAAATAGAGTAATTTAGTCCTCAGTTTTTTCGGAAGAATCAGCTCGCTCTTTAGGCTCTGAGGACTCAGGTTCGGCCATTTCTGCTTCGCCCTGCTTGTCGGCTCGGCTTTCGGCGGTCTCCTCTTGCTCAACCGATTCAGTCTCTTTCGTAGATTTTTTTTTCGAACTCTTCTTTGAAGGCTTAGCCTCGACCACTTCGGCTTCACCCTGTTCGTCCACTTGGCTCTCGGCAGTCTCCTCTTGCTCGACAAGACCAAGTTCTTCCGCGGATTTCTTCTTCGAACTCCTCTTCGGCGCACTTTCGGTCTTGAGCTTGGGTTTTGCCTTCCGTCTTTTTCTTTTGGCCTTGTACTCCTCGGTCACAAGTTCAATAAGAGAAATAGGGGCATTGTCTCCCCTTCTGTAACCAAGCTTCACTATCCTCGTGTAGCCACCGGGGCGCTCCATATATCTTTGGGCAAGTTCGGAAAAAAGTTTTTCCACAACCGCACGGTCCCTTATATATCCCAGAGCCTTTCTTCTCGCGTGAAGACTCCCGTTTTTACCCAGCGTCACGAGCTTCTCCACAACCCTTCTTATTTCTTTGGCCCTTGTGTCCGTTGTATTTATCCTGCCGTTACGCAAAAGGTCTGTAGCCATGTTGCGGAACATGGCCTTTCTGTGTTTTGTAGTGACCCCAAGTTTTCTTCCTGATTTTCTGTGTCGCATCTTTTTACCGTATACGGACCCGGACCTTGATTACTCCCCGGAACTCTCAGAACTCCGCCTCTCCTTTTCGTTTTCAAAAACCTCGGCGTCTATAGCCATCCCAAGACTCAGACCCATTTCCTTGAGTCTGGCGTTGACCTCTTCAAGGGAGGTTTTTCCGAAATTCTCAAGATCAAGAAGCTGTTGTTCTGTCTTCTGAACCACTTCTCCGATGTATTTTATTTCCGCCTTTTTAAGACAGTTAATAGATCTCACCGAAAGTTCCACATCCTCTATGGGGATAAAAAGCTTGTCGTCGGTTCCACTTATGCCAATGGACTCTTCCTCCTCCACCTTGTCCACGAGTTCCTCATCAAAATCGATGAAGACGTTTAGTTGCTGCTTAATAATTTTTGCACTGTAAGCAAGCGCCTCTTCGGGAAGAATCGTACCGTTTGTCCATATTTCAATGGTCAGTTTCTGATAATCAGTCCTCTGCCCTACCCTGGCGTTGGTAACCGCGTAGTTAACTTTTTTTACGGGCGAGAAAAACGCATCAAGATGTATTAGGCCTATTGACTTCTCCGTCTCTCTTCTCGATACCGGCTCGTAACCGCTTCCCATCTTCACTGTTAGTTCCATCTCAAGCTTCGCATCATCCCCTAAGGTCGCTATGTGCTGTTCGCCGTTAACAACTTCGACCATGTGGGTTGTTTCTATGTCGGACGCTTTAACTTCTCTGGAACCCTGCGCATTAAGAGTCACTATCTGAGGTTCATAAGTATGCATCTTGAGATCTACGTTTTTAAGGTTCAGTATGATCTCAGTAACATCTTCCATAACTCCCGGTATGGTAGAAAATTCGTGCCGTACCCCGTCTATTAGGACAGCGGTAATAGCAGGTCCTTGTATTGAGGATAGGAGAACCCTTCTAATCGCGTTACCAAGAGTAATACCGTAACCCGGTTCAAGAGGTTCGCAGATAAATTTACCGTAGAAAGGAGTTGATACCTGCTCGTCTTTTTCAAGCGCTTTGGGGTATTGCAAGTCCCTCCAGTTTTTCTGAAAATTCTCCAAGTTTCACACCTCCGTCTGTGCCGAGCTTCTCTAGACTCTTGAGTAGAACTCAACGATCAGCTGTTCATCTATGGGAACTGTCACGTCCTCTCTCTCGGGAAGCTTGGTGACAACGCCGCTGTAATTTTCCCTGTCAAGCTCAAGCCACTGGGGAAAGCCCCTTCTCTCAAGACTTTCAAGAGACTGGTTAACATGCGGGTTACTTCTGGTTTTTACCTTGATCTCTATTTTGTTTCCCTGCTCAACGCTGAAAGAGGGGATATTGACTCTTTTGCCGTCCACAAGAACATGTCCAAGCCAGACCAAGTGTCTTGCCTCGTTGCGAGAACTCGCGAATCCGAGCCTGTAGACCACATTGTCAAGCCTTCTCTCAAGAAGGAGTATGAGCATGGCACCAGTCACTCCGCTTCTTCGCGCCGCCTCGGCAAAATAACGGCTGAACTGCTTTTCGGTCAACCCGTAAATACGCTTAACCTTTTGTTTTTCCCTCAATCTTATTCCGTAGTCGGAGAACTTGGAACGGCCAATTGCGGCCCCGTGAACTCCAGGTCCGCGGTTAGGCCTTTTCTGTATGGCACATTTTGACGTATAACACCTAGCGCCCTTAAGAAAGAGCTGCTCGCCCTCTCTCCTGCAAAGCTTACAAGATGGTCCTCTATACCTAGCCAATTACCTTCTTCCTCCTCGGAAACAACGTGAATATAACCTCTCCCATAACACCTACACCCTTCTTCTTCCAGGTGGTCTGCAGCCATTATGGGGAATCGGGGTGACATCTTTTATCATCGTCACTTTCACCCCAGCAGCCTGAACGGCTCTTATCGCCGGCTCCCTTCCGGGACCGGGACCACTTACGTAAACATTAGCTGACTTCAGCCCGTAGACCTTTGCCTTTTTCGATGCGTCATCCGCCGCCACCTGGGCCGCAAACGGCGTCCCCTTCCTAGTGCCCTTAAACCCCCTGTTGCCACCGCTTGACCAAGCTATGACGTTTCCATTCATATCGCTGATCGTAACTATAGTGTTGTTAAAAGTAGCCTGTATGTTGACCACTCCATGCTCAACGAATTTCTTTGTTTTCTTCTTTGTGAATTTTCTGCTCATCTGGAAAAATCCTTATTTGCCGGCTTTTTTCTTCTTCGCTATCGCTGTACCCCTGCGACCCTTTCTCGTTCTCGCATTCGATTTGGTTTTCTGTCCCCTTACCGGAAGTCCCATCCTGTGTCTAATACCCCTGTAGCAGCCTATCTCTACTAGGCGTTTTATGTTGAGTTGAACCTCTTTTCTGAGATCTCCCTCAACGGTATACTCACCTTCAATTATCGTCCGCAGTTTTGTTACTTCCTGATCGTCAAGATCCCCTGATTTCTTGTTTACATCTATACCGGCCTTATCCAGTATAACGTTTGAAGTCGCCTTACCTATACCGTAGATATACGTAAGACCTACTTCTACTCTTTTATTAAGCGGTATATCAACACCTGCTATTCTAGGCATTAAGGCATATCCTCCTGAGCGCTATCCTTGTCTCTGCTTGTGCCTTTTGTTAACACAGATCACCCGCACAACCCCTTTGCGCTTGATGATTTTGCACTTGTCGCATATTTTTTTTACCGATGCCCTCGTTTTCACTTTGCTTTCGCCCCTGTCTTCACTTCTTGAGTCTGTAGGTGATTCTTCCTTTTGTAAGATCGTAGGGAGATATCTCAAGCTTTACCCTGTCTCCGGGAAGTATCCTTATGAATCTGGTTCTCATTTTACCGGACACATAAGCCAGCACTTCGTGATTGTTCTCTATCTCGACCATGAACATCGCGTTGGGCAAAGCTTTCGTTATAGTTCCTTCAAACTCTATTTTCTCTTCTTTCTCCATTACCTGTTCCTAGTGAACCCTTTCGGTAAGAATCTCAGGACCGTTATCCGTAAGAGCTACAGTGTGCTCAAAATGAGCGGAAAGTTTACCATCATAAGTAACTGCCGTCCACCCGTCTTCGAGTATCTTCGTTTTCTCGGATCCCTCATTCACCATAGGTTCTATTGCCATAACCATTCCAGAACGAAGCCTTATTCCTCCTCCCTTACCATTCGGAGGAATAAAATTCGGCACTTGTGGTTCCTCATGGAGTTCTCTGCCTATTCCGTGACCGACAAAGTCTCTAACTATAGAAAAACCCTCATTTTCAACATAGGTCTGTATCTCTTTTGATATGTCCAGAACTCTGTTGGAACTTTTCACCATGTCTATGCCCCTATAGAGGGAATCTCTGGTAACCCGAAGCAGTTTCTCGGCTACAGGCCGGACTTTACCAACCGCAACCGTTATTGCCGAGTCGGCATAATAACCGTCTAGCAGCACTCCGAAGTCTATTCCTACTATGTCCCCATCCTTAAGTACCTTTTTCTTCGAGGGAATACCGTGGACTATCTCTTCGTTAAGGGCAAAGCACACCGACGCTGGATAGTTCGCGTAACCCTTAAAGGCGGCCTTAAAATCTCCTGTTGCGCAGATTCTTTCCGCAATCTCGTTAAGCTCCCAGGTGGTCACTCCTTCCTTTGCCTCTTCCTCAAGTCTCATAAGCACTTCGGAAACCACCCTGCCGGCAGCCCTCATGCGTTTGAGCTCTTCTCTGTTCTTTAAACGAATCATTACTGCAACTGCTTCAGCACACCGTCTATTCTCTCGGCTATATCCGATATCTGTCCTACTCCCTCAACTGCGCGCAGAACACCGGTCTTCTCGTAGAAATCCTTAAGAGGAGATGTCTGGTCCTTGTAAACCCTGAGTCTGTTCCTTATCACATCCTCCGTGTCGTCCTGCCTGCCCTCTATTTTCTGGCGTTTGGTTATTCGCTGCACAACCTCCTCGTCAGAGACCTCGAGGAAAATAACCGCGTCAATCCCGATTCCAGTATCAGCGAGAATACCGTCAAGAGATCTTGCCTGTTCCAGAGTCCTGGGAAAACCGTCAAGCATAAAGCCTTCCCCGCCAATCGCAGAGATCTTCTGTCTTATTATTTCCGTCACAACCTCATCAGGTACGAGCTCTCCCTTGTCCATAAACGACTTAGCGTAAAGCCCGACCTCGGTCTCATTTTTTATGGCCTCACGCAGCACATCCCCAGTCGATATATGCTCAACTTCGTATTTCTCCCTTATGAAATCAGCCTGTGTCCCCTTTCCAGCCCCAGGCGGTCCAAACAGTATTAATCTCATAGTCTTTGGTATTCTCCCCTGCGTCAGAATCTGTATCTCTGCGGTTCTTTCATTCCCCTCTTCTTCATAAATCCTTCATAACTGTGAGTTATCAGAAAAGATTCGATCTGCTGCATGAAATCAAGCGTTACCCCTATTACTATAAGAAGTGAAACGCCTCCAAAGTAAAACGGCAGATTAAAAGGTTCTCTTTCAAGAAACGCTGGCAACACGCAGACCGCCGCCACGTATATGGCCCCTATAAAAGTAATTTTCCCGAGCACATTGCCTATGTATTCCGATGTCTTTCTGCCCGGCCTTATTCCCGGTATGTTTCCGCCGTTCTTCCTCAGGTTATCCGAGAGATCGTCCGGGTCATATATTATTGAAGTATAGAAAAAAGCGAAGAATATTATGAGTACGGCAAAGATCAGGTTGTATACGAAAACGTTTTGAAACACAAGGTCAGAGAAGGTGCGAATAGCCGGAACATCGGCAAACGTAACAATCGTAGCTGGAAAAATAAGAAGCGAAGAAGCGAAGATCGGAGGAATAACCCCCGAGGGATTGGTTTTAAGAGGCAGATGGGAACTCTGCCCTCCCATTACCTTTCTCCCTACGACCCTTCTGGGGTACTGAACCGGTATCTTCCGGTAGGAACGCTCAAAGTAAACTATGAGGCCCATGAGAAATCCTAGGAAAATAAAAATAAGCAAAACCCCCAAAACGGTGATCTCGCCCGTGCCGACGAGCCTTGAGAGGTTCCAGAACGCCCCGGGAATACTGGCGATTATTGATGCGGCAATAAGAAGAGATACCCCGTTTCCGATTCCGTTCTCCGTTATCTGCTCTCCAAGCCACATAACAAAAAGTCCGCCTGCGGTGAGTGTGAGAACTGCCGTAATCTTGAACATCAGACCGGGGTCCGTAACGGCGCTTCCGACAGTAGCCGCCCCTACTCCGCCGCGCTCAAGGGTAACCGCAAGCATAAAACCCTGAACAAGACATATAAGAACGGTGCCGTACCTTGTATACTGATTTATTCTTCTCTTTCCGGCTTCGCCTTCTTTCTGCATTGCTTCAAGCGAGGGAAAGGCCTTTACCAGAAGCGACATGATAATTGAGGCAGTAATGTAGGGCATAACTCCCAAGGCGAAAATTGACGCCTGCTCAAGCGCTCCCCCGGAAAACATGTTAAGTATGTCGAATATAGTGCCACGGGTCTGCTCAAACATCTTGGCAATCTGGTCCGGATCGATCCCCGGAATCGGAACGAAAACCCCTGCCCTGTAAACAATGAGCATTGCGGCTGTAAAAAGAAGCTTCCTGTTAAGCTCCGGAATCCTGGGAAGTGACGCGACATTACTGCTCATACTATTTCCACTTTTCCTCCCGCGTCGTTTATCTTGCGTGCAGCCGCCTCACTACAGGCGTTGACCGTTATGGAGAGGGCTGAGGTAATCTCGCCGCTAGACAGAAGTTTTACGGGTTTTTTGCCGCTTACTATTCCCGCCTCGGCAAGCGTCTGGACCGTAACCGACTCCGCATCCGCAAAACGCTCAAGATCCTTCAAATTAACTATGTCGTACTGTTTTTTGAATATGTTTGTGAAACCCCTCTTCGGGCTCCTCATTTTGAGTGGAGTCTGACCCCCTTCAAACCATCTGGATACCCCTCTCCCCGAACGGGACCCCTGGCCCTTGTGCCCTCTCCCGCTGGTTTTTCCCTGGGAACCCGCACCCCTTCCTACCCTTTTTCTTTTTGTTTTAGATCCCCTAACCGGTGAAAGTTCGTTTAACATTTCCTTTCGCACTCCATTGTTAAGCATGCGTCCTACTGCACCGCTCCATAGTAATTAGGAAGATCGAGGTCCTTTATCTCCTTGTTCCTCGTCTTTGCGATTTCTTCGGGAACCTGCAGTTCCGAGAGCCCCTTTACAACCGCCATAACAACATTAAGCGGGTTCCTTGACCCGACAACTTTAGAGAGAACATCGTGTATGCCCGCAAGTTCGACCACCGCGCGCACTGCACCACCCGCTATAACGCCCGTACCCGGGGCAGCAGGCAGCAGCATAACCTTGCTTGACACATATTCCGTGTGAATTCCGTGCGGTATGGTGGCACCGTTGCGTGGAACTCTGATGAGAGTTTTCTTTGCTTTTTCAACCGCCTTTCTTACAGCATCGGGAACCTCATTCGATTTTCCCAGACCGGCTCCCACAATTCCATCGGAGTTTCCGACCACGGCGAGAACAGTGAAATGGAACCTTTTCCCACCCTTGGTCACCTTAGCGACCCTCCTTATGTGAACCACTTTTTCTTGCAATTCAAGTTCCGCCGGATTTATTCTCTCCTCTGCCAAGATCAAAGCCTCCTTTAATTTTTCTCCTAAAACTCTACTCCAGCCTCACGGATCCCGTCGGCAAGCGACTTTATCCTTCCGTGGTAAGAGTAACCCCCTCTGTCGAAACGCACCTTGCTTATACCCTTCTGAACGGCCATCTCCCCGAGATGCTTTCCAACCTCTTTGGCAACCTCGGTTTTCGTCATATTCTCAGCAGACAACCTCTTTTTCGTCTCAGAGAACATCGTTGACGCCTGAACAAGGGTGACTTCTGCGGTATCATCTATCAACTGGGCGTATATATGTCTTGCTGAACGGAAGACGGAAACCCTGGGAATCTCCGCAGTGCCGCTCATCTTCTTCCTCACGGCAATGTGTCTTCTTTTACGCGCCAGGTTTCTGCTTTTCTTCTTTATCATTACTTAGCCGCTCCAGCTTTTCCGGGTTTAAGCCTCAACTTCTCACCTTCGTAACGAACACCCTTGCCTTTATAGGAATCGGGTGGTCTTATCTTTCTTATGCGTGCTGCGGTCTCTCCCACGAGCTGCTTATCAATTCCATGGAGCGATAGCAGGGTGCCCCGTTCCTCCACAGTCGCCTCTATGCCCTGGGGAAGAGGGAAATCAACCGGATGGGAATAACCGAGTGAAAGCCTGAGTTCAGCTTTCCCCACCAAATCTGCCTTGTAACCCGTGCCGGTTATGCGAAGCACCTTAGAAAATCCCTCGCTCACCCCTATTACTGAATTGTTAATAAGGCTTCGCGTAAGACCGTGGAAAGACTTTATTCTTTTCTCTTCGCTTTGCCTAGAAACAACAACGGCTCCGTCCTCAAGTACGGCTTTTATTCCTTCGGGTACAGTAACCTCAAGGCTTCCCTTTGGCCCCCTGATTTCGATAGCTCCCTGTTTGGGCATCGCCGTTACCCCGTCGGGAATAGCCACTGGTTTTGTTCCTATTCTTGACATTCTTCTGTCCTCAGATCACAGTGCAGAGAATCTCCCCGCCTATCCTCTTATTCCTTGCAGCAACCCCCGTCATTATTCCGTTTGAAGTAGAGAGTATTGAGATTCCCATTCCGCCCCTGACCCTTGGAATATCATCTTTGCCCACGTAAACCCTTCTTGATGGCTTGCTTATCCTCTTTATTTCCTCTACAGCCGCCTTGCCGTCAGGACCGTATTTCAGCTTGATGGTTATGTTTTTCTTTACCCCTTCTTCAGTAATTTTATAACTCTCCACGTAGCCTTCCTCTGTAAGAACCCTGGCAATCTCGCCTTTTATAATCGAACCGGGAATCTCGACATGGTCGTGACCCACCATAAAAGCGTTCCTTATTCTGGTTAACATATCTGCAATCGGATCCGTCATTTTTTCTCCAACGTGTTTCTTAAAAACTCGCTTTTCTGACGCCTGGAAGATGCCCCTTGCTGGCAAGATCCCTAAAACAGACCCTGCAGAGACCAAATTTTCTCATAAAGCCTCTCGGCCTTCCGCAAAGTACGCAACGGTTAACCGTACGCACACGATACTTCGGCTTTCTCTTCGATTTCTCAAGCAATGCTTTTCTGGTCATAGCTCCTCTCTATTCTAGTTCTTCGCAAACGGCACTCCGAGACCTGCTAGAAGCTCCATGGCCTCAGCATCGGTTTTTGAAGTGGTAATCAGACTAATATTCATTCCCTTGTTGTACTGAACCTTGCTGTAATCTATTTCAGGGAAAACAAGATGCTCCCTTATTCCCAGAGTATAGTTGCCGGAACCGTCAAAAGCCCGCGGCGGCAGACCCTTAAAGTCTCTGACTCTTGGAAGGGCGAGATTCACTAAACGGTCGAAAAACTCATACATTCTCTCCCCACGGAGCGTAACCATGCAGCCTATCGGCTGGCCTTCCCTGAGTTTGAAACCCGCAACTGACTTCCGCGCCTTGGTAATCACCGGCCTTTGCCCTGTTATGCCTGAAAGTTCCGAGACGGCCTCATCGATTACCTTTGTCTGTCTCCCGGCCTCACTAAGCCTCCCAAGCCCCATGTTCACTACGATTTTCTCAAGCTTCGGAACCTGCATAGTGTTTCCGTAGGAAAATTTTTCAACAAGTGCAGGTATGACCTCGCGCATATACAGAGTCTTTATTCTCGGAACCATTTTCTCAGATTTCCTTTCCAGTCCTTCTGTTGTACCTTATCTTCTTGCCGTCCTCGCCGGTTCTATACCCAACTTTTACCGGCTTATTGCTCTCAGAATCGTACAGCATCAGATTCGAGACATGGATTCCAGCCTCTTTCTCGATGATGCCGCCAGCGGGATTTTTCTGCGTCGGACGGCTATGTCTCTTTATGATATTGAGCTTTTCCACAAAGGCTTTTTCGACACCTCTGTCAATTCTCAGCACCTTGCCGGTTTTCCCTTTCTCCTTGCCCGCAACCACATAGACCATATCCCCGGCCCTTATGTGAAATTTTCTCTTTCCAGCGGACATGTTCAAACGACCTCCGGAGCAAGCGAGATGATTTTCATAAAACCCTTCAGCCTCAGTTCACGCGCGATCGGTCCAAAAACCCTCGTACCTATCGGTTCGTTTTCCTTGTCTATTATGACGGCGGCATTGTTATCAAAACGCACATATGTGCCATCTGGCCTTCTCTGTTCCTTCCTCACCCTGACTATCACGGCTTTGTACACAGAACCTTTCTCCACCTTGGACTTCGGAATGGCCTGCTTGACCGAAACCACAATCACATCTCCCAGCCGCGCATATTTTCTTCCGGAACCTCCCAAGACCTTTATGCAGAAAAGCCTTTTGGCCCCCGTGTTATCCGCCGAGTCCAGATATGTGCTTGACTGAATCATTTTTTTCTCCCGTAGTCCGAAGAATCAAAAACCACGCCTTACGCACTTGCGGTCTGACTGACCACTTTGCTCAGCCTCCACCTTTTGGTTTTGCTATGGGGCCTTGACTCTATTATTACTACCCTGTCTCCTATGTTGCACTCGTTGCGCTCATCATGGACCTTAAATCGCTTGCTGATTCTTATTTGCTTTTTATATCGACCGTGACTCTTGATCCGCTGTACTTCCACGACCGCGGTCTTGTCCATCTTGTTACCTACCACAATCCCCGTTCTGGTCTTTAACTTTCCTCTTTCCATGGAATTAACTCCCTGAGGCCGTATCCCGCTGTTTTTTTATGGTAAGTATCCTTGCAATCTCTCTTCTCAACTGCTTTATCCTCGCATTGTTGGGGTTCTGTCCAGTGGCAATCTGTATTCTGACATTGAAAAGCTCTTCGTTCGCATCACGATGGCGCTTGTTCAGCTCCTCGGGCGTGAGGTTCCTTAGTTCTTCCGCGTTCGTTGCCATCAGACAAGCTCCTCCTCGCTTCTGGACACTATCCTGGTCCTAAGAGGAAGCTTATAGGAAGCAAGTCTTAAGGCAGAGCGTGCAAGTTCTTCGCTTACTCCTGATATCTCGTAAAGGAACTGCCCTCTCTTCACTGGTGCCACGTACTTGTCCACATCCCCCTTACCCTTTCCCATTCTGGTCTCTGCGGGTTTCTTGGTAATGGGTTTATAGGGAAATATCCTTATCCAGAGATTCGCCCCCCTTCTCACGTGCCTTGTGATCGCAATACGGGCAGCCTCTATTTGCCTTGAGGTAATCGTCCCGTTTTCCAATGTCTGAAGCGCGAGGTCGCCGAAGGCAAACGTCGTTCCCCGGGTCGCCGCTCCTCTGTTTCTTCCCTTAAACTGCTTTCTGTACTTTGTCTTCTTAGGCTGAAGCATTGGTATCTACACTCTCAGGAACCTCGCCTGCTCTCCCCTTAGTCTTTTTCTGTATTATCTCGCCTTTGAATATCCAGACCTTTACGCCTATAACTCCGTAGGTAGTTGACGCTTCGGTAAACCCGTAATCAAGGTCTGCACGGAGCGTACCGAGAGGCACTCTTCCCTCCCTGTACCACTCTCTTCTCGCTATTTCGGCTCCGCCGAGACGCCCGGAAACCATGACTTTTATTCCTAGAACCCCGGCTCGGATGGATGATGAAAGTACCCTTTTCATGGCCCTTCTGTATGCAACCCTTCTTTCAAGCTGAAGTGCAAGGTTCTCAGCAACAAGCTGCGCATCGGTTTCGGGTCTCTTTACTTCCCTTATGTCAAGAAATATGCCTTTTCCGGTCATCTGCTGAAGTTTCTTCTTCAGCTGTTCTATTTCCTGCCCTTTTCTTCCTATTATGATCCCGGGCCTTGCCGCATACACTAGAATCCTGACCTTGTCCGCCGCGGCTCTTTCAATCTCAATGCTCGAGATGGCCGCCTGATAAAAGGTTTTCTTCACGTAGTTACGGATGTCTATATCCTCTTTGAGCAGGGATCTGTACATCTGTTTCTCGGCAAACCACTTGGAATCCCATGACTTGGTTATTCCAATACGAAGTCCTATAGGATTAATTTTCTGTCCCAATTCAGAAACCCCTCTGTTCAAGCACTATTGTTATATGACTCATTCTGGTTTTACGGGCAAAAGCCCTTCCCATCGCCCTGGCCCTAAAACGCTTAAGTGTCGGACCCTGCGTTGCGTAGACTTCCTTTATGTAAAGGGAGTCAATGTCGCTGTATCCTTTCTCAGAAGCATTGGCCACAGCCGATTTAAGCAGCTTAGAGAGCAGCGGTGAGACCCTCCTGCGGGCGGAGAGCAAAATCGAGGAAGCTTCCTCCACGCTTTTTCCCCTTATGAGGTCAAGAACCACTCTGGCCTTCTTCGGTGACACTCTGGCATGTCTATGTACTGCTTTAGAAACCATTTGCTATCTCTCTGCTGTTACTATCTTTTCCTAGCTTTTCTATCACCCGCATGACCATGGTAGGTTCTCGTGGGAGAAAACTCGCCCAGTTTATGTCCAACCATCTGTTCGGACACAAAAACGGGAATAAACCTTGTTCCGTTGTGAACCGCGAAAGTCATTCCTATCATCTCAGGTATTATCATTGAGGCTCTTGACCAGGTTCTGATGATTTTCTGACTCCCGGAACTCTGTGCCTGCTCAACTTTTTTCATAAGCTTTTCGTGCACGTACAGTCCCTTTTTACTTGATCTTGCCATCTGAAGCTCCCGCGATTAATCCATTCCGTAGCCAACCCTTCTCGGCTTAACTATATATTTGTCCATTCTCTTGTTGTTTCTCGTCTTTTTCCCTATTGTAATCCATCCCCAAGGAGAAACAGGATGAGGGTTTCCCTTGGTTGCCTTGCCTTCTCCTCCGCCATGGGGATGATCAACCGGATTCATCGCCACCCCGCGAACGGTGGGTCTTATGCCCTTGTGACGGGATCTCCCCGCCTTCCCCCAGACTATAAGCTCGTTCTCGGTGTTTCCAATCCTTCCCACTGTAGCCATGCACCGAAGATGAATCAGCCTTATCTCGCCAGAAGCGAGCTTTATCTGGGCGTAGTTACCGTCTTTTGCAACAATCTGCGCCGCCGAACCTGCAGAACGAACCAGTTTCCCTCCACCTCCGGGCCTCATCTCTATGTTGTGAATAACCGTACCCACGGGAATATTCTCTATGGGAAGAGCATTCCCGCTTGAAACTTCCACCCCGGGTCCGGAATTCAGTTCATCACCCACTTTAAGGCCGGCAGGGGCTATAATATATCTTTTTTCACCGTCAGCGTAAGACAGAAGAGCGATTCTAGCCGAGCGATACGGATCATATTCCAACGAGACAACTCTGGCGGGTATGCCGTGCTTGTCCCTTTTGAAATCTATAATTCTGTAGCGTCTCTTATGACCACCGCCTTTTCTGAAGCTGGTAATCCTTCCATTCGAGTTGCGTCCTGAGTTCTTTTTAAGAGAAACCGTAAGGGACTTGTGGGGCTTTTTTGAGGTTATCTCCTCAAAATCAAACCCGGACATGAACCTTCTTCCCGGAGATGTAGGGTTATATTTTTTTACTCCCATGATCAAACTCCCTCAAACAGGTTGATTTCTCCTTCCCTGAGCTTAACGTAAGCCTTTTTAACCGCTGACCTCTTTCCTACAACCCTGCCGAATCTTTTCACTCTTTTTCCAGGAATCACGAGAGTCCTCACCTTGTCCACCTTGACCCCGAAAATCTTCTCGACGGAATCCTGTATCTCCTTTTTATTGCATCTTCTGTCGACGGAAAAAACATACCATCCGTCTTCCCTGGCTTCTGTGCTTTTCTCGGTAATTATAGGAAGTTTTATGATGGAACGGGGATCTTTCATGATAGTCTCTCCTGGATTTTCTCAACCGAATCCCTCACCATGACTATGTTCTTGTGCCTAAGGAGATCGTATACGTTAAGTCCTTCATCCCTAAGCACCTTTACGTCAGGAATGTTCCTTGCCGACTTGTGGAGATTCTCGTTGTCCGAACTGACAATCACGAGAGCTTGGGAAAACTCAAAATCCTTCATGAACTTCGCCATCTGCCTGGTTTTTATCTCCGGAAGCTCAAAACTGTCGAGCACAACTATGGCACCTTCTCCGAAACGGCTTGAGAGAGCGGAAACAAGCGCCCCTTTTCTTACCTTCTTCGGAATCGCGTAAGACCAGTCTTTCGGTTTCGGTCCGAAAACCACTCCACCCTTGCGCCATATCGGGGAACGCCTGGATCCTGCTCTTGCGCGACCTGTGTGTTTCTGTTTCCATGGCTTTGCTCCGCCACCTCGGACTTCACCTCTTGTCTTGGTGGACGAGGTTCCGGCTCTTCTTTTGGCAAGCTGCCAGTTAACTACTTCATGGAGTAGGTGCTTTTTCACAGGAGCTTCAAATATTTCGGAGCGAAGCTCCATTGTTCCCACCTTTTTCCTGGCGATGTCATATACGTCAACTTGAAGCATCTTTCGCCCCCTTTGACGTGTGCTGGAGAAAAACCGTCCCTCCCACCGGGCCCGGAACCGACCCCTTTACAAAAAGAAGGTTTTTCTCAATATCTATATCAACCACCTTGACGCCCTGAATCGTTACATTCTTTCCACCCATTCGCCCCGGCATTTTCAGCCCTTTCCATACCTTGGCCGGAGATGACGCCTGTCCTATGGAGCCGGGTCTTCTGTGGGCCATGCCACCGTGGGACATTGGCTGTCTTGAGAAATTGTAACGTTTTATAGTTCCGGCGAACCCCTTTCCCTTGCTTTTAGCTGTGACGTCTAAAGTGTCTCCGACCTTGAAGATGTCAACTTTTACAACGTCCCCCACCTCGTAATCATCAACTGTGGCGGAAAATTCCTTAAGCTTCGCGGTAGGGTTAACTCCGGCTTTTGAGAAATGTCCCTTCATGGGACGCGTGAGCCGCTGAGGTTTTACCTCCCCAAAACCGAGTTGAACGGCGTCGTAGCCGTCTGAGTCCTTGGTTTTTTTCGAAACCACAAAGCATGGACCCGCTTCAACTACGGTAGTGACAACCTTCACCATGTCCTCATTGAAAAACTCGGTCATTCCCCTTTTTGTTCCTATAAGTCCCTGAATCATTTTTTACGAACCCGTTAGTTTTATCTCCACTTCCACACCCGAAGCAAGATTCAGTTTCATAAGTTCATCTATCGTCTGCTGGGTAGGTTCAAGTATGTCTACAAGTCTTTTGTGCGTTCTTATCTCGAAATGCTCTCTTGAGTTCTTGTTCACATGAGGACCGCGCAGCACACAGTACCTGTTTATGCTGGTAGGAAGCGGGACCGGACCGGCTATTCTCGCGCCGGTTCTCTTGGCGGTATCAACAATTTCCTCTGTTGAATTATCAAGAAGCCTGTAGTCAAAAGACTTAAGCTTTATTCTTATTTTCGAAGCTTTACTCATCACTCAATGATTTGGGTCACTACACCCGCCCCAACTGTTCTTCCACCTTCTCTTATAGCAAAACGCAACTGCTCTTCCATTGCCACAGGCGCTATCAACTCAACGTCCATGCCCACATTGTCCCCAGGCATTA
>JAJDTG010000023.1 GCA_022827275.1 Candidatus Dadabacteria bacterium | reverse complement strand
TTCATTATGTTCTTAAGTTCTCTGGGTTCCCACACATCAACGATGTCGTCATCTTCTCCGTGGATAAAGAGAACGGGAACCTTCACATCTTGTATAATTTCACAGGTTTTCGCATAGTAGGCTTGGGGCCCTCTCATATACCACCAAGTTCTGTAGGTAAACATCTCCCCGTCAACCGGGTTAAAAGAATCCCCCCAGGCTCTGTAGACGATAAATATCTGGTCGTTTTTCTTCTTCTCCGGGTTCGAACCCAAAACTTCTCTGGCTTTGCGATAAATATCCTCATAGGATGGAATGCTCCTGTTTCTCTCAAGTCTTCTTTGCTGTGAATATGGCAGAGAGTAGGAACACCCTTCCAGGATAAGCCCTTTTATCCCGAAAGAGTCGGTCTGGGACGCATAGTAGACTGCCATGTTAGCTCCTAAACTGTAGCCCAACATGAAGATGTTGCGAAACCCTTCTTTCTGAAGAATATTCACCGATTCCTTCATTTCATGAATCGTGTCAGGAAAAATCCCTTCCCCCATTATCTGACCCATAAACGCCATACGGGTATTTACAGAGAGCGTGCTTATATTTTTTTCCTTGAGAAGAGGGGGAAGCCTAGCGGGGGTTCCTCTAGTGAGGAAATGCCCCAGCACTCCATAGAGGTTTATGATTATGGGAGATTCGTAAAGATCTTCTTCGGACGCAAACTTCGGGGTGACAAGGAGAGAATTCACCTCGAACCCGTCTTCAGTTTTGTAAGTAAGGAGACTCTTCTGTTCGTTTACCATTGCAGAATCAGATGAATCTTCTGTCAAGCCACCTTATTATAATATCGCCCATTTCCTCTTCTTTTCCGTCGAGAGTATGGCCGGTATTGAGATAATATGCGGAAACGTCGTCATTTCCGTTATCTATGGCTATTTGCGCAAGATTATGGGTCTCATCGGGTTTTACAAACTCATCGTTCCATCCCTGCATGAGAAGAATCGGCAGTTTTATGTTCTTTATCTGCTCGTGGCTTTTTACGGCCCCTGCCTCCGGACCGGCGAGAAACCACCACGTCTTGTAAGTATATATTTCGGTATGCTCCGGCCGGTAGGAGTTTCCCCTGGCCCTGAAAATAAGAATCGTTCTATCCTGCTTTGAATCATGGGGGTTATCGCCAAGTATCATCTTCGCTTCCTCGTACACCTCATCGTAGGAAGGCTGGCTTTCCCACTTATTCCATCTTCTTCTTATCGAGTCCGGAATAGAGTAAGGAGTAGCGAGAGCAATCACACCCTTTAGCAGTTCCGACTCGTCGGAATCCTGCTGGCGGCTTTTTACGGAGAGATACCTGAGAATCACTCCTCCCCCCAGGCTGTAGCCGGAAACAATGATTTTCTCGTAACCGATTTCTCCCAAATACCTGACTACGCCGTCTATCTGCGAAATAGTGTCGTCCACTATTCCAAAGCCGAAGAAAAGCCCGAAATTGGCCAGTCTGGTGTTTATCGCAATGGACGAGTAGCCCGCCTTGGCGAGGATCGGCGGTAAGAATCTCTGGCTTCCGTCAAGAAAGTTCCCCAAAAACCCATGAACATGGATAATTATAGTCTTTCTTTTTTCGGAGTCGTTATTAAGCGCTCTGTAGTAGAGAGCGTTAACCTTTCCTTTCCCGACTGGTACGGAAATCAGTTCCTGCTCTACGTATTTCATTATTAGACACGGTCTTTTAAAGAAGTACTGATATTATAAAAATCCCCCGGGCAAGTCAATAGCGGTACTAATGAACTCTGATGATTGATAAGGACCTTAATGCCTCGAATCGGTTTCCTAAGAGTGTCGAATTCAACAATCTGCAGTTTCTATTGTGACTGAATCAGGGTTCTGCATTAGAAGATCGGCCTTTTCCTTAGCCTCCTGCCAGCCTGAGGTCTCTCCAATTTTTATGAGCGTGTTTTCCGCGGTGGCTTTTAGAAAAAGATGCCCCGTTTTCTTATTCCAGAGAATCTGCCAGTTATCCCCCCGGAAGTCTCTTAGCCATCCGAAAGGAAAGAATCCAGAATAATCAGTGCTCGACTTCATTTGCCTTTTCTCCGTCCATGTTCCGTAATTACTTCGAAAACCGGGTGAAAATACCCAGTGGTTTTGCGCCCAAAGCTTTTTCCGAGGACCTCTTTAATGCCACTAGCTCTCACGATGCGTAAAGCTCCTCAAAATATAAACATACGTGGGATATTCCGCACTTTGAACATATAGGTTTTCTCGCCTTACAGACATTTCTTCCGTGATCGCCCAGGGAATTTGAAAAAAAGGTCCAGTCTTTTTCCGGAATGCATCCTCTAAGATCAAATTCAATCTTAACGGGATCAGAATTCGAGGTGAGACCAAGTCGGCGGCTTAACCTCGTTATATGGGTGTCAACTATTATTCCAGGTTTCCTGAAATAATTGCCAATTATAACATTTGCCGTTTTCCTTCCGACTCCCGGGAGTTTGACTAGCTCTTCCATTTCGCAAGGGACTTTCCCCTTATGCTTTTGTATTATCTCACTTGAACAGTTTATTATCGCTTTTGCCTTATTTCTGTAAAAACCTGTTGATCTTACGTCGTTTTGGAGTTCTTCCTCCGACGCACAAGAAAATGCCCTTAGGTCCGGGTACTTCTCGAAAAGTCCCGGTGTTACCATGTTTACTCGTTTATCCGTACACTGTGCGGAGAGAATAGACCCGATCAGAAGCTCTGATGCACTCTTAAAAACAAGGTGGCATTTTGCGTCGGGATAAGCTTTCTTCAGAAATTGAAGGACTTTCCGCGCCTTCTTTTTTACATCCTGAGTATTCATCTTGAACAGCAAAAATATATACGTGAAACTTTTCAAGCTACAAGCTGATGCAGTCTGAAGTGTAAGGGAAACTCTTTTGAGTTTTTTCCACACCACCGACTTTACCAGCGCAAAAGTGCTTTTTTGAAGACATAAAAAAAGAGGGAAATGAAGTTCTCAAGTCCCCCTTTTTTTCTCTTTAGAGTCCGTACTTGCTGGAGTTTAGTCGTTTCTGGCCGGTTCGAGGCCTTCTTTACCCTCAAAGAAATCTTTGTTTATGTCAATGAACTTCTGCCACTTCTCGGGCAATTCATCTTCGTGAAATATGGCATCCACCGGACAGGGGTCTACGCACGCTCCGCAGTCTATACATTCATCAGGATGTATGATCAACTGATCATCTCCCTCATATATGCAATCAACCGGGCACGCGTCAACGCAAGCCTTGTCTTTCACTCCGATGCATGGTTCGGCAATTATGTATGCCATCTTTGAAACCTCCGAATTGGCACGTTACTACTGTATTAACTTATTATTTCTATACTAACCAAAGCGCTTTCAAATAAAAAGCACCTGGAAACTGACCCCTCTTAAACTCATTCCCCGTCCTTAGAAGGCTGCAAGGGCTCTCCTGAAGGTTCTTCAACAGGCGGAGAGATTTCTTCAAACACTTCAATCGGCGATTTCTCCACCACTGAACCCGATACCGATTTTACCGAAGTGTAACCGAGAAAAAGCGATGTAATTACGAATATGAGCCCCAGAAGTCTGGTCATCTTCACGAGAAAAGGCATTGCACCGCTTGAACCAAAAAGCGACTCCGAACTTCCGCCTCCAAACATTGAACCTATGTCTGCGGACTTGCTCGGCTGAAGCAGTATGATCAGCACGAGAAGGATGGCGACAATAATATGAATAATTTTGACCGACGGTATTAAGAACTCCAATTTCTAGACCCCCACAGACTTTATTATTCTAAAAAAAGAGTCAGCTGAAAGACTTTCTCCTCCAACCAGGACCCCGTCAACTTCATCAACAGACATTATCCCCTTTATATTACCCGTTTTGACGCTTCCGCCATATAGAATTTTCACACTATCGCCTAGACGGGGAAACATCTCGGTTAAGAGCTCCCGTATATATCCGTGAATCTCAGCTATTTCCGAAGGAGTGGCATTTTTTCCCGTCCCTATGGCCCAGACCGGCTCGTATGCTATGACAATATCTGAAATCCGTTCTTCACCCAGACCGTGAAGCGCGTTTTCTATCTGGGTCTTTATCGGCGAGAAGAGCAGCTCTTTTCTTGTTGAAGTGTCTTCACTTCCGCGGATTGCTTCTTCTCTCTGGGCATCGGTTTCTCCCACGCATAGTATTATCTTCAACCCGCAGGAGATTGACAGCAGAAGTTTTTCACGGATCTGCCCATCAGTCTCCCCAAGTATGTGTCTTCTCTCTGAATGGCCAACAATAACCCAATTGCATCCGGCGTCTAAAAGCATCGGCGCGGAGATCTCACCAGTGAACGCTCCACTTTCCTTGCCGAAAACGTTTTGGGCTCCAAGATCTATATTTGAACCCGAGATGCGTCTTCTCACCACGTCAAGAACCGTATACGGAGGCACGAGCACCACCTTTGATGCGTCGTAGTCTTCTCCAAGCATACTGACTATTGCATCGGATAGTTCCAGTGCTTCTTCCCGAAGCAAATTCATTTTCCAGTTTCCAACGACAAGCTTTTTATCCATTTAACGCCCTGTGACGAAAATTCGTCCTATCCAGAAAAAGCGAGAAACCTACTCCCCTATCACAAGTAATGCAAGCTTTCTTCTCCCCAGAAAATACTTAACCCAGAAATTCACCCAGCCTTCTTATTCCCTCCCGTATGGAGTCAACCGACGTCGTATAGGAAAACCTGAGGTAATCCCTTCCCCTGTCGCTGAAATCTATTCCGGGAGTTACGCCCACGTGGCAGTTCTCAAGAATATCAAATGCAAGACTCCAGGAATCTCGGCTCCATCGAGAGGAATCCACAAAAACGTAGAACGCTCCCTTGGGTTCAACCGAAATATCGAATCCAACCGAGGAGAGTCCTTTTATCATCTCTTTCCTTCTTCTGTCAAACTCAGTCACCATTGCCCGGCTTCCTCCACCTTTTTTCACTTCCTCAATAGCGGCAACTCCTGCTTTCTGAACAAAAGATCCGGCAGAGATAAAGAGATTCTGCTGAAGTTTTTGCACATATCTTACAAGGTCTTTAGGAACTATCATGTAACCGAGACGCCAACCTGTCATGGAGTAGAATTTAGCAAAGCCGTTTATTGCTATGGCGTTATCCGTGAACTCCAGAATGGAGTTAACGCGCGCGCCATAGACAAGACCATGGTATATCTCATCCGAAATCACAAAAAGACCCATCTCGGACAGTTCACGGAGAGCTTCTCTGTCCATAACCGCCCCGGTGGGATTCGCAGGAGAATTTACGAGAACAGCTTTTGTTTTCTTACCGATATTCTTTTTGATTTCCGCAGGGTCAACCTGATAACCGTCACTTTCGTAGACAGGTATTTTCTTCGCGACTCCCCTCGCAACGCTTATTATCTGCGGATAGCATGCGTAATGCGGATCCGTTATCAGTATTTCATCACCGGGGTTAAGAACGGTCAGCATTGCCAGCAGGAGTGCCGGGGAACTGCCCATAGTTATTATTACCCTCTCATATTCCACTTCTATTCCATAAGTACGGCTGTAATCGTCGGCGACGCTCTGGCGGAGCTCATCAATTCCAAGACTGCTTGTGTACTTCGTGTAACCTTTCTCTATCCACCTTGTGGCAGCGGAGCATATTTCATCGGGAGTATTGAAATCAGGTTCTCCAACCTCAAAATGTATAATGTCTTGACCTTCATCCTCAAGGCGCTTAGCCCTCTCGAGGATATCCATTACGTAGAAAGGTTCTATGTTCTTAACCAAATCTGAAATCATGTCGTGAAATCGCTCTCGGAATCAAGCAAAACAAAAAATTAATCCTGTGCGGAGACGAACCGCTCTTTGATCTGTTTTACCAGAATATCTCTTTTAAGTTGCCTTAGCCTGTCAAAAAACAATATACCATCAAGATGATCAATTTCGTGCTGAAGCACCCTTGATAACATTCCATCCGCATCAATCGTGAAAGGCTTTCCTTCCCTGTCGAGGGCAGATACACGAACATGGTCTTTTCTTCTTATGTTCGCAAAAAACCCAGGCACGCTAAGACAACCTTCCTCTCCCATCTGGAACCCTTTAGAGTAAACAATCTCGGGATTTATAAGCTCGTAGAACTCCCTTTCTTCACTTTCAGGTAAAGGCACATCAACTATTAGAACCCTGATATTCCTGCCGACCTGCGGAGCCGCAAGTCCGATGCCATCTGCATCGCGGAGCGTCTCTGCCATATCATCTAGAAGACATTCAAGGTCCTCGCCCAGTTCTTCCACGGGCAGGGATTTTCTCTTTAACTCGGGGGCGGGATAAACAAGGATATCAAGCAAGGGCATCTGCGACGCTTATAAAAGAAGCAGACCTACGCCGTGGTCTGTCACTTGTCACTGTTTTTTTCCGTAAGTTTCGGGGCAAGCCAACTACTTACCCTAAAGAGTGGAAGGGTTTTTTCGCCGATGTATATTTTTTCGCCTGTTCTGGGATTTCTTCCTTCATAAGGCTCGTAATTTTTCGTAAAGAAACTTCCGAAATGCCTTATTTCTATTCTTTCCCCATCACGAAGCATCTCGGTCATGGCGTTAATTATGGCGTCCAAGACCTTTCTGGATTCTACGGAATTAAGGTCAAATCTCCGGGAAAGCTCCTTTTCAATGTCCGATTTTTTCATGACGTTTTAAAAATCAGTAGGGTTAGGACCTGATTTTTCACTCTAGATATTTTAAAGCTGTTTGTCAAGTAAGCCCTCGATTTTGCGAAGAAAATTCTCAGTACCCGAGATTCGGTCGGAGCCATTTCTCCGCCTCCTCAAGAGCAATCTTTTTTCTTTTCGCGTAATCCAGAACCTGGTCTTTCAGTATTTTCCCAAGAAAGAAATATCTTGACTCGGTATGGGCCATGTAGAACCCCGAGACGGAACTCGGCGGAGTCATGGCAAAGCTTTCAGTAAGTGATACACCAGTGTGCTTCTCCGCCTCGAGAAGATCCCAGAGAATCTTTTTTTCCGTGTGATCCGGACATGAAGGGTAGCCGGGAGCAGGTCTTATGCCCCTGTATTTTTCGTTTACCAAGTCTTCGGAACTGAGCTTTTCATCTTTTCCGTACCCCCAGAGATCCCTTACTTTTTTATGAATCATCTCGGCAAGAGCCTCGGCTATCCTGTCCCCCAGCACACTTGCCATGATCGAATTGTAGTCATCCCCTTTTTTCTTAAAATCCTCGGAGAACTGTTCAACCCCTTCACCGGCAGTCACTACGAAGCCCCCAATGTAATCTTCTCTGTCCGAGACTTTCGGCGCTACAAAATCCGAGAGACAGTAATAGCAACCCTGTTTAGAACGCATCTCCTGCTGTCTTAGAAAATGAAACGTTGCCAGAACCTGTCTTTCTTTCCCATGGATATCACAAGAACCATGGCAGTTGCACGTCTTACCGGTTGCCGGAGCCTGCCTTTCTTCTCCATAGACTTCAACATCATCTCCGACACTGTTTGCGCGAAAGAGGCCGACAACAGCACGAGGGGTGAAGACTTTTTCCAAGATTATCCGCTTAAGGAGTGCCTGACCGTCCCGGTAAAGTTTTTTTGCCTGATCTCCTCTTTCGGGGTGCTCAAGTATTTTCGGAAAAACTCCTTTAAGCTCCCACGCCCAGAAAAAAGGAGACCAGTCGATGTAACCGGCGACCTCTTCAAGAGAGATGCTGTCGAAGACAAAGACTCCAAGCCGCCCGGGGCACCCTATTTCGATATTTTCCCAGTCAGTCGGAAACGCTTTTTCCCTTGCTTCTTCTATGGAGGCATATTCCGTCCGGCCACGGGCTTTTTCAAAACGCTGTCTTTGCTCGGAGTTGCTTTGTTCCAGTTTTTCCATATAAAGCCGGGCCCTTTCCGGGTCCAGCATCTCGTTGCAGGCACCTACCACAAGCGAAGCATCGGCCACGTGATCAACTATGCCGCTGTATCCCGGAGCTATTCTTATCGCCGTATGAGCCCTGCTTGTTGTGGCCCCGCCTATAAGAAGAGGGATTTTGAAACCTTCCCGTTCCATCTCTTTCGCGTTATACGCCATTTCGTCAAGGGAAGGCGTAATCAGCCCGCTTAACCCTATGAAGTCTGCTCGGTTTTCTCTCGCGACGTTGAGTATTTTCTCGCAGGGAACCATTACCCCAAGGTCGATTACCTCGTAGTTATTGCAGCCGAGAACCACAGACACGATGTTTTTTCCTATATCGTGGACGTCTCCCTTCACGGTAGCTATAACGAACTTCCCCTTAACTCCGCTGCTCCCCTCTTTTTCCTTTTCCATAAACGGCTGAAGGTACGCAACGGCCTTTTTCATTACCCTTGCGCTTTTTACTACCTGGGGGAGAAACATTTTCCCGTCCCCAAACAAGTCGCCGACCACTTTCATTCCATCCATGAGGGGGCCTTCAATAACTCTAAGCGGGGACCCGTATTTGACCCTGGCTTCTTCGGTATCATCCTCAACGAAATCCGCTATGCCGTTTACAAGAGAGTGTTCAAGACGTTTCTCAACCCCAAGCTCTCTCCATTGCTTAGTCTCCTTTTCCGAACTCGCGGATTTTACACCTTCAAAATGTTTTGCGTGCTCAACAAGACGCTCCGTGGCGTCGGGGCGCTGGTCAAAAAGCACGTCTTCCACCTTTTCAAGAAGCTCAGGGTCAATGTCATCGTAAACGGCTAGCATTCCAGCGTTTACTATTCCCATGTCAAGCCCGGCTTTTATGGCGTGGTAAAGAAATGCGCTGTGCATAGCTTCGCGCACCACATTGTTTCCCCTGAAGGAGAAGGATATGTTGCTTACTCCACCACTTGTGAGCGCCCCAGGACAGGATTCTTTTATCTCCCTGACGGCCTCGATGAAATTCACGGCGTAGGAATTGTGTTCCTCGATCCCGGTTCCGACAGTAAGTATGTTCGGGTCAAAGATTATGTCGCAGGGGTCCATGCCCACTTCTTCAGTTAATATGCGGTAAGCCCTTTTGCAGATTTTCACCTTGTCCTCTTTTGAGGCCGCCTGGCCCTTTTCGTCAAAAGCCATTACCACCACTGAAGCGCCGTAGCGCATTGCCGCCTTTGCCTGTTCACAGAACACTCCCTCGCCTTCCTTAAGACTTATGGAATTTACAATGCACTTGCCTTGAATACATTTAAGTCCCTGCTCAATAACGGACCACTTGGAGCTGTCTATCATCACCGGAACCCTGGTCACCTCAGGTTCCGAAGCGATAAGGTTGAGGAAACGTTCCATACAGGCTTCAGAGTCAAGAAGTCCTTCATCGAAATTAACGTCTATTATGTTTGCCCCGTTCTCCACCTGTTGAAGGGCTACCGAAACAGCCCCCTCATAGTCTTCTCCCTTTACAAGTCTTGCGAACTTCGGAGAACCCGTGACATTGGTCCTCTCCCCAACCATTATGAAAGGTCCCTCGGCATCAGAGGTTATTGTAAGAGGTTCAAGACCGCTTAGCCTGGTTGCATCCTTGCGAACCGGGATTTCTCTCGGCGGAACATCTCTTAGCTTTTCAACCACCATTTCTATGTGCTCGGGGGTAGTGCCGCAGCATCCGCCCACCATGTTGACAAAACCGCTTTCTGCGAAATCCAGAAGAAGAGTAGAGGTAATCTCCGGCGTTTCGTCGTATCCCGTCTCACTCAACGGGTTGGGAAGTCCGGCATTCGGGTAGCAGCTTATACGGCAATCGGCTATTCGTGAGAGTTCCTCTATGTAAGGACGCATTTCTTCTGCCCCCAGCGCGCAGTTTATACCAACGCTGAAGGGCCTTGCGTGGCGAACGGAGTTCCAGAAAGCTTCCACAGTCTGCCCCGAAAGAGTGCGCCCGGATCGATCCGTTATGGTAACGGAGATCATGACCGGAATCCTTTCCCCTCCGCGCGCATCGAAAAAGCTCTCAATGGCGTATATGGCCGCCTTCAGGTTAAGTGTGTCAAAGGTGGTTTCGGGCATAAGTATATCCACCCCTCCCTCAACAAGAGCTTCCGTCTGCTCGCGGTAAGCATCAACCAGTTGATCAAAAGAAACCGCCCTGTACGACGGATCGTTCACGTCAGGGGACATTGATGCAGTCTTATTAGTCGGGCCCAGTGCTCCGGCGACGAAACAAATCCTCCGGGGATTTTTCTCCATAAAATCAGAAGCCGCCTTCTTTGCGAGTTTCGCCGACTCGACATTAAGGGCTCTCACCCAGCTCTCAAGGCCGTAATCGGCCTGAGCTATTGAGGTGGAGCTGAAAGTGTTGGTTTCAACTATATCGCAGCCGGCCTCAAAGTATTTTCTGTGGATTTCATATATGACGTCGGGTCTGGTCAGGGAAAGCAGGTCATTATTGCCTTTTAGGTCCACGGGGTGGTCAGGGAACACATCTCCCCTGAAGTCCTCTTCTCCGAGGTCATGCCTTTGGATCATGGTCCCCATGGCGCCATCGAGGAAAACTATCCTCTTTCTCGAAAGAGCTTCGAGCCGCGCGGAGATTTTAGTGTCGCTATTTTCCGTACTCATTCTCCCCTGCCTTGCCGAGAGGCATTATATTTTCTTCCCCTGCCGGCAACCGCCGCTCTGCGGGAACAAAGGAAAACACGGAGTTTACCATATGTTTCTGAGTTCTCTTAACTTTATGAAAACAGCCATCGGGTCACTTCCCAAAGAGGGGTCCTTTTCCCTGAGGGAGTCCAGAATGTCCGGATCACCCGTTCTCATAAAAGGATTATAAGTTCTCTCCTCCCCCAGAGTTGAACGGGGAAACTTGTCCTCGGAGATTTCCTCGAGCTTTTTCTTCGCGGCTTTGTTCTCCGGTGCGAGTTCAAGAGCGAATTTGAGATTGGTTTCTGCGTAGTCATGACCACAGAACATCCTGAGACCGTCGGGAAGAGCGGATAGCTTAAAAGCGAAGGTCTCGTATAGATCCTCGACCTTTCCCCTGAACTTTACGTTTCCGCATCCTGAAACAAATACCGTATCGCCCAGAAAAATATTGTCCCCGATTATAAAGGAGACATGTTCCGGGCAGTGTCCCGGGGTATGAATCACCTGGAGTCGCTGCTTCCCGAAATCTATCTCGTCTCCTTCCTCTATGCCTTCGCTTCTTGGAGCGACGTAGTCAAGGGCCGTCTGATGAATAAGTATTTTCGAGGAGAGAAAAACCTTTATTATGGGATTGTTTCCATAAATGTGGTCTGGATGGGCATGGGTATTCAAGACATATTTAACCCTGTAATCTCTCTTTCTTATGATTTCAAGAAGAGTGATCGGATCAAGAGGGTCTATTACCACGCATTGCCCGGTTTCCTCGCAGGCCACCAGATAATTGTAGTTGCTGTCGCTCTCTCCGACTTTAAAGCCATGTATTGAGAATCCATTCTCGTTAATTATGTCCATCGGGATCTCCTTTTTGCGTGAAAGTGTACCTGAAAGCCCTATTGTGAATAAAAAAACCGGAATCGTTTATTAAAGACGGTGTGGCCAAAAACTTCCTTAAAACTTGCAGCGCAAGTCGCAGAATTTCTTTGACATCAAAAGCCTTTAGGGTAGTTTTTACTCCCGATTGACCTTTTGGAGGCACCATGGGCTTCGTAGAATCTCTTAAATGCAAGGAATGCAGCGACATTTATCCCAAGGAACCAAAGCATGTTTGCGAGACGTGTTTCGGTCCCCTGGAAGCCGTATACAACTACGACGAGATAAAAAAGCATATCTCAAGAGAGAAAATAGCCTCCCGTCCGCAGAACATATGGAGATACAGGGAGCTTCTTCCAATCGACTCAGAACCCACTCTGGGAACCCAGGTGGGATACACTCCGCTTGTGCGGGCAAGGAACCTTGCAAGGGAGCTCGGGGTTTCCGAAATCTACGTGAAAAACGACGCGGTCTGCTACCCCACCCTCTCCTTTAAGGACAGGGTCGTGTCCGTAGCCCTCTCAAAAGCAAGGGAGTTCGGATTCGAGACGACCGGATGCGCGTCCACGGGAAACCTGGCAAACTCTGTATCCTCGATTTCCGCTTCCGGAAACCTGAAAAGCTTCATACTTATTCCCCACGACCTTGAACAGTCAAAAATACTCAACACCATAGTATACGGAGCGAATCTCATAGGCGTAAAAGGCACTTACGATGATGTAAACAGGCTCTGCAGCCAGATCGCCGACAAATACAACTGGGCCTTTGTGAATGTAAACATGAGGCCTTACTATTCCGAAGGTTCCAAGTCATACGCGTTTGAAGTGATGGAGCAACTCGGATGGAAAGCCCCCAAGCACATCGTGGTTCCGATGGCAAGCGGTTCTCTTCTCACCAAAGTCTGGAAGGCCATAAAGGAGTTTGAGCTGCTCGGGATCGTGGAACCCCAGGGTTCAAAAATATACGGCGCCCAGGCAACGGGATGTTCACCCATATCAACCGCGTTTAAGAACGACTGGGAGATGTTCAAACCGGTAAAACCGGACACTATAGCGAAATCCCTTGCTATCGGCACTCCGGCCGACGGGTACTACGCGATGAATATAATAAGGGAGAGTGGAGGAGCGGCGGAGGACGTGAGTGATGAGGAAATAGTGGACGCGATAAGACTTCTCGCAAGAACCGAAGGCATTTACACCGAGACTGCGGGCGGAGTGACACTCGGAGTAACGAAAAAGCTCATAGAGCAGGAAAAAATTCCCCGCGACGAGCCCATCGTGGTATCAATAACGGGCAACGGTCTTAAAACCCAGGATGCCGTTGAGGGAAGTCTTGGAAAACCCGCGCTGATAGGCCCTACCCTTGAAGATTTTGAAGAGCTGTACAACAGTAAAAAACTCTAAAGTTACGTGTTATAGTCATAGTATCCGGTTAGAAGCAGGACTTCGGATAAACCTAGGAAGAAACGGGAGAAAAACATGGTATCGGTAAGAATTCCAACCCCTCTCAGAAAACTCTCGGGAGACAGAGACGAGCTTGACATAGAAGCATCCACGGTATCCGCACTCATAGAGGAACTTGAGAGCGAATGTCCGGGAATCAAGAACAGGCTCTGCGATGAGAGCGGGAATGTGAGAAGATTCATAAACCTCTACGTTAACAACGAAGATATAAGGTTTCTTGAAGGAGTGGACACGAAACTCAACGACGGGGACGTCGTATCAATCATTCCGGCAATCGCCGGGGGATAATTTTCCGAAATACCGTGTCCGGGTTCCGGACCCATTGCGTCCGAACCCAAGGCGCACCTTGTGTATACGCCGCGCTCGGGGTTCTGAAAAGCTGGTTCTGACAGCAATCCGGTTTGGCACGGTCTCCGTGTTTCGGTATACCTGTTGTTATGAAAAAGATTACCATCACGCTACGAGAAGAAGTAGTGCTCTGGCTCAGGGATAAAGCCGCCAAAGACGGACTCAGCGTCTCCAGTTGGGTCGGCAAGCTTCTGGAAAGGATGAAAAACAAAGAAGATGAGTACGAAGTCGCTATGGAGTGTTTTCTGTCGAGAAAACCTCGAAAACTGAAACGGGTCGACGACCGGAAGCCTTCGAGGGAAAAGTTGCATGAGCGTCGCAATCTTCATTGAACCCGGCGTCCGCAACGGCGCGGGCTTTTACAAGAGATTCAGGAGTATCAGATAATACTTTAGTTTCAGTGAATTAACTCTTTTATTTTATTGAAATATTTCTCGATCAGAGGTTCTTTCTCTTCGTTGTAACTTACGGCGAATTCCTTTAAAGTTTCCTTCTGTTTCTTGGTGAGTTTTTGAGGTATTACCACCTTAACCATGACATACTGATCGCCGAGACTCCCCGATTCCACATCCACCAAGCCCTTTCCTCTGAGCCTGAAGGTCTGTCCCGGCTGGGTTCCGGCGGGAATTTTCATTTTGGTAGTACCTTTTAGGATCGGAACGTCAACCTCGTCCCCAAGGGCGGCCTGGGTGAAGCTTATCGGAAACTCGCACACGATGTCATTCCCCTCTCGTGTGAAAATAGGGTGTTCCCGTACCATCACCTGTATGTAAAGATCTCCCGGAGGACCTCCCTGTTCTCCGGGTTCTCCCTCCCCCCTTATCACAAGCCTCATTCCGCTTGAGATTCCGGCGGGTATGTTGACCTGTACCATCTTTTCGGTATAGGAAAGCCCGGACCCCCTGCAGCTCCTGCAGGGATTCGTTATGATCTTCCCGCTTCCTCCACAGGAAGGACAAGCTTGGCTTATCGAGAACGGTCCCTGGGAGAAGGCAATCGACCCCCTGCCTCCGCAGCGGTCACAAATCGATTCTCCCCCAACCGCAGCCCCGGAACCGGAGCACTCATCGCAGAGCTTTCTTTTTCTGACTTTTATTTCTTTCTGTGTTCCAAACGCAGCTTCATCAAAATCCACTTCAAGATCATACCGCAGACTCTCTCCTTGCCGGACTCTGCCTCTTCTGCCCATACCCCCGGTGAAAACGTCGTCAAAGAGATCACCGAAAAGATCACCGAATCCCGAGAAACCGCCTACCCCGTCGCCCGACATGTGGCCGAAACTGTCATAACGGGCCCTTTTGTCCCTGTCGTTGAGCACCTGGTAGGCCTCGTTTATTTCCTTGAACTTCTCTTCAGCGTTCTCGTCGCCCGGGTTGCGGTCAGGGTGGTACTTAAAGGCAAGATCCTTGTAGGAACTTTTTATGTCTTCGGGGGAAGCGTTCCTTTCAACGCCTAGTATTTCGTAGTAGTCTTTAGCCATTTGGGAGCTGGAGGACGGGAGTTTTAGTCCGTTTCTTCTTCTGGATCTTTTTCAGGTTTTTTCTCCGGACCTTGAGACACTGATACCATCGAGGGTCGGAGCAACCTTCCATTTAGAAGGTAGCCTTTCTGGACCTCCGAGATTATAGTCCCGCTTTCGCAAGTTTCCGAGTGCTCCTTGTAAACGGCTTCGTGGTAGCTGGGATCGAAAACAGTTCCCTCATTCGAATCTATTTCAGTAACGCCGAAGTTCTCAAGACCCGCAAGAAATTGTGCGTGAACAAGCTTTATTCCGTCAAGAAAAGCTACGAAGTCCATTTTTTCGCCGTGTGATTCTTCGGAAAGTTCAATTGCTCTTTCAATGTTATCAAGAACGAAAAGGAGTTCCTTCAACCTGTGCGCGTTTCCGAAATCAAGTATTTCCTGTTTTTCCTTTGCAAGCCTTTTTTTATAGTTATCGAAGTCGGCAGAGAGTCTTAAGTACTTCTCCCTTAAAGCTTCGAGTTCCGCGGAGACATCCTCTTCGGTTTCTTCTTCCCGCACCTCAGCACCGGAAAGTTCAGGCTCCTGCGAATCTTCCGCACTGTCTTCTTTGTTCTCTTCAACGTCTGCGATTGTGTTCTCACTCATTCCGTGATTTCTCCGTTAACCCTTTTTGTGACCATTTTCGCCGTGTAGTTCACAAGCGGAATTATTTTTGAATAGTTCATTCGCGTGGGACCGAACACACCTAAGCTCCCGTAGCTGTTTCCCTTGTAATAAGGCGCCGCTACGAGGCTGAAACCGCGAGGCATCCCTTTTTCTGAACCTATAAAGACTTTTGAGCGGCCCTCTTTTATAACTGATTTTAGAAAACTGGAAAGAAGCTCCTGATCCTCGAGTATCTCTATTATGGTCTTATAGAGACTGGAATCTCCAAAATTCAAAGATTCGATAACCGAAATCTTCCCCTCTACGAATATCCCCGCTTTTCTCTCCCTCTCGAAAAGCTCGCTGCTTATCCTGAGCACTTTTTCGAGGATTTCGTTGTATCCGGTCGTGGTTCTCTTTATTTTTTCGAGCACAACCTTGCGCACCTGTTCAATCGTAAGGCCCAGAATCAGGCTATTAAGGTAACCCCCTATCCTCTCGACCTGGGAATCCGTAATGGGTTTAGCAAGCTTGATGTAAGTTTTTTCCGTAATCCCACCTTCAAACACCAAAAAGATAAGGCATTCCCTGTCCCTCATCTTGATAAGCTTTGCGGATTTAACTCTGAGAGTATTTCTCTGGGGGAGCATCGCAAGACCCGCAAGCTTCGTAAAGTCGGAGAGTATCGAGCTTGTAGCGCTTATCACGTGATCAAGCGTGCCGTCAATGCCTTCATATTTGTTCTTAAGGAACTGCAGACCGAAATCCGGTGAGTTCTCCACGTTGAGAATGTTCTCTACGTAATAGTTCATTCCTTTCTCCGTGGGAAACCTGCCGGAAGAAACATGACTTTGGGCGAGAAAACCCGCTTCCATGAGTGAATTAAGCTCCTGGCGGACGGTGGCCGGGGACCATTTTATGTTGTATTTCGATATGAGAGTCGAGGAACCTATAGGGTTTCCCGTCTCAATAAAGTGGTCCACTACGAAGGCCAGAAAAGCCTCATTTCTTGGAGAGATTGGCTGCGTCATATATTTTTGAAATATAATTTCCGCCTCCTATATTGTCAACGGAGCTAAAAGTAAATTCTGTGCCTGCTTAGCTACCGTACACGATGTTAAATTAACTAACTCCGCTAATTAAACGGAATTACCGGAATAAAATTCCGGCAATTTACCTAAATTGCCGGACAATGCCCTTATTTCAACTTAAAACAATCTTTGACGATGCGCCGATTATAAATATAATTACCCCGAAATGGAAAAATTCGACCTCACAGTTATAGGATCCGGTCCCGGTGGATACATATCGGCAATAAGGGCTGCGCAGATGGGGATGAAAGTTGCCGTTATCGAGCGGGACAAACCCGGGGGCGTATGCCTTAACTGGGGATGCATACCCTCAAAGGCAATCCTCAAGTGTGCAGAGATGTACTCGCACTTTCTTGACTCGAAACGTTACGGAATCACTCACAAGGGACTATCCTTTGACTACTCGGAAGTAATAAAAAGCAGCAGGAAAGCCTCAACCTCTCTTAACAGGGGTGTGGAGGGACTCTTCAAGAAAAACAAGATCACCCTTATAAGCGGTACGGGAAGACTCACCTCAAAACATGGAATTTCCGTTATCGGAAAGGAATCACAGGATATAGAGAGTGAACGGATACTTCTCGCCACGGGTTCTGTCCCCAGGACGCTTCCCGGGCTTAAGATTGACGGAAAAGTTGTAATGACAAGCGATGAAGCGATAATGCATCCCGAGGTCCCCCGCTCTGTAGTGATAATAGGCGGAGGATACATAGGAATGGAGTTTGCCTATGTCTACAACTCTTTCGGCAGCAAGGTGACCATAGTGGAAATGGAAAAACAGATCCTGCCGGGAGCTGACGAAGAAGTAGCGAAAGAGGCAAAGAAGATATTTACGAAGCAGGGAATGACTATCCTGAACGAAACTGTGTACAAATCCCTTAAGAAAACCTCGGGCTCAGCGACCGTGACAGTGGAGAGCACGGTTTCAGGTGAACAGAGCACTCTTAAGGCCGATATGGTGCTCGTGTCAGTTGGAAGAAAAGCCATAGCGAATGCGGCGCCGACCTCTTTTGCCTTCTACGGCACGGGAGACAGCATGGGTCTTGAAGATGTGGGCGTAGAACTTGATGAAAGAGGGTTTATAAAGACGGATGAGGACTACATGACCACCTGCGCCAACATCTACGCGATCGGGGACGTAATCGGAGGTCCCATGCTTGCGCATAAGGCTTCAGAGGAGGGAGTGGTCGCTGTTGAAAGAATGAACGGGCTTAACTCCAAAGTCCATTACAACTCAATCCCCGGATGCGTTTACTGCCAGCCGGAAGTTGCCATGATCGGCCTTACGGAAAAACAGGCAAGAGACCAGGGATATGATGTGGATATAGGAAAATTTCCTTTCAGGGCTGTGGGAAAAGCGGTCGCGGTCGGAGAAACAGACGGTTTTGTAAAAATGATTTTCGACTCAAAAACAAAAGAACTTCTCGGAAGCCATATAATAGGCCACGGAGCAACTGAAATGATTGCGGAAATCGGAGTGGCAAAAACCTTAGAGACGACACCTTACGAGATAGCCACTACCCAGCACGCTCACCCCACACTCTCTGAAGCCGTAATGGAAGCAGCACTTGACGCGCTTGGCAGGGTAAGGAACTTCTGAGGTACGAAACATCTTGTCACTGCCCTAATGAGTACCCTGGATATATACGAGCTCGGGACGGTTCCCTACGAGAAGGCACTTGAGTATCAGGAAAGTCTTCTAGCCAAAAGAATCGCAGAAGAAATACCGGACTCCCTTATTCTGCTTGAACACCCTCCGACCATCACTACCGGAAGGAAGGGAAACACTGAAAACCTTCTTGTAAGAAAGGAATATCTTGAAAAACACGGGATCTCCTTCATACACGCATCCAGGGGAGGAGACATAACCTTTCACGGCCCTGGACAGATCGTCGGTTATCCCATACTGAATCTCAAGAATCACGAGATGGACATTCGAAAGCACCTGAGAAGCATTGAGGAAGTAATAATCCAGACGCTTCGCGACTTTGAGATCGAAGGCAGAAGAATAGACGGGGTCACAGGAGTCTGGGTAAAAAGAAGCAAGATAGCCTCCATAGGGATAGCCATCAGAAAATGGGTGACCTACCATGGGTTTGCCCTTAACGTCAGCACGAATCTTGATTATTTCGAGCTTATACTCTCCTGCGGAATAACGGATGTAAGAATAACCTCTATCGGAGGCTGGCTTGGAAACGAAGAGAGCGTTAGAATGAACGACGTCACACGGTCCGTAATAAAAAACTTCATGGGTGTCTTCGGTTTCGAAGACTTCACCTTGAAGGACGAAAAAGAAATAAACTAGAGATTCTCAGAATCAGGGTTGATAGGTAGAAAATGTCAGAAGAAAGAATTCAAAAATTTAAGAAACTACTTGAGAAAAACCCCGGAAACCCCCTTGTTCACTACAGTCTTGCAAATGAATATTTCAAGCTTAACCGTTACGGGGAAACCATAGAGACTATTAACGCCTACCTCAAGCTTAAAGACGACGAAGGGGCCGCCTACAGGATACTCGGTCATTGCTACACTGAACTCGGAATGCAGGACAGCGCAAAAGATGCCTATGAGAGAGGTATCCAGGCGGCATCAAGACACGGGCATCCGGACATGGCCGAGGAATTCCGCGATTACCTTGAATCCTTGGATATCTAGACGCGTTATTCCACAAGCAGGTTCCATTCAATCAGTATGGAACCGATAACGATAAAGGCTATTCCGGTAACTCTCATCGGCCCCGGACTTTCTCCCAGAAAAAGATAAGCGTAGATTGCAGTAAACATGGGAAAAGTGGCCACTATGGCGACAATTTTTGACGTATCGGCCATCTGGAGAGCGGTAAAATAGAGAAAAAGACCGATCAATCCTCCGATCAGGCCCGATAGAAGTATCCAGAAAAGTGTCCGGCCGTCGACATCAATGACCTGAGCGAATTTGCCTGTTGCCAGCACTAAACACACAAGACACAACGAGGTAAAAATAAACCTTATTGTGATTACCGAAAGCGGAGAAGCATCCTTCAGGCTGAGTTTTTCAAAAATCGGATTAATTCCGAATATCATAGCCACGAGAAAAGCGATCAAAGTAGCTTTCATTATTATTCTCCTTGCGATTTTTCAGCTTCTCTATTATACACCACGCCGTAGGCATTCAGCTTCATTGAGAGTTCGTAAAATTAATAGAAAATTGCAAAACTGTTAAAATTTTTTATATTCAGTTGCAGGGGGGAATTTATATGGCTAAGGAAATCAGATCCAGTCGTCGCAATACGGTCACCATATCGGCACGGATTCCCGCGGAGCTCAGTGAGAT
This sequence comes from Candidatus Dadabacteria bacterium, assembly GCA_022827275.1. Taxonomy (GTDB): domain Bacteria; phylum Desulfobacterota_D; class UBA1144; order Nemesobacterales; family Nemesobacteraceae; genus Nemesobacter. The sequence goes on along the minus strand of JAJDTG010000023.1, from coordinate 26,212 downwards.
GCTCAGCAGAGTTTCAAGAGAAGAGGAAAGGTCAAAGAGTTATTATATAAGAAAGTCCCTGGAGTTGTTTTTGATGAGCAAACTTGAAGACATCGAGGACTAGGAAGAAGCCAAAAGGTTTTACAGGAAATTTGTCGCTTCTGGAGAAAAACTGATTCCTTTTTCCGAAATAAAGAAGAAACACGACCTCTAGCTTTATGTGGGAATGAAGTTCACGTGCAAAGCCGAAAAACGGCTACAGATTCAGGGTTAAGGATTACAGGCTTCTTTGCGTCAAGCTGGACAAAGAGCTCGTTATAGCTGTCATTGCCGTCGGACATAGAAAAAACATCTACAGAACTAAAGTTGACTGGAATTCATAATTCGTCTCTAGCGAAACCGGACCGGAATCCACCAGTCTTTACTTCACGTAATGAGAATCCTGAAAAAAACAATCTGCGTAGTTGCTGACGACATGTTTTTCTCGTCAAAGGTTGAAAACACCGCCAAAAATCTTGATATCGCTACAGTAAAGATAAAAAACCGTGAGGAATTTCAAGACAAAATGGAAGGAGAAACCATAGATCTTGTGATTATTGATCTTGCCTCAAGAAAAATTGATGCCGAAGAGCTCTTTGCTGAACTCAGAAACTCTCCGGAACACAAAAAAGTCTTCTGTATAGGATATCTGCCACACGTGGAACGGGAGCTTGCCGACAAATTCAGGGAAAAGGGAGTGGACCTTGTTATTCCAAGATCGAAGTTTTCACGGGAAATGAGCACAATAATAAAAGAGATCCTGAGACAGCAATAAGAGAGATTCCTAGCTGAAAATCTTCAAAAATTCACATCCCGCCTGCGGTCGCCAACAATCCTAGACAATCCTCTATCAAGCTTGACAACGAAAAGGGGAATAAGAATAATGTTTCCAAACTTTTCTTTCCCCAGACAGTGGTAACAACTTATGTCAGACGACCAATCCAAAATATGGTTTAACGGAGAAACAGTGCCTTGGGATGAGGCAAACGTACACGTACTCACCCACACACTGCACTACGGCTTAGGCGCTTTTGAAGGCATAAGGGCCTATAAATGCTCCAACGGAAAATCAGCCGTTTTAAAGCTCCCGGAACACATGGAAAGACTTTATACCTCAGCGCACGTGGCCGGCATAGAAATTCCATATGACCTGCAGACCCTTTGCGATGCGGTGATGAACCTTCTGTGCGAAAACGGGCTCGATGAAGCCTACATCAGACCCATAGCTTTTATCGGCGCTGGACAAAAAGGGATACTTCCCGGAGATAACGCCATAAACGTGGCGATAGCCGTATGGCCATGGGGAACATATCTGGGCGATGACGCGATTGCTAACGGAATCAGGGTAAAGATATCCTCCTATACGAGGATGAACGTTAACTCCTTTATGACCAAGGCCAAGATATGCGGGAATTACGTAAATTCAGTAATGGCCAGGCAGGAAGCCGCCGACCTCGGTTTTGATGAGGCAATACTGCTCGACTCAGAGGGTTATGTGGCCGAAGGAAGCGGGGAGAACATCTTCATTGTAAGAAACGGGGTTCTCAAGACTCCTCCTCTGACTTCTATACTGGAGGGAATAACCAGAAAGTGCGTTCTGGATCTCGCTGCCGACGAAGGTATTCCGGTAAAAGAGGAGCGTTTTACAAGAGATGAACTTTATATTGCAGACGAGGCCTTTTTCACAGGCACCGCCGCCGAAGTGACACCTATCAGGGAAGTTGACGGCAAGAAAATAGGTTCTGGAAAACCCGGGGAAAGAACAAAAAGACTCCAGAAGAGATATTTCGCTGTAATAAAAGGAGAGGATGAGAAATTCAGAGACTGGCTTAATTACATCCCCTAAACCGCTCCCCCACTTACCTCCCTCATGGATATGAATCCGGGAACATCCTCAACGCGCTTAATCCAAGCTCGGATTGCAGGATATCCGTCTAAAGCAAATCCACCTTCCTCAGCCACATGAGTGTATGCGTAGAGTGCAATATCAGCAATCGAGAAACTCTCGGCAACTAGAAAAACATGAGAAGTCAGATGGCTTTCCATAAGAGCCAGCGCAGCTTCACTCGGCGCCTTTTTGGCTTCTAGCATAGCCAGCACATCGTCTGTCAACTCACGATGCTGGCGCAGAAAACGCGAGGTAGCGATGTTTGGCTCATGGCTGTATTGCTCCCAGAATAGCCATTGCAGAACCTGAGCTCGCTTGAAAGGCTCGGACGGTAAATAGTCGGTTCCCTCTGCAAAATGAAACAGGATTGCGTTTGATTCCGAGAGCACACGACCATCTTCAAACACCAAGGTCGGAATCTTTCCATTCGGGTTGATCGCCAGGAATTCTGGAGTTCGGGTCTCACCATTCAATATATCTAGATTGATTACCCGAAAAGGCTTGCCAGTGAGCCGAAGGATCAACCGGACCTTATAGCCATTGCCGGAAATCGGGTCATCGTAAAGGGTCAACATAGTTCTTCCTCGGTACATCCAGGATGGGGGAAGATAGGCTGGCATAACAAATCGTTGGGTACAAGAAGCAGGCAATAAAAAGCAAGATGCTTGATTAAGTCCCCTGCATCATTTTCTTCCTTCAGGAAACCGGTAATTGGCAAAGGACCTACCTTTTCATAAGGTAGTTAACTATGGTTCTCACGCCAAACCCACTTGCCCCGTACTGATACCACTCCGAGGATTTCTCTACGTATGAGGGACCAGCTATGTCTATATGCACCCAAGGAACCTCTGAAACGAAGTTCTCAAGGAAAAGCGCCGCAGTTATCGCCCCACCCCACCTGCTTCCTACATTTTTGACGTCTGCCACGCGGCTTCTTATTTCCTCTCTTAACTCCGAATCAAGAGGAAGTTCCCACATCTTCTCGCCGACATCCTCCGCGGAACCTAAAATCGATTTCACGAGATTCGCGTTATTACCCATAACCCCGGCGTTGTGAAGTCCGAGCCCGACTATGCAGGCGCCGGTAAGGGTTGCGAGATCCACTATCTCGGAAACTCCAAGCCGGACTGCGTAACTGAGCGCATCAGAAAGTGCCACCCTGCCCTCCGCGTCGGTGTTTATAATCTCTATTGTCTTTCCGTTAAGAGCCGTTACTACGTCATCCGGCTTGTAGGCAGAAGCACCGGTCATGTTTTCGGTGGCCGGGACAATGCCGTGAACGTTAACGCTGGGGGCAAGCTCCCCGAGCGCTTTCATGGTACCGAGCACGACCGCCGCACCCGCCATATCCATTTTCATCGTTCTCATGCTGTCTGCGGGTTTAAGACACAGTCCTCCAGAATCAAAAGTTATGCCCTTGCCCACGACAGCAACTTTTTTGCGGGATTTTACAGGAGGCGAGTAGGAAAGGTGTATGAATCTCGGGGGCTCACTGCTTCCAAAAGAAACCGCCGAGAGTCCTCCCATTCCCATTTGTCTTATCTCATCCCTGTCAAGGACCTTGCAGCTGATGTGTTCTGATCCTTCGGAAATAGAAAGAGCGTGTTCTGCGAGAATCGAGGGAGTAAGGATATTCGGAGGATCGTTAACAAGATCCCTTGAAAAAGCTACGCTACTTGAAACAGCGCCGGCATACGCGGCCTCACCGCTGAAATAATTGGCCGAAATCTTCCTTGACGCTATACACACTTTCTCTATCCGGTTTTTCCTTCTTCCCGAAGACTTGAATTTCCCGTATTCATAGGTGCCGCAGGCCATGCCCTCGAGAAAGCCCCTGAGAAACCCTCTGTCCACGTTGGAAAAATCAACGGAAACGGTGCGGGAATGCTGGCCGGTTCTTGCAACCGTAATGTTTGCGGCGCGAAAAGCTTCAAGAGCCCCGAAATTTTCTTTTTTCCCTAGTCCGAGAAGGACAACTGTTTTCGTATTGAAATCTCCCGGGGTATCAACTACGACCGTCTTTCCGAAAGCGCCTTTAAAGTCAGACGATTTCACTTTGTCTGAAAGGAACCCCCCGAGTTTGCTATCGATTTTTCTAGCGGCAGCCGGAAGCCTCTGCCCTTCGTAACAGAAAAAAACAACTGAATCCGACTCAACGTCGGCGACACTATCCTTTATCAGAAGAAATTCCATTTTTTCACCATTCAATCCAGATTTAGAAATACGGCCGAAATACAGACATTCAACAAGAAGTTAATTCTACACTACCAACACTCGGTAAAACAAAAAGAATCTTTTAATATGGTCTCTTTTCAAATATGATTTAACCGTCTAATCCAACTAAGAAGAGAAAACCACCCATGATTCAAGAAGAAAGAATGACCCACCACCTGATGGACATCATACGGATAGATAGTCCATCAAGAAAAGAAAAAGATGTCGCCCTGAGGCTCGAGAAAGAAATGAGGGATCTGGGGGCTGACTGTTTCTACGACGATGCGGGAGACAAGGTCGGGGGAAACATTGGCAACCTGATAGTCAGACTTCCCGGAACGAAGAAGGATGTTCCACCCTTCTTTCTCTGCTCTCACATGGACACTGTAAGCCCGGGAGAGGGTATAAGACCGAGAGTGGAAGACGGTATAATGAGAAGCGATGGTACGACGATACTGGGGAGTGACGATAAAAGTGGCGTATCCATAATAGTCGAGGTGCTAAGGACCCTCAAGGAAAAAAACATTCCCCATCCGGACATGGAGGTCGCGTTTACCATATGCGAGGAAATAGGCCTTCTCGGAGCGAAGTTCCTTGACGCTTCAAGCTTTAAAAGCCCATACGGAATAGTTCTTGACAGCAGCACGCCGGAGAGGCTCGTCCTCAGGTGTCCGTGCTCTGATATCATGGATGTAAAAATACATGGCGTCGAAGCGCATTCCGGACTTTGTCCCGAAAACGGGATAAGCGCCCTGGAAATATTAAGTGATGCGATCTCGAGAATGAGGCTAGGAAGAATAGACCACGAGACAACGGCAAACATAGGAAAGGTAAAGGGAGGGTCCGCGATAAACATAGTCCCTGGTCTCGTCGAGGTGAAGGCCGAGGCTCGAAGCCACGATGAAGGGAAGCTTGACGCGCAGATACGGCACATGCAGGAGTGCTTTACGGAAGCGGCAAAAAGCAGGGAACTTTTCCTGGACGGGGAACGGCTCGGCGCACGTGCAGAGATCGAGACAGAACGCGTGTATCCCGTAATGAACGTCTCCGCGCAGGCAATCGTGACTAACCTTGTACTTAAAGCCGCTGTGAATCTGGACCACGATATAGAGCTTCACACAAGCGGCGGAGGGTGCGACGCGAACTTCATAAATGAGAAGGGAATCGAGTGCGTAAACCTTGGAACGGGAATGTACGAACTTCATACGGTAAATGAGTATCTGCTGCTCGACGAATTCCACAGGTCGGCGGAGATAGTTCTTGAAACTATAAAGCTTCACTCGGAAAGAGACTGAGCGATGAAAGCTCTCATTCTGGTTGATCACGGAAGCACGGTAAAAGAGGCAAACGCTCTCCTTGAAGAAGTAGCCGACAGAGTAAGAGCTTACCGCGACTCGCCGTTTGACATTGTTGAGCACTGTCACATGGAACTTTGCGAACCGTCAATAAAAGATGCTTTTCGTAGATGCGTCGCGGCCGGAGCAAGCGACATAACTGTCCACCCGTACTTTCTCGTACCGGGAAGACACTCAAAATCAGATATACCCAGAATGGTAACGGAGGCAGCGCGGGATTTTCCACAAGTAAGCCACAGGGTTACAGAACCACTGGGACTTCATGACAAGATAATAGAAGTCATATTTGAAAGATCGCTTGGATAATCCTCCTATAAAATCTGATGAAAAAATATTCGGCGCTGCTTTTTGATCTCTTTGACACGCTTGTCATGTTCAAACCGTCCCTTCTGCCGAAAGTAACGCTTAACGGAGAAACCTGGAACTCTACCGCTGAGCACGTTTTCACAGAAATGCGAAGCAGTCTAGGTGAAATGGAATTTGCGGATTTCTACGAACCTTTTGTTGAAAGCCACAGAGAACTTATGGAACTCAGGAAAAAGGATTTAAGAGAATATCCGAACAGAAAAAGATTCGAGATATTCATGGAGAAAATGGGCTTAAGAGGAGACGACGGCTTGCTTGACAGGTTCGTATTGTCACACATGAAAAGCCTCAGCGGAGCCATGGTATACCCGGAGCATCACACGGAAGTCCTTTTTTACCTCAGGGAGAAAGGATACAGGCTTTCGGTCGTATCGAATTTCGATCACGCTCCTACGGCGCGAGAACTGCTTAGAAAATTCGGAATTGCGGATTTCTTTGAACATACAGTGATATCAGAAGAAGTAGGCTGGAGAAAGCCCCACAGGAAAATATTCGAATTCGCTCTGGCCAGCCTCGGCGAGAATCCATCAGAAGTCATCTTCATAGGAGATAATCCTGAAGCCGATATAATGGGATCTTCAGACTGCGGCATTGACTCCGTGTGGGTAAAAAGAAGAGAACAGTTCACCCAGGCAAAACCGAAATTCACCATAAAAGATCTGGAAGATCTAAAGGAAATAATCTAGGGAGACACTGTTTTGATGAAAAGATTCACCAGCACGGAAAAAAGACTCCCGGCTATAAGAAGCAGAAATCAAATAGCCACAATACAGGAGATGCTTGAGAGGAAATCCTCTCTGTACACAGACAAGATCGCGTATTCCACAAGAAAGAATGATCTGTCTGTAAGTTCCCTCACCTTCAGCGAAGTCTTCACTCTTCTCACCGGGTTCTCAGCCCATCTCATCTCTCTTGGTCTTAACAGGGGGGAGCATGTTGCAATAGTGGGTGAGAACAGCCCTCAGTGGGCGATTTCCTACTTTGCGGTAATCTGGGCAGGCGCCATAGCCGTTCCTCTTGACGCAAGGGCAAGAACTGAGCACATAAAACAGGTGCTCGCGCTCTCAGATTCAAGGTTTCTCATTGCCTCGGCAGGGTTTACGGAGGCTCTGAGCAACACAGGGGCGGTCGAGCACACGATACCAATGGAGAAGGCTCTTGAGACCCGGATACACACCGAGAAAACCGTGCCCCCGGAAAAATCAGAACCCGAAGACACAGCCGATATAGTTTTTACCTCGGGAACCACGGGTAACCCCAAGGGCGTAATGCTCTCCCACGGGAGCATAATGTCAAACCTGGAGACGCTTTACGGCGCTTTCCCCATAACGGTGGAAGATACGGCTTTTTCCATACTGCCTATCCATCACGTATATGAAAGAATAGGCGGAATACTGCTGTCCTTTTACTGCGGGCAAAGGGTGTTTTTCGCAAGAAGCATAAAACCGAGGGAAATGCTCTCTGACCTTAAAGTTGCGAGACCAACCGTATGGCTTAATACCCCCTTGATACTCGAGAGACTGCTTCAGAGAATCGAACAGAGCAAGGCAAAAAATTTTCTCACAAGAGCCCTGCCTTCCAAATTTTTCGGGAGAATGGCGAGAAAACGTCTGGGTCTTGACCGCCTCAGGATTATAGTAAGCGGTGGAGCCGCCCTCTCGGAACCGGCTTCCGAGGGACTTGAAAAATACGAATTCCCCCTCTTGCAGGGATACGGAATGAGTGAAACGGCTGCAGTTATAGCCGCAAACCCTTTTTCGAAACCGAAGAACGCAAGCGGTGGGATGGTGCTTGAGAACAGCGAGGTCGAAATAAGGGATATAGACTCCGAAGGAATCGGTGAGATATGCGTTAAGGGTCCAAGCGTAATGAAAGGCTATTACAAAAATCCCGGTGCTACAAGAGAGGTCCTCTCGGATGACGGCTGGCTCAGAACCGGGGACCTCGGTTATTTTGATCACGAAGGCTACCTCTACATAACAGGAAGAAAAAAATCGGTTATCGTAACTAAGGGAGGAAAGAACATTTCCCCCGAAGAAATCGAGGAAAAACTCACCCCACTTGAAACAATCGAAGAAGCGATTGTGTTCAGCCCGGATGATGAAAGGATACAGGCCGTTATATTTCCAGAGGTGGAGGGAGTTTCCAAAAAACTCGGGCAGTCCCCGCAACACGGAGACGATGAGAGAATCTGGGATATTCTTAAAGGCGAAATAACTGAGCTTAACCGCCGGCTTGAACCCCACAAAAGAATCAGTCACTTTGCGATTGCCAGGGAAGAATTGCCTAAAACGACTACAAGAAAAGTGAAAAGGTACCTTTTCAGGGACATGGACATACCGAAGACAACAAAGTTCATCCAGCCCCCGGAGGACAAGTGAAGAATAAAAAATCTCTCCAATTCGCCTTGGACCACGGCCTCACCGAGAGTGAGTACGAAAAGATAATCGAAACCCTGGGCAGGGAACCGAACTCAACCGAGATCGGAATTCTCGGAGCTATGTGGTCTGAACACTGTTCCTATAAAAGCTCCAAGGTGCACCTTAAAAAATTTCCCACAACTGGAAAACAAGTGATACAGGGCCCCGGAGAAAACGCCGGAGTGGTGGATATAGGGGACGGCGACTGCGTCGTTTTTAAAATGGAAAGCCACAATCATCCCTCTTTCATAGAGCCTTACCAGGGCGCCGCGACCGGAGTCGGGGGAATACTCCGGGACATATTCACCATGGGAGCAAGACCCGTAGCGCTTTTAAACTCCCTCCGGTTTGGATATCCTCGCCTTCAGAAAACAAAATTCCTGGTTGAAGGAGTCGTATCGGGAATAGCCGGTTATGGGAACTGCATGGGGATTCCCACGATAGGAGGGGATATATATTTTGACGACTGCTACAATGGAAATCCTCTGGTAAATGCTTTTGCCCTCGGTGTGACCAAAGAAAATAATGTTTTCCGTGGATACGCCTCGGGCGAGGGAAATCCCGTAATATACGTCGGATCAAAGACCGGAAGAGACGGAATACAGGGAGCCATCATGGCATCGGATACCTTTACCGAGGAAACCGAAGAAAAAAGGCCCGCGGTGCAGGTCGGAGATCCGTTTACCGAAAAACTCCTTCTTGAAGCCTGCTTGGAGCTGTTTAAGACGGATTGCGTCGTCGGCATACAGGACATGGGAGCCGCAGGACTTACATCTTCTTCAACGGAGATGGCCGATCGCGCGGGAACCGGACTCGAAATTGGAATCGACAGAGTACCCAGGCGAGAAGAAGGGATGACTCCCTATGAAGTGATGCTCTCCGAATCGCAGGAAAGAATGCTTGTAGTCCTGGAAAAGGGCAAGGAAGATACGGCTCGGGAAATTTTTAAAAAATGGAATCTTGACTTCTCCATTATCGGCAAGGTGACCAATTCGGGAAGACTGACCATTTTAGAAGAAGAAACCATAGCTGCAGATCTGCCGGTGGACCTCATAACCTCTGGCGCACCGACTTACGAAAGACCGGTAAAAGAACCCGACTATCTGAAGAAAATAAAGAAACTGGACCCGGAAGATCTTCCTGAACCTGAGGACACCCAAAAAGTTTTCCTCGAAATTCTGTCTTCTCCAACTGTATCGAGCAAGAAATGGGTTTACGAGCAGTATGACCACATGGTAAGAACCGACACTGTTTTGGGACCAGGGGCAGATTCCGCGATAATAAGGCTCAAGGGAACACAAAAAGGGATTGCCATGACGTCTAATGTAAATTCTAGATATTGTTATTTAAATCCCCGAAAAGGAAGTAAAATAGCTGTTGCAGAAAGTGCCAGAAATCTAGCCTGCTGCGGTGCTTCTCCCCTTGCGATTACCGATTGTCTTAATTTTGGAAATCCCGAAAACCCCGAGATAATGTGGCAGTTCCAAGAGAGTGTTGAAGGTATGTCAGAGGCCGCAAAAACGTTTAACACACCGGTTGTAAGCGGTAACGTCAGCCTCTACAACGAAACCGAGGGTGTTGCCATATTCCCTACTCCCACTGTGGCAATGGTAGGTCTGATAAAAAACGCCTCCAAAATCGTCACTCCCTGGTTTCAGAACTCTGGAGACTTGGTGATACTACTGGGAGGAGCGATAGAAGAAGATATAGGAGGAAGTGAGTATCTCAAGACCCAACACGGACTGATCGACGGGGAACCACCTTCAATTGACCTTGATAAGGAGAAAAAACTTGCCGAAATGTTGATTGCATGCGCTTCTCAAAGTATACTTAAATCGGCGCATGATATATCTGAGGGCGGCTTTGCTGTAGCGCTCGCGGAATGTTGCTTTAGTCCAGACGGCACAAGGGGGGTCGTGGTAAAAGCGCCCGACATAAATGAAAACTCTCTTAGAAGCGACCTGTTTCTTTTCTCCGAAACGCAATCCAGAGTAATAGCTAGCATAAACGAAAACAACTGGGGTGAAATAAAAGAGATGGCGAGCAATTATGGTGTTCCCGCACTTCGTGCCGGAGTAGTCATCGATAACGATAGATTCTGTGTAGAAGGTCTAATTGACATGAGAATCTCAGCAGTTCACGACGCATGGTCTAAAGGCTTTCAGAGAAACCTTTCAGCCACAGAGGGGTAAAAATGGCAAAGCTACGCGAAGAGTGCGGAGTCTTTGGAATATATGATCATCCCGAGGCCGCCAACTTTACCTACCTCGGTCTCTATTCTCTTCAGCACAGAGGGCAGGAAAGTGCCGGCATAGTGTCAACCGACGGCGAAAAGCTTTACTCTCACCGAGAAATGGGACTTGTAACCGAAGTTTTCGACGGAGAGTCCATATCAAGCCTGCAAGGTACTACCGCAATCGGCCACGTAAGGTACTCCACAACTGGTTCAAGCAACAACAAGAATACCCAGCCCCTGATAATGAACTACGAGAAGGGTGAACTCGCGGTCGGGCATAACGGCAACCTCACAAACGCTAAAACGCTAAGACACAAGCTTGAAAAAGAAGGTTCGATATTCCAGTCAACAACGGACACCGAGGTAATCGTACACCTCATAGCAAGATCAAAGGAAAAGACCTTCCTCAAAAGAACCATAGAAGCCCTTACCCAGTGCAAGGGAGCGTATTCTCTTGTGTTTCTAACACCTAAAGGCCTTGTAGCCGCACGGGACCCCCATGGGTTCAGGCCTCTTGTTCTCGGAAAGATTGACAATTCTTACGTTGTGGCTTCCGAAACATGTGCCTTTGAACTCATAGGAGCCAAGTATATAAGGGAAATAGAACCCGGGGAAATAGTATTTATAAATGAGAGCGGAATCAGGTCATTCAAGTCACTTCCTAAAAAACAACACAAGTACTGCGTGTTTGAGAACATCTATTTTTCTAGACCCGATTCATTCGTCCAAGGAAGGAACATTTATCAGATGAGAAAGAACATGGGTAAGCAGCTCGCAATCGAGTCTCCGGCCAACGCAGACATCGTCGTAGCCGTACCCGATTCGGGGACGCCAGCGGCCATGGGTTATGCCGAGCAACTTGGAATTCCCTTTGAAACAGGATTTCTTAGAAGTCACTATATAGGAAGAACCTTTATAGAACCTCAGCAGTCAATAAGAAACTTCGGAGTGAAACTTAAACTCAGCGTGATAAAGGAAGTTATAGACGGCAAAAAAGTAGTGGTAGTCGATGATTCCATAGTAAGGGGCACAACCAGCAGAAAAATTGTCAAGATGATACGCGATGCCGGAGCCAAGGAAGTTCACATGAGAATAAGTTCACCCCCGATGAAGTTTTCATGCTACTACGGGATAGATACTCCTCTCAAAGAAGAACTCATAGCACATTCTCTTGAAGTGGAAAATATAAAGGACTACATAACTTCCGATACTCTGGGATACCTAAGCAAAGAGGGAATAACAAAAGCGGTCACCAACGGTGACAAGTCCCTTAACGGAAGATCAAACTACTGTTTTGCGTGTTTTGACGGAAACTATCCGGTGGAAATAACAGACGAAAAAGTATCGCATCAACAGATGGACCTTTTTTAGTCCCATCGGATCGTACTGAGATCAAGAGTTTTGGCTATACAGCCGAAAGTTTCCCGAGAATCTCCTCAAGCTTTTTCTTGTGGCTTTGAAATTCATCTAGCTTTCCCCTTTCCTTTTCCACAACATCTTCGGGAGCACGTTTGATAAAATCCCTGTTTGCTAGTTTGCTCTCGGTTTTTTTGAGTTCCTGCGAAACTTTTGCCAAGTCCTTGCTCAATCTGGAAATTTCCTTCTCGAGATCAAGCAGATTCTCAACCGGCATAATTATTTCTACTCCCGAGACAATCTCCGAGACCGCTTTACCCTGAACAGCCTCTCCGCAAATAACGCAATCCCCAAGAGAAGCCATGCCCAGGATGATTTCAAGGTTCTGCCTTAAAATATCCCCTACCTCGTTACTTTCGGAATTAAGATGAATTGAGACCTTCTCCGAAGGATGAACCCCCACAATGGCACGCAGGTTTCTTATTCCAGTTACAACACTTTTTACAAGCTCAATCTGCTCGGACTCTTCCCTGAATATCTCGCTTTCGTTCGGTTTCGGATACTGGGCTTCAAGAATGCTCTTTGAATCAAGACCTTCTTCTTTAGGAAGACTGACTCCCTTTTCCCTGAATATTCGGAATATTTCCTCTGTAATATAGGGCGTAAAAGGATGGAGTGCTCGCAGGAAACGGACCAGAACCCGCACGAGCACGTTAAGAGTAGTTTTTTTAGACTCGTCATCCTCTCCATAAAGCGAAAATTTGGATATTTCGAGATACCAATCGCAGTAATCATCCCATATGAAGTGATAAAGAGCCTGGGAAGCCTTGTCGAATTCGTAGTTTTCAACGAATTCCTCAACTTCGCCGAGGGTAAAGGTAAGCCTGCTGAGAATCCACCGATCAGGGACACTTAGGGAAGAGCTGTCTAGGTCAGAATCGTGAATCATGTCCGGTTCAAGGTTCATAAACACAAATCTTGTGGCATTCCATATCTTGTTCATGAAGTTCCTGTATCCTTCAATAACAGGAAAAGTAAGCTTTATATCCCTTCCTTGGGCGGCAAGAGCCGAGAGAGAGAAACGAAGCGCATCGGCACCGTATTTCTCGATCACGTCAATAGGATCAATTACATTGCCCGTCGTCTTGCTCATTTTGCGTCCTTTCGCGTCCCTTATGAGTCCATGCACATAAACATCCCTGAAAGGCACATCTTTCATGAACTTAAGTCCCAGCATTATCATTCTTGCGACCCAGAAGAAAATAATGTCAAATCCGGTAACCAGACACGATGTCGGATAGTAATGCCTGAGTGCTCCGGTCTCCTCCGGCCATCCAAGAGTGGAAAAAGGCCACAGTCCAGAAGAAAACCACGTATCCAGTACATCTGGATCCCTGACGAGTTTGACCTCTTCACCATAATGCTTCTTCGCGGAAGCGGCAGCTTCGTGCTCATTCATGGCAACGAAAACTTCCCCGTCGGGTCCGTACCATGCGGGTATCCGGTGACCCCACCAAAGCTGTCTCGAGATACACCAAGGCTCTATATTTCTCATCCACTCAAAATAGGTATTCTCCCAGAACTCCGGATAGAAACGTATTTCACCTTGCTCTACGCATGAAATGGCTTGGGCGGCAAGTTCTTCCGTGTTTACGTACCACTGGTCGGTTAGCCAAGGTTCTACGACCACCCCGGAGCGGTCGCCGTAGGGAACCGTGTGAGCGGTCTGCTCGACCTTTACAAGAAAACCTCCTTCCTCAAGATCTTGGATTACGGCTTTTCTAGCCTCAAACCTTTCAAGCCCCACGTATTTTTCGGGGACATCGCCTCTTATATGTGCCCGCTCGTCAAGAATATTTAATATATCAAGGCCGTTACGCTTTCCGACTTCAAAATCGTTAAAATCATGTCCCGGAGTTATCTTTACGGCCCCCGTACCCTTCTCCGGATCACTGTACTCATCAGCTATTACGGGGATATCTCTTCCCACAAGAGGCAAAACAGCATTTCTGCCCACTAAGTCACTGTATCTCGGATCTTCAGGATGAACCGCAACTGCAGTGTCTCCAAGCATAGTCTCAGGGCGCGTTGTAGCTACTGTAACAAACAGGCCATCGTCTCCCTCTATCGGGTATCTTATATACCAGTAGTTTCCTTGAGTCTCTCTCTGTTCCACTTCCAGGTCCGATATGGCCGTACGAAGCTTGGGATCCCAGTTGACAAGTCTTTTGTCCTTGTAGATAAGCCCCTCAGAGTAAAGATCGACAAAAACTTTTCTCACCGCTTCCGAGAGACCTTCATCAAGGGTGAAGCGCTCCATTTCCCAGTCGGGGAGCGCGCCGAGTCTTTTTAACTGTTCCGTTATCCGGCTGCCGGAGTTTTCCTTCCATTGCCAGATCCGTTCAAGGAACTTTTCCCTGCCCAAATCGTTCTTCGTGAGTCCTTCGGAAGCAATATCTTTTTCAACCATCATCTGGGTGGCAATGCCCGCATGGTCGGTGCCTGGAACCCAGAGAACATCGAAATTATTCATTCTCTTGTACCTGACAAGAATGTCCTGGATGGTGTTGTTAAGAGCGTGGCCTATATGCAACGATCCTGTTACGTTGGGTGGGGGGATGACAATTGAGAAGACTTCCGCCGAGTCTTTTATTTCGGATTCGTGAAGTCCCGATGAGAGCCAGAAATCATAGACTCTCCGTTCAACCTCGACGGGGTTGTAGCTTTTCTCCATGGCTACTGATCAAAAGAAAGAATAGACCGCGGGGCGAATATCAGCCTTCCAACAATACGTCTTCGCTCTTCTCTTCTACTTCCGGTACGGATACGGGTACGGGTATTTCCGGTGCCTCGGTCTCTATGCTTATGTCCCTGTACATGGGAAGACCGGTGCCAGCCGGAATCAACCTGCCCACGATAACGTTTTCCTTGAGCCCTCTGAGATCATCTTCCCTGCCCTCGCAGGAGGCCTCGGTGAGAACCCTGGTTGTTTCCTGAAAGGACGCGGCGGAAAGCCAGCTGCGCGTGCTAAGCGAAGCGCGGGTTATACCCAGAAGAAGCGGTTCGGCCGCTGCCGGGGTTCCACTTTCTTCGACAACCTTTTCGTTTTCCTCAAAGAAAACATTTTTCTCTATAGCCTCGCCGACAAGCATAGTAGTATCGCCCGGGTCTTTTATCTTTACCCTTTTTAGCATCTGCTTGACTATAACTTCGATATGCTTGTCGTTAATCTTCACACCCTGAAGTCTGTAGACTTCCTGAATTTCGTTAACCATATAGTTGGCAAGGGCTTTTTCCCCCATGATATTCAGAATGTCATGAGGGTTAACAGCACCGTCGACAAGCTGGTCACCGGAAGAAACGAACTCTCCTTCCCTGACCAAGATATGTTTTCCCCTAGGGACTGTATATTCTTTAGGCTCTCCCATCTCCGGAGTTACCACAACCCTCTTCTTACCCTTTACATCCTTTCCGTAAGATATAATTCCGTCGATTTCGCTTACAACGGCCGGATCTTTAGGCACTCTGGCTTCAAAGAGCTCAGCAACCCTGGGAAGGCCTCCGGTAATGTCCTTTGTCTTCGAGGTCGCTCTCGGAATCTTGGCAAGCACATCCCCCGCCTCTATATTATCTTTGTCGGC
The DNA here is from genome assembly GCA_022827275.1 of Candidatus Dadabacteria bacterium. Classification (GTDB taxonomy): domain Bacteria; phylum Desulfobacterota_D; class UBA1144; order Nemesobacterales; family Nemesobacteraceae; genus Nemesobacter. The sequence goes on along the minus strand of JAJDTG010000023.1, from coordinate 10,718 downwards.
AACTTCTATTATAGCGCCTACTGGGAGCGAGTAAGGTACTTTCTTGTTCTTCGGCAAAGAGCTGATTTCCAGAGATTCTAAATCTTCCGTACTCACCTCGACATCCAGAGTGGGATGCATTTCCAGGTCCTTGGTCTCAACCACCACCCTCATGAGAACACCCGTGACTTCATCCACCTGTTCCTTGTAAGTAGCTCCGGCTTCAAGGTCCTTGAACTTTACAACACCCGGAACCTCCGAAATTATAGGGTTAGTGTAAGGATCCCACTCAGCGAGTATTTTCCCCTTCTTCACCTTGTCCCCTTCCTTTACGTTAAGCCTAGCTCCAAGTACAACAGGACATTTTTCCCTTTCATATCCCTTGCTATCTTCAATTGAGAGAACGCCGCTTCTGCTGATAACAACCAGTTTGTTATCACGTCCCTTGACAGCCTTTATGTTCTTGAATCTGACTATTCCCTCGTGCTGACTCTCAAGAGTGCTCTCGGCCGCTCTCTGACTCGCAGCACCACCTATATGAAAGGTTCTCATGGTAAGCTGAGTTCCGGGTTCCCCGATTGACTGGGCTGCGACAATGCCTATGGCCTCGCCCATATTCACAAGCTTTCCGGTAGAAAGGTTTCTTCCATAGCAGAGCCTGCAGACACCGCTTCTAGTTTCACAGGTAAGAACGGAGCGAATACTCACCTCGCTTATGCCCGCTTCATCTATTCCGGCAACTGCGGCCTCATCGACTTCTTCGTTTGCGTGAACAATCACATCACCGGTTTGAGGGTCTTCTATATCTTCAAGCACGACTCTTCCAAGCACCCTCTCTCCCACTTTTTCGATTATTTCCCCACCTTCCACCAGATCACTGACTTTAATCCCCTCTATGGTGCCGCAGTCAAGTTCGGTAATCATCACGTCCTGAGCGGCATCAATCAGCCTTCGCGTCAGATAACCGGCATTTGCTGTTTTTAGGGCCGTATCCGCAAGCCCCTTCCTCGCACCGTGGGTAGAAATAAAATACTGGAGCACCGATAGCCCCTCACGGAAATTGGATGTGATAGGGGTTTCTATTATTTCTCCCGAAGGCTTCGCCATAAGCCCTCTCATTCCCGCAAGCTGCCTTACCTGCGTCTGGCTCCCTCTCGCCCCGGAATCAATCATCATGTATATCGGGTTCGAACTCGGTCTCGAGACCGTACTGTTTTTACCCGTCTGGACTTCCTCTGAAGAAATCTTTCTCATCATTGCCTGAGCAACTTCATCGCTTGTTTTCGCCCATATATCTATTACCTTGTTGTATCTCTCTCCATCGGTTATAAGTCCCTGAGAATACTGGCCCTGCACTTTCATAACTTCCTCTTGGGCATTTTCCAGCAGATCCTTCTTTGATTCAGGAATAATCATGTCCGTGATCGAAATGGAAGCTCCAGACTTTGTCGAATATTTAAATCCGAGAGTCCTCAGACTGTCAGCCAGCAAGACCGTGCTTTTACCGCCGGTTTTCCTGAAACACTCATCCACAAGGGCTTCTATAGCCCTTTTAGTCATCGGCTTGTTAATAAGTTCAAAGGAAACACCTTCGGGAATAACCTCGTACATCAACACTCTTCCAACGGTTGTAAGATAGTTCTGCCCGTCAATCCTCACGGTTACGCTATCATGCAAACCGATCTTCCCCAGTTCATACGCAAAAACCACCTCGCGTACTGAAAGAACATGTCTCGGCTCAGAATTTTTATCTGAAGCTGTATCCCTTGTGAGATAATAAAGCCCCAGGACTATATCCTGAGTGGGAAGTATTATAGGTTTTCCGTGCGCGGGAGAAAGAATATTGTTCGTCGACATAACTAGCGAACGGCATTCGGTCTGGGCCTCAATTGAAAGCGGAACGTGAACCGCCATTTGGTCGCCATCAAAATCCGCGTTGTAGGCAGGGCATACAAGAGGATGAAGCTGAATGGCTTTATCTTCAATAAGCACCGGTTCGAAAGCCTGTATGCTCAGACGATGAAGAGTCGGGGCTCTGTTAAGAAGCACAGGATGTTCTTTTATCACTTCGTCAAGAGCATCCCACACCACCGGAGCTTCGCTGTCAAGCAGCTTCTTTGCTATCTTTATCGTTGCTGCCTCGCCCCATCTTTCAAGCTTCTGGTAGATAAAGGGCCTGAAAAGTTCAAGCGCCATCTGCTTGGGGATTCCACACTGGTGAAGACGCAGGTCGGGACCTACCGTAATCACCGACCGACCTGAGTAATCTACTCTTTTCCCCAGAAGATTCTGCCTGAATCTGCCTTGTTTACCTTTTATTATGTCACTCAGACTCTTAAGTGGTCTGTGATTGTGGCCCAAAACGGGTCTTCCCCTTCTCCCGTTTTCCAAAAGTGCATCAACGGACTCCTGCAACATCCTCTTTTCATTTCTGACTATTATGTCCGGAGCACCAAGCTCAAGGAGTTTTCTCAACCTGTTATTTCTATTGATCACTCTTCTGTAGAGATCGTTAAGATCGGAGGCGGCAAAGCGTCCTCCATCAAGAGGAACAAGGGGTCTGAGATCAGGTGGCAGAACAGGAATAGTGGTCAGAATCATCCATTCCGGACGGTTCTTGGACTTGCGAAACGCCTCACATATCCTCAGCCTTTTCGCAATACGGGCTTTTTTGATCGGAGACTTGGTCTCTTTCATGCTTATCCTGAGTTCCTGAGAAAGCTCGTTTAAATCTATGGTTTTCAGCATTTCCCGTACCGACTCAGCCCCCATACCGATGACAAATTCAGAACCAAAGCGCTCGCGCTCGGCTCTGTACTCATCTTCGGTTATTACTTGGGCGAACTTGAGGTCGGAAACCCCCGGATCCATAACTATGTAAGCCTCGAAATAAAGCACTCTTTCCAAGTCCTTCAAGGTCATGTCAAGGAGCATCCCTATTCTGCTGGGAATACTGCGAAGAAGCCATATGTGCGCAACGGGAGAAGCAAGTTCTATATGACCCATCCTCTCCCTTCTCACCTTAGAGGAAATTACTTCCACGCCGCATTTCTCACACGTTACTCCCCTGTGCTTAAGTCTTTTGTATTTTCCGCAGGTGCATTCGTAATCTTTCACCGGGCCAAATATTTTGGCACAGAAAAGACCGTTTCTCTCGGGTTTGAAGGTCCTGTAGTTTATGGTTTCAGGCTTTTTTATTTCTCCGTTTGACCATGACCTGATTTTCTCCGGAGAAGCTATGGAGATTTTTATGCTCGAGTAATCAGAAGGGTTTTTCGGCTTTTCAAAGAGCGTGTCTACATCCATGGTATGATTCCCTCTAAATTAATATTTTGGAAGCGGTTCAATTTCCGCTTCCTCCTCTATAAGATCCACATCAAGCCCCAATGCCTGCAGTTCCTTGCGCAACACTTTAAAAGATTCAGGAAGGCCTGGTTCAAAATTCATATCACCTCTCACGATCGAGTCAAATATCCTCGTTCGTCCCGCTACGTCATCTGATTTTATGGTGACAAACTCCTGAAGAGTGTAGGCGGCCCCGTAGGCTTCAAGCGCCCAGACCTCCATTTCTCCAAGTCTCTGTCCGCCGAAGTGGGCCTTTCCACCAAGGGGTTGCTGCGTTACTAGGGAATAAGGTCCGATCGCTCTCGCATGAATTTTCTCTTCAACAAGGTGATGAAGCTTTAACATGTACATTATTCCAACGCACACTTTCTGATCAAAAGGTTCACCAGTCTGGCCATCAAAAAGAATAGTTTTTCCGTCTTCGTCAACGCCAGCAAACTCCTGAATACGTGCGATTTCAGCCTCGTGAGCTCCGTCAAAAACCGGGGATTTCACCGGCACGCCGTCTTTAAGCTCTCTTACCAGCTCAACAAGACCATCTCTGTCCAGTGACTCAACGAACTTGCCCGCCTGCGAAGAATCCGAATATATTTCCAGAAGTTTTTCTCTAAGGGCTCCTTCGTTAAATTCCTGTTCAATATACTCATTAAGCTGTCTTCCCAGTTCTCTGCCGCCCCATCCCAGATGGGTCTCCAGTATCTGGCCAACATTCATCCTTGAAGGCACGCCGAGTGGGTTAAGCACCATATCAACCGGTCTCCCGTCGGAAAGATAAGGCATATCTTCCTGCGGAAGTATTTTCGATACGACACCCTTGTTCCCGTGCCTTCCCGCCATTTTATCGCCGACCTGAAGCTTCCTTTTAACCGCAATGCGAACCTTAACCACCCTCAAAACCCCAGGAGGCAGATCATCGGGCTTCTTCAGTTTTTCTATGCGCTGCTCATAGGCGGCGCTCACGTAATCAATGCGCTTGAGAACTCTGCCAATTATTCCAGCCAGTTCTTCACCCGCTTCGGAGAAGTCTTTTATCCTTATATCAACAAGCTTTTCTAAAGGAATAGCATCGAGGATCTCTTCGGTGATTTCCTGCCCGCTTTTAAGAATCGTTTTTCTGTTAACCGTTATCTTGGAAAGCGAAGTTTTGCCAAGGACAATATGCTTTACTCTGTCAACCGCATCCCGCCTGAGAATACTTACCTCATTCTCTTTCTCTTCCATCAATTTTGAGATCTCTTGATTCTCAATGTCCTTGCTTCTCTCATCCTTATCTACGGAGCGGGACACGAGAGTTTCAACATCTATTACGGTACCGTATACCCCGGAAGAAACCTTGAGGGAAGAGTCCTTGACATCCCCGGCCTTATCTCCGAAAATCGCCCTTAAAAGCCTCTCTTCCGGAGAAAGCTGAGTTTCGGCTTTTGGAGAAATTTTTCCGACCAGTATGTCTCCGGGCTCGACCTCGGCACCTATCATTATTATTCCGCTGTCATCCAGATTCCCCAGTGACTCTTCGGACACATTAGGTATATCTCTAGTTATATCCTCTCTTCCGAGTTTCGTCTCCCTTGCCGTGCACTCAAACTCCTCGATATGGATTGAAGTGAATGCGTCGTCTTTTACCACCCTCTCGGATATCAAGATTGCGTCTTCAAAGTTGTATCCCCCCCATGGCATAAAAGCGACAACCATATTCTGTCCGAGCGCGAGTTCACCACGGTCCGTCGAACACCCGTCCGCTATTACTTGCCCTTTCTTAACCCGTTGCCCTTGGCGAACTATAGGGTTCTGGTTCCAGCAGGAACTCTGGTTTGAGCGATGGAACTTTATCAGGTTATAAATATCCACTCCGCCTTCGCGACTTCTTTCCGTAGACTTAACCACAATCCTAACCGCATCTACGGACTCTACTACGCCATCTCTGCGTGCGACAACCGTAACCCCGGAGTCCTTGGCCACCTTGCTTTCAAAGCCCGTTCCCACAAGCGGCGAAACGCTCTTTATCAACGGCACGGCCTGGCGCTGCATATTAGAACCCATAAGAGCCCTGTTCGCGTCGTCATGCTCAAGAAAGGGAATAAGAGAAGCCGAAACTGACACAAGCTGCGAAGGGGATACGTCCATGAACTCAACCTTCTCCTTCTCAACCATCATAAATTCCCCGTTTCCTCTGGCGGAGACAAAAGGCAGTTTGAAAGACCCGTCCTCTTCAAGGGGGGCGTTTGCCTGGGCTACAATGTAGTCCTCTTCCATAAGCGCATTCATATAGATTATTTCTTCCGTGACACGTCCGTCCTTCACTTTCCTATAAGGAGTCCGGATAAATCCGGATTCATCTATCTTCGCATAAGTGCTCAAGCTGGATATAAGTCCGATATTAGGACCTTCGGGAGTTTCTATAGGGCATATTCTTCCATAATGGGAAGAGTGAACATCCCTTACCTCAAAGCCCGCTCTCTCTCTTGTAAGACCACCTGGGCCAAGCGCGCTCAGCCTTCTTTTATGGGTTATTTCCGAGAGAGGATTGGTCTGATCCATGAACTGGGAAAGCTGACCCGTGGTGAAAAACTCCTTGAGAACCGATGTAACGGTTTTCGGAACGAGCACTTCATTAGGCATGAGGTTCTCTATGGTCTGGTATCCCATTTTTTCCTTGACGAACCGGGCAAGTCTCTCAAGACCGTGATAAAAACGGTCCTCTATGAGCTCCCCGACGGTTCTTACCCTTCGGTTGCCGAGATGGTCTATGTCGTCGGTAGATCCCCTGCCGCCTTTCAAGTCAAGCAGGTACTTCACGGTCAGAAGAATATCTTCCCTATCCAAAGTAAGATGATCATCGCTCACCCCCCTCCTCTTGAGCTTGTAGTTGATTTTTATCCTGCCCACCTTCGAGAGTCTGTATGCATCCTGGGTGAAAAACATGTTTTCAAAGAAAGTCCGCGCGACTTCATCAGAAGGAGGATCCGTAGGCCTGAATTTCTTGTATATCTCTGTTATGGCTTCCTCACATGAATCCACTTTATCGGAAAGAAGCGTGGTCCGAAGAGAACTCACGAACAGGGTCTTGTCTATGTAATAGACTCTGAGGGTTTCCTTGCCGACTCTGCGCAGTTCATTGAGCTTTTCTTCTGTTACTTCCTCGTTGAAATCTAATACTATTTCCCCTGTTTCGGGGTCGGAAACCATTTCGGCCGAGGGTTTTTCCATTATCTCTTCATCCGAAACCGGTATAGAAGTCATGTCGGCTTCTTCCAATCTCGAAAGAAGATTTTTAAGCCTTCTCCCCTTTCTACCTATGAGTTCATCCGTTTCCGGGTGGTTTATGTCAACAGTTGCCTTCTGATAGGAAATTATCTCGGTGGTCGCTTCCTTTTTAAAACCCTTCTCCCCCACGTGGAAAACTTCCGCGGTTATTTCTTTTCGGATTCCTTCGGGGTCTATATGAAAAGTCTCCACGGGATAGAAAAAGTCCATTATCTGCTGCTCATCATAACCCATGGCCTTGAGAAGGACTGTGACGTGGAATTTCTTCTTTCGGTCTATGCGGACATGGAGCATGTCCTTCATATCATATTCAAAATCAAGCCAGCGACCGTTTTGGGGAACGATTCTCGCTATAAAAGATCCTTCCTTTCCGGACACCTGGTTCTTGCTCTTGTCCCGATCAAAAAACACTCCGGGAGATCTGTGGAGCTGGTTTACTATTACTCTTTCGGTTCCGTTTACTATAAAAGAACCGCTGGGGGTCATAAGCTGTACTTCCCCAAAGTATATTTCTTGCTCTTTAATGTCGCGGAACTGTCTTTCTGTGTCTTTCTGCCCTTTTTCGCCCTCAGGAATGTCCCAAATTATAAGGCGAAAAGTTACGTAAAGAGGAGCAGTGTAGGTATACCCCTTAAGTCTGCATTCGGCGAAATCATACTTGGGTTCGTCCAGCCTGTATCTGAGGTATTCCAAAGAAGCCTTGCCATTATAATCCTCAAGAGGAAAAACAGCCTTGAAGGCTCCGTGGAGGCCGGTGTCCGAACGCTCATCCGGAGGAACATCGGCCTGCAGAAAATCTTCGTACGATTTTATCTGTACATCAAGCAGGTGGGGGATATCCAGAACCTGGGGGATCTTCGAAAAATCTTTCCTTAATTCCTGAGACTCTATATTCTCTATGCTCAACGCGCACCCCCTCGTTTTTTAGTTTAAGTGAAAATAACCGAAGAAGATTATGGTCAGTTAACTTCAACGGTCGCCCCGGCGTCTTCAAGCTTTTTCTTGATATCTTCAGCCTCATCCTTGCTAACTCCCTCTTTTACAGGTTTGGGAGCTCCCTCAACAAGTTCTTTGGATTCCTTGAGTCCAAGACCGGCAATCTCTCTTACCACCTTTATCACCTGTATTTTCTTGTCTCCGAAAGAACTAAGAATTACATCAAACTCAGTTTTCTCTTCGGCCGCAGGAGCGGCTTCAGCACCGGCAGCAGCGGCAACAGCTACTTGCGGCACAGCGGCCTGAACACCGAACTTTTCCTTTATTTCCTCTATCAGTTCGGATATCTCAAGCATGCTGGCTTGTTCAAGATAGGTAACAACGTCTGTTCTACTAATATCGGGCATTTTATTCCTCCTTGATAAAACAGTTCTACAGCTTTTTATTTAGTCTTCTTTTCTTTTAAACCTTCTAACACGTTAACAATGTTTGAGCGTGCCTGCTCCAAGACCCCCACAAGGTTGCCCATCGGAGCACTGAGCAGCCCCACAAACTCGGAGATAAGCTCCTGTCTTGACGGAAGCTTTGCTATCTGCTCTATTCTGGATACATCTACTACCTCTCCTTCGAATATACCGCCCTTCACTCTGATTTCCGGGAAATCCTCGCCGTAATCAATAAAGATCTTCGCTGCCGCGGAAGATTCCCCATCACAAATAGCGATCGCTGTGGGACCCGAAAAAAGGTCTTTCATTTTTTCTATATCCGTTCCTAGTGAAGCTTTTTCCAGAAGGGTGTTCTTTACAACCCTAAACTCCGTATTGGTCTGCCTGAGTTTTTTCCTCAGAACATCTATCTCCTTCACCTTAAGTCCTTGGTATTCAACAACGAACACCGAGGAAACGGAATGGAATCTGGATGCCAAGTCGTCAATTACTTTCTGCTTTTCGGCTTTACTGAGCATAGTCTCTCTCTTTTCGTATCTAGTTTCGCGCTACGTTCACGCTGCGATTCCCATACTTTTAAGTTCGTTTCTAATATCCGGCACACTCACTCCGATACCGGGACCCATGGTCGCCGAGACCGAAACTCTCCTCAGAAAAATACCCTTAGAAGCAACAGGTTTCTCTTTGATCAGAAAACCCATAAAGGCAAGGAAATTTTCTTTCAGGTTCTGTTTTCCGAAAGACACCTTTCCAACAGGAGCATGTATAACGCCGCTTTTGTCATTTCTGATTTCAACACGACCAGCCTTTGATTCCTTGACCATGTTAGCAACATCCAAAGTTACAGTACCTACCTTCGGACTAGGCATCAGTCCTCTTGGTCCCAGAATTTTTCCCAGTCTGCCAACTTTTGACATCACGTCAGGAGTTGCTATAGCCACGTCAAAATCAAGCCAGTTCTCCTTAGAAATTCTCTCCACCATATCGTCAAGACCCACATAATCGGCCCCGGCATCTTTTGCCTCGGCTGCTTTGTCGTCCGTCGCAAACACAAGAACAGTCATTTTCTTCCCGAGACCGTGAGGCAGCACAATTGCGGAACGAATCTGCTGGTTCGCATGCCTGGGGTCTATACCGAGATTTACGGCTATATCCACCGTTTCATCAAATTTCGCATAGTGGGCCTGCGCCACAAGCTCCATGGCCTCATCAACCGTATACTCTTTGCGGGAATCTACTTTAGCGCTTACGTCAATATATTTTTTTCCTCTGGTGGTCATGAAGTGTCTCCGAACTTTATCCTTCTATATCAATTCCCATGCTTCTCGCGGTACCGCGCACAACCATCAAGGCCGCATCAATTTCATCAGTGTTGAGATCCTCAAGCTTTCTCTGCGCTATTTCCCTTGCTTGTTCCTCCGTAATCTTGCCGGCTTTGGTCCTCGGAGTGGATCCTGAACCTTTCTCCACGCCCGCAGCTTTTTTCAGCAGATAAGAAGTAGGGGGAGTTTTTATCTGAAGATCAAAGGACCTGTCCGCGTAAACGGTTACCGTAACCGGAAGAAGCCCTTCAGAAGAAGATGTCTGGGCGTTAAAGGCCTTGCAGAATTCCATTATGTTCACGCCTCTTTGTCCGAGAGCGGGACCCACCGGAGGTGAAGGGGATGCCTTTCCCGCCTCAATCAGCAACTTTATATAACCGCTTATTTTCTTCATCTAGATTTTCTCCACCTGATTAAAATCAAGTTCTATGGGCGTGGTTCTGCCAAAAATGCTGACCAGCACCTGTACCCTGGCTTTTTCGGGTTTTACATCTTCTATAATTCCAGAGAAATTGGCAAAAGGACCTTCTATAACCCTTACGGGTTCTCCTTTTTCAAAAGCGACACTCGGCTTGGGTTTGAGCGTGCCCTCTTTTGCCCTTGTCTTTATCTCATTAACTTTTTCTTCTTCAACTTCGGGAATGGAATCAATATTTATCTTTCCATCAACCGGACGGCCTCCCACGAAACTTATGACTTTCGGTATCTCCCGTACGAAATCCAGGGTTTCCTTGTTAAGTTCCATTTTAAGCATTATATATCCGGGAAAGAATTTCCTGATAGATGTTCTCTTCCTCCCGCCTTTCTGTGTTTCAACTACCGTCTCAGTAGGAATAAAAACCTCGTCAATGGCAAGGTTTTCATTATTCATGCTCTCCATCCCGTTCTCTATCTGGGTTTTAACCCTTTCCTCAAAACCGGTATTTACGTGTACTATATACCACTTGCTCGGCATCCGAAAACTGCTCCCGATTCTATCTTTAACTCAGTATAAGACCAAACAGAAAAGAGAACACGTAATCGGCCAGCATAAAAAAGAGTGCAAAAAACGCGGTGATAATAACAACCACTAAGGTTGATTTAACCGTATCCTTACGCTCGGGCCAGGTTATTCTTTTCAGTTCTGTAGCAACACCGCTGAGATACCTGGTTGTATCAACTTTGATCCTGTCAAATCTTTCCATGACTTGGCTTTTCTGCAGGGCAGGAGGGTCTCGAACCCCCAACCTGCGGTTTTGGAGACCGCTGCTCTACCAATTGAGCTACTGCCCTGTAGAGTCCCCTATTACTCATCACTCAATGATTTGGGTCACTACACCCGCCCCAACTGTTCTTCCACCTTCTCTTATAGCAAAACGCAACTGCTCTTCCATTGCCACAGGCGCTATCAACTCAACGTCCATGCCCACATTGTCCCCAGGCATTA
>JAJDTG010000008.1 GCA_022827275.1 Candidatus Dadabacteria bacterium | reverse complement strand
TGACATGTGTCTCGTTGGGTCGGCTAACGTAACTCTCACAGCACTTGGTTGGAAAACACCTGCAAACTTAGAACTACTTACACCAGTCGTTCGGACTATTGATCAAATCGTCGAGTTTGAGGAAACATTGCTTGCTGGAGCAGTGCTTGCTACAGAGGAACAACGCAAGCGTCTTAAGGGGTTACTTGAGAAACTCCCCAGATTGCCTTCTATAACACCTGAAACCGATATGGGGATATTACCTCCTAATTGGGTTCCACGCGTTAAAAATCCTGAAGAACTTTACTTAATGTACTCCGGCAATGATGATATCAGCCGTTCTGCTCAACGGATAATGCGGAATGACCTCGCACAAATAGGGGTAGTTCCTGGAATGGATGAGGAAAGCTTTCGAGCATGGGTTGCTGCTACAATCACCCAAACCCCTCTTATTAGCCAAGTAATTCAGCATATTAATAAACAAGGACAAGTAACTGAAAACATGCTTGAGAATTTGCTGATTAAAATCGGTGTTAACATCGAAGAGCACAAGCCACGCGATGTGCTTGAAATACTTGAACGTTGGCTTACATACTTCCTTCCAACACAATATCAGACTACACAAGACTCGATTAAACTTATTAAAGCCAAAAAGATTTAATCGATTTCATTCAATGGTCAGCCTTGTCGGTATTCGGGCTATATAACACTGAACAACAAGATTTCCAAACTAGGGGGGGGGGTGCTTTCTCCATTAATTGAGACTCTGGTTAAAAAAAGAGATTAAGTGAATTCTGCAATCTATATTTACAGAACAAATTTTTATTTTTCTTATCTAAAATCAATGGGTTCAATATGTAGTATTGATCTATCACCTACTCAAATCAATAATGGAAATTGAATCACCTAGTGTATTTCGCGCAATTTCTAAAAGATGCGAATGGTGAGTGAAGAAAAGTACTTGTGTCTTTCTAGATAATTCTCCTAAAACCCTAAAGCCAGATCCAGCTCTTTCGTCGTCAAAATTAATGAACAAATCGTCAGCTACAAATGGCAGAGCAATCGCACGGTCAACGTAATCTTCCATAGAAGCAACACGTAGGGCCAGATAAAGTTGGTCTGTTGTTCCACTACTCATTCCAGACACCGTTACGGATTCTCCATCCGGCCTAACCCCAGTCAAGTATGGGTGGTCACTTTTATCGTAATCGACTCGAAGATCTCTGAATGAACCTCTAGTCATCTTTGCAAAAAGTTCAGAGGCTCGTTGAAGAAGTGGTGCCTGTTTTTCTCGCCGATACCGATCAATTGCCCATTGTAATAAAATTGCAGAGGTGCGCACACGAACATAACTCTCTGCTACTCTCTGGATTTCTGCAAAAGCTTCTTGGCGAATTGCTTCGGCTCGTGCTGCCACATTATCACCACCTATTGCCTCGAAAGCCTCTCTGGCTTGCAACCTAGTTTCGGAGGCAGCAACTAACCCATCGCTTAAGGTCTGCAGTTCTGTGCCAGTACTTTCCTCCTGAGCTACAATATGGTCAATATCAATTTCGGCACACTCCGCCTCTAGCTCGGCTATGCTAAGACCATCTCCTTGTTGCTCAAGTGTTTGCAGGGTTTGCATCTGATCACGGTTCAAGGCACGAAGTGTGTCAGAGTTCTTGATAGCGTTTCTTAATTCATCAATCGTGTCAGCGCCAACCATATCTTTGAGGTAATTAACTGAATCACGTGTGTCTTGACGATCTTTTTTCAAGGTAAGTATATTGCTCTTAATTTCTTCTATGTCATTCTCTTTGTTGGTCCGCAAATCATATATGTGTTTTGCTTTCCGCAAACGTTCCTCCATCTCAATCACTGCATTATCCGCAGCTATATCCTTAAGATCAGGTGCTAACTCAGCAACTATCTTCATTACAGCAGACTCAAATTCATCAATATCTCGATTGATTTTCCCTATGCGTCTATAGCGCAGATCGTTTATCTTGCCAGATTTTTCCCGCATTTGGTCGATGATTTCAATCTGGACAGAAACTGCATCTGGACTCAAATCTGCAGGAAGCTCAAGCTCGTTCAAGGCAGTAGACCACTCTTTCTGCCACTCTGACCAAATACTTTTTGCACGAGCAAGTTCGCGGTGCCGACGATTTACGTTGGTACCAGCTTCCCGCAGATCTCTACTTGCCTGATCCCTTTCCTTTGCTCTTTGTTCGTACTCACGTCGGACACTGTCCGCACGCTCCAAAATTACAGCTAAAGTATCATTTTCCAATGTAGCACAGTTAATACCAATTAAGGACAATTCTGTCAGAAGCTTTTCTTTGGCTTCATCTTCTTCTTTGCGATGAATTTTCAGGTCTTTTATTGCTTTATCCCGACGGTCAATTATTTCTAATAATTCATCGCGCGTCCCTAGCCATTCTAGCATTGCATCGGGTCCAAGAGGTTCAATTGGTACTTTTCCCCACAGTGTCTCCCAGCGCACATCTAACTCCTCCCCCTCCTCAGTTAATACCTCTTTTTTATTAGATAGTAGTCCCAAACTATTTTCCTGTTCTTTGAGATTACGGGTTAACGCTGCCAGTCGAACAACTGCTTCGACTTTATCAAATCTCCGATCAGCCAACTCATCAGCAGTGTGCATTGCAGGTTCAAAAGCCGTCTCAAGCCTATCTATCACCTCATGATGGCTAGGAACTCTTTCTTCGGAAATTGGCGTATTTTCGATGTACTTCTGCTTAATCAGTCCCCATAGTGAATCACGCTTAAACCTCGCCTCTTGTATTTCCTCAGTAGTAATAATGCGCTCTTCGCGCTCAAAATCTTGAAAATCTTTCTGAATTCTCTCAAACTCTTTCCTAGCTATTGCTAACTGTTGGTCAGTTTCATGGGTTCTTCGCTCCCAATCTAGAACCTTATCGCGATGAGCTTGCACTGTTGTGCGCAGTGGGATCTGCATCTTTGATATATCCTTCTCATTGGTAACATTTAGATATAAAGAAGTAAGCAGTCGATCAATAAGTTCTTGTGCCTCTGTGGCCTGCCGATCCGCAATGGTCGCACGTATGGTTACATCGCTATTCTCCCGAATAGTTTTAACTATGGCTTCCAACTTGGAAACATCTATGACATCTCCTATAGAGTTAAGAGTTTCTTGAAGCTCAGAATGTTCGTCTTCCGCCTCCTGCAAAATCTCGGTTTTATTGTCAACATCCGAAGTTAACTCGCCACGCTGACTAAGGAGGGAGCGGAGCACTCTGAGCTTTGTCTGCACCGGGATTCGTTCAATAATTTCATCGATTTCTTGCTCTTGCCAGTTTAATTCAGTCGCTAGGGCGCACAGCTCAGCCTTTTCGATATCGAGTTCTGCTTGGCGCTTTGGAAGATCTTCTCTCTCACGGCGAATTTCGATACGATGCTCATTGAGTTGATTGATATCACCAACATGGAACACCAGTTTCTCATCGTAGGTAAGGCCTTGAAGTTCTTCATTCGCCTTAGACAAAAGCTCCGAAAGAGTGTTAATTCGGGTTGATACTTCAGACTCCTTCCGGTCATATTCATCCAGAATTTCTCTAGCATTTTCGGGTAGAAATACAACTGTTTCCAAGGCTGCTATTTTATCGTCCAATTCAGCCTTACGACGCACAAGGTGATAGCACCTGCGAATACGGCCAAGCTTTGTCCGTTCCGCAGATGCTTCTTCAAACTCAGTCTTTGCCTTTGTATAGTCTTGCTGCGCAAGATCAAATGTTCGTTTCAACTCTTGCCATTTACTTGCGGTCACCCTATTTTGTCTCAGGATTCCTTCCGAGTCTTTAAGCTTGTCGTAAGCTTGATAGTATTTCCTATCTTTCCCACGTCTTGGTGCCCAGAGTCCATCGGCTTTGTTAGAAAAATCTCCAAGCCGATCGCGCAAACCTGTAATCCCAGCTCCAACCGAAAATAGCATGTGACCTATTTCGTCTTTGGCCTCTAATATATCTCTACCACCTTTCTCCAGCCGAATACGGTCAAGACTGAACATCCGTTTAAAGAAAGAGCTATCGGCGCCACTCAAAAAAGACTGTAATTTCGCTTCTCCTTCAGGAAATGGTAAACCGTCGGAACTAAGAAGCGTATTTTTTAAACCTTTTCGGCGAATAACTTCCAGCAACTCCTCTCCATTCTCAAGGACAGCACCAACTCGCATATTCGAATAGTCATGTAAAAAATTGTAAGGTGAATGGTTCGGAACACCGAACAATAAATCTTCAATAGCCGAGAGTGCCGTGGATTTGCCGGCTTCGTTGGGACCAAATAAAACGTGAAAATCAATATCTCTGACAGGAAGTTCAAACGAATGATCAGTGAAAAGCCCGTAGCGAAAAAGATCAAGGCGCTGTAGCCGCATATCAAGCCTCCTCCATCAAACTCGCAGACAAATAAGGCACTATTCTGGCTATCAGCTCGGCATGATCGCCATTAATTGCAGCTTTCAGCACTATATCTTCAACATCGGCTCGCACCTCGTGTGGTAATTGACGGACCATTTCGCTTATATCAGTCTCGAGACTTTGTAGCAAGTCTGCATCGGATTTCGCTTCCTGTAACATCCGTTGTAACTCCCCGATGGCATCTTCACGTTCAGTCAAAGTTTTTGAATTAATAATAGGTTCAGTATCAACAATAACTTTTTCCACCCAAGCTACGGCATCTCCTAGCCCTAATGCAATTGAACGTGCCTCGGCAAGAAGATGGTCTTCTTCTAATAGAAGTTGCCCGTGAACCTCGGTACGACCTTGGAGATTGATGCGACACACCAACAGCCTACCATCGGCAGAAGTAGAAACGGTATTTTCGATTGCACAACGAATGCAGTCGAAGACTTCCCCAATATTTGTAGTGTTATCAAGATCAACTGGCACAACGAACCAACGCACAACATCAGCGTGTAGAAATGCAAGATTTACAACTTCCCCATCTTTAACCGTCACAAGGGTTGCACCTTTGGCACCGGCCTCACGTATATGGCGCCCTTGCAAATTCCCAGAAAATACGATGTAGGGACACTCATTGAGCACTTCGGCACGATGTACATGCCCAAGCGCCCAATAATCATAGCCCTTATTTACCAGATCATTAAGAGAGCACGGTGAATAGTTCTTATGGCCACCCATACCACCGAGTCCCGTATGTAAAATGCCAATATTAAAGATTCCTGGAACAGGTTCTGGATAGGTTAATACAAGATTATCGGTAACATCACGCTGTTTAAAACTCTGCCCATGAAGAATAACGTCCAAGTCATTAATTTTGAAGGAATCAGGTTCCCGTGATCCAAAAACATAGACACTATCCGGCAGGACTAAACGACGTGTAATTTGGCTTTCGGCATCATGGTTACCATAAAGCAGGTAAACAGGAATACCTGCTCTATGTAGTCGTCCCATCTCCCCTACAAAGAATAATCCAGTATTATAGTCGCGCCAATCTCCATCATAAAGGTCACCTGCGATAATCAGGAAATCGACCTGCTCCTCAATAGCAAGTTCAACAAGCCGAACGAAAGCTTCACGTGTGGCGAGGCGAATACGCTCCACTTCGGGCCCTTCAAGTCCTGCAAGTCCTTTCAGAGGGCTATCTAGGTGAATGTCTGCAGTATGAAGAAATCGAAACGAAGTCACAATAGAAAAACTCCTGATTAGTTAACCAAATTAACAACTCTTTGAAAAATATTCAGGTGTCCATTCAAACTAGCAGAATATTCGTTCCAAATAGCTTTCAAAAAAATAAAAGTAATAGTTTATGGGGAATTCTCTGCCCCATTTGGTATAAGATCTCAAGCTTATTTGTCGTATCAAGCAATTTCATTCAACTTAACTGGCAACCAGATAAAAGTAAGGTGAATCTTACATGAACTTCGCCGCCCTACCCAACGGTTCCTCATCATTCTCCCCTCGCGCAATCGTTTCGTAATCGCATCCGACAGCCTTTGCAAAGGCTCCCAAACGGCGACCGACGGTTTCCGGGTGAGGAATTTGGTCAGGCATATGCAAGGTAAGCTTCTCTCCGGTTCTCTCAAGCCTGGTGCTCTCAAGAATCCGGGTCACCCCTCCCGAGACCGTATAGGCCAAGCGAAGAGCAAGCCCGGTAACTCTGGCTTCTTCCACATCATCATTGGAAAGAAATCCAGAAACTTCCCAGCGACGAAGCAGGTTTCCAATCGCCGCGTGTCTTGAAGCCACCGACAGAGCCACCTTCACCCGCTCCGGATGGCTAATTCCCACAAACGGCATCCGCAGTATCCTCAAAAACACCTGCTCCGCACGGTACTCGGGATGCTCGGAAATCCCTATGTCCGAGAGATGACATGCGGCGAGTCTCAGCCTCGGGTCCTCAGAGTATTCATCCGGAATTGCCGGCTCTATCCACCTGCAGAAAGCCTCGCCGTCCTCAGTTGATCTTCCCATCTTGAGCGCGATCTCCTCGCACATGACAATCAGAGGATCCAGAGAACTCTGCTCCGGGGAAAGATCGTCGTATATGCATCCCTCCCGAAGCCCGTACGTGCAGAACGTAAGGTTGTTAACATCCGTTTTTTTCAGAAGACTCTTCATAAGCGTGGCGGCGTAAGGAGCGGATTCCACCCTGTTCCGCCCCAGGATCCAGAGGTCCTGAAGCGAACCCGAAGACATCTCGGATATATCCCGGGCCATCTCAACCGCTCTGGACCTGGAAAGACTGTAGCCGTGAACTATTCGAAGCGGGTAATCCTCAGACTCCATGTGTTTTTTAGCAAGAGCTCTCCATGAACCCCCGACGGCGTAGAAGGTTTTCTTTTTCGCGTTCTCAAGCCAGGGGAGCTCTTCAAGGAGAGGGACAATTAGTTTCTTGCGGGCCTTCTGGGGACTGAAACCGCTTTCAAGAAGCGGTATCGTGCCGAGCGGCAACGTGGCGTGGTTTCCTATCTCCCCCTCGCAGATCTCTACCAATTCAAGGCTTCCGCCGCCTATGTCTCCCACTATGCCGTCAGCTTCAGGGATAGCGCAGAGAGTGCCGAGCGCGGAAAGCCTTGCCTCCTCCATGCCGGAAAGCACCCGAAGCGAAATCCCGCATTGCTGCTCAACCGCCTCTTTGAAGTCGGGACCGTTTGCGGCGTTTCTCACCGCAGCGGTGGCAACCGCCTTTATTCCGGAAACCCCCATCGAGCGGGCTATATCGACAAAGCGGTTTACGGTCCGCAGGGCGAGGTCCATGCTCTGCGGCGACATCCTGCCCCGAGAATCCATCCCGCGCCCCAGACCGCAGGGAACCTTCTCATCAAGTATCGGAAGCGGGGCACGCCTAGGGCCCTTGTAGATCACAAGACGTATGGAATTCGATCCCACGTCAATTACCGCCACAGTTCCGGCCTTGCCGAACGGCGCGGCGGGAGGAGAGATTTCTGTCATAGATTTATTCCTGCACAAACTCAGCCGGCATTAGCGGCCGGGATTTGGCAAGCGCTTTGCCTCTTCCTGATAGACTGGGGTTGGTCATGAAATACTTGTGAGCCGAGAATTTGTCCGTATCGCTTTTTAGCTTGCGGAAAGAACCGTCCGGTTGCATCTCCCAACTGCTCTCAACATCGTTTAAGTTAGCCACCATCACCTGCTCGACAAGCTGTTTTTTCACAGTGGCGTTTTCGATCGGAACAAGCGACTCCACTCTGCGGTCAAGATTTCGGGGCATCCAATCGGCAGACGAGATGAAAACCTTGCAACCATTCGAGGGGAGCCCCTCCCCGGCGCCGAAGCAGATGACCCTGCTGTGCTCAAGGAAACGTCCCACGATGCTCTTTACCCTGATGTTCTCAGAAAGCCCCGGCACCCCGGGCCTCAGGCAGCATATTCCCCGAACGAAAAGCTCGATCCGCACCCCTGCGCAGCTTGCCGCGTAGAGCGCGTCTATTATCTTGCTGTCCACAAGAGAATTCATCTTGGCCCATATAACCGCAGGACGACCTGCCTTCGCGTGATTAATCTCGTCCCTTATGAGCTCAAGCACCTTCGGGCGCATCGTGACGGGAGAAAAGAATATCCTCTCCATCTTCTTAGGAGTGGCATAGCCGGTCATGTAGTTAAAAAGCTTGGCGGCGTCGCGGCCGAGCGCCTCGTCGGCAGTGAAATAGCTGAGGTCAGTGTATATCTTGGCGTTTACGGGGTGATAGTTGCCGGTGCCAAAATGGGTGTAGGTGCGAATGTCGGAACCTTCCCTCCTTACCACAAGAGACACCTTGGCGTGGGTTTTAAGATCGATAAATCCGAACACGACCTGAACCCCCGCGTCCTCGAGATCGTGCGCCCAGCGGATGTTGGCCTCCTCATCGAAACGGGCCTTTAGCTCCACCATGGCAGTTACGGATTTCCCGGCTTCAGCGGCCTCTATGAGCCTTTTCACTATCGGAGAATCTTCCGAGGTGCGGTAAAGCGTCTGCTTGATCGCGACAACCGCCGGATCGGCGGCGGCCTGCTTCAGGAACTCAACGACGACATCGAAACTCTCGTAGGGGTGGTGAACGACGAAATCCTTCTGCTGTATGGCGGCGATCACATCACCTCCGAACTCCCTTACCCTCTCGGGGTAGCGGATGTTCATGCGCTTGTAAAGAAGGTCGCTTCGCTCATCGAGTATTACCTGTTTCACGTTCTCAAGCCCGAGCATCCCCTTGATCCTGAAGAAATGCGCGTCGCGGGCCTCAAGCTTCTCCATTATGAAGTCAACGATCGCATCCGGCATGTCCGCGTTCACGTCAACCCTGATCACGGACCCTCCCCTGCGAATGGACTTAAGCGCCGTTTCGAACGTCTCGACCAGATCTTCCGCGTCCTCGTCTATCTCCAGAAGGCTGTCGCGGGTAACTTCGAAGATTCCGCTGTCTTCCACCTCAAAACCCGGGAAAAGGGATTTCATGTTGTGCTCGATAACCTTCTCGATCGGGACAAGCTGGATTTTCTTTTCTCCCGGAACCCTTATGAAGCGCTCTACCTGGGAAGGCAGCAGTATGAGACCCTTCATGCGCTTTCCGTCCTCGGCGCGGCTCAGCTGCACGGCGCACACGAGACTTCCGCTCTGTATAAATGGAAACGGATGCGCCGGGTCTATGGCAAGCGGGGTAAGCACCGGAAAAAGCTTTTTCGAGAACCACTCGGAAAGCCACCTGGCGCCCGAGCGGTCGAGTTTCTCGGGAGTCACAATTTTGATCCCCGCCTTCTTGCAGAGAGAAAACAGTTCCTTTTCGCACTCGTACTGGCTGTCAAGCAGGAAGCGGACCTTCTCCCTTATGGCTTCTAGTTGCTGAGAAGGCGTAAGGCCGTCTTTGCTGCGGTCGGTAACTCCCTCCATAACCTGTCCCGCGAGGCCGGCCACCCTGACCATGTAGAACTCATCAAGGTTGCTCGCGGAAATGGAGAGAAAGCGCACCCTCTCAAGAAGCGGAACCTTTTTATTTGCCGCCGTCTCAAGAACCCGCAGGTTAAAATCAAGCCAGGAAAGCTCCCTGTTAAGATACTTCTCCTTCCTGGAAAAACCGGCAGGACCCCTCTTGCTGGCGATGTCCGTTATAGAAGAAGCCATCTGCAACCTCCCGAGGTAATAACATGCCGCATCCTAACACCCACAACTTTTGAGTTTACATAATTACCCGGCGTGTGAAAAGCCGGACTCACCGCTCTGTCTCCCAAAACGGGGCAGTCCGCACGAGGCGTCTCCACTGCGGCTGCGCCGTGCGAAGGCACTTTCTAACCCGGGCCTGCGACCACTCCTGCGCAAGGCGGACCACCGAAGGGTCGAGCCTCTCGGGCTTGACCGCCGCGAGGATGTGCCGCGCGACTATCGCGTCGTTTGTCTTTCCGAGGCTGTCCTGGAAGCGTCCCATGAGTTTCATGAAGGGCGGAACCTCGGGACCGCTCCAGAGCGAGCTGAAGAACTGCGTTGCGTAGCGGGCCTTTTTCCCCCGCTTTCTTATTTCGTGAAGGTCCTCGTCAGGAAGACGCGAAAGGGGCCTCGTATCTTCGAGAAAATAGCGCCATGTTTTCCTGAGCACACTTTTTGCAAACGGTTTCACGGGCTGGCTGAAAGTTTTTGAGCCGACCTCCCTCTCCACAGACGCAATCCATCGCTCGAACTGGAGCAGAAGACGGGCGTAGCGGCGACTCTCAAGATAGGCGGCCGCGTCCCCGACGGCGCGGCGCCGCTCGGCACGCGCGATGCGCCTAAGGCGCTCTATCGCTTTATCCTGCCCAGGAGCCGCAGATGCTATTTTGGGAAGGGTCTCGCTTAAAAACACCTGCCAGTCGCGTGCCGGGGCCAGACGCTGCTGGAACCAGCGGAACTCCCCGTTAAAGGCCTTTCGCTTGTCATATGGAAGTATTCTCTTGAAGGCCCGAAGCGCGGCGCGTACGCGTCTCATGGCTACCCTAGTCTGGTGCACCCCTTCAGCCTTT
This sequence comes from Candidatus Dadabacteria bacterium, assembly GCA_022827275.1. GTDB lineage: Bacteria > Desulfobacterota_D > UBA1144 > Nemesobacterales > Nemesobacteraceae > Nemesobacter. Next base: position 66,673 of record JAJDTG010000008.1, on the reverse strand, counting down.
CCCTCAAGAGTCGGGATCTCGTTTGCGAACATGTGCTCAAGCGCCCCCGCTATAATGAAATTAAACGCCTCTCCCACGCTCATATCCTCTGTGAGCACGATCTTCGGGGCCTTAAGCGGTCTAGGCCTAAGGGCCGGCCTCGCGAGCGCGTAGCCCCTCTGGGCTTTTGTAAGGTGACCGAGGCGTATGTCGTAAGCCTCGCAGAGTTCAAGGGCCACGTCGAACATCCGCGCCGGGTCCCCCGAGAGCAGTTCGAATTCCGCTTCGCAGATAGGCTCAGAAACGCGTCCCCGGGGTGTTTCGGCATGAATCACCCCCTGATCCACAGCCAGTTCGAATTCGGCGCCCTTGGTCCTGATACGAATCGCCTCACGCTCGAAGTCCGTGGTGAACACGGGGCCGAGACGCTTTTCATAACGTCGGCGGGTGAGCCTGCGAACGAGTGCGGGGTCGTCCACGGCGCGTAGGTTCGGACAGTCGCCGTTTACCGTCACGGTCCATTCCCGGAAATTCTGAAGACCCGCGGGACCTCGAAACGGCGCCTTTATGGTCTGCTGCTTGCCGTTGCCGTTGTCGCGCACCCGAAGCGCTATTTCGGATTTTCTGAGAGCGTGTCGTGGAGTATCGAAATAGGTGCTTACGAGATGGCGCTTTGTGCGGCGGCTCTTGCGAAGTGACCTAAGCCCTTTGTAACGCAGAATCCGATTCGCCACGGCGGGCGAAAGGGACAGCTTGAATTCCGTTTCCTCGTACATGACGTAAAGGTTCAACCACCCGTTTTGCCGGGAACCAGATTGTTTAGTTTACTTGATTAAGCCTTGGTTGTCATTTCTTTCCGCCACTGGATGAAACCGAGGGAAAATGTATAATTTAATGTCATAACCCGCAATGGCAGATTCCTTCGTTCACCTACACCTGCACTCGCAGTACTCGCTTCTTGACGGTTCGATAAAGTTCGACGAACTGATCGAAAGAGCCGAGAACCACTCCATGCCCGCCGTTGCCGTAACCGACCACGGAAACCTCTTCGGCGCGTATGAGTTTTTCGAAAAGGCGAAGGCCCGCGGCGTAAAACCCATAATAGGGTGTGAGCTCTACGTGACCCCGACGCTTAAGCTCGAGAAGCCTTCCGACGGAAAGAACTACCACCTGACCGTGCTCTGCATGAACGAGCAGGGATACAGGAACCTCTCGAGGCTCGTCACAAAAGGCTACTTCGAGGGATTTTACCGCCGCCCGCGCGTTGACCACGAGATGCTGTCTCAGCACAACGAGGGGCTCATAGTCCTCTCCGGGTGCATGAGCAGCGAACTTTCCCAGGCCATTTTCAAAAAGGACCAGAAAGAGCAGGCAAGAATCGCTTCGATATACAAGGAGATATTCGGGGACCGCTACTACCTTGAAGTGCAGGCAATCGCCCTTGAGGAGCAGCGCAGGATAAACAGGGGGCTCAAAAGAATCGGCGAAAAACTCGGCATAAAGCTCGCGGCGACCAACGACTGCCATTTTCTTACCAGGGAGGATTACAAGTCGCACGACGCGCTTCTGTGCATCCAGACCGGAAGCATGGTGGCCGACCAAAAGAGAATGAGATTCCAAAGCGACGACTTCTTCGTGAAGACAAGGGAGGAGATGGCCAGGGACATGGAAGGTTTCGAGAACGCGCTCGAGGAGGCGGTGAAAATCTCTGAGCGCTGCGACTTCGAATTCAAAAGCGACGGGTACAGGTTTCCCGAATACGTTCCTCCCGAGGGGAAATCTCTTGACGAATTCATGCGCGAGATCTCGAGCAAGAATCTCGAGAAAATGCTCCGGGAGAACGAAATACCCGAAGAGGCCCGCGATACCTACCGCGAGCGGCTTCGCTCGGAACTCGATACCATCTGCAAGATGGGATTTTCCGCGTACTTCCTCGTGGTCTCAGACTTCATACTCCACGCCAAAAAAAACGATATCCCGGTGGGGCCGGGGCGGGGAAGCGCCGCAGGCAGCCTGGTCGCCTACGCCCTCGGCATAACAGCCATCGACCCCATAAAACACGACCTCATTTTCGAGAGATTTTTAAATCCCGAGAGAGTGAGCATGCCCGACATAGACGTCGATTTCTGCGGGCAGCACCGCGACGAGGTGATAAGATACGTCACGGAGAAATACGGGGCGGACAAAGTGGCCCAGATCGGCACATTCGGAACCATGTCCTCGAAAGCCGTGATAAAGGACGTGGGAAGGGTGCTCGGGCTTCCCTATGCGGAAGTCGACCGGCTCTCGAAAATGGTCCCCTCTTTCCGGGGAAAGGTGTTCAGCATAGAGGAGGCCGTAGGGAAGGTGAAGGAGATAAGGGAGCGGCTTTCCGAGAACAAGGAGCTTGCCGAAGCGGTGGAGCTTGCTAGGTCGCTTGAGAACATGGTGCGCCATTCCTCCACCCACGCGGCGGGGGTGGTGATATCGAACGAGCCGCTTGCCGACTACATCCCGCTTTACAGGGGAAGCAAAAACGAGACCGTGACCCAGTTCGACATGAACTCCATAGAGAAGCTCGGTTTCGTGAAATTCGACTTCCTCGGCCTGAAAACCCTTACCATACTGGACAAGGCGGTTAAGTACGTAAGGGAAAACCAGGCAGAAAATGAAAAGGGATTCGACCTTGACAGGGTCCCCCTTGACGATCCCAAGGTCTACGCCCTGCTTCGCGAAGGCGCGACCATGGGAATATTCCAGGTTGAATCCCAGGGAATGAAGGATCTCCTGGCGAGACTGCGGCCCGCGGAATTCGAGGACATAACGGCCGCCTTGGCGCTTTACCGTCCCGGCCCTCTTGACAGCGGCATGGCGGAGGAATTCATCAAGAGAAAGAACGGGGAAGCGGTCGACTTCCCGCACCCTGCCCTTCGAGAGATCCTGGGAGAAACCTACGGCCTCTTCGTCTACCAGGAGCAGATAATGCAGACCGCAAGCGAGCTTGCGGGCTTCACCATGGGGGAGGCGGACCTTCTTCGAAGGGCCATGGGCAAGAAGAAATCAAGCGAAATGAGGGCGCAGCGCAAAAGGTTCCTTACGGGAGCGAAGAAAAAGGGCCTCGACAACAAGAAGGCCGCCGAGCTTTTCGATACCTTGGAGAAGTTCGCCGAATACTCCTTTAACAAGAGCCACAGCGCCGCCTACGCCATGATCACCTACCAGACAGCCTACCTCAAGGCGCACTACCCGGCTGAATTCATGGCAGCCTTCCTGTCCGTGGAAGCCCACAACGTGGACAAGGTGATCTCCGGCATAACCGAGTGCAGGAGACTCGGAATCGACGTTCTGCAGCCCGACATAAACCGAAGCTCCTCCGGGTTCACGGTATCGGAAGGAAAGGTACTGTTCGGATTCACCGCAATCAAGTACGTCGGGGACGGTCTGACCGAGGAAATAGTCAGAAGCAGGGAAAAAGACGGGGCATTCGAATCTGTCTTCGACTTCTGCGCCAGGGTGGATTCAAGAAAACTGAACAAAAAGGCGATTGAAAGCCTGATAAAGGGAGGCGCCTTCGATTCCCTCGAGCCAAACAGGGCGCGACTGTTCGCTTCCTGCGAGTCCCTGCTCGGGTACAACTCCATGAAACAGCACACGCCGGCAAACGGACAGGGAATGCTGTTTGACCTTCCGGATTCCGTGGCCGCCCCGACGCTTGCCGAAATCGAGCGGTGGGATGACCGCATCAGGCTTGAGAACGAGCTTGACGTGCTCGGGTTCTTCATATCGTCTCACCCGCTTCGGAAGTATTCTTCCGAGCTCGAAAAACACAGCCGCCTTCACGACACCGAATCCATAAAGCGGGCAAGAGACGGCTCCGAGGTGAGAATCGCCGGGGTGGTGAGATCGTTCGAAACCAAAAACACCCGCAGGGGGACCGGTCTCATCGGCTACTTCACCTTGGAGGATCTGAACGGTTTTGTAGAAGCGATAGTGTTCAACGACACCCTGCGCACGTCCAGTTCCCTTCTGGAACAGAAGGTCGAGCCCGTAATAGTAAAGGGCAAGGTCGAGGTCTCGGACGACAAGATACGCCTTCTCGCAAGCGACATCTCCTCACTCAGGGAAACCAGGACGAATTCCGCTGTCTGCATAAGCATCGCCAGCAAATCGGCAAACGAGCAGAACATACTCAGCCTGAGGGAAATCCTCGAGAAGTTCCCGGGAGACTCGACCGTTATAATCGACATGAAGACCGACCGCTCAGAGGCAGTCCTGAGGGTCGGAAACTGCAAGGTCGACTTCGGGGACAAGCTGATAGAAAACGTCGAGGGGCTGCTCGGGGAAGGTGCCGTCACCCTAAGGGAAAGCTCATTTGCCTAGAAGCTCTATAAGCGCTTTTAACTCCTCGGGGTTCTTCGTGATGACAAACACCTCCTGCACCGAAGTTCCGCTTCTCGCTATGAGCTTGGCCCCGCTCAGGGTGCTGTACTTGTAGCTCACCGCTAAGTTCTCCCCCGTGGCGCGGCCGACCTTTATCTCCCCGGGAATAATTCCCGTCACGTGGTCAAGGTCCGAGATATTGTCTTCAAGAAAACGCCTCAGTCCCTTTATTATCGAATGTTCGGTTTTTATCTTGTTTTTTCTGTATTTCATGATTTCTCAGAGGAATATTATACTTCCTAACAGGGCCAAGGTGTAACACGGACCCGGGTGCGGGGGTTTCTCGGGCTGCCCGGTCCTCCGCCAGCATAATGCGCAGCGAAGCGCAGAGGGCACCGCAAGATGAGAAAAATAACGGACCTTCGTTTTGAGAACGCCTACGCGGAACTGCCACACGAGTTCTACCAGAAAAAAGATCCCGTTCCGTTCAAGAGCCCTCATATGGTGGCGTTTAACGGGACCCTGGCGGCGGAACTCGGCATAGACCCCGGAGAAAGACAAAACCCGCTTCTTGCCGAGTACCTCTGCGGGAAAAGGCCTCTTGCGGGCGCAGACCCTCTGGCCATGTACTACGCCGGGTGGCAGTTCGGGGTCTACAACCCGCACCTTGGAGACGGAAGGGCGCTTCTGCTCGGGCAAATAATCGACGAGCGAGGCCGGAGGTGGGATCTTCACCTCAAGGGATGCGGAGCGACCAGATTCTCAAGGGGCTTTGACGGAAGGGCCACGCTCAAGTCTTCCATAAGGGAATACCTGGGAAGCGAGGCTCTACACCATCTGGGAATTCCGTCCACGAGGGCTCTCTGCGTGGTGGGAGGGACGGAGAAAATCGAGAGGGAAACCCGGGAACCCGCCGCGATGATGCTCCGGGTCGCGGAGACCCACGTGCGTTTCGGTTCGTTCGAAGGTTTTTATTACCGAGGCGAAGAAGATAGCATCCGGACGCTTGCCGATTACGTAATCGCCCGTCACTGCCCCGAAATTCCGAGCGGAACAAAGGAAGGCTACGGGCTTTTCCTGCTCGCGACGGCAGAAAAAACGGCAATCACCGTCGCCAAGTGGCAGGCCCTCGGATTTACCCACGGAGTAATGAACACCGACAACATGTCCGTAACGGGACTCACCCTTGATTACGGACCGTACGGATTTCTGGAGACGTTCGACAGGGATTACGTCTCTAACCACTCGGATCACTTCGGCAGGTACAGCTACGGAAACCAGTCCGCGATCGCGCGCTGGAACCTTGAAAAATTCGCAAGATGCCTGGAGGGCCTGGTGGACAAAGACCAGGCCGCCCGCGCAATTGAGACCTACAACAAGACGTTCTCCGAAACTTACAGAGAACTCATGCTGCGCAAGTTCGGCTTTGAGAAGGAAAAAAGGGAATCCCTTAGGTTTGTTGAAAAAACACTCGGGATGCTGGCCGAATCCGGGACGGACTACCATATCTTTCTCAGAAGCCTCTCCGACGTAAGCCGCGACGGCTCTTTTAAAGAAAATCCCTGGCTTGCGGAGCTCTGCGCAGACTCGGAGGAGTGGCGTCAGTGGATCTCGGAGTACGCCGGGGAGCTTCGGGAAAATTCGCTCCCTGACCGCGAAAGAAAGAAGCTAATGGACTCCGTCAACCCCAAGTATGTTCTGAGAAACCACATAATGGAGACTGCGATAAGGGAAGCCCTTGAGCGGGAGAACTACTCGGAGATAGAAAAAGTAAGGAAGATATTCGAGAGTCCCTTCTCGGAACAGCCGGAGCATGAAAGCTATGCGGGCGCCTCTCCCGAGTGGGCCAGGAACCTCGTCGTGAGCTGCCTTTCCTAGCCGGCAAAAAAGCTTGCGAGGATTTTTTTCACGCCGAAGCCGAAGAAATCAATCGTAGCCACCGCCTTGTCCCCTTTTCTCTCAATCCGTTTAACGACCCCAAGACCAAAAGTCGGATGGGTAACCCTTTGTCCGGGTCTTAAGTTCCGACCAGCGCCTCCTAATTCATACACGTTCTCTTCAGAAGGCGAATCGGAATAACTACGGGAACCCCGGCCAGAGAGTTCTTTCCTGCGGGATTCGTAGACTACATGCTCGGGCGGAAGATCATTCAGAAAAACAGACCTTCGGGCATGGTACGTCCCTCCCTGAGCAGTTCCCAAGGAAGCGTAACTCAGGTAGAGCAACCGCTTGGCGCGGGTAACCGCGACATAGAAAAGTCTTCTCTCTTCCTCAAGTCCCCCAAGAGTCTCCGCGGATCTTTTGTGCAGAAGAAGATCGTCGTTTATCCCAACTACGAACACCGCCGGAAACTCAAGCCCCTTGGCCGCGTGAATCGTCATCAGGGAGACTTCTTCCTCTCCGGAGTCCCCCCTGTCCTCATCGGTCGCAAGCAAAACGAGGTCAAGAAAATCAGAAAGAGTTATATCGCCCCACCCTTCTGCCGCATTTAAAAGCTCCTTTACGTTCTCCGCTCTCTGGTGATCATCTCCCAGGTAATCCAGATAGGCAGTGCGCGCAAGAAGAGCCTTAATCACGCGGGCCACCGGCTGACTCTCCGCTGCTGAGCCAAGCTCTTTTATGATTTCAATAAAATGGGATAGTGCGCGTAGAGCCTGCGCAGGCAGAAGATCATGTTCCTGGCAGTACTCGGCCGCTTCAAAGAGAGCGAATCCACCGGCTTGAGATGCCTCGCGGAGCTTGCGAAGCGTAACCCCTCCTATCTTTCTCGGAGGGACATTCACTATTCTAAGGAAGCTGACATCGTCCTTCGGGTTCTGAATCAATCGCAGGTAGGCAATCACATCCTTTATCTCCGCCCTCTGGTAGAACCCGACTCCCGACACTATCCTGTAAGGGATTCTCGCGGTCCTGAGTCTCTCCTCGATTACCCTCGACTGGAAGTTGGCCCTGTAGAGAACCGCCACATCGCTCCACTTGAAGTCTCCGGATTTGACCAGACCCGAAATCCGCTCCGCGACAAAACGCGCCTCGTCGGCATTGTCTAGGGCCTTGAATACCAAGGCTTTTTCTCCCTCGGGATTTTCGGTCCAGAGGGTTTTCTCCCTCCTGCCCACATTCTCCCTTATAACCGAGTTCGCAATGCCGAGTATGTTAGGTGTCGAGCGGTAGTTGCGCTCAAGCTTAACGACCCTTGCTCCCGGAAAGTCTCTCTCGAAGTTCAGAATATTATCTATGTCGGCCCCCCTCCACCCGTAAATGGACTGGCTGTCATCGCCCACGACGAAAAGATTCAGGTGGCGCTGCGAGAGGGTCTTCGCAAAGCGGTACTGGGAAACGTTTGTGTCCTGGTACTCGTCCACAAGCACTTGAGAGAATCTGTTCTGGTAGCGATCACGAACCCCCTCGTTTTCAGAAAGAAGCCTGTTTGCAAGAAGGAGAAGATCGTTAAACGTCATTGCGTTTCGCTTCACAAGTTCCTTTTTGTATAAATCATAAAGATCACTAAGCCTGCGGCCGTAAAAGTCATCCTTGAAAGACACATCCCCTCGGTTCTCAACGGCGTCAAATTCGGAAATCACCCCCTTGGCTGAAAAAAGGCTCTCCCCGTAGTCAAGTTCCTTAAGGCAGCTTTTTAAGAGGCTGAGCTGATCGTCCCGGTCGTAGACAACGAAATCCTTCGAGTAGCCCTCTAAAAAATCCGCCTCTATCTTGAGAATCCGAAGGCAGATCGAGTGAAAGGTACCGATCCATATGCCGCTTGCCAGCTCGCCCGCCAGATCCCTCGCTCTTTTTTTCATTTCCGCCGCGGCCTTGTTAGTAAAGGTCACGGCCAGAATGTCTCCGGGAGGAACGCAGAGGTCGTTTAGAAGGTAGGCAACCCGGTGGGCTATAACTCTGGTTTTTCCCGACCCTGGGCCCGCAAGCACAAGCAAGGGACCTTCTCCGTGGCTTACCGCCTTGATCTGGGAAGAGTTAAGTCCTTTAAGAGAATTTTTCGGCACGGGCTCTTGAACCGTTTTTTCTGGCTGGGGCGGGAGGACTCGAACCCCCACTACCGGGACCAAAACCCGGTGTCCTGCCGTTAGACGACGCCCCAGTCGCAAAGAATCTCTAATGCCACCACATCCGCGCGACTGTTAACAAAAGACCGCGCGACAAAGCGCAGGAAAGTGGAATTCCGGCAAGAGACCGCTTAAGCGGCCGCCCGGCATCTTTGCCGGACAAAAACAACGGAAAAAATGGCGGATACCACAAGGAGCATGCTCAGAAGAGCACCTTCAGTACTGTTCGCTGTACCGGAAAGAGCACATCCTCCATCATCATCTTCTTCTTCCGATGGCTCGAGATAAAGCCCCGAACCAAAAATATAGACAGAGGCGTCAGGATTATCCTTGTCAGACGAATGGGCTTTTGTGTAGCCAAGCTTCGGCGAATCGCCACCGGGACCGCCGTGCTGCTCCCCATCACCTGTGACGGCGGGGTCTTCCCAGTTATATTCCACGAATCCTCCTCCAGGCATCTTCGCCGCGTCAATGAGCCGGGCAATATCTTCCCCGACATCGGGGTTGTTGAGCAGATTGGTCTGCTCAATGTTTCTGTTCGCCCCGTTGAAAATCACGTTGCCATCTCCGTCCATTATATAGATGTAGGTGGATATGTGTCTCCATGGCCCTCTATCAAGCCTGAAAATAGTGCGCAGCCTCACGGGATCAATATCGGGAAGAACAATAGCCCCTGAAAAGAAAAGAACGGCCTCTTCCACAAATGTTTTAAGTTCCTGTTCGTCCATTTCGCGGGTCTCTTCGCCGCCTATCTCGAAGGCCTCCTTGCTCGGACGCGGACGTCTATCCTGAGGGATTGATTCAATCAGATCCTCATAGGACTTTTTCTGACCTACAACTTCGGGCTCATAATCAAATCCGCCGATGAGAACAAACATGTCGGAGGAGCGTGGATTAGCGAATGGAACAGCCGGGGCAGTGAAATGATGCGCATAGGCTTTGCCGGTACTGTAAGTCACCAGACCTCCTTTGAGAAACTCCTGTCCGACATTGTTCTTCGCGCCATCTTTAAGCTCAGACCAGTCCTGATCCTCAAGCTCTCTGTTCTTGGGGTGAACATATACCCCCCCCCTGCTTGTCAGAAGAACAAGGTACGTGGAACCGTCATTCCAGTCCCCCGATTCATCCCTGAACCCATTCAGTATTTCAAGGGTTTCGGAAAAAGTAGTGGCCTCCGAAAGATGCGCCGCCGCATGCTTTACAAAATTCTCAAGAGTCTTGTCATCCGATACCGATACGTCGGAGACGGTTGTGTCGTTCATAGCGTGCTGGCTGCTATTATGGGCGGCGGCAGGAAGCGCATGGAAGGAAACGGCGCCCAGCAATCCCATAAGGCAGAACAAAAAAATCAGATATTTGGTTTCTCTCATGGCATCTCTCCAAGCCGCAGAACCTCATGCGGCATTAATTCAATGTCTGTTCTGGACCAAAGAACTTCAGGCGGTCAGTGCGCCGCCGCCCGGGATCAGTTCGGCACGCATGTGACGCCCGCGTACTCCACGGCTGTGCAGTCGTGCACTCCTCGTCCCGCGTGGTCGCATTCAAGCAGCGTGTTCTCCGTACCGTCGCACTCCACTTCATCAAGAAGGTAAAGAAGCGGTGGATATCCAAGCCAGATTATCTCGCCATCCGCCGTTCCTCCGGCCGAATAGCCAAGCTGCCGGCACGCCACCCCCGCGTCCTGATCGTCCCAGTTGTCATCGCATACCCCCTTCCATCGCTTGCTTTGTTCGTCAAATATCTGGAGCAGCCCTCCATTTGGACCGGACACCTGGCCGGTGCCCACAGTGATTGTGGAAATCAGTCTGAGGCTGCCGTCGGGCTTGTTCGTATAGACAGGCCCCACTTCAAAGCTTTCCACCACTTCTGCGTTGCCCGCGTTATCGGTGAAACCGATCCTGACTTTGATCCATTCTTCCTCATCGGCTTCCTGCAAGGTATACGCAGAAGCGGTCGCTCCCGGGATTGTCGTTTCGTTCCAGAATATATCGGACCTTATCCACTGATAGGAAAACGCGCTTGCGTCCGTGGGCTTTCCGTCCGCGTCGGTAATCCCTGAGTGATCCGCGGTCACGGTCACCCCGGTTTTGGGTTCGGTGCCCCTGATCGCTATATGACCTACGGCATCATTGTTTGAGGTCGGGGCTTCGCAGGTAACTCCGAAAGCCTCTTTATTGCCGCAGTCGTTCAGCCCGCGCGGCAGGTGGTAGCACTTTCCTTCGCCGAGAATTCTGTCCTCAGAACCCGAGCATTCAAGCTCATCAAGCAGGTAATACGCCGACGGGTTCGCCGCGGCACTTGAGGGAAGCGCAAGTCTGGTTATCGGCACTCCTCCCGAGAAGCCAAGCTGCCGACACGCCACGCGGGCCTCCTGCCTGCCGATTACGCGGATATTATTGTGTTCCGCTTTTCCCAGAGTTCCAAGTTTGTCATCACATATGCCCTTCCATTCGCCGGTGCCGTCGCCGTCGGGATCATCGAATATCTCAAGTCTGCCCGAGGGCGCGGTAGCCGTACTGAGATCCACCACGGCGTCCGTGCTCACATTAACCAGTCTCAGGTCCCCGTCGGCATTTACTTCCTGCGTGCTTACGTCCGCGGGCTCGCCCATGAGCAAAAACCCCAGCAGAAACCCGGCAGCCATAACCAGAACGCGCGACAGGTTCATGCCGCTCCCCCTCCCGCTATTTTTGCTGTTCCAGAGGCTGTTTCTGAGTTTTTCGAATCGTTTCACCTGAACCTCCCTAATTTTTTGATAACTACATCCGTTTTTCCAAATCCCCCCCCCCCCAGTACCCTTTTCTATTATAGTGTTGACTCCTCACCCATGTCAAACAAAACAGACGGTCCGCACATGGGCGAGCTTTCGTTCAGAATCCTGGGTAGAAAGGTTCAGTCCGCAAGAAAGTGCCAGCCGCTTATTCCGCTTGCCAAAAAAACGTCAAACTCTGAAGATGTTGCCAGGTACTCGTGGATTTCCTCAGCCGCACTCCGCTTCCTGAAAACGGAAAAGACCGACGACCCGCTTCCCGAGACAAGAATGAAACGCGCCCCGAGCGATTGAAAAATCTCTTTTAGAGAAAGAATCTCGGGAAATAGTGCAAACACCGCCGCCTCAAGGCTGTTCTCAATGGGAAAATGCCCCCTGCGGAACCGCTCCGCAAGAGAACCGGGATTGACTTTTTCGGGCAGGTCCTCCGGGCGTTCCCACCTCTCGTAGACTTCCCGGGTCGAGAGGCTTTTTCCCGGGAAAAGAATGACGTAGTGAAAAAGCGGGAAATCGGAGAGCACCCCTACCCTCTCTCCCACTCCCTCGACAAACGAAGTGGTGGATCTTACGAAGAACGGAACGTCAGCTCCGAGAGATGCAGCCATCCGGAGCAGGTCCCGGTCGGCAAATTTCCTGAAGATCCTGTTGAGGCCCACCAAAACCGCCGCGGCATTTGAGCTTCCTCCTCCGAGACCGGCACCAAGGGGAATATTCTTTTTTATTCCTATGGAAACCCTTTTTCGAATCCCGGCTTGCTCAAGATAAAGACAGGAGGCGGCCACGGCAAGATTGTCTTTTCCGGAGGGCGTTTTTCTTCCCGAGCATGAAAGACTTGACCCCTCTCCCGGTTCTACCGAAAGGCTCATCTCGTCAAAGAGACTCACGGGTTGCAGGATGGACTGAAGTTCATGATAGCCGTCGGGGCACTTTCGGAGAACCCTGAGAAACAGATTTACCTTCGCAGGAGAAAGAAGCTTCACAAAACTCATTTTCGCGCCACATCCGGCTCGAAATTCATCGTAAGCATCACGCTTCTAAGCGGAAGCACCAGTTTTTTCAGCTTGTCGGTCTTTTCATCAAAGCTGAGAAGAAGCCTGAACACTATGTATTTCCCCTCCGGGGTTTTCTCCCGAAGCCTGTACTTGTAGACCAAAACCCCGCCGCCTTCCTCGTTTAACTTTCCGTACGGGTGACCGAGAATCTCTATCACCTCGGAGAAGCTCGGGATCTCCTTGGGTTCAAGGGATCTTACGGCCGCGGTGCTTGTCTTCTTAAGCTTTCTCACTTCGGCTCCACCCACCGAACCCATCACCTTCCCGAGAACTTCCTTGTTTATGTACTTAGTTAGGCGCTCGGGAAAGATAATCTCGCAAAGCTTTCCCCAACAAAGCTTCATACCCATAGCCAGATCGAAATTTCCGCTTTCGCTCTTTCTGCCGGGATACTTTTTCACCAAGTGATAGGTCCAAAGCTCGGTGTCCGTGGCAACGCGGGTTTTTACGGGCGGCGAGTAGACCATGAGCCACTCGATGTCTTCTGCGAGCAGTACGGGTTTTTTGAAGACGAGGCGGAGGCCGTCGTGGTCGCTTACGCTGAAATTCTCGCTGAAATCTCCGAGCTGGCTTTTTACCTCAAGGAACCTGAAGAGCCGACATCCTCCCACTGCCAGACACAAGACAAGCAGAAAAGATATGAGAATTTTTCTTTGCGAAAGCAGGTTTCCCATCGGTAATTCGGCATTTTCCTCCGGATGTATTATTATACCGTAAAGACAACCGGGATTTATCTCTAAACAATTTCAGATGTTCGCAAGACTGCTAATTCTATTCACCGTGGTTCCGCTCATTGAGCTCGCGCTGCTCATAAAGCTCGGGAACAGAATAGGACTCTGGCCGACCATATTCATAGTCATAGCGACGGGGGTGTTGGGAGCAGCGCTTGCCAGAAGTCAGGGAACGCAGGTCATAGGCGCGATAAGAGCAGAAGTCGCCGAAGGCAGACCGCCCACGGAAAGCCTCATAAACGGTCTTCTGGTGCTCGTGGGAGGGGTTGTGCTTCTTACCCCCGGACTGCTTACAGATCTCCTGGGCTTCTCCCTTCTTATTCCCTTTACAAGAAACTGGTTCAAGAAAAAGCTCCAAAGCAGACTGAGGAAATACGCGGAGAGAAGTTCAGGCTCCGCGACCATAATAATACGCTGAAGGTCCTAACCGGCACCCGCTCACGGCTGGAACGGTTCGTGGCTTATCTTGTGTATTATCGGCATGGAAAAACTTACTGACTCCACAAGTTTCTGTCCGTACTCAATCACCCACTCCTCGGGAGCCAGGGAGTAGAAATCCGCAAGTGTCATCCATTCCCCTCCCCTCATTATCTCCCCGTAGTCGGCGCTTACAAGAAAAGCGGTCATGTCTCCGCCGTCCATGGCGTTGAGCACCGAGCACTCCACGTAGGAATGTATTCCCTCTAAGACGGGACAGCCGTTTCTGCCCTCGAAATGGTCTATGCCGATAAATTTTTTCTTGTCCCTGCCCGAATAAAAACCGAAGTTCCGCACAAGGGCGATCTGGTCCCTTCTGAGAAGATGAACCACGAGATTTTTGCTTTTCATTATGAACCCGTGGGTGTGATTTCCCTTCCATATCCCCATAAGGAGCCTGGGCACGGTGTGGACTATCGAGGAGGTGACAAGCGTCACAGCCACCTGCCCGTTTATCTCATCCTCCTGCCTGCTGGTTATGATCACCACGGGACAGTTATGCCAGAAAACCCCGGTAACCGAAGGTGCGTCGTTCACTCGAAAACTCCTTGTTTTTATCCCCGGCAGAAAATACCGCGGGAGAATTGAAAAAACATCTCCCGTGTGCTATAGTAACCCTGTCTTTCAAGTTTACCCGCTATAATGCGGCAGTACCTTTTAAACGGACTGAAATCCTGATCATGAAAAAAATAATTCCGGCGATCGCCTTTGTTTTTCTGCTCTTGGGTGTCCTGCACATCTCGGGATGCTCGAAGAAGGCTCCCCCGCATCCTCTCTCGGCTGAAGAGCCTTTGACGGATGCTCAGGACAAGGTCATGGCAGTATCGGAGAGGCTTGAGGAAGCCCGAGCGGAGGGCGCCGAAGACACTTGGGAGTATGAAGAGGCGCAAAAGCTTTTCGAGATGGCCCAGAACCTTATAGAAGAAGGGAATCTTGAAGAAGCCGAGAAGGTCCTCTCACAGGCAGAACTAAAAGCGACTCAGGCAATCGGCACCGCCAAGGAAGATGTATTCATGGAGAGCTTTGACGAAGAAGCTCAGGAAATACGGAAATCCCTGCTGAGCGAAGCCTTCTCCAAGGAAAACCTGATAAACCTTCCCACCTCGGACGTGTTCTTCGAATTCGACAGCGCGCAGATATCGAAAGAGGGAATGGAGATAATCGACGGCAACATAAGAGTCTTTGAAAAGAATAAAGACAGAATCAAATTCATCCTCGTCTTCGGTTTCTGCGACATCCGCGGAACCGAGGAATACAACCTCTCCCTTGGAAAGAAAAGAGCGGATGAGATCAAGAAATACATGATCGGAAAAGGGATGTCTCCCGACATGCTGCACTCAATCAGCAAGGGAGAGACGGAAATATGGCAAGAGGGAGCATCAGATGAGGCGTACAGCCGTAACAGGCGAGGACACTTCATGGCCCTCTCTGACAATAATTCCTCAGAGAATCAATGAGAAAAAAATATCTGGCCGTCGCCGTAGCATTGTTTTCCTCCGTGTTCATGTACGGTTGCGTAGCATCGGAAGGAGATCTGGATTTTCTTTACTCGAGGCAAAGGGAAGCTGAGACGAACATCAAGAAGATGCAGAAGGATATCGACTGGCTCAAGGCAGAAGTAAAGAAACAAGAGAATATCACTGATATTAACGAAAAGACTTTCGAACTCGAGAACAAGCTTCTGGAACTCGAGCAGATAATAGGCGAGATGCATGCGCAGAGCGAAGAAAGGTTCAAAGAAATAGAAACCGGACTGTCGTCAATCGCAGAGGCAGGATCCCGGGCCGCAGTTCCGCAACCGCAGACGCAGGCCGCCCCGGTTTCCGAGCAGGATTCTGAAAGCACAAGCAAAGAACCATCCCCTGCGGAAAAGAATCCCAAGAAGAGCTACGACCTGGGAGTAAAGGAGTTCGCCGACGGCAACTATGAGGCCGCAAGGACGCTGCTTCGAGAGTATCTTGCCGCCGCCCCCAGAAGCGATGAGGCCGCAGACGCGATGTTCCTCATCGCAGATTCCTACTTCAAGGAAAAATTCTACGAGGAAGCCATACTTGAATACC
This sequence comes from Candidatus Dadabacteria bacterium, assembly GCA_022827275.1. GTDB lineage: Bacteria > Desulfobacterota_D > UBA1144 > Nemesobacterales > Nemesobacteraceae > Nemesobacter. Next base: position 51,181 of record JAJDTG010000008.1, on the reverse strand, counting down.
AGAATATCATTGAAACCTGGCCAGCCAACCCCAAAATCCCGCTTTGCCAGCTCAACCAAGGAATAGCGCTCTTGAAGATAGGGAAACCGAACGAGGCGAGTCTCTTTTTCGAATCGCTGATTGAAGCGTATCCGGACTCACCCGAAGCCACAACGGCGAAAGAACACCTTAAGAACTTGTCTACCCCGGGAGAATAAAATCTCCGCCCGTGGTCGGCACTGAACCGTTTTTATGAAAACCGCCAATTCAGAGAAGCTTTTTCGCAGGGCGAGAAATGTTCTTGTGGGCGGGGTAAACAGTCCCGTGAGATCTTTTGCGGCCGTTGGAGGTTCGCCGCTTTTTGTATCAAGGGCCGAAGGCTCCTGCGTATACGACGCCGATGGGAACAGGTTTATTGACTATGTGGCCTCATGGGGTCCGCTGATCCTAGGACACTCGCATCCCTCGGTGGTAAGTGCCGTCGGGGAGAGGCTTCCCCTAGGAACTAGCTACGGCGCCCCTTGCGAACTGGAAACGGATCTTGCCACGCTGATAGCAAGGCACTTCCCCTCGATCGAGAAGGTCCGCCTCACTAATTCCGGAACCGAGGCTACAATGAGCGCCATAAGGCTTGCAAGAGCCGTCACCGAAAGGGAGTACATAATCAAGTTCGAGGGATGCTACCACGGACACTCGGATTTTCTGCTAGTGAAATCCGGTTCGGGAGCCACGACTTTCGGAAATCCAAGCAGTGCCGGGGTCCCGAAATCGTTTGTGAACAGAACGCTGCTTGCCCGGTATAACGACATAGATTCCGTCAAAAGGCTTTTCGAGAGGTACCCAAAAAAGATTGCCGGAGTGATAATCGAACCCGTGGCGGGAAACATGGGGGTGGTGACCCCGGAGAAGAGCTTCCTCAAGAAATTGCGCTCTGCATGCAAAAAACAGGGAGCAGTTCTCATCTTCGACGAGGTAATAACAGGGTTTCGTCTCGCCAGGGGAGGCGCGCAGGAACTCTTCGGCGTAGTCCCGGACATAACTTGTCTCGGGAAAATAATAGGAGGAGGGCTCCCGGTAGGGGCGTACGGGGCCAGCGCAGAAATAATGCATATGGTTTCCCCCGAAGGGCCCATGTACCAGGCGGGCACACTCTCGGGAAATCCGCTCGCCATGGCGGCGGGGATTGCGACAGTAAAAAAACTTAACCCGAGAACCTACAGACGCCTTGAGAGCCTGACCGCCTCTCTTGTATCTGGAATAAAAGAGATAATAGCAGAGCTTGGCATTGTCGCCACCGTAAACTCTGTTGGCTCCATGTTCACCGTGTTTTTCACCGACCAGAGGGTAACAGACTACACAGGAGCGCTTGGATGCGATACCGCAAAATACGCGAGATTCTTCAGAAGTCTTCTTCAAAACGGAGTCATGTTCCCGCCGTCTCAGTTCGAGAGCGTGTTCGTTTCGACCGCGCACACGAAAAAGCAGGTAGACCAGACTCTTCAGGCAGTCTACGCGTCGCTTCGGGAAATCTCCCAGGGAGAGTGAAATTAGAAATCCTAACTGGCTTTTTTTCATTGTAATCGGAATTGAGTTTGCTTTCTCCGTCATAGCGGGGCTCTTCCTTGGGGACTACATCGACGGAAAACTTGACACCGCTTTCCCTTTCTTTACCCTGCTAGGTCTTGTGTGCGGAGTGATAGCGGGGCTGACCCTACTTTTACGGACACTTAAACTGAGACAGCAGAGAAAAAACGGAAACGATGAAAAATCTTAATCTCGGTGTTGAGAAACTGTCTCTGGCCGTAACGGCGCTTCTTTTCGTCGTGAATATCGCCATCGGACAAAGGGAAATTGCGGTTGCCATAGCGGTCGCTGGGATCCTTTTTCTGCTGGATTACGTGGCCATAAGATTCGTCGTAAAGGCGCTTGCGGAGAAAAGGTATTCGCTTACATTTTCCATGTTCATACTGGTCATAAAGATGCTCGCGCTGCTCGGGATAATAGCGGTTTTGCTCGTATTTGCAAAACTGAATATATATGGTTTAATGATAGGCTTAACTTCCGTGGTGATAGTAATAATAGGTAAAGGTTTGAAGGGTTAGACATGGAACATTTCAGCTGGTTTTCCCTCGCCGGTCTCATAAAATACGACCATATTCTGGGCGGAGTGCTGGTACTTCTGTTCATACTGTTTGTTGGCCTCAGGGTAACAAAGCATTACTCAAGAGAAGAGTCCGTAATCCCCGAAGAGAAACCGTCGATGAACATTTTCTTCGAACTCCTGGGGCTTGAATTCCTTTTCAACACTATTGAAAACGTTTTCGGGTCCCGCGAAAAAGCGAAGAAGTACTTCCCGCTTCTAGCCGGATCGTTTTTCTTCATACTGTTTGCGAACCTGCTGGGAATGGTCCCGGGTTTTCTTCCGCCGACCGGAAATCTGAACACCACAGTAGCGTGCTCGCTTCTCATATTCGTCATGTACAACTACTACGGAATAAGGGAGCACGGGCTCAGCTACGTCAAGCATTTTCTGGGCCCGGTAATTTTCCTCGCACCGCTTATGCTGATTATCGAGATTATAAGCCATCTGGTACGGCCTCTGTCGCTGTCCCTCAGGCTTTTCATGAACATAACAGGCGATCACATGGTGCTCGGGGTGTTTACCAACCTCACGCATATACTGATTCCCATGGCTTTCGTGGGTCTCGGTATTTTCGTATCTTTTCTGCAGGCTTTTATATTCACTATACTTTCGACCATATATATCGCGCTTGCCGAAGCGCATGAACACTGACATAAATTTAGGAGGTAAGAAATGAAAAGGTTATTTTCTTTTATAGGTCTTGCGGTGCTGGCTTCGTTCGGTGCTTTCGTTCCTGACGCGTTTGCAGCAACTGAGGGAGGCTTAGGAGAACTGGCGAAGATGGGGCTTGGAATCGGTGCCGGAGTGGGCATCGGGATAGCCGCAGGCGTTGCGGGAGTAGGTCAGGGACTCGCCACGGCTTCAGCTGTTGACGGCATAGCCAGAAATCCGGGGGCTTCCGCAAAGATTCAGACACCTATGATTATCGGTCTCGCGCTGATCGAGTCTCTGGTAATCTATGCTCTGCTGATAGCGTTTCTGCTCCAGGGAAAAATCTGACGAATAACAATAAAAACGGGGAATGGCGCAACAGCACGTCGTTCCCCGTTTCTTGTTGCCCTCCTCCCAGTTCCATTCGCAACCCGATGCGGGCTGGGAACCGCTACCTGCGGGTTTTGCATACCTTCGCTACTCACGCAAACCACCCGGAATACTCATCCTGAAAATAAATATCCAGCCGTATTCACAATCCTGTCAGCGGATTCGTTCCTTTATTTTCAGATTAATGTCTTGTATAATAAACAAAAATATCGTTATAAGTTAATTATATAAGACAAATCATGAGATCACAAGCACCTAAAACCCTTCCCCGCGCAGCCCGGCGGTCTTTAGTCAAGCTCGGCGCGGATATAGCCGTCGCACGCAAAAAACGTCGCATCTCGACGGTTTCGATGGCAGAACGCGCTTTTATCAGCCGCGCCACGCTTTACAAGGTTGAAAGGGGTGACCCCACGGTCTCGATGGGAATCTACGCGACCGTTCTGGCCATCCTTGGTCTCGCAGAAGGTCTGGCTGAAGTCGCCGACCGAGTCAATGATACCTTGGGGCTTGATCTTGAGGAGGATCGTCTTCCCAGAAAAATTATGCCCGTTCGCCGCATGGGCAAAAGAGTACGCTGATGTCCGACACGATTGAAATCCATATTGACAAGGCGGTTGGAACCACCATGGTAGGGCGACTGCGCCATATCGGCAGGCGCCACGGCCGAAGTTCAGTGTTTGAATACGCAGATGAGTGGCTACGCGATACCAGCGCCTTTGCGATCGATCCCGAGAACCTGCCGCTACGCGAGGGGGCATTTTACACTTCTTCAGACAAGTCCGCTCTTCCCGGAGCGCTTCGCGACTCAGCACCCGACCGGTGGGGCCGTCAGCTCATCAGTCGCGCATTCAGTAAAACCGGAAAAAGGCGAACTCCCTCGGAGATTGACTACCTGCTTGGGGTCACAGACCATACGCGCATCGGCGCGCTGCGCTTAAGACGCGAGGGGGAAAACTTTTTCGATCATCATGTTGAGAATTTTCGCGTGCCTCCCCTGATACAGCTTCCGGCGCTTGTAAATGCGGCCGACGCAGTGCAGACAGATACCGAAACGGCTGAAGACCTTAAAATGCTTCTGAATGAAGGCTCACCGCTCGGAGGCGCGCGCCCGAAATCCGCTGTAGAGGAAAGAGACGGCTCTCTCGTAATCGCCAAGTTTCCAAAACCCGATGACGAAAGGAGCATACCGCATGGAGAAGTGCTGGCGATGACCCTAGCTCGCCGGGCGGGAATTACGGTAGCGGACGCAAGGATACTTGATGCTGCGGGCCGGTCGGCGGCACTCATCCGGCGGTTTGACCGTATAGGGAGCCGACGTGTTCCGTTTCTCTCGGCCATGAGCCTTCTTGGACTTAATGACGGAGACGCGGCAACTTACACCGATATTGCGGAGATTATACGCATGCATTCAAGTTCGCCAACGGAGGACCTCCACGAACTCTGGCGACGGATCGTTTTCAACGTGCTTGTCGGCAATCTCGACGATCATCTGCGCAATCACGGATTCCTTTATGATCGCAACGGCAGATGGAGACTTTCTCCCGCCTATGACTTGAACCCTGTGCCGCTTTCGGAAAAAGCCCGGGAACTCACAACCTGGATCTCGGAGCAGGGACCCGAAGCCGACATTGATCTGGCACGTGAGGCGGCACCTTTTTTCGCTCTGAGGGAAAAACAGGCCGAGGCAATAATCAATGAAATAATGTCTGCCCTGGAAAACTGGCAGGACACGGCTCGCCGCTTAGGCATGAGTTCAAAGGATATAGCCACCTACGCCACAGCCATCAAAGGCGGTTAAACCGAGCTTCATTCAGTAAAACCTATGGGTGTCTGCGCTACTGCATCTCCTCCGACCGCAATAATCATCAATAATGCAAGCAAGTCTCAATTTGACTGACGCAGTAGACATTCTCAAATCAATCGGCACACATAAAAAAAGGGGCATCCTCCGAAAAGGCACCCCTTTTTTGCTTGCATTATTCTGAATGCTGAACTATCTCAAAGCATCCGCCCCGCAGCTATCACATCGCCAGCATATAAAAACCGCAATTGTTTCGGGTCGGACTGAGACACTGCCGTGTCCTAACTGCTTTTTCTCCAGCCCGGCATCAACAAACACAGGCCGAACATCAGCACTAAACCCATCGCAACGGCATTTGACGCCAGCTGATTCAGATCACTTCCTCCAGACAGACTGCATCCGCCATCTGAGTCTGAGGCCACCTCCGGATCCATTGGATCATCACTTGAGTCCGGGGGATCCATTGGATCGTCGCCGCCAGGAGTACCGCCGCCAGGAGTACCGCCGCCAGGAGTACCGCCGCCAGGAGTACCGCCGCCAGGAGTACCGCCACCGGGAGTACCGCCGCCAGGAGTACCGCCGCCAGGAGTACCGCCACCGGGAGTACCGCCGCCAGGAGTACCGCCACCGGGAGTACCGCCACCAGAAGGAGGACTATGGCTGCTCGCTGTGTCGCCGCAGAGGTTTGCTGTCGGCAGACCGCCTACACTCCCATCTAGCGGTATTACATAAGATGCTGGATTACCGGAACTGGTTACTACGGGATTCCTTATGGTTATTAACACATCACCGTTGGCACAGTCAAAATCAAATAGTACAGTCTTTGGCTCTAAATCGTCTTCTGGCCAGTCAATCGTATCAGTCTTTATTGTTTGTCCCGCTGCTATGCCTGGACCGTCAGCTACCCATCTGACTGTATAAGCTTCTACCGACTCGCGGTTTGGTTGAACTTTGAAGCCTGTCTCGGTAGGGGTTACATTAAGCACAATACTGTCATCGTCATTCACTGTAAGCGTGTTTGTACTTATTGTCCCAATCCGGTATTGCTCGAAAGGAGGAGGGGCACCATCCTCCTCAATTATTTTAAGAGTAAACATCTGTGGCGGCCTAGGTGCGTTATCGTCTGCAAAGCTTAGGTCCAATGTCGCTTTGCTCTCCCCGGCTTCAAAATATACCGTTCTCTCTGCCTCGCCCATTTCTTCATCCTCGAAAGAAAGGAACGGCCAGTGGGTAGTCCCGGCAGCTTTTTCAATCTCCACATTAACGAAAAGATCATTTTCTGCGGGTTTGTCGAGCGTCAGATGTATATTCTTCTCCTCAGCCGTAACACCCCCAACAAGGTCAGAACCCTCTTCTGCCTCTGAAGTGGCCGTTTCAAAACTCACTGCCGGCAACGCAAGGGTATCATCATCTATCCACACAATCGTATGCGTGTTCCGCTGCGGGTCTATGGTAGGATCAGGAGTATCAGTTCCCTGCGCTGCTACGAGTATTATCGTAAGAGTAAATTCTTCCCCTAACGATTCTGCCACCTGATCGTCGGCCTTGAGTTCAATAGATAATGTTGTTTCAATCTCACCAGCTGGAAACGCGAGATTCCATGCCGCACCTCTTCCGCCGGTGCCATCCACGAATGGCCAGTAGTCGCCAGTAGATCTTGGGATTTCCACGGTAAAGTCAGTAGGAAATGCTCTCGTGTCGCCGCCAACGAGTTCCAAAGATATCTCAACAGTAGTATGAACACCTTCTGTAACCATTGTTGGTCCGGACTCTTTAAACCTAACCTCAGGTGGCACAGGTGTCTGCGCAACTGCATCCCATCCGACCACAATCATCAACAGCAATGCAAGCAAATATCTCATTTTCCCCTCCTTTAGCCCTAGGACTAAATTTGATTTCATTCTCGTCTTTTCTTCTCCTCTCCCCGTATCCGAAAGACTTCCTCCCTCCCGGAGAGTCAAGTCTATTTCTGCTTGATCAATCAGGATAAGACGCTAAATAGCGAAGCCTGTCCCCTTTTAACACGGTAATCTTGGGCTTTTTACCCTGTAAAACATTGCTAAGAATACATAACTGGGGGGGGGTCAAGCTTTTTTGATTTTCTTCAGAAAATTCTCTGAATTAACAGCATCTTATATAGAGAGCACAACACTCTAACTCTGCAAATACCGTACTTAAGTCTTGCCTGATGGTACCGCGCTTACTATGTCCGCGTGCTCATTAGAAGTGTGACAATTGCAGAAAAAATCTCACCGCCTTGGGGCATCATCAAAGACCTCGGGCGGTACCCGCAGGCCGTGGAGAATCAGCATGATTTCCGTGTTTTCTGCTGCCACACCAGATACTACTCTTGTTGTCAGACTCAAGTCTTACTTCCTGCTGTCAGCAGATTGAATCCGCCGAGCCGCAACATGTACGAATGTGCACGCACAGTACGGAAGGAGTGAATCCAGAACAGGACCCCGCACATTCACGATGAATGACTTCCATGTCTGAATGCTCTATCTTGTCAGAAATGGCGCATTGACCATATATCGATTCCGCGTTCTGCGGGGGAGTGAATATCCAGAATCAAACCGGGATAAATATTACGGGAGTCAGTGTCGATTCTGCATTTGTTGCCATTGCACAAACTTCATCTACGCTTTGACGCTCATAATCAGGCAAAAATGAGCGGCAAGGCGGCTCCCATTTATAAAGACGGTACCGGTTCACAACTAACCACGGTTGCCGGAATAATTTTTGAGGACAAACTCTATGGCTTCCTCCTTTGAGGAAAGTCTGTTTTCAAGCTGGAGTTCCTCGACCTGTCCCAGTATTTCCGAAAAAACGGGGCCGGGAGAATAGCCAAGGACTATAAGGTCCCGTCCGCCGAGAAGCGGCGGGGGCGTTATTTCCTCCCGCCCGTATTCTTCCATTTTTTCCCTGATAAAATCGTAGGCATCGGTTTTTCCGTGACTGGCCATGCAGTCGGCAAGATGCATCTGCATATGCTCCTCAAAATAGGGAAGGGAAAGAAATCTCTTGAGTGTGCTTTTTCTCATGTTGAAAACATCCTTGAACTTGAGATGCTCAAGGATGAGCTCGGAAATCCTCTTTATCTGTTTTCTCGAGAATTTGAGTCTCCGGCAGATAGTCTCAGACATTCCGGCTCCCACTCTGTCGTGTCCGTCAAATCTTATCCTGTCGGATTCCCTGTAAGTGGGAGGCTTGCCTACGTCGTGGAGAAGCGCGGCAACGGCAAGTTCCTCGGAGTAATTGCCATCGGTATTGGCGTAGAGCGTATCCATTATAAGACAAGTGTGTTCAAACACATCGCCTTCGGGATGGAACTGAGGAGGCTGCTGCACCCCATGCATACATTCCACCTCCGGGAGAAAATGCTCCAGAAGGCCGCAGGAACTGAGAAGCTTGAGCCCGTCTCCGGGATTCCGGCGGGTAAGTATCTTGACAAGTTCCTCCCTTATTCTCTCCCCGCTTACAACTGATATCCGAGAAGCCTCTTCGCGAATAGCCGAGATCGCCGCCCCGTCAAGCTCAAAACCGAGACATGTCGCAAAGCGCACGGCTCTCATCATTCTTAACCTGTCCTCGCCGAACCTCCTGCCGGGATCTCCTATGGTTCTCACAAGTCCTCGCTCAAGATCCGAAAGTCCCCCGACGTGATCGTAAAGCTCCGCGGAGGCGGGATCATAAAGCATTCCGTTTATCGTGAAATCCCTCCTCAGAACATCCTCTTCGGCACTTTCGGTGTAATTGACGCGTTCAGGATGCCTTCCGTCGCCGTACCCGGACTCCCTCCTGAAAGTGGCAACCTCAAACTTCATGTCCCCATCCATAACGAGCACCACGCCGAAGCTCTCTCCCACGGCCACGGTCCTAGCAAACGCCTTCTGCACCTGCTCAGGAGTGGCGCTTGTCGCTATATCGATCTCATCGCACTCAACGCCGAGCAGGGCGTCTCGCACGCAGCCGCCCACGAAAAAGGCTTTGTGCCCCTTTTCCCCGAGAGTCCTTACTATCTGAAGAGCCCCGGCGAAATTTTTCTTCTCGAAATCAAGTTTCCTTCTCATGAATCCCCCACCACGGCGCGCAAACCGGTTAGAATCATAGTTTCTAATTCTACCCGAATCACAATCCGTAAAGGCGGTCCGAAAAAAATGGAAAACAGAAACTTCAGAAACTTCCTTCTGCGAAGAACGAAGGAAAACGGCTCAAGGCTTCTGTTTCAGAAAAAAGACGGATGGAGCTGGAAACAGATCACCTGGCCCGACCTCGTTACCGAAGTTGAGAGCATAGCCTGCTTTCTCCTGAATTCAGGCTTTTCCACGGGAAGCAGGATCGTCACGCTCTCGCCCAACACGCTGCCGTGTCTTTTTTTCGAACTGGCGGTATTGACTCTGGGAGGGATTTGCCTTCCCTCAAGGGGTGCTAGGGAAGCAGGGAAAATCCTTGCAGATTCCCCGGGAAACTGCTTTGTTCTCTGCGGGGGCACAGATGAGGCAAGTGAGCTTCTCGAGGCGTCCGCGCTCGGAGAAAAAATAGAAAAAGCCTTTCTGAGCGCAAATGAGAAAGCTCCCGTTGAGGGGAAGGTAGTCAGTTACTCAAACGCCGTTAAATTCGGTTTTCTCGCCAGAAAAAAACTCAAGGATGAAATAAACGCCGTCGGAAGCTCGGTGGAAGAGAGCGCCACGGCCGTAATATTCGGAGCGGGAGGCGGCGCAGAAAAGAGCAGAAGCTTCTCCCAGGGAGAGATGCTTGATCTGCTGCGTCTCTCGGAAGAGGAACTGGGCGAGGTCTCGGTTGAAGACCAGACATTCTCCTATCTTCCCGGAAGCGGTTCCTTCTCCAGGTTCGCCAATCTGCTTACCCTGCAGACCGCCACGAGGGGTGCCGTCGCGGAAGACACAGAAGATTTTTTCGCTGATGTCCGGGAGATAATGCCGGTAATGCTTTTTCTTCCGTGCACTTGGATCGAAAGCACCGTTAAAAGGCTCCGTGACGGAGACAGTCCGGCGGAGAGCCTGAGAAGCGGCCTCGGCGGCAGGGTAAGGCTTCTGCTTACGGATGCGCTGCCGTCTGAGGAAACAAGAGATCTGCTGCTTTCAGAGAACATCTCCGTCGTCAGGCTCAAAAGTCTTTCGGTTGTTCTCTGAAGATCAGGTCTGCGGTTCGTTCTCCACTCCCTCGACGCTGCAAAACGCCCTGCCCCTCCCGAGCCTCAGGACAAGCCTTTCCTCCTCTTCAAGCGTCCGGGAATCCTCTACTATCTCCCCGCTTTTTTCTTTTGAGACGATGGCGTATCCCCTTTGCAGAACGCCGAGAGGATTAAGCGAGGTGAGCTTGCCCGAGTAGGTCTCCACGCGTCGCTCAAGATTTTCGATTCTTGAGGTCATGTGATGCCTGAAGCTGTTTGCGAACCCGTCAAGCTGCATAGAGAACATGTCGACGCGGCTTGTGAGAGAAAAATCGAGCCTGCGGCGCAGTTGCGCCAGATCTTCGGTGACATCCCTTTTTTCTCTTACCGCAAGCTCGGCGGCCATGGAAGGAGTAGCAGCCCTCACGTCCGCCACAAGATCGGCTATCGTCACGTCCACTTCATGACCCACCGCCGAGATAACGGGAAGCGGAGAAGCCGCTATCTTTCTCGCAACCCCCTCATCGTTAAAGGCTATCAGGTCTTCTTTCGACCCCCCTCCCCTGGTCACGACGACAAGGTCCAGAGCCTCCATTGAGTAGAGCCTCTCAAGGGCCGCCGCTATCTCTCCCGGAGCGCCGTCTCCCTGAACGCTCGCCGGGGAAATAACAACCTCTACGTCGGGAAACCTCCTGTGCACAACCTTGATAAAATCCCTCACCGCGGCACCCGAAGGAGATGTAACAACGCCTATTTTCCGAGATAAAAATGGAAGCGGGCGTTTTTTCGAGAGATCGAAAAGGCCCTCTTCAGAAAGCTTCTGCTTGAGCTTTTCAAGCGCGAGAGCGTCCGCTCCGACGCCTTTTGGCTCCATGTCGCTTACGTAGAGCTGGTAAACGCCGTTTTTCTCATAAACCCCAACCCGCGCGGCGCATATGACGTCCATCCCGTTCTCAGGAGTGAGTTTTATTCCCTGGTTACTTCTTCTGAAACAGGCAGCGGATATCTGGGAGCTTCTGTCCTTAAGGGAGAAATACCAGTGGCCACTTGCGTAGTGTCCCTTGAAGTCCGAGACCTCTCCCGCGACCCATATAGTCTCCCCACCGAACTCAAGCTCTATGGCCTCTTTTATTGAAGAGTTAAGCTCCGATACGCCGTATATCTTTCTGTCCATCGCAGTATGGTAAGTTAATCGACCGAAGCGTGGCCCGCAAACGGAATTATCAGGGAAACGGAATTTATTATGGTCGCCGCACGGTCTCTCGTGATCATTCTTCGCCCTTCCACGGCTCGCCGGGAAGAAGCTCAATCAGGCGCGCGGAAACTTTTCTGGCCGACTCCTCCATATCCCAATGTTGCCCCGGCACCAGTAGCGGCACTATGTCGTCTTCAAAGCCCGGGTCCTGAAGCTTGTTCTCCATGTTTCGTTCGAACAAGGCTCGGGTGACGTTGTGACCTTCCAGTTTCAGATACTCGGTAAAAGCGGCAATAATCCGGTCCGGATTCACCGACGCGCTGTCAAGTGCCGTTGCCAGGTCGAAAAGATCTCTGCCTTTTTTGCGCTGATAAAGAGCGCGCAGCTTCGTACCGAGAAGTTCGTCAAGAGAGTAAGTGACAACATCGGTGCTTCCGCTGAACCAGGAAGAATCTACGGAGAAAGGAACTTTTTCGTATCCGAAAACTGAGAAATGCTCATTCGGATTGATTTCAATTTTAAGGGTCATACGCAGTGGCGGCGTGTCTGCCGAATCAAACCTGTAAAGAAACTTGATAGAGCGGCGGCTCTGTTTCCACTTGGGTTTGCCGAGCCACGGATCGAGAACTTCATGCAAGGCATCCATCATGTGGCCTGCAGGACCGGAATGCATCCTGACCAAGTCAATATCCTCAGAATAACGTCCCGGAGGCTTAAGATAGAGCTTGTAGAGTGCGGTGCCGCCCCGGAATGCGAGTTCGGAAGCCAGTACCGGATGCGAAAATATTTCCGCCACCGCGCGGCTTATTATCAGGTCCTGTTCAACATGAAAATCCCGGATCCATGGAGCCTGGTTTCGCCACTCGGCGATGTGTTCGCGCAGAATCATACCTCGGACTCCACCTCGGCGTTTACAAGCACCCGCCAGTCATCAGCGCGCCAGGCATTATCCACAGACGCGTAAGGAACGAGAGGAGTAAAGTCGCGGGCACGGCAACGGACATAGGATTTAAGCGGCCCCGCCTTGTCTTCCGCATCGACAAGTTCCAGAAGATATCCAAGGCGCTGAGCCCACGTAAGCGGAGCGGTGCGCGCGGCCTCGCACAGCAGATCAGGATCAATCTCTTCAGCGAGTTCGCAAAGAACCGTCGCCACATTGTCCCAACCTGCGGACTTTCTCGCGTAACCCACAAGGTCAATCGCGGTCGCTTCAGGGCTTGAAAGCATAATGGTTCCGCACCGGGTGTTACGACTCATGAGCGGAACCTCGGAAATGCGCGCCCGGGAGATGAAGAAAATCCTGACCATACCGCAGAAAATCGGTCTGTGGTTCCCGGCGACGGCCACCTGAAAAATCTGCGGGCGGTGATGGGCTGCTCCGTGATACTCGGCCGCGGACAATAATGCGACATAGTATTCCCGTTTTCTGTGTTTCATGAGCTGCGAGATGAACTGCTCCGGGGGCAGACACCCGATACGCCTGTATTCGGGAGGAATGATGACATGGAACCCTCTTGAGGGACTTGCGACAAGCCCCTTTTTCTTAAGCCTGTTCAGGGCAAGCCCGGCTGCGGCATCCGATACGCCCAGCGCGGAACGCATCTGGGCGGTGGTGAAATGATACCGGCCGACGGAAGCGAACCCGTCTATGACGTCGCTTGCTCTGGGATGATTCTTATCCATTACATTCTCCGTATTCATATGCAGAAAGTATTATTATTCAATATATTAAGAATATAATATCGGAAGTCAAGCTCGCCTTCTTCCGTTCCGTCAGAGTTATTCTCCACTGCATTCTCCGTATTCATATGCAAAAAGTATTATTATTCGATATTTTGAGAATATAATACCGGAAACCAGGTCCGATATCCATCCCGAATATAAAAACTCTGCAGAAACTTAACGAAAGGGTCAAAGATGAAGCGGGAATTACCCAAACAGATGAGGAGACTGACTTTTCACTTTCTCAAGGATCTGCTCCGAAACCCTGAGATTTTCAAGGCTCTTTAGAGCAAAAAGCTGCGGAGCCCGTAATTTCTTTGCCCCCGCAAGGTTTGCGTCCTTTAGTATCGCCCCGTCGAAATTCGCAAGCTTGAGATTAGCTCCGGCAAAATCGGCGCCCGTGAGATCGGCACCCAGCATGTGTGCGCCTTCAAGATTCGCGTCCCTCAGCACCGCGCCGCGAAGATCACACCCCTCAAGGTTCACCCCCCGCATGTTGGCCCCGGAGAAATCCGCGCCCACGAAGCTGCACCCCTTGCAGAAAGCAAGCTTGAGAGCTGATTTCGCAAACACCGCCCCGTCAAAATTGAGTCCGTTAAGGTTCGCCCAACCAAGATCCGGCATGACGTCGGGTTCATCCTCGCGCCACCGGTTCCAGGCCGCCGCTCCCTCCTTTGCTTTCAGGACATGCTCAGAATCAGCCACGGCATCACGCTCCCGGCAAGAATCCGAAAACCTGAAACGCGGACAGAAGAATGTAAATTGCAACCGCTACAAGTATCAGGCCTCGAAGAAGTCCCCTCACTCCTCCCTTGGACCTGCGCCGCATACTCTCTCCACAGGAAAGACATACGTCCATTTTTGCGGTGGTCTCGTAACCGCACTCTTCACATCTTCTGACGGGCCGCATGGGCATCAGACTGCCTCTCCTCCTTCCTTGATCACCCTTCCCAAGGCAGAACGAACAAAAAGCGGATGTACTTTTTCAATTTCTCCCGCGAGCTGCCCGATCACGTTTTTTATATCCCACTGCGCGCCCTCCGACATCCGAAGATTCGTCAGGTGGTATAACTCCCAGAGATCAAACCTGCCGGAGACTCTCCTGTTATGGGCATTTGTGACGACATAACTTGCTACGTCACGAAAACCGGCCTGGACAAGCTTTTCATAGAAACTCTCGCTTCTCGCGACGGCTTCGAGCAGAAGCTCTTCGGTTCCTGATTCCGTAATGTGCGGCGGAACAGTCACGCCCTCTCCCACAGAAGGCTCCTTAACGGTCCAGATGACTTTTCTGTGCCTGAGCAGCTGATGCCACGCCGCCTCGCTAAGGACAAACTCCGCGTTGTAGTTAACCGATCTGAATATACCGACCGGGTTATCGTGCTTTCCAAGAGAGCGGACAGCGCTTGAGAATATCCCCTCAAGCTCCGGGGTGTTCTCGGAGAGATGTCTCTCTATATCGCCGACCGAAAGGTCCGAGAATTCAAAAAGAAGCCCTCTTGCGATCTCCCTTAAGGCGTCGGCCTGGGGACTTTCGCTTCCCCGTCCAGTGTAGTCAAAAAGAGCGACCGAGGATCCGTCGCGGGGACTGTCCCCCGCGCCGTCATAAAGACCGGCCGAGAGTTCCGCAAGCGCCTCGCGCGTTTTTACTATGTAGGGGTTCTCGTCAGCATACTTAACGAGGGTCGGAACCGAGAACCTGACCTCGTTTTTTATCTCCTCGGCCCTGTCTCTTGCCTCCTTGTAGCGGCTTGAGAGAAGGGTGGAGATGGTCTCTTCCACCGCCCTCGCGTTTGCCGTCATTCCGAGATTCGTGAGCGTTGAAAGATTAAGAGCGTATCTCGCGTCCTCAAACGCTATTTTCTCAAGCGCCCTGAAATGGGCCTTTTCATCCTTGCCCCGGGGAGCGGGAAATTTTTTCTTGAGAAAAAGAAAAAGCTCGTCGTTAAGTCTTGAATAAATATCGTACTGAAAATCGCAGAGCTCTTTGAACTCTCTTTCTAGGGCCGGGTGCGAGCCGAGCTCGCCGGGAATATAGTTATCGCCTTTGCGCGGTCTCTGGTATCTCTGGGAGTACTCGGTGAACGAGAGGAATTCGTTTGCGCATTCGAGCAGGGAGGAAAAAAGTCTTGAGACCCTCTCAACGCCTATGTGCACGGTGGCGTGCTCGGCAACGGAGGCGTGGCCGTAGTTAAGAACCCACTTCTCATGGAACTTCTCCGCCCTGTCCCTCCCCATTTCCTGCTCCCTTATGACGGTGTCTATGTTTTCCCTGAAACTTTTGGGACTTCTGCTTACGTAGGCGAAGATGACGGCAACGACTTCCTCGGGAATGTTGCTTATGGTGTAGATGTCCCTGTCGAGATTAGAAACATAACGTTCCATCTCCCGGGCGACATCTTCATCATCAATTTTTATCTCGGTGGACAAGCCTGCTCTCCCGTTCCCCTCCCATGGCTCCCGCGGTTCAGGAGACCGTATGGGTTTCTTTGAGTTTATCGACTATGTAAGGCATGACCTGGCTCGGGCTTCCGTATATGACGGCACTTACGTAATTGTCGGCCGGAGTGTTCCTCTCGCCGATAATAACGACCTTGTTCCCCTTGTTCATGACCTGGAAGGGAAAAGACGCCACGGGCTCGATTTCCAGATTCGCCCCGACGACTATGAAAAGATCGCAGTGCTGAAGCCTCATCCAGGACTCCCTTATCTCCCAGTGAGGAAGCGGCTGTCCCGGAAAGGACAGCGGAGGCTTCATCTGATCGCTCTGGCATTCCCTGCATTTCGGAATGCCGGTCTTGCTGTCCTCAAGGGAAAGCAGAATCCCGTCGGTGCGGTAATCGTTTCCGCATTCATGGCAGTGGATCCAGTTTATCGTCGAGTATATCTCTATTATTTTTTCGCTGCCGGTCTTGCCGTGCAGGCCGTCGGCCGCCTGGGTAAGAACGCAGTCGACATTGCAGAGAAACTCCATCTCGTAAATGGCTTCGTGGGCAGGAGAAGGCCTGGCCTCCGAGATTCTGGGATAAAAATCCTTTATCTTTTCCCAGTACTCTCTCCTTACCTCCGGGCGATTCTTGAATTTCCCTATGTCGGGATTGAAGCTCAGATCCGAAACGTCAGGAAGTCCGACTTCAAGGGAGAGTTCAACTCCCGTTAGAAAAACTATCCGGGAAGCTTCCTGGACCCATTTGACCGTCGCCGAGAGCGCATCCTGTTCCTGCTCGCTCATTTCAAGGTTTGATTATAACTGCTTGCGTTAACTGTCCGCAAATTGACCGCAACCCGCCGATACCGGGCGAATCCAGGGTGCGAAAAGCCCCGGCATAACACAATTAAACCGATTTAAATCGATTGCGGTCAAGCGGGCGGGTAGAATATCGTGTCGTGAGCACAAAACCTAAAGAAATAAACGAATTTACCGAAAAAGCTCTTCAGATCGTCTGGGACAACGGTGAAGAGAGCATATTCTTCTACGACGAGCTAAGAGAGATCTGTCCCTGCGCCACATGCAGGAGGCTCAGGAAAAAAAGCAGGACCGGAAAACTTCCGTTTAAAAAACGGATACCCCTCGGAAAAAGCAGCATGACACCTGAGAAGATAGAGTACGTCGGGAACTACGCCATAAGGTTCATAGGCGAGAACTGGTGCGAAACCGGATTCTATACATTCGATTTTCTAAGGAAAAACAGCGTTTCGGGCGAATAAAGTCCCCGCAGCGGAAAATTACGCCCGTCGTGCGCTTATGGAAAGCCACTTTCTGGTAACAAAGTGGTTGCCGTTCTCGTTCACTTCCCCGTGGAGAAGGATTGCCGGCTCAACGGCGTTTTTCATAGCGTCGGAAGCAACCTCATCAGGATAGCCGTGAAGGGCGCCGGCTGCATACTGCTGGAAGGAGCTTATGTGCTCCCACGCTTCTTTCGTAAGATCAGCGGCGAATTCCTGGGCATCGACAAGATCAAGTCCTACCTTTCCCACAAGCTCTTCGTAGTAGGAGCGCGGGTGGAATTTTGCGGCTTCGGCTTTTCCCTCAACCTTTACTCTTTTCACTCCCTGTTTTCTCAGGAACTGGACGGCGTTTCTCACCTGGGTTCTGTAGAAAGGTATGGTGTCCTCGGGTCTTGCCCCCTCGTAAAAAGAGGTGTTGAAAAAAAACCAGCCTCCCGGCTTAAGCGCTTTTTTGATCGCATTGAGGCTCTTTAGTTGCTCCTCTTCGTTAAGGTAATGTATGCCGTTACCCCATATGGCCACGTCAAGGCTTTTCGGAGGCAGATCAAGTTCCTGTATGGAGGAATTGATAAGGGTCAGCTTGTCAACCTCTTTCTCAAGCCTGCGCTTGGCAAGTTTAAGAGCGCCCGCCGACTGGTCAAGGCAGAACACCGCTGACTCCCTCAGGTTTGCGGGGAGCATTTCGAAGAAAAGCTGAGCCATGGTGCCCGCGCCCGTAGCGATGTCAAGGAACCTGTCGAGACTCTCGACCCCCCTCTCAACCATTATCTGTATCCAGCTTCTGGTTATATCGCCGTTTACCTTTCTGTACTCCTCGGTATCGGCAAAAGGCTCATAGTTGTAATCTTCTATGTGCTTTTCCATCGTTTCTCTCCTCGGTTCTTGATCCGTTCGCACAATCTATCTTTTATACCCTGAATTCTAACATAATAACAACAGGAACATTAAAAAAATTAAAAACTGATCCGAGAAAGTTCTAAGATGATGGAAGAGGTCAGACCCCCCTTTTTTCTCCCCAGAATATTTTGTGAAGCTGCGGAAGCACTCTTACGTTCTCCATGCCGTCGCGCAGGACTCTCTCGGCTATCCAGTCCGCCTTTGTGCCGTAAACGGGCTGGAATATGATTGAAGCCCTTATGCGACGCTTCGCCATAACACCCCTTGCGTATTCGTAGTCCGCACTGTCAGCTATTACGAACTTGAGCTGATCCTTTTCCCCCAGGTCATCATAAAGCGAAAAATCCATCCTGGAGGCCATGCCCGAACCGGGGCACTTGCAGTCCATGCTCACAACCGAATTGGGATGGGAAAAGATTCCGGGCGGCTTCTTGTTCCCGCTTGTTTCAAGCACAATCACAAAATCCCTTTCGAGGAGAAACCCCGCCACCTCTTCCACTTCATCCCGCTGGATAAGCGGCTCCCCTCCGGTTATGCAGACGCGGGAGCATCCGTACTCAAGGATCCTGCCGAGCACCTCGCCGGTTTCCATCTCCCGGAAGTCATTCCCCTCCACGGCGTACATGGTGTCGCACCAGCTGCATCTGAGATCACAGGCAAAAAGCCTGAGAAAGACCGTCGGCAGCCCGATATGGACTCCTTCACCCTGTATTGAAAAGAAGATTTCGTTTACCTTCATCGCAGCTACGCCTCGTACTCAGTCGGATCGTCCACACCCGCTTCGATAAAGGCCCTTTTTCTCTCCCTGCACGAACTGCAGGTACCGCAGTGCACACGGGAACCCACGTAGCACGACCACGTGTCTTCGAAAGGAACCCCGAGACCCGAACCGAGCCTGACTATCCCCGACTTGTCCATATCTATAAACGGAGCGACTATCCTGAGGCGTTCGTTATCAGTCGCGAGTCTCTCCGCTTTCTCGAAAGCCGAAACGAACTCCGCCCGGCAGTCGGGATACACTCCCCTGTCGGAATGATGCGCGCCGTAGAACACAGTGTCGCAGCCGATACCCTGCGAATAGGCAACCGCAAGGGAAAGAAAGATGGCGTTTCGGTTCGGAACTACTGTTGCCGAGAGGGTCTCGTAATTGCGCGCCGTCGCGGAAACCCTTGGAATATCGACGTCCCGGTCCGTAAGGGCGGAAGCCCCGAAAAGAGTTCTTGCGGAAGAAAAATCGATTATGTTGGGTGAAAGCCCCAGACGGCGGCATATATTCTCTGAGGAACGGATTTCCTTCTCGTGTTTCTGCCCGTAGATGAAGGTAAGAGGAAAGACTTCGTACCCTTCCCGAACCGCCTTGTAGCAGAGAGTGGAACTGTCCACGCCCCCGGAGACCATGACAACCGCTTTTCCAGACATTTCCTTAATATTAAAGTCGAAAAAAAGAAATAACAATTCCTCCGACCGGAGCGGTCCTGAGCAACGGGCGGAGAAAACGGTAAATTAAATGGTTTCAGTATGTTGGCAGAAAGAAATCAAAATTATATACTTATTCACCCGAGAATCAGGGGAGAAAAGGCGCTTTAATGAGTAAAGCAGAAAAAGAACATGAGCAGATCCTTCTTTTCGACGATTTTCCAAGCGTCTCGAAAGAAACCTGGAAAAAAGAAGCCGAAAAAAGAGTTTCCTATAAGGATCTCATATGGCATACCGAAGACGGCATAGAGGTTGAACCCTTCTACACCGAAGAAGAAGCCAGGGACCTTTTCCTGGGGGAATTTCAGCTTCCGGGAGAATTTCCGTTCGCCCGGGGAACCAGCAAAAAAGAGAACAGCTGGCTCATTACAGAAGAGATAAGGCTCACGACCCCGAAAGAGACTAGAGCCTCGGCGCTTGCGGCAATAGAGGGCGGAGCGGATTCTCTTACCCTTATCCCGCAGGTGGAAATGAAACGCAAGACCCTTGAAACTCTCCTAAAAGATATAGATCCCCTGCGCACCGGGATAAACTTCGCCTTGAGAGAGGATCCGGAAAAGGCCTGCGCCCTTTTCACTTCCTCCTGCGCCAAAAAAGGAATCGACACGCAGGAGCTCAGCGGAGCCGTGTTCTTCGACCCTCTATCGCATCTGCTTGGGCACGGATCCCCAGCAACACAACTTGATGAGAATGTGGATAAAATCGCAAAAGCCATCGGATATCTCTCAGACACCGCGCCCGGCTACGCGACGTTTTCGGTGAAAAGCTCGACGTTTAAGGACTCGGGTGCGACGATAACCCAGGAACTCGCCTTCACTATCGCCGCGGCGGCCGAGTACCTGGTCATGCTTCGCCAAAGAGGCGTTGATGCGGACAGTGCCTGTCGCCACCTCATTTTTTCCTTCTCCACAGGATCAAGCTACTTTGCGGAAATCGCCAAACTTCGCGCCGCAAGAACGCTATGGGCGAACGTCGCGCAACAGTTCTCCCCCGACTCCGCCGAATCCACGAAAATGAGGATCCACTGCCGCACCACCGCCTTCAACAAAACCATTTACGACCCGCACACAAACATATTGCGTACGGCGCTTGAAGCCATGGCGTCTGTAATCGGGGGAACAGACTCCCTTACCGTGGAGCCTTTTGACGCCCACTACCGGGAACCCGACGGACTCTCAAGGAGAGTGGCGAGGAACGTTCAGCTTCTCGCAAGAAACGAATCCCACCTCGGCGCAGTGACCGACCCCGGAGGCGGCTCCTACCACATAGAGAGACTGACGCAGTCCATTTCGCAGAAATCCCTCGAGCTGTTCCAAGAGATAGAAAGAGAGGGCGGCTACCTTGAGTGTCTTAAAAGCGGCTTCATACAGAACGAGGTAAAAGACAGCAGGGAAAAAGTCCTGAGCGACATTTCCCGGAGGAAAAAAACGCTTGTCGGAACGAACGAGTTCCCCAACGTGCTGGAAAAAATGGCGGGGGATATCCGGGAAACCCTCCCCGCGGAAGAAGAGTCTAACGGTTCGGCCCCGACGGTAGCGCCTCTTGCGGAATCAAGGGCAGCTCAGGCTTTTGAGAAGATAAGGCTTCTAAGCGAACAATACGCGGAGAGAACGGGTGAGGCGCCCAAAGTTTTTCTGCTTCACCTGAGCGATTCTCCGCAGACAGTCGCAAGATCGGTTTTCTCAATGAATTTCTTCGGGTGCGGGGGATTTGCTATAGTCGACGGAGCGGATAATCCGGGCATTGATGAGGGAGTTGCGGCAGCCTTGCGCGAGAATCCGCTTGCGGTTGTAATCTGCGGTTCCGACAAAGATTACGAGCAGTTCGCGGAGGCGACCGCAAGAGAACTCAAGGACAAGGGGGCGGAAATAAAAATTGTCGTCCCAGGCGGTGGACAGGACAAACGGGAAGAGCTCGCCGAGGCAGGTGTGGATGATTTTATAAATGCGGATTCGGACGTCCGCGACATGCTTGAGAGATACCAGCAGCTGCTTTTCTAAGGCAAGGTATGACCATGAGACCTGATTTCTCGAAAATAAATCTCGGCTTCGATTCAAACGGCAGAAGCGGTGTGCATGCGAGCGAAGACGTGGTAAGGGAATCACCCGAGAAAATAGACATAAAAACGTTTTATGTCCGAGACGACCTCAGCAACTCCGAGCACCTGGGATTCGTCTCCGGAATTCCGCCCTACCTTCGCGGGCCCTACCCGACCATGTACCTCACGAGGCCCTGGACCATCAGGCAGTACGCGGGGTTTTCCACCGCGGAGGAATCAAACGCTTTTTATAGGAGAAACCTGGCCGCGGGGCAGAAGGGGCTTTCCATAGCCTTTGATCTTCCGACTCACAGGGGATATGACTCGGATCACCCCAGGGTTTCGGGAGACGTAGGAAAGGCAGGCGTAGCAATAGATTCGGCGCTCGACATGGAGATTCTTCTCGATCGAATACCCCTTGACCAGATCTCGGTTTCCATGACCATGAACGGCGCGGTTCTGCCGATCATGGCCTTCTACATAGTCGTTGCGGAGCGACAGGGAGTGGAACCGGAAAAGCTCAGCGGAACTATCCAGAACGACATACTCAAGGAGTTCATGGTAAGGAACACCTATATTTACCCGCCCGAATTCTCGATGAAGATAGTCTCAGACATCTTCGAATATACATCGAAAAACATGCCGAAGTTCAACTCGATAAGCGTAAGCGGCTACCACATGGAAGAGGCGGGCGCCACGTCGGACATAGAGCTTGCCTACACGCTTGCTGACGGCCTTGAGTATTTAAGGGCGGGCGTTGAGGCAGGGCTCAATATTGACGATTTCGCTCCCAGAATTTCCTTTTTCTGGGGAATAGGAATGGACCATTTCATGGAAATCGCAAAAATGAGGGCGGCAAGGATGCTCTGGGCCAAGATCGTCAAGACTTTTGAGCCCAAAAAGCCGGCATCGCTCATGCTCAGAACCCACTGCCAGACTTCGGGATGGAGCCTCACGGAGCAGGATCCGTTTAACAACGTGACGAGAACATGCGTTGAGGCCCTAAGCGCGGTGCTCGGCGGCACTCAGTCACTCCACACAAATGCCCTGGACGAAGCGATCGCACTTCCCACCGACTTCTCCGCCAGGATAGCGAGAAACACTCAGCTCTATATTCAGAAGGAAACAGATGTATGCAGGCTGATCGACCCATGGGCGGGATCCTACTATGTCGAGTACCTGACTCACAATCTGGCAAGAAGGGCCTGGGAACTCATAATGGAAATAGAAGAACTGGGAGGAATGTCCAAAGCCATAGAAACCGGGCTGCCGAAGATGAGAATAGAGGAAGCGGCAGCGCGAAAACAGGCGAGAATAGACTCGGGAAAAGACGTAATAGTAGGAGTCAACAGTTATAATTCGGACGCGCAGGAAGAATTCGATATACTGGAAGTGGATAACCGCAAGGTGAGGGAGAACCAGATCAAAAGACTGAATCAGCTCAAGGAAGAAAGGGATTCCGAGGCGGTTGAGCGCACGCTTCGGAAAATCACTGAATGTGCAGAAACGGGGCAAGGAAACCTTCTCTCTCTGGCAGTTGAGGCCGCGAGGGAGAATGCCACCCTCGGAGAGATATCGGACGCGTGCGAGGAGGTATGGGGGAGATATCAGCCCGGATGGCGCACGATCTCGGGAGTATATTCATCGGAAATTTCTAAGGACGCCGGATTTATCAAGGCAAGAGAGCTTGCCGACCGTTTCGCCACGCTAGAAGGGAGAAGACCCCGGATACTGGTCGCAAAAATGGGCCAGGACGGCCATGACCGCGGGGCGAAGATAATAGCGACCGGCTTTGCCGACCTCGGTTTCGACGTGGACATAGGCCCGCTCTTTCAGACCCCTGAAGAAGCGGCAAGACAGGCAGTTGAAAACGATGTCCACATAATCGGAATATCAAGTCTGGCCGCCGGACACAAGACGCTCATCCCCGAACTTATAAAAAAGCTCAACGAGATGGGAGGCGGCGACATAATGGTGGTCGCGGGAGGGGTCATACCCAAACGCGATTACGATTACCTCAGGAGCGCCGGAGTCTCGCAGGTATTCGGTCCGGGGACCGTGCTGTCCGAAGCGGCTGAAGCCATACTCGTGCCCCTGACAGAAACCCGAACATGACCCCGCACAGAAAAACGGAAGCGGAAACTTACCGCCAGGGCATAGCCAAGGGAGAAATACCCGCTCTGAGCAGGGCGATAACCCTTGCGGAGAGCACCCTCCCCGAGCACAAAAAGCTTGCGCGGGAGATAATCACGTGGTGTCTGCCGCGGTCCGGAAAATCCGTAAGGGTGGGAATTACGGGTATACCCGGAGTCGGGAAAAGCAGCTTCATAGAATCTCTGGGACTCTATCTCGCCCGCGAGTGCGGAAAAAAGATAGCGGTGCTCGCAATCGATCCAACGAGCAGCGAGACCGGGGGGAGCGTTCTGGGCGACAAGCTCAGGATGCAGGAACTTTCCCGGCACGAAAACGTTTATATAAGGCCTTCTCCGTCGTCCGGCTCCCTGGGGGGAGTCGCAAAAAAGACAAGCGACGCCGTGATTCTCTGCGAGGCGGCTGGGTTCGACACGATTTTCATAGAAACGGTGGGAGTCGGGCAGTCTGAAATTGCCTGCCACTCCATGGTCGATTTCTTCATGCTGCTTATGATTACCGGGGCGGGAGACGACATTCAGGGAATAAAAAAGGGAATAATCGAGCGCGCCGACGCCGTACTGATAACCAAAGCGGACGGGAAAAACAAGAAAAAGGCTGAGCTTATGAAACAGGAAATGGAAGAAGCGCTGGGATTTCACAGACCGCCCGAATCCGGGTGGACTCCCAGGGCTTATGCCTGCTCCTCCGTCACGGGTTACGGAATAAGGGAAACCTGGCAGTGCGTCATGGACTATGAAAAGCTCTGCAAAGAAAACGGCTACTTTATGGAAAAAAGAAGAAAGCAGGCTAAATACCGTCTGCACGAAGCGCTCCTTCAGAATCTTGAGGACAGCTTTTATGAAAACTCCCTCATAAAAGAAACGCTTGGCAAAGTGGAGAAAGAAGTAATGGAGGGAAAAACGGATCCCTACACGGGAGCCGCGGATCTGCTTGATCTTTATTTTGAAAGGATCACTCTGTCCCAGTCGGCACAAAAAGAATGATCATAAAGTCTCTCTCACCGAAATACATAAACGAGATCGTGAAGATCGAAAACGAGTCCTTCATCTCCCCGTGGCCAAAACAGGTGCTCGCAGATTACATCAAAAAATCCGGGTTCTTCTGCAATATAGCCATAAACGGAAGCGACGAAGATGTTGCGGGCTACTCGATATCCACCCTTGTCTACGACGAAATTCACGTATTCAAGATCGCCGTGGCATCCTGCCACAGGAGAAAGGGAGTAGCGATTGAACTGCTCTCAGACACGTTTAACTTTTATGAAAAAATGGGGGCTCTCTCGGTTATCCTCGAGGTAAGAACGACAAACACACCGGCGATCACTCTTTACGAAAAGCTTGGATTCGAAATTCTTAGAACACGCAAGAACTACTATGGCAGGGGAAGAGGAGACGCCTATGTCATGGGTCTTGCGCTTGACAGCTACTATCAGAAGCTTCTCTCAGCCACGTAATCGGCGAGGCAACCGAGGGATTCCCTGTAATCGCTCTGGGGTATCTCGTCCAGAGACTTTTTCGCTTCAACCACAAATTCTTTTGCCCGCTGTCTGGTCAGGTCGGCCCCGCGGTAGTGGGCTACCAGCTGCGTTATCTCCGCTATCTCGGAACTATCGAGATCCTCTTCCTTGTCGAGCGTTTCAATCACCTTGCGTTTCACGTCTTCCGGGGCGTTTTCAATCGAGTAGTAAAGCGGAAGGGTCATTTTCCGTTCAGCCAGATCCTGTCCGGTCTTTTTCCCGAACTTGTTTTCTTCGGAAAAGTAATCAAGCGCATCGTCTATGAGCTGAAACGCTATTCCTATGTTGCGTCCATAGTGTGCAAGGGCCTTGACCGCTCCGTTTGAAGTATTCGCCAGAAGCGCTCCGGTCTCGGTAGAACACTCAATGAGCGCAGCCGTTTTGTGATCAATCACGGAAAAGCAGAAATCCTCCGAGATTTCAAGCATTTTTCTTTCGCTCATAATCTCGAGCACATGACCCTCGGCAAGGCGCGATGAGGCCCTGGAAACCACCCTCAGGAGTTCAATACTGCCGCAGCTGTATATAAGCTCAAGACCCCGGGCCAGCATAAAATCCCCCACGAGCACGGTGGGTTTGTTTCCCCAGACCATATTGGAAGAGGCGTTGCCCCTCCTGAATTCCGCCTGATCAACCACATCGTCGTGAAAAAGGGTGCCTGCGTGGAAAAGCTCAATCCCTGCGGCGGCCGCAATACGGTTTTCTCCATCCGTAAGACCGCAGGCGGCGCTTGAGAGAAGAACGAGGGAAGGCCTGATTCTCTTCCCTCCTGCGCCAAGCAGATACTTGGCTATTTCGTAAACCAGAGGAACGTCGGATTTTATGAATTCATCGATTTTCCTCTCGGTTTCCGCGAGGCTCGGGTGAATTATCTCAATTATGTCTGAGAACTCCATCGGACGGTTAGACTATATGAACGAACCCGACAAGTCAAAGACTGGACACCGCCATTAACCTGATGTAAGTTTCCTTTTTTAAATGAAATTTTTCGTAAAACAGCCCGCAAGAACGCAACGGTAAACCGCTTTGAACCTGTTCGACATCTTACTCTTATTAATGATCTTGGCCTGTTTCGGAGGGGGGCTCAGATCAGGACTTATAAAGCAGTTTTTCTCTCTGGCCGCCATAATAGGGGGAGTAGCTCTGGGCTTCTTCTTCTATGAGCTGCTGGGGGGCATCCTGCTTGAAAAGAACATTATCGCCGAACCGAGAATCGCCGACATCCTGGGATTTCTGATCGTAGCCGGCCTTGCATACATGCTCATACATTATCTTTCCCATTTCCTGACAGACCTGCTGGAAAGAGTCAAGATGGGATGGATTAACCATATCCTCGGCGGGGCAATGGGCTTTATAATCGGTCTGTTGCTCTGCTACATAATGGTAACCGGGGTCAAGCAGTTTGTGGATGAGGATGCCCCTTTCCTCAGGAATTCCGTTCTGGCTCCCAAAGTCGTCGCCGGATATCGCATTATCAGGGAACAGGCTCCGGATGATCTTGACGAGAGACTGGAGAAACTCCTGGAGCTGCGGGAAGAGAAACGGAAGTCAGGCTTCGAGTGAGCAAAGATTAACCGCGGAATTCTCATAGCAGTCTTCTCCGCGGCACTACCTAGGAACACCGCACCTCTGAACCCGTTTTGAGGCCGAAGCGTGGTTTCTTCAATCACTGTTAACCGGTACTCCCTTAATTAACCGAGCTAATTCAGTTAGACTCTTATATAAGGAACGTTTTGTCCATGGCCTTTCTCTAGAACAACTCGCAATATGGTTTCGATAACTACTCTTGACGAATTCATAATAAGAAATCAGTATGAATTTCCCTATTCCACCGGGGAGCTCTCCAGGCTGCTTCGGGATATAGGGTTCGCGGCGAAAATAGTTCACAGGGAAGTAAACAAAGCCGGTTTGGTCGCGGATATTCTAGGCAAAACGGGCCAGATAAACATCCAGGGAGAAGAGGTAAGGAAGCTTGATTCCTACGCGAACGAAAGGTTCCTGACCGCTCTTGAACATGGCGGAGAATGCGCAGGGGTGGCATCTGAGGAAAACGAGGATTTCATAGCATTTTCCGACGAGAACTCGAGAAACTCAAAATACGTCATAGCCATCGATCCTCTCGACGGATCCTCCAACATAGACGTGAACGTATCGGTCGGAACCATATTTTCCGTATACAGGAGAACGTCTAAGATGTTCTCCCCATGTCTCAAGGAGGATTTTCTGCAGCCGGGCAAGGCCCAGACGGCCGCCGGATACATAATATACGGTTCTTCGACCATGCTGGTGTACACCACCGGCCACGGGGTAAACGGTTTTACACTTGATCCGTCGATAGGAGAATTCTGCCTCTCCCATCCGAACATAAAGATCCCGAGCCACGGCAATATCTTCTCGGTCAACTACTATAACTACTCAAAGTTCCCCGCCAGAGTAAAGACGTATCTCGATCACTGCAGGGACGGGGAGAACAGTTCCAGCCTTTCGCTCAGGTACGTCGGATCCATGGTAGCAGATATCCACAGGAATCTGCTCAGGGGAGGAATATTCCTTTATCCGAAAACCTCGGATTCTCCCAACGGAAAACTCAGGCTTCTCTACGAATGCAACCCGATGGCCTTCATCGTTGAACAGGCCGGAGGGGCGTCGTCAAGCGGAACGGAAAGAACTCTTGACATTCAGCCGACGGAACTTCACCAGAGAACCCCCATATATATAGGTTCCTATAACATGGTAAGTAAGTTCCTCAATTTCTTGAAGGACACAGGAGAGCCTGAGGAGGAGTAAAAAATGGGTGAAAAAATAAGCTTCGGGCTTACCGCCCCCCTTCCGGGAAAACCGGTTACGGAACTTGTGGACTTCGCCGTCCGCTGCGAGGAGGCCGGTTTTGACGCCGTGTGGTACCCAGACCACATACTGTTTATGGCGAAAAAACTGACTCCGGAAGTATGGTCGGTAATCACGGCCGCGGCGGTAAAGACGGACAGAATCCGCCTTGGGGCCATAGGGGACCCCCACAGGTCCCATCCCGCGATGTTCGCCCACAGACTCGCGACCATAGACAACCTCTCCGGAGGAAGAGCGTTCAGCTGCCTTGGGTACGGGGAAAAAATGAATCTTGATTACTACGGCATAAGCTGGAACAGGCCTCTTGCGCGTCTTCGGGAATCCGTGCCGCTGATGAGACGGCTTTGGTCCGGGGAAACGGTAACCTTCGAGGGGGAATTCTTCTCTCTCAGCGAAGCCGAAGTAAGGGTAAGCCCGGTGAACGGAAAAGATGTTCCCGTATACATAGCCGCTACCGGACCGAAGGCTCTGGGGGTCGCAGGCGCGCTCGGAGACGGGTGGGTAACAAACGCGATGCCCACATGGGTTTTTTCGAGCAAGCTCGCCGAAGTGGAAAAATCCATGGGTGAGAACGCCGCTGCGGCAGAGAACTTTGAGAAGTGCATATATATTTTCGTGTCCGTCGCCAAGGACAAGGACACCGCCTACGAGACCCTTGACAGAATAAAGCACGCTATAATCTGGCCCGACGTGATAGAGGAAGCCGGGTACGACCTCGAAATAGAGCCGCAGTACAAGGGGCTTTCCTACACGAGCATAATGCCCAACGATCAGGACATGCTAGCCAGATTCAGGCAGATGGGAGAAAAATACTACACGAGGGATATACTGTCCGACTTCGTTATATACGGAACGGCTGACGACGCGATAAAAAGGTTCGAAGAATACATAGAAGCCGGAGTCAACCACTTCATAATCAGGGATTTCAGCCCTGACCTGGAATACTCCTTCAATGCCCTTGCGGGAGAAGTAATAAATCACTTCAGGTAGGTGCCCGACACTCCTCAGGCAATCGTGATTTCCCGCTCCAGGTAGACGTTCTGAATACTCTTTAGAAGCGCGACCCCTTCCTTAAAGGGTTTCTGGAAAGATTTTCTTCCGCTTATGAGTCCCATTCCTCCCGCTCTTTTGTTTACAATGGCAGTTCTCACCGCGTCTGCAAGATCGTCGGAGCCCGAGGCGCCTCCCGAATTTATCAGTCCCAGCCTCCCCATGTAGCAGTTCGCGACCTGGTAGCGGGTAAGGTCTATGGGGTGGTCAGAGGTAAGCTCCGAATAAACCCGTTCGTGGGTTTTTCCGAAGGAAAGAGCCGTAAAGCCTCCGTTGTTTTCCGGGAGCTTCTGCTTGACTATATCCGCCCCTATGGTCACCGAGAGATGGTTCGCCTGTCCCGTGAGATCAGCCGAAACATGATAATCGGCCTCGTCCTGCTTGAAATCCGGGTTTCTCAGGTAAGCCCAGAGAATGGTTGCAAGTCCCAGAGAATGAGCGTGGCTGAAAACCTCCGATATTTCCTGGATCTGACGGGGGCTTTCCTCGGAACCGAAGTATATGGTAGCTCCGACCGCTACGGCTCCCATCTGAAAGGCCTGGTCCACGTTTCCGAAAAGAATCTGGTCAAAAGTATTAGGATAGCTCAGAAGCTCATTGTGGTTGACTTTGGCTATAAAAGGAATCTTGTGTGCGTATTTCCTTGAAACAGAGGCCAGCGCTCCCACGGTCGAGGCAACGCCGTTACATCCCCCTTCCATGGCAAGCTTCACTATGTTCTCCGGATCGAAATACATGGGATTGACCGCAAAGGATGCTCCCGCGGAGTGCTCAACTCCCTGGTCCACCGGCAGGATTGATAGGTATCCCGTTCCCCCGAGGCGACCGTGGTCAAGAATGGTCTGCAGGTTTCTTATCACTGCGGGCGATCGGTCGTTCTGCACAAACACCTCGTCCACGTAGTCCGGGCCGGGGAGATAAAGGTCTTTTTTGCTTATCGTCGTGCACTTGTGACCGAGCAGGTATCCCGAGTCCTCTCCCAGCACCGCCTCTATATCATTGATCTTCTTGAGTTCTTTTATGGCCATGGGTTCTCCCTTGAAAAAATCTTAAGATCCTACTGAAATAAATACCTGATCGGGCCCTAGCTGTCACTGAGAATGGATATTCCGGGAAGGTCAGATCCTCCGAGGAATTCAAAACAGGCCCCGCCCCCGGTTGACACGTGGGTTGCTTCGGAGAACTTGACCCCGCACTTTTTAAGCGCCGCCACGCTGTCTCCTCCTCCAAGAACCGTGGTAGCTCCCCTCCACGTGGCAAGCGCAAATGATCTGGCGATGGCACTTGTGCCGTTTGAAAAATCGTCCACCTCGAAAAATCCCATGGGGCCGTTCCAGAAAACCGTGCCTTCCCCCTTTATATGCGAGGTGAATTTCTCAACCGTCTTCGGCCCTATGTCAAAAGCCGTCATGTCTTCGGGAATCTCCGCGGCCGTAACTACTACCCGCGTTTTTCTGCCGTCGGCGGCCTCGGACATCACGTGGTCAACGGGCAGAAGGATTTTTTCCTTGTAGGTTTCAAGAGCTTCCCGGGCCCAGCAAAGCATCTCCTTCTCCACTGAACACTTCCCGACGCTAACACCACGCGCTGCAAGAAAAGTATAGGCCACCCCGCCGCCCACAAGGACCATGTCCGCCTTTTTTATTATGTTCTTGAGTGCCCCTATCTTATCCTTTATCTTCATTCCCCCGACGATGACCAAGTAGGGTTTTTTGGGTCTCTTTATGAGGCGGTTCAGAAACTTTATTTCGTTCCCCACCATGAGGCCCGCGAGCTTTTTCTCGAAGTGAACCGTCATTCCATAAGTGGAGGCATGAGCCCTGTGCGAGGTGCCGAAAGCTTCGTTCACGTAGATATCGGCCAAAGAGGCGAGTTTCCGCGAGAAATCCGCATCGTTCACCGTCTCCTCATTGTGGTACCTGAGGTTCTCAAGGAGCATTACCTCGCCGTTTTTAAGCTTTTTCGAGGCGTTTTCAACTTTCCTTCCAACAACTGCGCCCGGGAAACGGACCTTAATCCCCAGAAACTCGTTAAGCCTCTCCGCCACCGGAGCCATTGAAAGGTTTTCTATCCTGCGTCCCTTCGGTCTTCCCATGTGGGAAGCCAGTATTACCCTCGCCCCGCATCTTGTAAGGTAATCGATCGTGGGAATAGTGCGTCTTATCCTGTAGTCTTCTCTTATCTTTCCGCCGGTTACGGGAACATTGAAATCAACCCTTACGAAAACCCTTTTCCCCTCGTACTCCGAGCAGGGAAGGTCTGTTACAAGAAGCTTTTTCTTCAAAGCTCTCTCCCGACAAGCTCTATAAGATCAACCACCCTGGAAGTGTATCCGTACTCGTTATCGTACCAGGCAACGACCTTGACCAGATTATCCTCTACCACCGAAGTCAGCAATGAGTCAAAAGAGGAGGAATGGGTATCTCCCACAAGATCGGAAGAAACGATTTCGTCCTCGACGTAAGCGAGGTAACCGTTAAGCGCTCCTTCAGCCGCCTCCTTGAACTTGGCATTCACCTCATCCACGGAAGTTCCTTTTTCCACCTCGCAGGTAAAGTCCACAAGCGACACGTTGGGCGTAGGCACCCTTACGGCTACCGCCGAGAGTTTCCCTTTAAGCTCTGGGAAAACAATCTGTATGGCGTTTGCGGCCCCCGTGCTGGTGGGGATAATGGAGAGGGCTGCCGCTCTCGCCCTTCTTTTATCCTTATGCGGAGTGTCGAGTATCCTCTGATCGTTCGTATAGGAGTGTATCGTGGTCATCTCTCCACGTTTGATCGAGAAATTCTCGTGGAGAACCTTGACCAGCAGCCCGAAGCAGTTGGTGGTGCAGGATGCGTTTGAAATCACGTCGTGACCTTCAGGCTCGTAGTCGTGATCATTTATGCCCATTACCGTGGTGAAATCCACCTTGCCGCTTGCCGGCGCGGTAATTATTACCTTCTTCACGGTCTCGCCCATATGCGCCGCGGCGGCCTCGCGGGTTCTGAAAATGCCGCTTGCCTCAGCCACTATCTGCGCTCCCGTATCGGCCCACGGAATATTCGCAGGGTCTCTCTCCGAGAACACCCTTATGAATTTTCCATCAACTGTTATCCCCTCACCGTCGCACTTTACCTCTCCCGGGTAGCGGCCGAACACCGAATCGTACTTGAAAAGATGGGCCAGAGTTTCGGTGTCTGTAATATCGTTTATTCCCACGAACTCAAGGCCTTCTCTGCCGAGACCGATTCTGAGCACGTGCCTCCCTATTCTTCCGAAACCGTTTATTCCAACTCTGATAGACATCGTGAAACCTCCGAAACTTGACTTTGAACTTGCAAAAACTATAGGGAATTATACATTCACCCTTCTCTAGCCAATAGAAAAATCAATTGTCGGCACATTTTGTCGCTCAAATATGCACACAAGATCAGGCCAATGTTTGACCACACCAATTTTTATCTGATTCTTTCCACCCGGTCTCCAGCAAAGCAAGCCCAAAAAAACATTTGCGTAATTGTACCGGATAATCCGATGCTAGCCAGTCTGCGGGGAACCGTCAGCCGACACCCATATTCTTGTCCGTCTGAAATGCCGCAGCCGCTTGCCAATATCGTCAAGAACCAGATAAAGACAGGGTACGAGGTAAAGTATGACGAAGGTCGAAAAAACAAGCCCGAATCCCAGGGAAGCCGCCATCGGAGCGAGAATGCCCGCCTGGCCCTTATAGGCGAACATCAGGGAGAAAAGCCCCGAGAAGGTCGTAAGAGTGGTAAGAACAATCGGGCGGAAACGATACCTGGCGGAAAATACCACCGCTGTTACCTTGCTCGGCATCTTTTTCACCCTTCGGTTGATAAAATTCATCAGCAGCAAACTGTCGTTCACCACTATTCCCAGAAGCGCAACCATTCCTATTATGGCGGGAAGCGTCATAGGTTCGCCGCGCAGCAGAATCGCTATGATCACTCCCGTAACACAGAAAGGCAGCACACTCATTATTATAAGAGGCTGAAAGACGGAGCGCAGTATGCTTGCGAGAATGAGATAAATGAGAAGCAGGGCCAAAAGCGACGCTTTTTTTATGTCGCTTATAGCCTGAGTATATTGCTCTTCCTCCCCTGCGAACCGAAACGAGTAGCCCGGGTAGTTCTCCAGAAGGCTGTCGAGGTGGTGTGAAAGGTCTGCGTTCACTTCTCTTGAAGTGGTCGCTTGAGTATCCACTTCGGCTGTTACGGTGACTGTTCTTCGAAGCTTCTCCCTTCTTATCTCAAGCGGCGTCTTGGAGTCCGCTATCTCCGCCACAGTGCCGATGGGAACCCGTTGACCTAGAGGAGTCAGAATCTGGTGCGATTTCACCGAGAAAACACTGGACTCTCCCCTTCCGTATCGCAGATTTATCTCGGCCTCTTCCTCACCCACTCTGGTCTTCGCAACCGTGAGACCGTCCCCAAGGGCCTTGATTTCCCGCGACACGCTCCACTTGTCAATACCGAACACCCCGGCTTTCCTCTCGTCTATCTCAACTCTCGCCTCGGGCTTTCCGTAAACAAGATTGCTGGTTGCGGCACTCACCCCCGGCTGACTACTCAGATACTCCCGGACCCGGGAAGCTATCTCCATCAGCACCGGCACTTCATCCCCGCTTATTTTGACGTCCACCGGTTTTCCGGTGGGAGGACCCGTTGTTGTGAGGAAATCAACCTGCTTGGCCCCCGTAACCGTTTCCCCTGCCCTTCTCTCCGCAACCTCGGAGAGTTCAAGCGCGTTTTCCTTTCTGGCAGAGTAATCCTCGTATTGAACCAGAACCGAGGCCACGTGGTCTCCCGTGGAAAACAGGTTTTCAGAATCCGACATATCGAGGCCAACCATGGATAAGGTGTTTCTCAGAACATGAGGGGGGACGCTGCGGCGCACGGCTTCCTCCACCTGGGCTACGGAGACGGCTGTATTCTCCAGGCTGGATGAGGGGGGATTTTCAACCCTTATCATTATTTCCTCAGTATCATGAAGGTAGAACATCACGTTGGGAATCTGAACAAACACATACACTGAAAAAGAAAAAATAGCCGTGAAACATCCTATTACCACATAGCGGTTTCTAAGCGCAAACAGAAGTCCCCGCAGATACAGTCCTCTTACGCGCAGAAGCGCCGCGTTTCCGCGAGGAGGTCTCGCTCTGCCGTTTGCCGGAAGCCAGTCGGCGCAGTGAGACGGCATGATCACCAGGGCTTCGAAAAGGGAGAAGCAAAGGGCGAAAATCGCAACCTTGGGAATTACGGAAAGAAACTGTCCGATTAGCCCCGTGGCAAGAAGAAGAGGGGTAAACGCGGCGACATTGGTCAGCACAGTCGCAACCACCGGCCAGGCAACCTCCCTTGTCCCTATTACCGCCGCCCTCAGCGGTTCCACTCCCCTTGATATATATCTCTGGACATTCTCAACAACGATTATGGCATCGTCCACCACCATTCCCAGCATCATTATAAGACCGAACATGGAAAGAACATTGAGCGTTGTGCCGGTCATCTTCATCAATATCGCGGCACCCAGAAAAGAAACGGGAATCCCCAGGGCGGCTATGAAGGCCGCCTTGCGATCAAGAAAAAGAGCGAGAAGGATTACTACCAGAACAAACCCCAGACCCCCGCTTTTAAGCATGGTCCGAAGACGGCTTTTCACCCAGTGCGACCTGTCAAACGTCAGGGTTATCTCCGCATCTTCGGGAATCTCGTTTTCGTATTTTTCGGCAAGCTGCCTTACGTGACCGACGGCATCGAGGATATCAACGTTTTTCTGCTTCTCCACCCAGAAAGTAATCGCAGGACGACCGTTTATCCTCGATCTCAGGTTTTCTCGCTGTTCCCCGAGAGCTACCGTCGCCACATCGCGAAGCAGAACATGTTTACCCTCGATGTTCCTGGCAACCGGAATATCGAGAAGATCTTTCACAGATCTTATCTTGCCCTCGGTTCTAAGCAGAAAATCAGCTCTGTTCCGAGTAAAACTCGCCCCGGGAATATCCAGATTTCTCGCATTGATGGCATCTGAAATCTCCTCGATCCCCACTCCAAACTGCACCATCTTCGGGTAATCCAGGTAGACCCATATTGCCGGGTCAGGCAGTCCGACGGAAGTTACGTTGTCAACACCGTCTAAAAGCGCAAGCTCATCCCGCAGTTTTCTGGCGTTGCTATAGAGAATATTTCTTGGTATATCCCCTGAGACCGAAACGCCCACCAGCGGAAAACTCGCTTTTTGCTCTTCTGTTACGGGTTCTTCGGCATCCTCGGGAAGATCGTCTGCTATCTGGTTGACCTTGGAATCAATCTCCCAGGCGATCCTTCTGGTGTCTTCACCTGGGTGAACCTCAGCCGTAACCCGCGAAAACCCTTCGGAAGAAACGGATTTTACGATCTTGACGCCGGAGATGTTCTTTATCTGCTGCTCAATTGGAACACTTACAAGGTTCTCGACGTCTTCGGCGGAGGAACCCGGAAAAGACGTGGTTACCGTCACCATTTCGAGTTTTACCGACGGGAACAGTTCAAGAGGAAGAGAGAATGCAAACAGAAGCCCTATAAACATTATGGCTCCCATCAGCAGGTTTACGAAAAAGGAGTTTCTTACTGAAAAATCGGCGATGTGCATGGAGAATCAGTCGATAATGCCTAGTGTACGCTCAATTATGACCCTGAATATGGGGGGGGGGGGAACTGATCAAGCGGTATGTTTTCTCGGTATCGGCAGGTTTTCCTCCTGCGGACTTGAAACCTTGTCTTGCCTCGTTAAACGGAGCTTCCACCCGGTCTGCGGTAAACCACGGCCTCAAAACGCCTTTTGTTAATTGTACCGGATAATAAAACGCCGCCGAAAACCCCCGAAAATTCCGGAACGAACGCCGAGAATTTAAGGTTGCTCATGTCATCTCCCGGACAAATGTCTGAATTGCCCGGGGCGGATTGAGTTTTTCTGATTCCCGTAGTATCGTTTCTCGGTAATGAAGAATCTTAACGTATGTATTCTCGGAGCAAGCGGCTACACGGGAGCAGAACTCATAAGGCTGATTAGGGGACATCCCCGGGCCAGCATTTCGCATTTAACAGCGTCAAGGCACGCAGGTCGTGCTCTGGCCGAGGTCTTTCCGCACCTTGGCGAAATAGCCGATCTCGAGCTCAGCAGTTCGGACCCCTCGCTCATCCCGGACGATACCGACGTGGTATTCGCCGCGCTTCCTCACGGAGCGTCGGCCGAACTCATAGAAGAAATTTACGGAAGGGACGTAAGGATAATTGATCTCGGGGCGGATTTCCGTCTCAGGGAAGGCACCTACAGGGACTGGTACGGGGATCATCCGTGCGCCCACCTTCTCGAAAACGCCGTCTACGGAATCCCTGAACTGCACGCGGAACGGATATCGGAAACAAAACTGGTGGCAAACCCCGGGTGCTACCCTACCTCTTCAATCCTTCCACTCGCGCCGCTTCTTGAAAACGGCATGGTGGAGACGGAGGGGATTATAATTGATTCCAAATCCGGAGCTTCGGGAGCAGGAAGAAACCCTTCGCTTGATCTTCATTTCTGCGAGGTCTCCGAAGGAATGAAAGCCTACAAGGTAGGCGAACACCGTCATACCCCTGAAATAGAACAGGGACTCTCGGATTTTCTGGGCAGCAAGGTGGAAGTCGCTTTCACCCCGCATCTTATACCGATAAACAGGGGAATACTCTCGACAATATACGTAAACCTCTCGGGAAGCCATAAGACCCGGGAACTGCTGGACGCTCTCGGGCAATTCTACGAGAACTCGTCCTTCGTGAGGATTCTCCCCGAGGGGAGTTTTCCAAACACCTCCTGCGTCAGGGGTTCAAATTTCTGCGACATAGGTGTAAGGGCAAACCCAGAGAAAAAAACCGCGATAATTGTCTGTGCCATAGACAATCTGGTAAAGGGAGCCTCCGGCCAAGCGATACAGAACATGAACATCATGCTTGACCTTCCCGAGAGCCTGGGACTTGACTCCGTCCCGCTTTATCCCTAATTCGGGCGGCAAATAAGTGCCGCTGGCTGGTATGCAGAACTCGGCAAGCGGTTCCCGGACATCCCGTCAGAAATCCCGAAGGGTCCTTATCCTCCTCACTATTGCGGGAAGAAGCTCGATCACCCTGTCGACTTCCTCCGAACGGGTAAAACGGCCGAAGCTGAACCTGACCGAACAGAGCGCTTCCTGCTCTTCGAGTCCCATGGCGATCAGCACGTGGGAAGGGTCAACGTTTCCCTCGGAGCAGGCGGAACCGGTTGAAACCGCCACTCCGGCGGTATCGAGATTCATTACCACCGAATCACCCGGAGTGCCCGGAAAACCGACGTTAAGGGTATTGGAAACTCTCGCTTCGGGATGTCCGTTCAGGTAAACATTCTCTATTTCCCGGGAAAGCTCTTCGAAAAGACGGTCGCGCAGCTTCCCCAGTCTTTCGTTTTCCGTCTCAAGCTCTCCACGCAGAAACTCGCACGCACAGCCGAATCCGCAGACAGCCGCCACGTTCTCCGTTCCCGATCTCTTCCCCCTCTCCTGCCCACCGCCGTGCACGAAAGGTTCAAGGGCGACTCCTTTTCTTAGATAAAGAGCCCCCGCTCCCTTGGGACCGCATATCTTATGGGCGGAAAAAGACGCCATGTCCACCGGCAGACCCCCAAGATCGATTTCCATCTTTCCCAGAGCCTGAACAGCGTCCGTATGGAAAAACACCCCCCTCTCGCGGGCAATTTCTCCTATATCGCGAACCGGGCTTATGACTCCGGTCTCGTTGTTCACGTACATGCAGGAAACAAGGATCGTACGCTCGGTAATCGCTTCCCGGAACTGTTCGGGAAAGACCCGTCCGAAGGAATCCACGGGAAGATAAGTGACCTCGAAACCCCTGCGTTCAAGAAACCTGAACGCCTCAAGACACGAGGCGTGCTCGACGGCGGTCGTAACCAGATGGTTTCCCCTGTCAGAAAGAGCGTAGGCCAGGCCTTTTATGGCGAAATTGTTGCTTTCGCTGCCCCCGGAGGTAAAAACTATTTCCCCCGGCCTCGCCCCGAGATAACCCGATACTCTCTCGCGGGCGGAATCAACCGCCGCGCGCGCGACGCTTCCGGGAGAATGAATGCTGGAAGGATTCCCGTAATTTCCGGCAAGGTACGGAGTCATCTCTTCCAAAACGCGCGGGTCAAGAGGCGTAGTCGCGTTATAGTCAAGATATATGGAATGTCCGTGATCAGATGACATTTTCTCACCGTCGCTTAAACAGCTTGCATGATAGCGAATAATAACCGATCGACCGCGTAAATCACGGCGACACTGGGTAGTGGAATCACTGTGGATTCAAGTTATTTCAGCGGGTTAACACCTCAGGGGCAAGATCAGGCGCACCGGTAAGCCACCTTCAGATCAGGTCAGGCTTGTCGGTGATAATCCCGTTAATCCCAGCCCCGGCCAGCTTTTCGCCTCGTTTCGGATCGTTAACCGTCCAGCAGCACACAAAAAGACCTCTTCTTCGGGCTTCAGAGGCAAGACGGCGCGTCATAAAACGGTGATTCGTGGCGACTACCCGGCAGCCCAGAGAAACAGCCTTCTTCACGCACCCGAAGCCGAAAACCGTAATAAGTCCCGTAGTAACGGAGCGATCAAGCTCCCTTACCGTACGAAGGCAGTCCTCGCGGAAAGAAACCACAGCAACATCTTTTACAAGATCATGAGCTTTTATAAGGGAGACCGTTTCTTCTTCCGTGCCTTTTTCCTTAAGTTCGACCACCAGTCCGCAGCGCCCCGCGAAATTCTCAAAGATCTCTTCAAGAGTCGGTATCCGCTCCCCGTAACCGGCGTCAAGAGACCGAAGCTCGGAAAGCGTCTTCCCCGAAACGGCTCCCTTGCCGTCCGTGGTCCGGTCGACCGTCCGGTCGTGAATGATAACCAGGCGGCCGTCAAGACTTTTTCTCACGTCAAACTCTATCACCGAAGCCCCCATGTCCAGAGCCCTGCGGAAAGAGCGAAGAGTATTTTCCGGTTCGTAATGACTCGCGCCGCGGTGAGATATGAGGAGGAAGTCTTTTTCGAAAAAACCTTTCATGGAATTTTGGGAAATTACCTGAACAGGTCATGGGCCGGATCTCTGACAAGTTCATCCGAACTTCCTTCCCCCCGGATATACTCAACCCCGCGCGCTATCACCACTGGAAGCGCTGCGGTCTTTTCCATCAGCAACCCCGCGGCACACGCCACCTGGTCAGCAGTCGCCATCTCGGTTGCCGTAAGCAGAAGACCCTTGCTGTCGGTCTCTCCCCTGCGATCGGAAAGCGGCTTCATGCCGCTGCAGCCAATGGCAATATCGGTAAGCCCTTCCCGCCAGGGACGTCCCACGGTATCGCTTATTATGACGGCTACGTATTTCCCGGTTTCCTGTTCTATATGCTTTCTTATAACCCCGGCGGAGCGATCGGAATCAAGCGGAAGAAGCGTGACATCCTCGCCCCCGGAAACGTTAGAAGCATCAACGCCGGCGTTTGCCAGCACAAGCCCTCCGACGGTCTCGACTATAAGCCTTCCCTTACCGCTTTCTCTCTCATCCATTCTCACGATTCTCCTGGTTTCACCCAGAATCACCTCCACCAACCTCGGATCCTTTGAAACCTCCTCGGAGACCGTGACCGCAAACCCCGAAGGTTCCACACGGGAAAGATTAACGACCCTGCCTTCGGCCTTTGAGACCACCTTCTGCGCAATCACGACTATATCCCCGTCGAGAAACGAGAACTCCCCACGGGCGGCGGCACACAGAATCATCTCCCCGATGCTGTCCCCTTCCTTCACTTCCGGAATTCCCCTCAAGGGAACAAACCTTATTTCTCCAGTCTTGTCCATGCGGAAACTCTCCCGATGCCGCAGCGGCGTTCTGCATATGCCGGCTAAACCATCTAGTATATACTAGGGAATTATGTAATTAAGTTGACACCTTCGTACACTGTTCTTGGCCGAGCAAGACCATTGCCCTGCTTATCGTCTAATATCCCTCCGACCACGCGGGTAACATTCC
This sequence comes from Candidatus Dadabacteria bacterium, assembly GCA_022827275.1. Taxonomy (GTDB): domain Bacteria; phylum Desulfobacterota_D; class UBA1144; order Nemesobacterales; family Nemesobacteraceae; genus Nemesobacter. Next base: position 11,396 of record JAJDTG010000008.1, on the reverse strand, counting down.
CCCCCGCAATCGTGATACCACGATGAAGGATATTTATCGCTGCGTTTATGTCTCTGTCCGCCACATAACCACAATCGCATCTATGGACACGCACGCTCAAGTCTTTCTTTACCGCTGCTCCGCAAGCAGAGCACTCCTGCGATGTTCCCTTGGGGTCCACTTCCACCATCTTAACGCCAGCACTTTCAGCCTTCTCGTTAAGCAGCGTTATGGTGCTGCCCCAAGTCTGCTCCTGTATGCTCCTTGCTAAATGCTTGTCGCGAAGCATGTTCTTTGTCTTTAGTTTCTCCACAGCTATGAAGTCGTACATTTTGGTTAATTGCGAAGTCAGGCGGTGAAGATAATCCCTTTCCTTATCCGATACCCTCTGCCATTCCTTGGCCAGCAGGCGGACGGCCTTACGCCTGTTGCTGCTTCCCTTCACCTTGCGTGATACGGAACGTTGGAGGCGTATCAGTTTCTTTCTGTCTATCTCCCGCTTCTCCACCGTCTCCCCGTCACTCAAGGTGAGTCTCTTCGATATCCCCATATCTATCCCCACGGGATTGGTGACTGGCTTTACCTCGGGGGTAGGCAACTCATACGATAACGCAACTTCCGTCCTCAAGGGCTTTCTGGTAATTCTGATTGCCTTGAGCAGATTATTAGGCGGGAGTTCCCTTGATGAGTTCACCACGATACGAGGCAGTCCCTTTATCTTGAGAACAGTCTTGTCTCCCTCACGCCTGAGCATACTCCATGCCTGGTCGTTAATCTCGATGGTGCGCCATCTCCGACCACTTTTGAACCGAGGGAAACCCCCGTACTCGAAAAACCGCTTGTACGCCTTGTCAAGCCTCGACAGTACGCCTCGCATGACAACCGAAGAGATGGAAGCGAACTCCGGCAACTCCGCTCTTACTTCTGCGAGTTCGTGGTACTGATCATAAAGACTGCGCCCCTCGCCTGTCTTTTTGTAACAGTCAATACGGGATTCCAAGCCTGCGTTGTAGAGTTCCGCAGACAACCTGAATATTTCCCCAAGCCTCTCATGCCCACCAGCGGAGAGCTTCGCACGGCATTTGTAAGTTCTTATCATCACTGTATATTGTACTTGCTTTACAGCTGGAATCTAATCATGATGACTTAAATACATAATTCCCATATATTACCGATATCAAGGGGGAGAGAAATGGAAAAATTCTATTTGGAAAGAGAGGAGGACCTCGAGCTTGGAAAGCAGTTCGAGGTATCCGGCGTGGCCAGGGAATCAGGCCTCATGATCCGCATATTCGTGACCTCCTCGCTTAAAAAGGAGATGATGGAGCCTGATTCTGAGGCCTCGGCCCGCGGCGAGGATGAAGACACCAGGCTAAAAGAGATACTTTCCCCGCTCGTGTCGTCCATAAGGTCGACCAGGAAAACGAAGAGAACCAACGTGATCAATTTCACCGCTTCGGTTACCAAAGACGGAAAGGGACAGGAATTTCAGGTTATTTCCTACCTGGGCCCGGTAACTGAAGATTCCAAAGAGCCCTGCATAACCCTCCTCCTGCCGGAAGACCTGCCGGAAGAAACATCTTAGCCGCAAAATCGTGTATTATTAGCTTTACAATGGGGTGTACAGAGGAAATTTCCGGCGAAATCTACTTTGACAACAACGCAACTACAAGACCTCTTCCCGAAGTAACGGAGGCGATGTGCGAAGCCATGGGCGAGGGATTCGGCAATCCTTCAAGCGCCCATTCGGCTGGAGAGAGAGCAAGGTGCCGCATGGACCTCGCCCGCAAACGCATCTCTGATCTTGTGGGATGCTCCCCCGAAAACCTCATATTCACAAGTTCCGGCACGGAATCAAACAACATGGTTCTTTATTCCTGCACGAGGAAAAAAGAAAAGCCGCGCGTCGTTACAACCCAGGTAGAACACTCCTCGATAATGAAGATGTGCAGTTTCCTCGAATTAAATGATGTGCGCGTTGAATTGCTCGAGGTGGATAGACAGGGGGTTCTTGATATCCGAAGACTCGAAAACGCGATTTCCGAGAAAACCGACCTCGTCTCCGTGCAGTGGGTCAACAACGAGACCGGAGTTATACAGGATATGGCGAGTATTTCCGAGGTCTGCAGGGAAAACGGAGTGCCTCTCCACACTGACGCTGCCCAGGCTGTAGGAAAGTTCAAGGTGGACCTTGCGAAGCTTTGCGTGGATTTTCTCTCTTTCACAGCCCATAAAATCAGCGGTCCTCAGGGCGCTGCGGTTCTCTACGCAAAAGACAGGCTGCTTGTAAATCCTTTCCTTTTCGGAGGATTCCAGGAGGAAGGATTTCGTCCCGGAACCGAGAACCTTCCGGGCATAGCGGGCTTCGGAACCGCCTGCGAGATAAGGCACACAAGGCTTGAGCAGGCCGTAGGAAAGATGAAAGATCTTCGCGACCGGTTCGAAAAAATGATAATAGACTCCATCCCGGACACCTCGATTAACGGTGGCGGAGGAAAAAGAGTATGCAATACCACCAATATCCATTTCGGCGGAACCGACGGAAGAAAGCTGGTCTCCCTTCTTGACGAGGCGGGGATAAGGTGTTCGCAGAGCTCTGCGTGCACCAATTTCGATGTTACCCCGTCCTACGTTCTGACCGCCATGGGGCTGGATGAACAGCATGCGTATTCAAGCATAAGGTTCAGCTTCTGCCCGGAGAACACCTTTGAAGAGGTGCGAAGAGCGGCGGAGATTATCCGGGAGAAGTGCGAATCTCTCAGGAGCCGGCCCTGCTGAACCCGGACACCCCGGGGATATGGAAAATCAGTCGACAACCCTTACCGGCTGACCGGGAAGGAGGCCGAAGTTCCCCTCGGTTATGATCCTTGAAGCCGGGGGAAGCGAATCAAAGGATATGTAGGCCGAATTATCGTCTATCCATGTGGGCGCCACTTTAGCCTTGAGAACTTCTCCGTTTCTTTCAACCAGCACGAAAGAGAAATTTTCCTTGCTGTCGGACAAGACAGCCGTCTTGGGAATTCTGACGACATTATCAAGCGTCTGCACCGGTATTTTTACGGAAACTATTTCCCCGGGCCACCATTTTACCGAGGGATCGGATATGGCGATCTCAACGTCGTAGGTGCCCGAAAAATCATCAGAGCCCGGACTCACGCCGTCAACCTCACCCGCAACGGTTTCCACCGTGCCGTCTCCGCTGAGTGATACCTCGAGAACATCTCCCCGCTTGACGCTTCTCGCAACAGACACATCCACACCAGCTATGACTTTCCTGCCGCTTAGATTAACAACTTTGGCTACCACATCCCCGTTCCGTGTCTCCTGTCCGATGTCGGGAACGATTTCAACAATCTGGCCCTGGATAGGGGAACGGATCTTGAGGTTTTCGTAATTCCACCTGGCCCTTTTGTAAGAAGCTTCAAGTGCCTTTACGCCGGCCGATGCGGTTTCAAGCAGGTTTCGCGACGCCTCGGTCTCATCTTCAGAGACTATTCCCTTCTCAAAAAGAGCCGCGTTCCTTCGGTATACCCTCTGAGCCTCGGCAAGCTCCCCCTTGGCGGACTCAAGATTGTACTTTGCCTCGTCAAGACGCGTTTCCACGCGGTAATCGTATAGTTCAAGGATAATTCCATCCTTTTCGATCTCCTGACCCCGGCCGGAATCTATCCGCTTTACCCATCCCGAGACGGTCGTTCGGACCAAAACGGTCTGCTTGCCGCGGACTCTTCCGATAACTTCGGTGTAAACTGAACCCAAGGACGCAACAGGCGTTATCACCTTTATGGGCCTGTAGACATTATCTTCAGAGTGCTGCTGTGCACTCGATTCCCTTTCTTGAAGAAACCTGGCGTACAGGAAAAAAAGAACCAAGAGAAAACCGAGGAATATTAAAGCCAGAGTCAACCAGTTCTTCATTTTTCTTTCCCTGAACCAAGATCTCATCTGTTTTTCCACCCACAAAATCTTCAGTAAAAAAGATATTCATAACAATATTGAGAATCCGGCGATTTAGCAACAACCGGCAAAGTTAGGAACGCTCAGTAAAACAGATTGACTTTTGACCAGAATACTCCGATAATTATTAGTAGATTTTAAGGAGGATGTCAGTGAACGGAAAACCTTTAACAAAATCCCAGCTTTCAAACAGCTTGGCAGAGAAGGCGGGAATAACCAAGGCGACAGCCAAAACCGTTATTGATGCTATAGCGTCAATTGCATGTGAAGAGGTAAAGGAAAAAGGAGAATTCACGATTCCTGGAATCGGCAAGCTGGTTGTCAGCAGCCGCAGTGCCAGAATGGGAAGAAATCCCGCTACAGGTGAAGTGATCAGCATACCTGCAAGAAAAGTCCTGAAGTTTCGCGTGGCGAAAGCCTGCAAGGATTCCGTGCTAGGTTAATACTGACTCCGCATTCTGCCTAATTGGTGCCGCCTCTCAGCGACCAGTTGAGAATTTCTACTGGATGCACAACTTTGGTCTTGGAATCTGAACCGAGCAGTCCCTTGCGGATCTGTATCATGCATCCCGGATTCCCGGCGGCAAGGTAATCGGCACCGGTTTTTTCTACTTCGCGTACCTTTCCAGAAAGAAGCTTGGCGGACATTTCCGGCTGCACGATATTATATATCCCGGCGCTTCCGCAGCAGTGATCCGACCGCTGCATTTCAACGAATTCCACTCCCGGGATGCTTCTCAGAAGTTCTCTCGGAGCAGACCGTATCCCCTGTCCGTGGACAATATGGCACGCGTCCTGATAAGTAACCTTTATATCAAGAGGGTGCAGCGACGCCTTTATTCCCGCATCCAAAAGAAATTCCATGACATCCACGGTTTTCGCTGAGAGCTGTGTTGCGGCTTCGGAGTAAACGGGATCGTCGCGCAGGATCTCGGCGTATTCCTTCATAGTGGAACCGCACCCGGCAGAATTAACGACTACGGCATCCACGTTTAAGGTAGCGAAAAGGGCCACCAGTTTTCTTGCAAACTCCCTTCCCTCCTCAAGCCTTCCTGAGTGAACGGAAAGGGCCCCGCAGCATCCCTGGTTCTCGGGAACAAAAACATCACAACCGCTTGCGCGAAGCACCTCGACCGTTGCCCTGTTTATTTCCGGGAAGAAAACCCCCTGAACGCACCCGTTCAGAAGGGCAACTTTCTTTTTTCTCTCTCCGATTGCCGGATAGAAAGCCGAAAGAGTTTCCCCGAAAGCGGAACTGACCTCGGGCAGCATATGGAACATGGAAGAAGCCGAGGGGCTTATTCTATCAAGAAGCCGCTGCGGGAAAACCCTCTTCAAGCCAAGCGCTTTTACCAGGTAGACAAACGGCAGAAGTAGTCTCAACCTTTGGGGATAGGGAAAGATTTCGAAGATGAAAGCCCTGAGGATCTTGTCCCCCAGGCCCCTCTTGAACCTTCTTTCGATCTGTCCCCTCGACATCTCTATCAGGCTTCCATACTTGACCCCCGAGGGACATGCGGTTTCACAGGCAAGACACCCAAGACACAGGTCAAGGTGCTTTACAAGCGACTCGCCCATCGGGATCCTTCCCTCTTCCGCAGCTTTTATCAGGTGGATTCTTCCCCTCGGAGAATCAAGTTCGTTTCCGGTCTCAAGATAGGTAGGACAGGAGGAAAGACAGAACCCGCAGTGAACGCAGTCCTGTATTATCTTCCTGCTCGGCCGGTCCGTATGGTCAAAAGCGGTCTCAAGCGACATTGCGCCCCTCCGCTCCCGAAGAGATCGAAAAATCGAGAGTCTCGAAACCCGCCCCATGGAAAGCCTCTTTGAGTTCCTCCCGGGTGCCAAACGATTTTTTCCCAAGCTTTCTGCCGGATATATCAAAGTGAAGAGAATCCCGGGAAAAAGGATTTGGGCAGACCGTATAGTTAAGCCCGTCTTGCGATGACAGGGTTACCTCCGCAGTGTCTCCCAGGTAGTTAACCGGAACGTTCGGAATAGTCACTGATCTTGATCCGTTGCAAAGAGCCAGAGATATAATGTCCCCCACCTGAAGAAACCTGAGATTAGTCCGGATATCAGCAGGAACGTATCCGTTCGGGTTACCCTCTCCTACGCTGATCCCGAGGCTTCGGTGCAGGAATTCCCTGGTTTTCTCCCTAAGCGAAGCGGCCGCCTTGTTGTCCGGGTTTCTGGACATAGTCCTTTCATTAAGCTCAGAGAAATGAAGCGCTATCAGAGCGCAGGCGTATGGATGCTCGCCGACGTGTCTTTCAAAACACTCAGACCATATCTCAAACTGACTCTCGGGCCGCATCTCCATGAAATTTCTCGGATAGCCGTTTCTCAGGTTCAGATCGGCCGCAGAATCCGTTTCCTCCCATCCGCAGTCATGTTCCCTAATCGCCAGCATCACCTCGTCTCTGGGAGTAATAGTCTCGAAATCCTCATTGCCCCAGAAATTCATTATTCTCGAAGAAAGAAAAGCGTGGCTTGGCTGCGTTATGAGCGTCCATCCCTCACCGGATTCCCTTCTTATCATAATCCGTATCCTTAGTTTGCATCGAATATTTTTTCGCCGGGCAGAATGTTTCCCGGATCAAAACGCCGTTTTATGTTCTTCATGAGAAAAAGCGCATCTCCGAAATCTCCCCACGCTTTTACCTCCTCCCTGAGTTCGCGGCGGACCCCCGAGAACATGATACGGCCTCCGAGCGAATCGGCAAGATTTTCGAGAAAACGCGCCGCTCTGACTGCCTCTTGATCGTCACCACTTACCGAAACAAGCGCAACTCCTCTGGCAGGCCTAGAAAGGCAGCGGGCCGTGACTCCCAAGAGCGCCGGATTGCTCTCAATACCGGAGAGAACCTCGATTGAAGCAGTTACCGGAAGGGCAAGCTTCGAGGAAAAACCTGCCCCGGACGAAAAAGGAAACTCCCTTGCCGAATCCCATAACTCCTGTGAATCCTCATTGCCTATCTCGGTGAAGGAGGCGAAGTCGCCAGAGGTTATTTCCCTCACCTGTCTTACCTGCTCGAGCACTGCCTCTTCAAAACTGTCGAACCTAAGCAGCAGGCTTCTCTTGGCCCCCGGTGCCGCTGCAAATTCTGAAGAGAGTTTCTCGTCAAGTATTTCAAAACATGTGGGAACGACATCCGCGGCAAGTATCGCTCCGGCTGCCCGGGAACAGGAGATATGGTCGTCGAAACCCAGAACGATGGTTCTTGAGAAGGGTTGGCGGGGGTACAGCCTGAAAGTTGCTTCTGCCAAGACACACAGGGTTCCGAGCGAGCCCACCATAAGTTTTGGGATATCGTAGCCCGCTACGTTCTTAACTACCTTCCCTCCCAGGTTTATGATCTCACCGTCGGCCCTCACGGCCCTGATTCCCAGGATAAGTTCCCTGCACGTACCGTATCTGGTGCTCATGGGACCGCAAAGGTTTGTCGACACAAGCCCCCCCACGGTGGATCCGGAGTTAAGACGGGGCGGATCCACGGGAAAAATCTGGTTTTCGCGTCCAACGGCATTCTGAAACTCACTCACCTCCATCCCGCACTCGACCGTGGAAACCATATCGGAAGGCTCGTGAAACAAAACACTGTCAAGGCGCTTGAGTGAAAGCGCCGCGCCGACCGCGCCGACCGGGTTACCGAGAAAAAGCTTGGTACCTCCAGCAAAGGGAAAAACACGGATGCCGTTTCGGGAAGCAAACCCGAGGACCCGGGATATTTCCTCGACGGTTTCGGGATAGAGAACTACTTCGGGAGAGAAGCCGAATTCGGGAACGTCCGGACCCGTATCCCCGGAACCGGGAACATGGAAACCTGAAACCATCCTGGAGAGTTCTGCTGCGTAAGACATACCTTTTCAAATGAACGGACCATTAAATCCTGAACATGGTCCCCCGGTGTTGTTGCTAAAAAAGCTCGCCCATTTCCTTTGCGGGAGCAGTTTCGGAACTCCGTTTCTGCATCCCGGGCTCAACGCACGTTCTGGGAGTCGGGAACACCTTGCCGGGATTGCAGAGTCCTTCTTCGTCGAAAGCGCACCGCACAAGATTCATCGTGTCTATTTCCTGTTCACTGAACATAAGCGGAAGAAACCTCTTCTTATCAACGCCCACACCATGTTCTCCCGTAATGCTGCCGCCGACGTCAACGCATACCCTGAGAATTTCCCCGGAAAGTTCCTCGGCTTTCTCGGATTCTCCCTCAACTTCGGGATCATAGAGCACCAGCGGATGAAGATTTCCGTCTCCCGCATGAAAGACGTTCGCAACCCGAAGACCGTACCTTCTGCCGAGCTCCCCTATCTCTCCCAGCACCCTGGCCAGGGTACTCCTGGGAATTACGCCATCCTGAACATAGTATCCCGGGCTTATCTTCCCCATGGCGGCAAACGCACTCTTGCGCCCCTTCCAGAAAAGCTGTCTCTCGCTTTCATCCGCCGCCAGTTTTATTTCAATCGCGCCGTTTTCCCGAAGTATGCCGCTTACGGCAGGAACCTGCACGTTAACTTCCGCCTCGGGTCCGTCAAGTTCCACGAGAAGAATAGCCCCAGCATCCCTAGGGTATCCGGCACCTACCGTGGCTTCCACAGCGTTTATGCTGAGATTGTCCATGATTTCCATTCCCGCGGGAATAACCCCGGAAGAAATGATCGCGGAGACTGACGCCCCGGCGTCCTCGATTCTCTCAAACGAAGCGAAAAGAGTTTTAACCATCTGAGGTTTTTTTATTATTCTCAAAAAGACCTTGGTCACTATGCCCAAAAGCCCCTCGCTTCCGACCACAAGCGAAAGAAGATCATATCCGAGACTCTCCGGTGCGGGGCCCCCGAGCGTGACCACCTCTCCGTCGGGCAGAACCATCTCCACTCCGAGCACATGGTTGGTCGTAACTCCGTACTTAAGACAGTGAACTCCACCAGAATTCTCCGCGACATTGCCTCCTATTGTGCACACGATCTGGCTTGAAGGATCGGGAGCGTAGTAAAATCCCTCGGCGCTTACGGCATCGGTTACGGAAATGTTGACCACCCCAGGCTCGGCCACAACAACGCGATTTGGAATATCCACGTCAAGAATCCTGTTCATTCTTGCAAGCGATATCACTATTCCCTCGCGACTGGGAAGAGCGCCTCCGGAGAGCCCGGTTCCCGCCCCTCTCGGAACAAAAGGAACTTTCTCGCGATTGCAAAGCCCTACGACTCGGGAGACCTCCTCAGTGCTTGAAGGCAGAACAACGAAAAGAGGCCTTACTCTGTATCCGGTAAGCCCGTCGCTTTCATAGGCGATCAGCTCGTCCTCGGCCGATATAACCGCCCCGGCACCCAGGATTTCCACAAGTTCCGAGGCGATGCGGGATTTCCATCTGCCGGTTCTTTTTACAGCTTGCGAGTCCATCGTTAAACTTATAGTATATCGGAACCCGGGGAACGCGAGAAATTGACTGAAACTATCAAAGAAACCGATCCACTCGTATTCGACAGGCTATCCGAATGCCTTACGGGCGGAGGAGTGATCGTATACCCGACCGAAACTCTCTACGGGATCGGCTGTCTTGCGTTTGATCAGGAGGCCTGCCGGAGAATAGTAAGGATAAAAGAAAGATCCGGAGGCAAGGGACTTATAGTCCTCGTAAGGGATGAGGAGATGCTTGATCGCCACTTCCATGTTCCCAGCGGCCTGCTCGAGAGATACTCCCGAAGCCAGAAGCCCCTTACGCTCATATTGCATCCGAAATCCGTTTTTCCACAAGAGGTGTCAGGAGGAAGGGATTCGGTCGCAGCAAGGATATCCACTTCCCCTTTCGCGAAAGAGCTCCTTCGTCGCGTGGGAGAACCCATAACATCTACGAGCGCGAACATAAGCGGCAGGGGCAACTCAAACCGGTTCGCTGATATCCGCAGGGATTTTCCGAGCGGGATTGATGTTATTGTTGATTCTGGTAACCTTCCACCCTCGATGGGTTCAGCTATAGTAAACCTGACGACCTCATCACCCGAGATTATCAGAGAGGGCGATCTTTCCGTAACCGAGATAGAGAAGATTCTTCATGGCTGAAATAGAACCTTTCAGAGGTATAAGATACAGCAGGGAAGCGGTCGGGGACTTTGCGAAAGTCATCGCTCCTCCCTATGACGTAATAAGTCCGCAGCAACGCGAGGAACTCCGCGCCAAAAGTCCTTTTAACGCCGTGAGAATTGAACTGCCCGACGGAGAAGGCAAGCAGCGTTATCAAAACGCGAAGGAGATCTATTCGAAGTGGCTCCAAGACAAGGTGCTCATAAGGGACGATGAGCCTTCAATCTATCCTTACTATCAGGATTTCGAGTTCGAAGGACAACGCTACACAAGAAAAGGGTTCATCGCGAACCTGAGGGTTGAAGACTTCGACAGGAGAATCGTCCTGCCGCATGAACAGACTTTCAGAAAACACAAGGAAGACCGATTAGCGCTCACAGTCGCATGCAACTCGAACCTGAGCCAGATATTCTGCGTCTATCCCGACGCCTCGGGAGAGATCGAGGAGGATGTGGATAAAAATATCGGAGAACCGCTTGTGGACGTCACCTTTGAAGAAGGAATAAGAAATACTCTCTGGAAGATATCCGATCCGAAAATCATAGAACGCGTAAAAAGGCACCTTGCGGACAGGTCCATTCTGATTGCAGACGGTCATCACCGTTACGAAACCTCGATAAACTTCAGAAACCTGAAGAGAAAAGAGACGGGGGAAGAATCAGGACCGATGCCCTGGGACTACGTAATGACCTATCTCTCACGCGGAGAAGGTCAGGGACTTATAATCAACCCCACTCACAGAATAGCAAGAAAAGTCGGGGATAAACTGATAGACAATCTGCGGGAAGATTTCGAAGTCGAGAGAATTGCGCTAGAGCGCTCGCTTGATCTCGGCCCGGACCAGATATCCGTCGTAACCAAGGACCCCGAGAGAACTTTCAGGCTTACTCCCAAGGCGACACGTGGAAAAGACTATGAGAACCTCGCCGTGATAATTCTTCACAGTCAGGTGTTCGGAGCACTGATAGAAGAAGAGAAGGCGGGTGTACAATACTCCAAGTTCCCGGAAGAAGTATTCGAGAATGTGCACAACGGGGAGTTTGAAGCCGGATTTCTTCTTCCCAAGCTAAAATCAGAAGACATATTCAAAGTGGTTCTCGACGGAACCAAAATGCCTCACAAGACCACCTACTTCTATCCCAAAATCCTCTCTGGATTAGTATTCAACCCTCTCTGGCGTTAAGCAGCAGATAAAAAAAAAGAGGAGGGATAACCATTACGGCTTCCCTCCTCTTTCTTATTACTCATCAAGAACTCAGTGTCTTAAGACACCGGCTCTTCGCCATTATCCCTGGCTATACTGCGGCAGCAGGAACCTGTGACGCATCGTGTACTCAAACGGTGTCGAGTATACCACATGACCCATGTCATC
>JAJDTG010000018.1 GCA_022827275.1 Candidatus Dadabacteria bacterium | reverse complement strand
CGCCTGCCCTCGCTTTGACAATATGCTCGTTATCGCCGCCGTTAACGTCGTCTTGCCATGATCCACATGACCTATCGTCCCTATGTTTAAATGCGGCTTCCCCCTCTCAAACTTCGCCTTAGACATCTCTTGCTGACCTCCTTGTTAAAAAAAACATAAAAATATCAACTGACATTGGCTGCCTGTTTTAACTCTTCGGCTATGTTGGCGGGCAGGGCAAAATAATGGGAGAATTCCATAGTGAACAAACCCCTACCTTCGGTCATTGACCTTAAGTGGGTCGCGTAACCGAACATTTCGCCAAGCGGAACTTCCGCCTTTACCGCCTGCATAGCACCTCTCATTTCCGTACTGCTTACTCTTCCGCGCCTTGAGCTCAGATCACCTATGACGGTTCCCATGTGAGCTTCAGGAACAACTACCTCAAGTTTCATTACAGGCTCAAGTACAACCGGAGAAGATTTATGGATCGCATCCTTAAATGCCATTGAACCGGCAATCTTAAAGGCGATCTCCGAGGAATCTACATCGTGAAAAGAACCGTCGTAAAGAGTGACCGCCACGTCGACTACCGGATACCCGGATACAACCCCGGTCTCCATGGCCTCGACTATTCCCTTCTGCACAGCGGGAATAAACTCCTTGGGAATCACCCCTCCCTTTATCTGATCATTGAATTGAAATCCTTCGCCCCTCTCAAGAGGCTCCACCCTTATCTTCACATGACCGTACTGACCGCGCCCACCGGTCTGTCTTATGTATTTCCCTTCGGTTTGAGAGGTAGCGGTTATCGTCTCCCTGTAAGCGACCTGAGGCCTCCCTACGTTCGCATCGACCTTGAACTCCCTTCTAAGCCTGTCGACGATTATCTCAAGGTGAAGCTCACCCATGCCGGAAATCACCGTCTGACGGGTCTCCTCATCGGTTTTCACCTTGAAGGAGGGATCCTCCATGGCAAGCTTGCTAAGCGAAAGACCGAGTTTCTCCTGGTCGGCGTTTGACTTAGGCTCTATGGCAATCGAGATGACCGGATCCGAGATATGAAGACTCTCAAGTATCACGGGATTTGAATCCGAGCACAGGGTATCACCCGTAAGAGTGTTCTTAAGCCCAACCGCGGCCGCTATACCACCGGCCTCAATCTCTTTTATATCTTCGCGTTTGTCCGCGTGCATGCGAAGAAGCCTTCCTATTTTTTCATTCTTAAGATTGGATGAATTGTAGACGGTAGTGCCTGATTTTAGTTTCCCGGAATAAACCCGAAGGTAGGTAAGCTGGCCGACGAACGGGTCCGACATGATCTTAAACGCAAGCGCGGAGAAGGGTTCTTCTTTGTCGGGTTTTCTCCCGATTTCCTCATCGGTCCTGGGATGAATGCCTTTTACCGGTGGCAGATCCACGGGAGCGGGCATGTATTCCACAACGGCATCTAGCAGGAGCTGCACTCCCTTATTCTTAAAAGCCGATCCCAGCATCACCGGAACTATTGCCGCGTCGATTGTCTGTCGTCTTATGGATTTCCGGATCATCTCTTCGGGAACATCCTCTCCGTCGAGATAAAGCTCCATTATCTCCTCGTCGTTATCCGATAGAGCCTCTATAAGTTTCTCCCTGTATTCGGCCGCCTGCTCTTTCGTGTCCTCGGGAATATCTATGAATTCAAACTTGGCCCCAAGGCTCTCCCCGTCCCAGACCGCCATTTTCATCCTTATCAGATCAACTATTCCGGTGAACTCATCACCGTCAAACCAAGGAATCTGAAGACACACGGGATTGGCACTGAGTCTCTCAACTATCTGGTCCACGACCCTGTAGAAGTCCGCTCCGATCCTGTCCATCTTGTTCACAAAACACATCCTTGGAACAGAGTAACGGTCGGCCTGTCCCCAAACCGTCTCGGTCTGAGGTTCGACTCCTCCGACACAGTCAAACACAACCACCGCTCCGTCAAGCACCTTGAGCGATCTTTCAACCTCTATGGTGAAATCAACGTGGCCGGGAGTATCTATGATGTTTATTCTGCAGTCATTCCAGAAGCACGTAGTGGTAGCTGAAGTAATGGTGATACCCCTTTCGCGTTCCTGCTCCATCCAGTCCATGGTCGCCGCACCTTCGTGCACCTCACCGATTTTGTAGGTTATGCCAGTATAGAAGAGTATTCTCTCAGTAGTAGTGGTCTTGCCAGCATCTATGTGAGCAACAATTCCGATGTTTCTCACCCTGTCTATGGGGAATATCTGTCCTGACACCTTAATCCTCCGGGGAATTACCACCTGTAGTGCGCAAAGGCCCTGTTGGCCTCAGCCATTCTGTGAACATCCTCTTTCTTCTTCACAGCGTTGCCCCTGTTGTTATGGGCATCAATTATTTCTGAAGAAAGCCTGTCTACCATCGATTTTTCTGATCTTGAGCGGGAGGAATTTATGAGCCACCTGATCCCAAGGGACTGCCTTCTGAAAGAACTCACTTCCATGGGAACCTGGTAGTTGGCTCCGCCGACGCGCCTTGACCTTACCTCGACCGAGGGCTTTATCTTGTCAAGAGCGTCGTGAAAGACTTCAAGCGGGTCTTTTCCGGTTTTCTCTTTTATCCTGTCAAGAGAATCATAGAAGATTTTTTCCGCCTTGCTCTTCTTGCCGTCGTACATAAGGCTGTTTATAAACTTGGCGACTATCAGGTCTCCGGTTCTTGAATCCGGAGCCAGTTTTCTTCTTGCTACCCTACCTTTTCTCGGCATCTGCTGCTTCCCGCCCGTTACTTAGGCTTTTTGGCTCCGTACTTGGATCTCCCGTTTCTTCTGTTCTCAACTCCAGTTGAGTCAAGAGTTCCCCTGACTATGTGGTATCTAACTCCCGGAAGATCTTTCACCCTGCCCCCCCTGACGAGCACAACGGAGTGCTCCTGCAGCGTGTGTCCTTCCCCGGGTATGTACCCTGTGACCTCTATGCCGTTTGTAAGCCTTATCCTAGCGACCTTCCTGAGCGCGGAGTTAGGCTTCTTTGGGGTGGTGGTGTAAACCCTCACACAAACCCCTCTTCGCTGGGGACATCTCTGAAGAGCTCTGGCCTTGCTTTTCTTCTTAACCGTCTCTCTTCCCTTGTTGAGCAACTGGCTTATCGTAGGCATAAAATCATCCTTTCCCTAAATTTGGGTAATCCGATCATTATAAGCTTAATAACAGACGGATGTCAAATGAAAGAACGGAAAAAAACCGCTAAATCCCAAATCGAGGGAAGCACTATATTACAGAAAGAAAACAGGTTTTCAATAAAAAATTTTGGGGCTGTATAAACTTTACTAAACGCTGCCTAGAATATGGTTGCAGCTTCCCTCAAAGAGCCCGAAAAGACTTAACTTTCATGGGTCCGGGATTTCTACTAAGGCGGACATATTCAAGACACATCAGCGACCGATCCGCAAAAGCGCCTTCTTCCCTATATCCGCTCTGTAGATCAGATTTTCATCGGAAATGGAATCGACGGCCTTATATGCACTCCGTATGGATTCTTCTATGGTATCGCCAAGGGAGGTAACTCCCAGGACCCTGCCGCCGCTTGTAACAAGTTTTTCCTCGGAAAAAGCGGTCCCCGCGTGAAAAATCACAGTCTCGCGGGTATCGGCGAAATCCATGAGTTTTTTAAGTTCAACCCCCTTGTCGTAGCTTCCCGGGTATCCCTTAGAAGCCATGACAACGCACACGCAGAAGCCTTCTTTCCACTCTATAGGATCCGCCTTCATCTCGCCCTGGGCTATTGAATAAAGAATAGGAACGATGTCCGATTCCATTCTCATAAGAAGAGGCTGGGCTTCGGGGTCGCCGAAGCGGCAGTTAAATTCAAGCACCTTGAGGTCATCGTCCTTTATCATCAATCCTGCGTAGAGAATTCCCCTGTAAGTTCTCCCTTCGGATTTCATCGCCCCCACGGTTGGAACCATGACTTCGTCAATTATTCTCTGCCTAAGCTGATCGGTAACCACCGGGGCAGGGGTGTAAGCCCCCATGCCTCCTGTGTTCGGTCCCTTGTCTCCGTCAAAAATTGGCTTATGGTCTTGAGAAGGCTCAAGAGGAAGTACGTTTTTTCCATCGGTAAAGGCAAAAAAGGAAGCCTCCTCGCCCGTAAGAAATTCCTCTATTACAACCTTCGTCCCTGCCTCGCCAAACGCTCCATGCTCCATCATTGAGCGAAGCGCCTCCTCGCCCTCTGCCTGAGAAGCGCATATGATAACACCTTTGCCGGCGGCAAGACCATCGGCCTTCACTACGAAAGGGGGCTCACTTTCCCTTACTTTGTCAATCGCCTGTCCGATATCGGTGAACACGGAATATTCTCCGGTTGGAATTCCGTATTTCTTCATCAGGTTTTTTGAGAAACTCTTGCTTCCCTCAAGCTCCGCCGCAGCCTTAGAGGGACCAAAAACCAAAAGACCCTCTTTTTCAAAGAAATCGGTTATTCCTTCGCAAAGAGGCTGTTCGGGGCCCACAACAGTAAGGTCCACTGACTCTTCTTTGACAAACTGCGCAAGCGAATCGAAGTCTCCAACACCGATAGCCACACACTCCGCATGGCGGCTTATCCCGGCGTTTCCTGGAGCACAGTAGGTTTTCTCCACAAGAGGACTTTGGCTTATTTTCCAGCAGAGGGCATGCTCCCTCCCGCCGCCTCCGACGACAAGTACTTTCATTTGAAACCTCTTATAAAATTTAGATGCAAGAACATCATTGTGCACAGCAAAGACGTGACATTATTCAACCGTGACAACCTTGGCCAGATTCCTCGGCTGATCAACATCCGTCCCCAGAATATTGGCTATGTGATAAGCCATAAACTGAACGGGGATGACCGATACCATCGGGCTTACAAGGTAAGAGCTTTTCGGAATCATTATCTTCCTGTCCCTTTCATCGGGAAGCCGAAGCTCTCTATCCGAAGTTATGAAAATAATTCGCCCTCCCCTAGCCTTTATCTCCTGAAAGTTTCCAAGGAGCTTTTTGTAATATACATCCTCCTCCGGAGCTATAAACACAACGGGCATATTCCTGTCTATAAGAGCTATGGGGCCGTGCTTCATCTCCCCGGCGGCATACCCTTCGGCGTGGATATATGAAACCTCTTTGAGCTTAAGAGCTCCCTCAAGAGCCACGGGGTAGTTAATTCCCCGGCCCATATATATAAAATTCCTGTAACCGTAAAAATCTCTTGAAAGTTCCCTGAGACGTTCATCGAGTCCAAGAGATTCCTGCTGGAGTTTTGAAACCGATATGGCATCGGCTATCAGCTGCTTCGCCCTTTCTGAATCAATCGCCTTCCTTAAAATCGCGAGATATACGGAAAGAAGATAGAACGCCATTACCTGCGTCGTGAAAGACTTCGTGGAGGCGACCCCGATCTCAGGCCCCGCCTTTGTAGCTATGACACAGTCAGACTCTCTTGAGATTTTGCTCAGCGCAACGTTCGTTATTCCGATTGAGTTCATACCGAGTTCCTTGGCCTTTAGAAGTGCTTCAGAGGTGTCCGCGGTCTCGCCCGACTGAGAAACCGCAATAAAAAGGGTGTCGGGGCCAACGACCGGATTTCTGTGTCGAAACTCCGATGCAAGCTCCACCTGGGTATTCACTCCGGCCACTTCCTCTATCATGTACTTCCCTATAAGGGAAGCGTGGTAGGAAGTGCCGCAGGCCGCGACAATGATTCTCTGCGTGTTTCGCAAAAGCGCGGGATCCAGATCCTCAAAAACCACTTTCCTCATGTCCGCCGTGAATTTTCCCCGGAGCGTATCGAAGATGGCCGAGGGCTGTTCGAAAATTTCCTTCAGCATGTAATGGCGATAGCCTGACTTCTCAGTTACCGAAGGGTCCCAGTCCACAACCGTCGGGTCTCTGCTAACGTTCCTGCCGGCGGCGTCGGTTATGGAAACACCATTTTCGTCAAGAACCACGAAATCGTTATCCTCAAGGAAAATAAATTCCCTCGTGTAGGGAAGAATCGCGGGTATGTCTGAAGCCAGAAAAGATTCGCTTCCGTTGCGCGCTATTATAAGAGGAGAGAAACGCCTAGTGGCTATTATCTTTCCGGGTTCTGCATCCGACATGACTGCCACCGCGTAAGAGCCCTCTACTTTCTCGAAGGTTTTTCTCGTTGATTCAAGAAGGGAGCTTCCCTTTTCCGTAAAATCGCGGATCAGATGAGAGATGACCTCTGTATCAGTATCGGAGCGGAATTTATAACCTGCAGCAGTAAGTTCCTCTTTAAGCTCTGTGTAGTTCTCCACTATTCCGTTATGCACTACACTTATCGGACCGGATACCTGGGGGTGGGCGTTTCGCTCCGAGGGACCGCCGTGGGTAGCCCATCTGGTGTGAGCGATGCCGAGTGAAGAAGTCACTTCGCAGTCTTTTAGCTTGGTGAAAAGATTTTCAAGCTTGCCCTCGCTTCTTATGACACGGGAGCGGCCGTTTTCGACAAAACATATCCCGGAAGAATCGTAACCCCTGTACTCTAATCTCCCCAAGCTTTCGCAGAGGACACTTTTGGTTCTATCCGAACTTCCTACGTATGCTACTATTCCGCACATTTCAGGATTTCTCCTTCTTCACCGGTTTTCTCTCCGCCCAGCCGGTTATTTCCTTCTGCCCGGCACGTTCTATGGCCAGAGCACCCGGGGAAACGTCTTTCGTTATCGTGGAACCCGCAGCCGTAGTGGCCTCTTTTCCAACCCTGATCGGCGCGACAAGCATGGTATCGCTTCCTATGAAAGCGCGATCCTCGACCACAGTCCTGTGCTTGTTTACCCCATCGTAGTTGCAGGTGATGGTTCCGGCACCGATATTAACTCCGTCGCCGATATCAGCATCTCCCACGTAGGAGAGATGCGGGACCTTGGAGCCAACCCCTATTTCCGATTTCTTTATCTCAACGAAGTTGCCGAGCTTGGCCCCGTCTTTTATCCTGGCTTCGGGCCGCAGATGACAGAAAGGACCCATCACGACGCCGTTTTCGACTTCACACCCCGTAAGATAAGAGGAAAACCTTATCTCGACATTGTTTCCTATACGTGAATCTTCAATGTATACAGACGGCCCTATGCGACAGCCATCGCCGATACTGGTTTCGCCGTAAATATAGGTATTAGGACACACGGTTGTATCCCTCCCTATGCTGACAGAGTCTGATATGTAGGTGGTTTCGGGATCCTCTATGGTAACCCCGTTTTCCATGTGGCGACGGTTTATTGCCTGTCTCATGGTTTTTTCCGCCTCGCCGAGTTGCTCTCTGCTGTTCACTCCGGACACCTCCTTTGGATCTGCCAAGGTAAAAGCCAAAAGTCTGCGTTTGCGGGAAATGCAGAGATCCACAATCCCTGGCAGGTAATACTCTCCCTGGCTGTTTTCACTATCAAGTCCGCCCAAACTCTCCCAGAGAAAGGAAGAATTTACGCAGTAAATACCTGCATTTATCTCATTTTCCTTCTTCTCGTCCGCCGTGGCATCTTTGTCCTCAACAACGCGAAGCACTTCCCCGTCGGCATTCCTCAATACTCTCCCGTATCCGCCGGGGTTCTCCACCAGAGTGGACATTAATGAGAGGTCCGCTCCGTTTTTCGCGTGAGAATCCGTAAACTCACGCAGAGAAAAAAAACTTATTGCGGGAACATCTCCGCTTAGTATGAGAATGTCTCCCGAAAAATCCTGAAACGCATCCTCGCAGCACAAAACCGCGTGCCCGGTTCCAAGCTGCGGTTCCTGAATGACTGTCTCCACCGGGTAATCCGAGATCTCTCCCTTCACGAGCTCCGAGTCACGTCCCAGTACAAGCACTATTTTCTCGGGTTCCATCTTCTGCGCCGTCGCAAGGACATAGCGCAGTATGGGTTTTTTCAGGATGGGGTGCAGCACCTTGGGGAGTTGCGAATTCATGCGGACTCCCTTTCCCGCCGCCAGGATTATAACGGCCAGAGACATAAACTTAATGTGTCAGTAAAGACCAAAAGAATCAGAACGGGACGTCGTCGTCCGTCATGCCGGCGCCCTCTTCGTAGGAGAAGTCATCTTCAGCCGGGGGCGCCCCGCCGCCTTGCCTTCCGCTCTCTCCTCTAGGGGAGAGGAACTGCACGGTTCTTCCCACGATCTCGGTCGTATACCTCTTGTTTCCTTCCCTGTCGTCCCATGAACGGGTTCTCAGATAACCCTCCACGTAAACGGAACTTCCCTTGGAAAGATACTCGCCGCATACCTCTCCGAGCCTGTCAAACACCACTACCCTGTGCCACTCGGTGCGTTCCTGGGAATTTCCGTCCCTGTCTCTCCATTTCTCTGTCGTAGCAACCGAGAAATTGGTGACCGCCTTTCCGTCCGTCGTGTACCTTACTTCCGGGTCTCTTCCCAGATTGCCAAGTATTATAGCCTTGTTAACTGCAGCCATTAGTCTTAATCACCGCCGTTTTCAGATTTTGGAAATTCTACACGAATATCCTAACATATTTAAATACAGGAAAAAGACTCCACATGGGCGACAAGTTAAGAAATCGGTTCGGTGCCCCGGTTGAGAATATCAAGATACTCTCTGTACACAAAGATCTTATGGCGGTCCCTGCCCGTAACCTCCTTTACGACCCCCAAGAATTCAAGACTGCGCAGGCAACGAAGCACGGTGGGCAGCGAAACTCCGCAGAACTCCCTGATTCCGGTCGTATTGCTGACGGGAAAGCGCTTGAGGCAATCATGTATCCTTAAGACTCCGGGAGTCGATCTGCCGGACACTTCAATGCGAGACTTGTCCCTTTCGAACAGATCCATAACAGCCCTCGCCGTTTCAGTTGCCTGACCGGCCGTCTCAATCACACCTTCCAGAAAAAACCCGGTCCATGCCTCCCAGTCCCCCGTCTCTCTTACGGATTGCAGGTGATCATAGTAAGCCCGGCGGTTGGTTTTGAAATAGAGGCTCAGATAAAGAAGAGGCTCCTTAAGAATCCCATGAGCACAGAGAATGAGAGTTATGAGAAGTCGGCCAACACGCCCGTTTCCATCAAGAAATGGATGAATAGTCTCAAACTGCGCGTGGACCAAAGCCGCTCTGACAAGAACAGGCAGTTTCACCGTGTCGTCGTGGAGAAAATTCTCAAGGCTTCCAAGGCACTCCATCAGCTTCTCGGCGGGAGGTGGAACAAAACGCGCGTTTCTAGGTCTTGAACCTCCTATCCAGTTCTGCGAAGTACGGAACTCACCGGGACGCACATGGCCGTCCCGCGTGCCATCCATGAGTTTGGAGTGAATTTCACGAATAAGGCGCAGGGAAAGCGGAAGTTCCTCCATTCGGTCAAGACCGTATTTCATTGCAGAAACATAACGTGAGACCGCGGTGACATCTTCGTCCATGGGAACACCGGGAGCCTTCGAGGTTTCAAACAACAGCAAATCAGACAGAGAAGACTGCGTCCCTTCAATCTGCGAAGAAAGCACAGCCTCCTTGCGAACATAC
Organism: Candidatus Dadabacteria bacterium; assembly: GCA_022827275.1. Taxonomy (GTDB): domain Bacteria; phylum Desulfobacterota_D; class UBA1144; order Nemesobacterales; family Nemesobacteraceae; genus Nemesobacter. The sequence goes on along the minus strand of JAJDTG010000018.1, from coordinate 24,155 downwards.
ATATAGAGAAAAAGCGACGCGTCGGACAAAACCGTACTCATTCCGTCAAGCCGTCCCAGCGCCGCATTTGCCCGGTCAAGCAAAGGGTAAAGTTCCCTCATGTCAAGAGGCGGTTCAGGTGGCAGAGGCTTGGGAACATAGGAATCATAATACTCTCCCGCTACAACTGAACTTCTGAGATATGTGCCAATGCGCTTTTTCTTCTCCATGACAAGCCCCTAACTAACGCAAACTGTGTTTTATATTAGCTAGGTCAAAATAACTAACATAGATGGAACTTACAAGAGGGCAACTAACATAAATGGAATTTTATGTTAGTTAGATCAAAACAACTGACACAAATGAAAGTCTGGAGAAGGAATCAAGATGTATAAAAAACTCCTGATATTCTCTCACATCGTGAAACACGCCGAAGTTTTCTTGAAGAATTCGTTAAGTATTCTCCCAGTAAGTCCCCATATTATGTGATTGCGGTAAGAAAAGACGTAATCATCTATTATTTCCCCATCCCGTTTTCTTTCCCTTACATCCCTGTTTTTTGGGTTAACCAAGTGGGAAACCGGAACGCAGAAAAATTCCGACACTTCATAATTGGGAACAAACTCTACTTTGTCATTTATCATCGCTACAAAAGGCTTTACCGCGTACTGTCTGACAGAAGGGGTATAAGGACGCACAAAATCCATTTCCCCGAGAATCTCTACTTCCTTCCCGGCGTCAAAACCAAGCTCCTCTCCGACTTCCCTAAAAGCCGTATGAAGAAGAGTCGAGTCACTTTGCTTTTTCTTTCCCCCCGGAAAGGCCACGTGCCCCGAAAAAGGATCATCCCTGTATTCAGTTCTCCTTATAAACCATATTCCATAATCTCCGCCCCGCTCGCAGAGCATAACCAGCACGGCGGATGCCAGAACTCCCTCTTCGGGACCAAGCTGGGTTCCCGGAGGATCCAGGACCTTTCTTATTTCCTCTCGCATGCTCATCGCGTCCATCAAAAAAAACTCTTACGGATTGAGGGTCACTATAATGCTCCCGTAGTCGTCCACTTCGCAGGCGGTATCGGGAGGGATAAAAGCGGTGGCGGTTCTCTCATAGAGAATGCAGGGACCTTCAAATTGAGAACCCGGCCGGAGTTTTTCCCTTTCGCAGCATCCGGCCTTAATGCTCTTGCCCTCAAAAATCACTTCCTTTGTGAAGAACCGAGGCTCTGTCTCCACAGCAGAAGCGGGAAGAATATCTATTTTTCGCTCCGGCATATAAGCCCTAAGTCTCAGGGTCACTATCTCGACGACGGAAGATTCCTTCCTGTATCCGTAAACTCTTTCATGCTCGCGGTGAAAATCCGAAGCCATGGAATCACTGTAGGAAATAGTCAGTTCATGGGACTGCCTTCGGTACCTAGCGTCAACACGCTTTTCGAACTTCAGATCCTCTCTTTCGAGGTCCTCGCACGCGAGCCTTTCGAGATCCGTGAATTTTCGGTCCATCTCCACAAGATGATCCTCATCCGCTGAGGAGAAAAACGTGATTCCGTAATCCTTGAAGGAATCGGCAAGAAGCATCCCGTAGGCGGAGAGCGCTCCGGGATTTCGGGGAAACACGACTTCCCGTATACCAAGGGAGCGGGCAAGCTCGCAGGCGTGAAGACCTCCCGCGCCGCCAAAGGAGACAAGCGAAAATTCTCTCGGATCGTACCCCTTCCCGACCGATATCACGCGAAGGGCCTTTTCCATGTTTGAATTTGAAATCCTGATTACAGATTCGGCGACTTCCTCCGCAGGATGATCCGGGGCGAGAGAGCGAATCGCTTCAAAGGACCTTTCCGGATATATTTTCATCTCGCCCCCCAGAAACCATCCGGGATCCATTCTCCCGAGAACTATATTGGCATCTGTTACGGTCGGCAGAACTCCTTTCCCGTAACACGCGGGGCCCGGATCAGCGCTGGCGCTTCGCGGTCCGACCTTGAGGATGCCCCCCTCGGCAATGTAAGCGATTGAACCACCCCCGGCCCCTATGGTCGAGAGGTTTATCATCGGCACCTTAAGCGCGACACCACCCAAGGTGTTTTCAGTCGTAAAGCTTACTTTGCCGTCGCAAAGGGATATGTCTGTCGAAGTTCCCCCCATGTCGTAGGTAATAATTTTCTTTCTTCCGGAAAGCGCGCATATCTCAAAAGCCCCGATCACTCCCCCGGCGGGACCGGAAAGGACTATTTTTGCAGGCTCCTCGGCCGCCTGCTCGGCAGAAATAACCCCGCCGTTTGACTGCATGATGGAGAGAGACTTTCCCTCGAGGCGGCGCGAGAGCGAATGCATGTACTTGCTCACTTTTGGAATCAGGTAGGAATTAAGGACCGTCGTCGAAGTCCTTTCATACTCTCTGAATTCCGCGACGAGTTCCGAGGAGAGGGTAATCGGGACGCCTAATTCAGCGAGCGCGGCAGCAACCCTACGTTCGTTTTCAGGATTCGCGTAAGAGTGGAGAAAACAAACCGCTATCGCCTCAACACCTAGAGAAGATATCCCCTCCTTTACTTCCTCTACTTCAGCTTCATCCGGACGAACAAGCACGCAGCCGCGGTAATCCGTTCTCTCGGAAACACCGAACCTGAGTTCCGGGGGCACAAGAGGGGCGGCAGGACTCCATAGCAGATCGTACAGTTTATCCCTGTTCTGCCTTCTGATCTCGATTACGTCTTCAAAACCCCTTGTGGTGACAAGGCAGGTCTTCGCCCCTTCCCGTTCCAGAAGAGCGTTTGTGGCTACGGTGGTTCCGTGGATAATTTCTGATATGCGGGAGAACTCAACGGGATGGGTTTTAAGTCCGTTTAGTGCTGCTATCGAAGGATCGCGGGGAGTGGAAGGAATCTTGTTTACCGATATTCGCTTTCCATCGAAGAAAACAAAATCGGTGAAAGTTCCTCCCGCGTCTATGCCTACCGAGAGCATAAAAAGATCTTTACCTCGCTACGCGCGGGTTAAAACCGCACGGAACTACGTGCGCAATCAGTAATTATCTCTATCCTTGGGATATATGACGTTTACCTTTCCTTCGGCTATCTCTCTTAATGCCGAAACAACATGCTTGTTGTCATCGTTCTCAGACGCCACTATTGTAGCTCCCTTGGATATCTGGCTTGCTCTTTTCATCGCCGCGATGGAAAGAGCGAACCTGTTCTCAACTTTCTCTAAGCAGTCTTCAATTGTAATTCTGGCCATAGGTTTTTACCTTCCTCTTTAACAGCAAACTCAAACTCCGAGTCCACTAAAAACGGTTTAGAAACAAACCATCCAGTATCATCCCGCTTTCTGCAAGTCTGTCAATGAAATCCGACTCTGCCACTGCACTTCAAAATGTTCCGGCTGAATTCAACACAGACTCGCATAACGATCTAAAAACGATCTCCACACATAAGAAAGCATCTTGTGAAGATTCGGTTTACTTTCTTGACTGGCCATTCCACCAAAAGGCAATGCAGAAGGAAAATACTATCAAAAACAGGTTGAAAACGGTACCAGCAAGGTTACCACTCGTCCCCGCAATTGCACATCCGTCATCGTTATCACTGGTTCCACTGTCCGTCGCTTCAAGCGGCTTATAAATACCGGAACCGAAGATGAAAACTGTATCCGGCCTCACGGGGAATGAAACTCCTTCGACATAACTGATCTTGGGTGATGTTCCAGGGGACATCCCAGGTATAGTCAGATCATCCTCTTCTATGAGTGGGTTGTCCCATTTGTACTCAACGAAGCCTCCTGCTCCGGTTTCTCCCGCAATCTCAAGTATCGCAGCTCCAACATCAATTCCATCCTCATCGAGAATATCTACAAAATCATTGCCGGTAAGCTCCGGATTGTTTCCGTTAATAATCACCGTAGGAGCCCCAGTGGCTCTGTCTCTCATAACAAACAGGTATACGGAACCAGATTTCCAAACCCCCTCTTTTCCGAGACATCCCATTTTTGCAAGAGCACTTCTCAAGTCCCCTCCGGAAGATTCCCCAGCCAAGTCAGCTATCCTCTTAATTGCCTCCTTTACAAAGGCCCTTAGGGTTTCTTGGCTTTGGCTTTCACTTATGAATTGGCTCGCGGTTACGTCTTTTGCCGTTACGGCGGGAGTATAATCGCCACATTCAAGGCGAACTATGTTCTGATCGTTTTTATCGTGATCAAAACCAGCAATCAAGATACTTTTCCCTGCCCCTTGAAGAACAGTGTCATATTCAACGGCACAGGTCCACCTTGAAGATCTATCCTTATAATGCTCATACTCAAAACAGACCGGGTCACCCTGAGCAGTCCCAAGCATGGAAAAAAGCTTGTCTACAGTTGGAAGCTTGAGCAAGGAATCATTAAACAAGGAACTGGTATAAAGCCCGTGATTTGTCACGCTGCCCTGACGGTTCAGTGTGATCAAGTATACCGAGCCCTCTTTATCATTCCATTCTTCTCTTTGCCTCATTTCTCTGAAGAATGCCGAAAGCTCCCCCCCCCCGTCTGAAACAGCTGCATCCAGGTGCCGTTTCGCGTGCAGAACGAAATCCTTCATTGTAGCTTCATCATTAGCAGAAGCCGCCTGCTGGGCCGTTGTTTGAGGATCATTGTGAGACCCGTCGGCATCCGCAAAAGCGGGAACGCCGGAGAGAAAGACCATTACAGCCAGCACCATGCTCAAGGTGAGCATAAAACCTCGAAAACTTTTCATAACATTTCTCCTTAACTACAACTCTAAAGTAAATTGTACATTTATAAGAGCAGTTTTGGAAACTACTGGGTTCCAAGTTACATAATTATTAGGGCATCTCTAAAAATAGGTTTTCAACTCAAGATTACGAACTGAAGGCCTTACTCGCATCCTCAGTCTGAATTACTTTTCCCTTACAGAAGGTTTTCAGTCCATTTTCTCATGCTGTCTTACTCTCTTTGCCCCTTCTGTCACCCCGCCCCTTCAAGATAAGCCAGCCTCCTCATGTTGTAAGCAAGATTCTTAAGCCCTATATTCGCCTTGGCCCTCACAATCCCTATGCTACGCAAAAGTCTCCCTCCCATATCGTTGCTCTGAGCCCCGAACACATGCTCAACCCTCACCCTCACCACGGAATAAATCCTGTTCGCACGCTTTGCCCACTTCCCAAGCGGCCTGTTCCGAGAACCCTTGCGGTTCACATAGCTTCTGTAACCTCGCTCCTCAAGAATCTCTTCGGTCTCCTTTGACCTGTATGCGCTGTCAGCCCATACTCCATTGCCCCCGTTTCCTTCATCCAGCATCTCTTCAAACACCCTGCTGTCATGCACAGACGCGTCGGTTACCTTGTACCCTCTTATGAACTTGTTCTTCGCGTCCACATTCACATGGTTTTTGTAACCGTAATAACTCACTCCTCGCTTCTTTGTCCATCTCGCGTCGGTATCCTTCTGAGACCCCCTGGAAGGGTTCTCTCCCTGCTGCTCAGGCGCTTCCCCCTTCTTGATACTCTCATTCTCATCCCTTGTGTTCCTCTGCTTCGGCACAGAAACTATGGAAGCGTGTATTATCTGGCCTCCCATGGCCTTGAGTCCCTTACGGCCAAGATAACCGTCAAAGTCCGCAAACAACTCCTCCATAACCCCCGCCTGGGCAAGCTTATCCCTGTAGAACCATACCGTTCTGGCGTCGGGAACATTGTCTTTAAGCTCAAGCCCCAGGAACCTTGTGAACAACAAACGATCCAATATCTGGTATTCAACCTGATCGTCCGACAGATTATAAAGAGCGCACAGAATTATCGTCTTGAACATCACTATCTCGTCCCAGGGTTTGCGTCCCGCGGGAGACTTGCGTTTCCTCTCGGGCTCCCGCCACACCTGCCTGAGGCGGGGACGGAACAGTTCCCACGGGATAATCGCGTTGAGTTTGACCAAAGGGTCTTTCTTGTGATCCAGCTTCACGTACCTGCCCTCTTCTCCGAAATCCAGTTGTTCCACTTTCCTGCCTCCGGCTTTACTCTATCTACGCCTTCCGCCCTGCAATTTGACGGGGGGGGCATGTAGATATACTTTTTTACTGTTTAAAGTTTAACTGAATATACAGGGATATTTTTAGAGATGCCCAAAAGTGATGACCCTTCTTCCCGGAGACATAATAGCAACTGGAACTCCCTCAGGGGTAAGTCCCATGAAGCCGGGAGACGCAGTGGAAGTTGAAATCGAGAGGATCGGAAAACTTGAAAATCGCGTCGGCCTGTAGCAAGACCCAGCAAGCAGGTCCCGACAAGGTTACTTTTCAGGAGAATATATACCTGACCTGAATACGGAAACGATGCCGAGAGGCTTATCAGGCAAACAACGAGTGCGAAAGCCAAAACACAGACTGCTTGGAATCTTTCTCCCTGCCCTGCTTATGCTTGGTGCTTTTGTATCAGGGTCATGCGGCGGCGGAGACAATTACTCCATAACTGTCCGCAAACTGGAATGCGACCTTACTTCCCAGAGAAACGAACAGAGACGTTCCGGCAAAAAAAGAGAGAATTATTATCCCAAGGTGTTCAGCCGTGATTTCTCGCGTGAATACGGAGTCGACATATCTCCCACGGAAGAAGATTACGATACCGCAAGAAAGATAAGCCGCTCCGTATTCGAAATAGAAACCAGAAAAGGCGATAGCCTGACCGGGTCAGTGGGCTCTGGGTGGCTTGCAGCTCCGAAATATGTCATTACGGCCGCACATGTTGTAGACGGCACCCCGGGAGAAAGGATACTTATTCGTACTTTTGAAGGTGAGATTATAGAGGCGGTAGAAGTCGTCTATCGCGACAATAAGGAGATAGCGGGAACTGATCTGGCATTGCTCAAACTTGAACGGGAAATTGACGCCGTTCCCCTGAAGATAGCGGAAAAAACCCCCGAAAGAAACGAATTTCTGATGGGGATGGGAACACCTGTCATACTGAGAGGCCTTGGCGGATGGACGGTTTCCGCGGGGCCGGCCCTTGAGCCAGAAAGGGGATACAGGGGTGGCGAAAGGATTCATCACGCGGTGCCGTTTTCCGGAGGGATGAGCGGAGGACCCATATTTAATCGCGACGGAGAAGTGGTTTCTCTTGTATCCGCGGCTCAGTGTGGACCACCTTATAGAAGCATACTCACGGAAGCATTTGGCGTCATGCCTCTTGAGGTTCGCAGGAAGTCTCCGGAAAATCTCTGGGTCTACGCTTTCGTTCAACCGTACCCTTATTGCCTTCCATACGGACCGAATCCGATGGAAATCAGGGAAGTTTTTGAAATGATTCCTCCTGATGAAAAACCGGACGAAAATCGCGCGTACAGGAACAACGAGTGGCAAAGAACCTCACATGAGTTCGGCAACGAATACAGCCCGTTCCCACTTGATCAGTTCGATCATATGCAGACCGTATACAAAGAGGCACGCCAAGCCACCGTGGTAGTCTCCTCTGGAGCAAATCACGGTTCCGGATTCATATACGACGAGGATACAGTCGTCACCGTAGGGCATGTGGTTCCCAATCAAGGCTATAGCGCAACAATAGAGACAGAAGACGGAAAGAGATTCTCTGGAACCGTTAAAAAAACCCAGCTTCAGGATTTTAGCTATCAAGGATGCGACATTGCGGTTATAAAGATGAATGAACTAGGCTCATTGAAAGGATATAAAAAGCTTAGAATAGTGGAAGACTCTTCTTCTCTTAAGTGCGGAGACCCTCTTGTCGCTATAGGTTCCGCAGATGTATACAACAGCGTAGGCTACCCGCAGGGAGTCGGCGCTGTTTACACGCGGTCAACAGAATATGTATCAGAATTCATCTCGCACTTCGCTGAAGGCGGCATGAGCGGCGGGCCCATTATAGATAAAAACGGCGAAGTAGTTTCTCTGTCTTCAATAAGTCTTGGAAGAGCGCCGGAAGAGGGGGAAGCAGTCAAACCGGGGCCGCTTTTAATCCGCACCCGCATTCCTGTTTATTCAAAACAGGATTTCTCCGAAGGGCCTCGCGCTGAAATTATAAAAAGGTTTGTGGAAGAAGACGGGTTTTTCTGCCCTGCCCAATAAAAGGCAAACCGTCTGAGTGCGGATGCTTTTCGCGTCACAGGAATTCTCCACACTCCTGTAAAACCGAAACCCTTCAGGTAAGTTAATCTTCCCCTGAAACAAAAACCAGAGAGGGTAGCTCAATTGTCGAAAATATTAGTGATTCCCATTACAGAATCGGATTCAAGTCTCAAGTCAAGCTTCTTTGCCGACTGTAGTATCAAATCCAGCCTCAAGCCTAATTATCAACAGGAACAAGCTTGCGATTTCCCTTACCGGGAAGCACTTTAAAAACCTTAGACGCGGAACCCTTTTCATCGAAATCGAGTTCATTGACCGTATCAACGTATATCCATTCAGAACGAGCCCCTTGTGGAGTGAAGCCTACAATCAGGTAACCCCGATCATTTGCGTTTGAATAAACGAGATCATCTACCAGGAACTCCACAGCATCTGAAAAAGACGCTGCAAGTGGTTCCGGCAGACCCAGAAAATCTTCAATACCGCCTGACGTTACGGAAGGTCCGGCGAACTCAACGCCTATCTGTTTCCCATTTGCATCTTTAAGGTTGTTCGCCCATCCGTTATGCGTATCCCCTGAGAGTACCACCAAGTTCTTATCCGTCTCGTGAATCACGTCGAATATCGCTTCGCGGTCACTGGGATAACCATCCCAGGCGTCAAGATTGTAAGGCAGTACATTTTCAATACGCGCCCGGTCCTCTGGGGACACAGAAGCACCGCTCAATATCTGCATCTTAATTGCGGTCAATTGAGAAATATCAGAAGCAAGGTCTATTGATGGATCTTCCAAATGGATCAGCAGCTCAGCCGGAAGGGTCATTCTGCCCATAAGAACCTGCTGCCCCAGCACCTGCCATGTGGCAGTTGAACCGCCAAGCTCTCCAAGCAGCCAATCAAGTTGATCCTCGCCCAAAAGAGTTTGCGACTGCAGGTCTGTCTCAAGCTTCTGCTGCATCTGCATATCAATCATTTTTGTCTTCGAATCTCTGTAATCTCGATAATCAAGCTGTTCATCTCTCCCGACTAAACGGGTCTCAAGCATGTAAAGACCCACAAGGTTTCCGAAAGAAAAACTGCGGTAGGCAGCCTCGCGCTCTTGCGTGTTCTCACGAATCGGCATCCACTCATAATAAGCCTGCAAGGCGGCCATTTTCCGCGCTTCAAAATCGCCTTCCCCGGCATCGTGATTAGACGCACCTTCTTTGTGGGAATTATTCGCGACCTCATGATCGTCCCATATCGCTATGAATGGGTGCGCGGCGTGAACAGCCTGAAGCTGGGAATCTGAGCGGTAAATAGCGTAACGTCCCCTGTAATCATCAAGGGTTACTACCTCTTTATCGTTATCTTCCGGCAGATGCCTTACAATATCTCCCGAATTCTCAAAGCTTAACCCCTCAGTGTCATACTCGTAGATATAGTCCCCGACATGCAAAACGGCATCCAGATCATCTTGTTTCGCGGCATGACCGTAGACGTTAAAGTAGCCGGAAGCATAATTAGCACATGAAAACACGGCAAGCTTAACGGAACTTACATCACCTTCGGGAAGAGTCTTGGTGCGTCCAGTCGGAGATTCAACACCGTCCGCGCGAAACCTGTAGTAGTAAACGGTGCCAGCCTCAAGCCCAGTAAAATCAACTTTTACAGTGTAATCCCGCTCAGCCGTAGCAGTTTTTGTAACAGGACTTCGCATCACAGGATTTGCAAATTCCCGATCCGTGGCAACTTCAACCGTGACTTCAACTGTTTCCTGCGGTTCAGGCAGACTCACTCTTGTCCAAAGAATTACTCTGTCTGAAAGCGGGTCGCCGCTTGCGACTCCATGGGCGAAGACTCCTTTTTCAAGCTCCGGGACTCCGGAATCGCCGCTGCCGGAATCTCCACAAGAGGTAAAGCTCATAACCGCCAAGATGCCCATGAGAAGCAGTATGGCAAAGCCGAAGAAAAAGCCTTTTCTAAAAGGCATTGTAGTTACCCCCTCGCGAGCTGAATGACTCATCAAATTATATTGTACGCAAAATCAAACTTGATTTGGACTAAAAAATTTAAAGATCAGAATTTTCTCACGTGCAAAACTGTTTTTCCTTTTTCAGAGCGTTTCCCGAAGATACAGATTACTCAGAAACAAGCTTACGGTTTCCTCTTCCAGCAAGCACGCCAAGGGTCTTTTCACTTGAAGTTAGTTCCCTGAATTCCGGACGTTTGACGGTATCCACGTATATCCACCGCGACTGCGCTTTTTCCGGAGTAAAGCTTACGATCATATAGCCGCGGTTCTTTGTGTTTGAGTAGACGAGGTCATCGATCAGCACTTCCAGGTCCCGGGCGAACTCCTCGGCCTGCTGCGGTTCAAGTTTCAGGTAAGTCTCAAGGCCTCCCGAGGACACAGAGGGTGTTGCGAACTCAACCCCCACTTGGTTGCCTCTCAAGTCCCTGAGATTGCTTGCCCATCCGTTATGCGTATCCCCGGCGAGCACCACGAGGTTCTTGTTCCCTCTGTAGGCCGCGCCCAGCACCGCTTCGCGCTCCGCTGGGTAACCGTCCCAGGCATCAAGATTATAGGGAAGCACCGTATTTATACGGCCCCGTTCATCCTGAGTCACGGAAGGGTCATCTTGCAGCGTCTGCCTCTTAATCTCGGTCAGTTCATTGATAAGACCCGCAATCTGCGGTGTACGTTTGCCGAGATCGGGAATTATTTCGGCGGGAATATTCATTCTGCCCATAAGCACCTGCTGGCCCAGCACCTGCCAGGCGGCAGTTGAGCCGGCAAGCTCCCCCTGAAGCCAGACAAGCTGATCCCGACCGAGCAGCGTTCGGTCCGAAGAACCAATATCCTCACGAAAACGCCGGGCGTCAAAACCTGTATCAGGGTCAAAATAATCTTTGTAACTAAGCTGCTTTTCCCGTCCGGCAAGGCGGGTATCGAGCATGAAAAGTTCAACCAGGCCTCCGAAAGAAAAACTGCGGTAGACCCGTCCGGAATCATTCTCTTCTACTGGGCGAACCGGCATCCACTCGTAATAGGCCCGAAGGGCAGCTTCTTTGCGCGCATCGAAACTGCCTTCACCTTCGTTATGGTTCTGCGCACCACCCACATAGGCGTCGTTTGCGACCTCATGATCATCCCAGACGGTGATGAACGGATGCGCAGAATGGAGAGCCTGAAGCTGCGGATCAGTCCTGTATAGAGCGTAACGTTTTCGGTAATCGTCAAGCGTAAGGATTTCCTTATCGCTGTATTCTGGAAAATCCCTGCCTGTTCGCCCGGCATTATCGCTTCCAGAATCCGGCGCCTTGCCGTACTCGTAGATATAATCGCCGAGGTGTACTACGGCATCGACGTCAGCCGTTTTCGCCGCATGGCCGTAAACGTTAAAGTAACCGCCATGAGAAGCAGGATAGTTTGCGCACGAAAACACCGCTAAACTAACTGAATCCACATCGCCTCTGGGCAAGGTCTTGGTACGGCCGATTGCGGATACAGACCCACCTGAGCGAAAACGGTAATAATAGACCGTTTCGGCCAAAAGACCCTTGATGTCAATCTTGACGGTGTAATCACTCTCGGCCGTGGTGCTCTTAACCGAGTTGTGAACAATGCTTCTGAACTCATCATCCGAAGCGACTTCGACTCTTACTCTGACTTTTCTCTGAGATTCCTGCGGAGTGACTCTAGTCCAGAGAATAACCCTGTCATCCAGAGGATCGCCGCTTGCGACTCCATGTTCAAAACTCACGAGTCCCGAATCGCCGTAGAGCACGAGGCTAATAGCGAAAAGCAGAAGGGCGAAAAGCATAACCACAGAACCATGAACAAGATGTTTTCTCAAGAACACAGATGCAATTCCTCCCTGCGCACAGCAGTCTTACAGTTATACACCCAAAATCAACAGCAATTCAGGGAAAAGCTATCGTGGAGAAAAAAACAGCCGGGTCTAAGTCTCAATGTGCCGGTTTCCCCACCCCGCCAGTTCTTTGACAATGGAATCTTTGCAATTATTATCTTGACGTACTTTCAGCGGAACGAAAACCCGATGGATATGAAGCTAGAAGAACTCAAGTTCAACGACAAAGGCCTTTTGCCCGTAATAGTGCAGGACCGCTCAAGCGGGCAGGTGCTTATGCTCGCATATGCGAACAAAGAGGCTCTCGAGCTGACCGTCAAGACTGGAAGGACCCACTTCTGGAGCAGATCAAGAAAAAAGATCTGGAACAAAGGGGAAGAATCAGGCCATTTTCAGGACGTAGAGGAAATCTTTGTTGACTGCGACTGCGATACGGTGCTAATAACCGTGGAGCAGACCGGAGTGGCCTGCCACACCGGAAGGCCGACATGCTTTTACAGATCGGGAGATATGGAAGAAAAAGCCGCCCCCGTGTTCGAGAAAGCTTCACTCAGAAAGGTGTTTTCCGTAATAGAAGACAGGAAGCAGAACCCCAAGGAAGGCTCTTATGTAAGCGGCCTTATGAAGGGCGGAATTGACAGGATACTTAAGAAAATCGGAGAGGAAGCCGGCGAAGTGGTAATAGCCGCCAAGAACCGGGATAAAGACGAACTCGTCTACGAACTTACCGATTTGTGGTTCCATTCCATGGTGCTTCTCTGCGAAGCGGGTCTTTCGCCTCAGGACATATCGGATGAACTTGAGAGAAGGTTCGGCAGGCGCAAAGAGGAGTATTCGGGAAAAGAACAAAAGTAACCAAGCGTGCAGCCCCGGCGGGAAGAGGAAATTGCGTGCCGGCGGCTATATTCTTTTCTTAGGAGAGTCTTTTCTGAGTAGGCCTGTGCTTCTTAGGCCTGTCCTTTTCCTCTATGTAGTCTCCCACGAAAGTTCTGTTTCTAACTGAAGGCGGCAGGTTCGAGAGATCGGGCTTCGGCATATCGGTTGAGAGGTCTCTGGTAAAAGCGAAAGTCGAGATAACTTTCTCCACTTTCTTTTTCTCCCCGCAGTGGCACTTTACCTTTTTCTCGTCCCCCTCTTCGTATATAAGCTCGGAGAACCTGTAGCTTCGCATGTTGAAAAGTACAACCAGGGCCCCGTCCTTAAGATAGAAATCGCTGAATACGGAGTCTTTTCCCTTCCTTCCGTGCTTCGCGACTATTTTTTCGCGCTCAAGGTCGATAACTTCTATGGCAAAGATGTTGTCATATTTCTGGACGAGGTTTTTTACGGTCTCCTTGTCCCGCTTTTTCTCAAGAGTCTTGAGTGATTTCTCAACGTTGTCTCTGCACTTGATGCATTCAAATTCATAGAGGGGCATTTGCGTCTCCTATCTGTTGAAGTACTGGTTCAGGTGATCCTGCCCTACCCAGTCGCTCGCTATCTCTTCATCTTTTTGCTGCTTGTATTCAAGATGCCACCTGAGCTCATCCCCGGGACCCGGAGCTCTTTTGCTCTTATCATCGAATATGGCCTTAAAGGTGGAAAAAACCCTTCTCACTGTCTCGGAATCGTCGCAGAGAGGGCATTTGACTTCATCCTGCTCGTCATCTCCGTACACAAGGTGGTCGAAACGGAAGTTCATGAGCTCAAGGTAAAGGACCTTCCCGTTATCTAGCTTGTAACGAAACCTTCTAGCACCGCGTATGTCCCTTTCCCCCAGTTCGAAAAACACCTTTCCGCTCTTGTCGCTTGTGACTTCAATATAACAGAAGTTACGGTTCCGCTTGAAAATTTTCCTTGCGTTTGTCTTGGTAAGCTTGGCGACCAGACTGTCTATGTCCGTATTGTAACCCTCCATGCAGCTGTCGCACTCATATTCGTATAACGGCACCTTGCGCCTCCGGAAAAACTTTTAGTTCGGAAGATTATAAACAATATAATCTGAGTTTAAAGCCCGAAAACGACGAAGCGGGTGAAATACTGCTGAAAGAAAGCCGACTATGGTTCATAATATTAGGAGAATGAAAAAAGCCGGAAAGCCGAAAACGCCCCGCGGGAAAAACGCAAAAAACTATCTCCCCGTGAGTAAAAATCTGGATTTCGTCGCTGTCGACGTCGAGACCGCGAATTCAGACGTTTCAAGTATCTGCCAAGTGGGAATCGCCGTGGTCAGGTCAGCGGAGATCAAAGACGTATGGACACAGCTTGTTGATCCGTATGACTTTTTTGATCCGTATAATATCGCCATACACGGCATAGACCACAAGATGGTAAGTGGCTACCCCAGGTTTGAAGAATTGTGCGACAAGATCTCGCGACACCTGGGAAAAACCGTCGTAAGCCATACATTCTTTGACCGCAGGGCAATCTCAAAAGCATTTGAAAAGTGTGGAAAATCTCTTCGTTACGGAACCTGGATTGACAGTGCGCAGGTAGCGCGACGCGCCTGGCCGGATAAATACGCCCTGAGGGGTTACAGTCTCGGGAATATCGCCCGGGACCTCGGGATTCATTTTCGCCACCACGACGCCGGAGAAGACGCAAGAGTCGCAGCAGAAATCGTTCTGAGGGCGTACGCAGATACCACACTCGAAACAAACAAGCAGTGAGAGACCAGCCCGTGCTGCCACATATGCGTGTTATACTTTGTAGCGTGATGAAGGCAATGGTTCTAAGAGGTACGTACGACCTGCTCAATAACGATACTCCTCTTGAACTGCTCGAGATTCCCACGCCAAAACCCGCCGAAGGAGAAATGCTGATACGCGTCTTAGCCTGCGGGGTCTGCCACACCGACATGGACGAGGTAGAAGGAAGGGTGATCCCCCCGTCTCTTCCGATTGTTCCGGGGCATCAAGCCGTGGGGGTGGTCAAGGAACACGGCCCGGGAGTAAGAAATTTCGACGTAGGCGACATGGTCGGAGTTGCGTGGATAGGAGGAGTCTGCGGAAAATGCTCCTACTGCAGCAGCGGACGGGAGAACCTCTGCCAGAACTTCATTGCCACCGGCAGGGACAGAGACGGAGGTTTCGCCGAATTTATGGTCGCGGAGGCAGACTTTGTTCACCGTATACCGGAGGGAATGGACCCAGTGAAGACAGCCCCTCTTCTATGCGCCGGAGCGATAGGTTACCGTTGCGTTAGACTTTCCGGAATAACAGACGGCGACGCTGTAGGGCTCATGGGATTCGGGGCTTCAGCGCATCTGGTCATACAACTACTTCGTCACTCATATCCCCTATGCGAGGTGTTCGTATTCGCAAGAGGAGAGAGGGAAAGGCTGTTCGCCATGGAGCTTGGAGCATCCTGGTCGGGTGGAATTGAAGAGCACTCCCCCAGGCAGCTTTCAGCCATCATTGACACCACTCCGGCATGGAAACCCGTTCTGCGTTCGCTTGAGAATCTTGTCCCCGGGGGGAAACTGGTCGTAAACGCTATAAACAAGGAGAACTCCGACATCAATTCTTTGCTGGGTCTCGATTACCAGTCGCATCTTTGGCTTGAGAAAGAGATAAAAAGCGTAGCGAACGTCACAAGGGAAGATGTTGCCGGTTTTCTTTCAACCGCGTCCACTCTGGGAATAGAAGCTGAAATCACCGAGTACGGACTTGAAGAGGCAAACGCGGCGCTTTTGGAAATGAAAAGGGGAGGAGGAAAGGGGGCCAGAGTTCTAAGAATAGCAGACCGGTAAATTTTTTGGCGCCTCGACCCTAAAAGAGAAACTAGGAATCAGTCCGCATCCCTAAGCCATCTCGCCAGCGCTTTGTCCGGATCGGTTATCTCTTCTACAGAACCATATAAGTAAGCTTCCCAGCCCTTTTCAGGCATGCCGGCAAACAGCATCAGGTTGAGCGGATAGACTTCGCTGTCGGTGCATCTGCGGAAGTCATCCCGGAACAGAAATACGGGTTTGCCCCAAGCAATCGCCATTCCCAGTTCCACCATAACTCCTTCGTCCGGCGGGCATCCATTGACAACAGCAAATAATCCATCGGCCTCACGCACATCCCTAAGGTCCGACTGTCCAACCCGATAGGCCCAACCGGCGACCGCCTTATCGACCTGATTATTCCGGGAAAATGGCTCCCATACCTCAGCTCCCATTGATTCCAGAACCTCGACAAGAGCCATCAAAGGCCCTTCGCGCTGCTGTACGGAAAAGCCGTAGGGATTAGCCAGATACAGGGTTTTTCGTTTCGTCATAGCACTTCCGCCTGAGAGTCAGAATGGTTAGGGATCATGCTCGGCCGGACAGAAACGCTTCAAGCACAAGTTACTATTCTCCGTCCGTTCCGGATCCAGAAACACCTATCTTTTCAAGTCTCTCACGAAGTTCCACGCTGTCAAGCGAGTCAAACGGAAGAGCCAGAAACGCAAGGACACGCTCTTTGAGTAACTCGTAGGCTCTCTCAAAAGCTTTTCGTTGCTCAGTTTCAGTTCCCTCAACGCCTGCGGGGTCCGCAAGGCCCCAGTGAGCCACCACAGGCCTTCCCGGCCATATGGGACAAGGTTCATTCGCCGCGTTGTCACATACCGTAAAGACAAAATCCATCAAGGGAGCATCCTCAACCTCAAACTCATCCCAAGATTTGGAACGCAGATTCTCAATATCGTGTCCCTTGCTGAGTAAGAGATCAAGAGCAAGTGGGTGGGCTTCTCCCCGAGGATGACTGCCCGCGCTGTAGCCGACAAATCTTCCGCCGCTATTGTGATTTAAAAGAGATTCTGCAATGATCGAACGGGCCGAGTTGCCCGTGCAGAGAAACAGCACCCTGTAGGCTCGCTTATTTGGTGTCTCCTTTTCTTTCATAATCCTTCTCTTTTGGCAAATTTAACTCTGTAAGTATTCCTGATAGTTTAGAATAGATTATTCTTGGCAGATAAAATACCAAAAAACAATCTTTATAACAAAGATTGACAAAGCTTGTTATCAAAGTATCTTTTGTAACGTAGGCAAAGATTGATGAATGTTTCACTCACACCCAAGTTGGAAGAGTTCATTCGGGAGAAGGTTTCATCCGGACTTTACAACAATGCCAGTGAAGTAGTTCGCGAGGCGTTGCGGCTGTTAGTCAAACGAGACAACACCTCAACTGATACATCCTTGACAACACCATTAACCAAAGAAGAAATCCACAAACAGATTTCTTCTTTGGAAAAACCGTTGCGTGACAGAGGAGTCAAATCCATCTTCCTATTCGATTCAGCCGTTCGAGATGAAAACACTTCAACAAGTGATATAGATGTTTTTATTGATACCGACCCGGAAGTCTCCTTCAGCCTGCTCGATTTGGTTGATGTAAAGTACTTCCTTGAAGATAGCTTGAAATGCAAAGTGGATGTAATGACGCGAGAAGGACTTCGTCCGAGCATTAGGCAAAACATACTTAATGAATTCAAGCAAGTGTTCTAGGTGTCAGAAAACCTAACTCTCTACCTAAATCACATTTCGCATCTCTTATAAAGAATCGAGAGTGCAAAACATCTTCGCTCTATAGCCAGATAGCACTTAGACACCAAGCCTCGGTAATATATAATTTCTCCATGGCCGAAAACAAAGAAATTCTCGTAAAGACCAAGGGTTCAGTCTGCACCCTTACTCTCAATCACCCTGAGAAAAGAAACTCCCTTACCCCAGAAACTCTAGGAATTTTGACCGAGGAATTTCTAAGGCTAGGAGAAACCACTGAAATCAGATGTGTTGTTATAAGAGGAAGCGGGGATAGAGCTTTCTGCTCAGGATACGATATAGCCGCAATATCCGAGGAAGAAATTGCGATAGAAAACGGCCATCCCTTGACCGAGGCCATGCGGGCGGTCAAGGCCTACCCTCTTCCCGTAATAGCAATGATAAACGGTCATGCTTTCGGGGCGGGACTTGAACTCGCAGTAACTTGCGACCTGAGAGTATGCGTCGACGACGCGAAACTCGCAATCCCGCCCGTAAAACTGGGAGTCACTTATCATTACAGCGGAATAAAGCAATTCCTTAACTTGGTGGGTCCCGGGTTTACAAGAGAGCTTTTTCTCACCGGAAACCCCATTAACGCCGAAAGGGCCCTGGAGAAAGGGCTTGTCGACCACGTTGTAAAAAGAGACAAGCTTGAAGAGTTCACCTACGGGCTTGCCAAGGAAATAAGCGAAAACGCCCCGCTCTCCATGATATCGATGAAAAAGATGATAAACATCTGGGAACAAGGGGGGCCGCTATCAGAAGAAAATGAAGAACTCATAAGGTCCCTTTTCGCCGAGGTGAGGGAAAGCAGCGACTCCAAGGAAGGGAAAAAAGCTTTTCTCGAGAAGAGAAAACCGGTTTTCAAGGGAGAATAAAGGCTCCTGGGGTTCAGTCCCCGTAACCGAATTCGCTTATGCAGAAAATCCCGGCTGGCCCGTGAAGACGTCGTCGCAGGAGTATTTCGGCCCCTCGGGCAGGTATTTATTCAGAGATCCTGCAAGATCCGTTTCTCAGTCGGCATTAAAGGGGTTAAGATAGCGTACACCCGCAAGAGCCATATGCTTTTCATTTCGAGTTACGACTACAAGGTCTCTTTCGAGTGCCGTAGCTGCAATCAGACCGTCAATTTTTGGGACAGGGTCAGGTACTCCAAGTCGTCCCCATCGTTCCGCTATGGCCATGTCCACATCAATGATGCGATCCTGAAATTCAAGCACCGTGAGGTTAAGCCACCAATCCAGATTTTCGGCCGAAATAGAATCCCGTCTGCGAACCCGCTCAACACCTTGCCTCAGTTCGCCGATAGTCAGAACACTCAGAAACAACTCGGATGGTCTGCGTTCTTCAAACCAACTGACAACGCGTGGGTTCGCCCGGTCACGTTTCCGAAGCTCGGATATTATGTCGGTATCTAGCAAGTAGCTCATAACCTGACCGTGCGCGGTTGCGATGGGTCGCGGTCAAAGTCGGCATCGTCACCGACAGCCGGAATGGAAAGCAGGTGCTTGATGAACGACTCTGGTGGCTCAGTGACTATTTTCTCGATCAACTTGCTTCCCTTGTCAGACAGCTCCCAGATTCCTTGAGGTGAATCGTCCCGCAGGTAGCCTTCATTGACCAACTTCAAGCGCTCCCGGCGGACGGAGTTGCGCCACCTCCTGTCCCCAAAAGAAAAATTCTTAAAGTCTCCAGGCAGCAAAACTGCCGTCATGTGTTTCTCCATGACCGGATACAGGTCTCTCGTTCGCGCCGACCCTCCCATTTCATAAATCGTCCGCAGCAAAGGCTTTCGAAACTCTTTTCCCGAAGGTTTCTCGGCGGATTCAACACCGGAACGTTTATCGAGGGCTCGGGTTTTCACAGTCTCCGGTTCCGTCTGAGTCCGGGTCGAGGTGCGGCGCATCCTCTCCGCCGCATCAAGAGCCTTGCTCATTGCTGATTCCGCGCTGTCTTCCAAGGGTTCGGCCCAAGTTTTAAGACGCCGCAGGGTTTCATCCGATATTCTTATTACCGGCATAAATCACCTCGCAATTGTTACATAGTAACATTGTAACTCCAAAAAAACACTGTCAACGTGAAAACATCCGTGCAGGAAGCTCCCGGCGCAGCAGAACGAGATGACGGTAAGCCTCGTCTTTCCATTAGGCGGGCAGGGATTTTTCCGTTCAGTCCCCGTAACCGAACTCCCTTATCAGAAAATCGCTCTGCGTCCAGTTCTCCTTCACCTTGACCCAGAGTTCAAGAAAGAGCTTCACCCCAAGTATTTTTTCAATGTCGACCCTGGCCTCTGAGCCGATCTGCTTGAGCATACCTCCGCCCTTTCCTATAAGAATTCCCTTGTGACTTTTTCTCTCGACGTAGATTTCCGCGTTTATCCTTATAAGGTTCCGTTCCGTGTCCTCGCTGAACCCCGAAACCACCACGGCAACCTTGTAGGGAATCTCTTTTCGCGTGAGGTTGAACACCTTCTCCCTTATGAGTTCGCTTACGTAGAAAATCTCGGGCTGATCCGTGAAAATATCATCGGGAAAATATTTCGGGCCTTCCGGCAGGTGTTTCTTGAGAAGCTGCGTGAGCCGCTCCACCCCGTCGCCTGTAAGAGCCGAGATGGGGACTATTTCGAGGAATTTCTCAGAGAATCTCTCGGCAGTTGAAAGTACAGACAGGAGCTTTGATTTCCTTACCTTGTCGATCTTGTTTACGACAAACAAGGAAGGTTTCCTGAGCATTTTCAGTATGGATTCATCAGCCGCCCCGAAAGGCTTTTCGACATCCGTAACAAACGCCACCAGATCAGCGTCCGAAAGAGCCCCGCTTACAGCTCGGGCCATGGATTTTCCAAGCCTGCTTTTTTCCCTGTAAACACCTGGGGTATCAAGAAAAACCAGCTGCGAATCATCAAAAGTCTTTACTCCCAGAATTCTGTTCCTGGTAGTACTCGGCTTATCCGAAACGGCCGAAACTTTTTCTCCGACAATCGAGTTTACAAGAGTGGACTTGCCCACGTTGGGCCGTCCAACCACGGAGATAAATCCCGATCTGAAGTTCTCTCTTAATTGCTCATCCGGCATGTAAAACTACCTCTGTTCAGCAAACTATTCTGCTCTTCCCAGTATAATTTACCGCAAACTTTAACACAAAAGCCTATGCGCCGGTAAAAACAGCAACGGATCCGGGGAGGTAATCCTGACTTCGACGGTTTAGAATTTCCCCGGTGTTGTAACTGACTGATATTGGTGTTTTTTATTTTTGGTTTTTCAAAAAGCGTCTTGTAGTGTCTGCATGTGCCTGCCTATTGACTTCTCTCGCGGCTCCAGTTACTCTTCTCTCCATGTTCGTTCGCACAGTCAAACGCAAAAACACAGAGAACCTCGGAGTGCAGATAGTGGAGTCCTACCGCAACTCCCAGGGCAAGCCCCGCCAGAGAATCGTCCGCAACATGGGCTCCGCTCCCCCGGGCTCCGCTCTTGACGAGCTGGTTCGCATAGCGGAGATAGAGAAGCAGAAGCTTGTTCACGACATGAAGCCTTCGCTGTTTCCCCCGGACACCGTGGCAAAGATAGTTATGGAGTCCCGCAGAGCAAAGCAGGAAGAGAGGCCCCTTCCCATAGCCAACGCCCGGCTGCTCAAGGAGCAGAAGCGTTTAACGGTGGGTTTCCACGAGGTGTTCGGAGAACTTTACCGCCAGCTGGGGTTTGACAGGGTGTGGGGGGCCCGTCATCGGATGAGCGCGCGGTTGTTTGAGCAGGCGGTTATGATGCGGCTTGCAGCTCCGGGGCAGAGCAAAAGCGCCCACGCGAGGCTGTCGTGGGACCACGGGGTGGAAGTGTCGGTGGAGAAGTTCTACAGGATGATGGACAGGGTGGATGAGAGGCGCATTGATTCTTTGCAGAGGACAGTGTCAAGGGAGGTTATGGGGTTGCTTGGGGGGAAGGTTGAGGTTGTGTTTTTCGACGTCACTACGCTGTCGTTCGCGAGCGAAGGGGAGGATACGCTTCGCAGGAAGGGGTGGAGCAAGGACGGGAAGCCGCAGAGGGTGCAGGTTGTACTGGCTCTTATGCAAACCACGGAGGGGCTGCCGATAGGGTATGAACTGTTTGCGGGGAACACAGCGGACGTGAGTACTCTTGAGCCCGCGCTTGAGGGGCTGAGGGAGCGTTTTGACATTGAGAGGGTGGTGGTAGTGGCTGACGCGGCGATGGGGAGCGGGGATAACCTGGAGGAGCTTGAGAGGAGGGGGTGTGAGTGGGTGGTAGCGGCACGGCTTCGCAGGCTCGGGAAGGAATCGGAGAAGAAGGTGGTTAACTGGGAGCAGTGGGAGGAAGCTGGGGATGAGAGGAAGGTGGGGGATCTTGATATAGGGGGCAGGAGGCTTGTGCTGCGCCGTTGCGCGAAGCGTGCCCGCAAGGACGCCCTTGATCGCGAGGCTGCGGTGGAGAAGGCTCGGAAGCGTCTCGGTGAAGGGATAAAGGGAAGCGGGCGGCGGGGACGTTATCTGAAGGTGGAGGCGGGGGCCGTATCGATAAACGAAGAGGCGATAAGGAGGGATGAGCAGTTCGACGGACTCCATGGGGTGTGGACAAGCCTTGATAGGGACAGGTATTCAGCTGAGGAAGTTTACGGTTACTACGGGGAGCTTTGTAGGATAGAGGAGAGTTTCCGGGTGATGAAGCATACTATGGCGGTGAGGCCTGTGTTTCACTGGACGGAGCGTCGGGTGCGGGCTCACGTGGCCATCTGCTTTGTGGCGTTCGCGATGCTTCGGATACTGCGCTGGAAGCACAACCGTTCCCATCCGGCGCAGGATGCGTTAAGTGAGCAGACTATACTCAGGGAACTTGGGAACGTGGAGGTTTCTTTGCTTCGGGACGAAGGAAACGGGAAGCAGTACCTGGTTCCTTCAAGCAGTACGAAGACCCAGCGTCTTCTGTACGCCACGGCCGGATGCAGGCTGAGTGGGGAGACAGTGCCGGTTGACCCTCCGTTGAAGTTGTAAATTACCTGGAAAAATACCGTTAACCCATATGCCGTGTAGTGACTCCAACGACTTCGGATCGTGTGATTCCAGTACGTTACAACTCTAAACCGTCGAAGTCAGGAAAGCCTATGCGCCGGTAAAAACAGCAACGGATCCGGGGAGGTAATAACATGACTCGCTACAAGAAATCTATACGTCCGGTTATTCATTGGTTCAGAAAAGACTTAAGACTCACGGACAACCCGGCACTCTCAAGTGCGGCTGAATCCGGTCATCCGATACTGGCCGTTTACATACTTGAAGATGGCGATTCTGACCCCTGGGCACCCGGCGGCGCAAGCAGATGGTGGTTACATCACAGCCTCAAAGCACTCGACCAATCCTTAAAGACTCTTGGAAACAGCTTAATCCTGCGCCGCGGTCGACCGCAGGAGGTTCTGCGGGAGTTGGTAACCGAAACCAGTGCCGCGGCGGTATACTGCACTTCGCTTACAGAACCGCACGCGCTCAAGATCGATTCAGAACTAAAGCATATTCTTAATGAACTTGGAACCGGATTCAGGGCACTTGACGGGAATCTGATTTTTCCACCCGAATCCATTGCGACAAAAAACGGCGAGCCGTTCAAGGTGTTTACGCCTTTTTACAAAGCCTGTCTGAAAAAGTTCCCGTTGCCCGCTCCCCCGCCCGCCCTGAAAAGACTTCAGTGCCACGAAAAGACGGTAAAGAGCGATTCACTTGAGCAGTGGAACCTTCTGCCGACAAAGCCCGACTGGAGTACAGGCTGGCTTGATATCTGGACTCCGGGTGAACAGGGAGCTCTCTCGCGCCTGGATCCGTTTCTGGAACAGTCGGCGGCAAAATACGGAATGCGGCGCGACCGGCCTGGTGTCGCCGGGACTTCCAGGCTTTCGCCTCATTTTCATTTCGGGGAGATATCTCCCCTTCTATGCTGGCATCGCGCTTCATCTAACATAAGACCCGGAACGGAAAAAAACATTGACTCTTTTCTTCGCCAGATTATCTGGCGGGAATTCTCCCACCACCTGCTTTACCACTTCCCCGCATTTCCCGAAAAGCCGTTCCGCCAGGAGTTCGAACATTTCCCGTGGGAAAGGAATGAGGAAGCGCTTCGCAGATGGCAACGCGGACTCACCGGCTACCCGATAGTCGACGCAGGAATGAGAGAACTATGGATGACGGGCTGGATGCACAACCGGGTACGCATGGTCGCCGCTTCTTTTCTCGTGAAACATCTGCTTGTACCTTGGCAGGACGGTGCCGCGTGGTTCTGGGATACCTTGGTTGACGCAGATCTTGCCAACAATTCAGTGAGCTGGCAGTGGGTAGCCGGATGCGGAGTTGATGCGGCCCCGTTTTTTCGAATTTTCAATCCCGTGCTTCAGGGCAGAAAATTTGACCCCGATGGCACCTATGTGCGACTATGGGTGCCTGAACTTGCGAATTTGCCTAACAAGTACATTCATGAACCATGGACAGCATCTGAAAAGATACTTGAAAATCTTGACATTTTTCTTGGAAAGAACTACCCCCTTCCTGTTGTAGATCATTCCAAGGCACAGAATCAGGCTTTAAGTATGTTCAAAAAGTTAAGAAACTAAAATAGTTTTATCATTGTTCTTGATAACGCTTTAAATCTTTCGCAAATTAAAAAAGGAGGCGGCATTTCCTGGTAAATCCGGTTAGATAAAGATGTTCTAAAATCTATTTAACAGGAGGAAACACCGCCATGGAAGATTGTACAGCAAAGAGCCCCAAAAAG
>JAJDTG010000021.1 GCA_022827275.1 Candidatus Dadabacteria bacterium | reverse complement strand
ATGAGTCTTTGATCCTGAACTCCGGCCTTGTCCATTACCCTACCTCAACTACTTCCTTTCTGTCCATTTCCCTTAACAAACCCATGTCCAGATACCTTCTGCTTCCCCACTTTGTCCCAGATATATGCCTTAACCTCGCCGCGCACAACATCAGCGCGCTCTGCCCGTCAGGGAAAGCCCCCACCACCCGGGATCTCCTCCTTATCTCCTTTATTATCCTCTCCATAGGATTGTTCGTACGCAACCTTCGCCAGTGCGAGGACGGAAACTCATAGTAGCACAGCGTCTCTTCTATGTTCTCCTCCACACACCTGGCCGCCGAAGCCAATCTCATCTCCTTGAGCCTCTTCACAACCTCCCTGGCCTTTGCCCTGGCAGCCTCCCTGTTCTCAGAAGCATGTATCGCCTTTAACATCAAACTCACCTCCCTCACCCTTCCCCTGGGCACGTAACTGAAAACGTTTCTGTAGAAATGAACCACGCAGCGCTGCCAAAGAGCCTCCGGATAGAAATCCCTTATACTCTCCACCAAACCCACACACGCGTCGCTTACGAACATCCTTACTCCCCCAAGCCCCCTTTGCTTAAGGTGGCGCAGAAACCCTCCCCATCCACTCTTGTCCTCCTTAGCCCCCTCCACAACCCCCAGAACCCTGCGATAACCGTCTGTGCCAACCCCTATTGCTATCAATACCGATACATTGCCCACCGTGCCTCCCCAGCTGCGTTTCAAACTCACCCCGTCAAGGTAAACATAGGGATACTCCCCCTCTATGGGCCTGTTACGCCACTTCTCTATGTGCTCGTACACGCTCTGGTTGAGCTTCGATACCGTGGCAGAACTCACCCGGGTGTCCCAAAGCGCCTCGGTGATATCGGCCACCCGACGCGTGGACACTCCCGCCAGGTACATCTCCACCAGGGCTTCTTCCACGGATGACTCCCTTCTTCTGTATCTCTCTATTACGGCCGTCTGGAACTTCTGTTCCCTAAGCTTGGGTATGTTAAGCTCAACTTCCCCTGCCTTGGTCTGAAGTTTCCTCGTGTAGCTTCCGCAACGGTAGTCCTGGCGACTGGCGCTGCGTTCATACCGAGCCGCCCCTACCATCTCCTCTGCTTCAGAGTCCAGAACCTTGTTGAGCACTTCCTCTACCGTGTTGGTGACAAGGGAGCTCAGGTGATCCCGCAACTCCTCGTGGTTAATCTGAATTACCTTTTTGGGGCTCTTTGCTGTACAATCTTCCATGGCGGTGTTTCCTCCTGTTAAATAGATTTTAGAACATCTTTATCTAACCGGATTTACCAGGAAATGCCGCCTCCTTTTTTAATTTGCGAAAGATTTAAAGCGTTATCGTCCTTTGAACTTGATAATTTATTGCTGAATACCGTCTTTAACTCCACTTTTCGCCGTTTTTCATATAAGTTCCGAGCAAACAAATTGGCGATAGCTTGTAGTAGGATCTGATCCTCAATACCAAGAAGAGATATGGGGCGGTGCAGGCCGGACGGCTTGGGGATATACAACTTCGTCGCGCAGCTAGGTTCCCACGCTTTTGCTTTTAAGTCATCATGAAGTTGTTTTATGTGTTTATCAACGGCACCCTCATAAACTAGGTAGGCTTGGCGAAAAAATCGTTTGTATTGAAAATTCTGACCCGTATTGATTCGTCGCCATGCAAGCTTGAGATTCTGGGCTGAGATCAGGGATTGCCATTTCATAAGTTAGCAGATGGGATTATCAAGCCGTTATTTCTCCGAGTTGTCAGGCTCAGTGGTAGTGGTCGGAATTTTTCGCAGACTTGCTAAATCTATATTCATTTCTCCAATTTGGTTCCCGATAGATGTGCTTACAAAAATTTGGTTTCTTCGAATTAACCAATATCCAGATACTAGAGTTATTGTCTTTCCTGTTCGAGCAAATGTCGCAGATTATCATCTATTCTTTTAAGCTCCCTGGATTTGCTCAGCCACCATTCCGTCGACCATATCCGAAGAATCTTCCATCCCAGTCCTTCAAGCACAGACTGGCGGATCTTGTCCCTCTCACGGGCAAAAGCAGAGCTGTGATACATTGCTCCATCACATTCAATTCCCACAAGGTAGCACCCGGGTTTATCAGGATGCACCACACCCAAATCAATCCGATAAGCAGAAACACCCACCTGCGGTATCACCTGCCACCCTTTTGTTCTGAGTTCAGAGGCCACGACCGCTTCAAAAGGCGACTCAAAATCTCCCTGCGAACCCAAGATTTGAGATCCCAAAGCCCGTGGTCCTCTCTCCGCGTATTCCAGAAAATGCTTAAGATCTCTTACGGCGTGCGCCTGTGTGCGAGAAAGATCAATTTGGTCGGGATGCATGGTGGAAAATATGATCATTTCGTGGCGAGACCGAGTCAGTGCCACATTCAGGCGTCTTTCTCCTCCCTCACGGTTAAGAGGACCGAAATTCATCGAGACGTAACCGCCCTGATCCGGCCCATAGGTAACGCTGAACATTATCACGTCGCGCTCATCTCCCTGCACCGTTTCGAGGTTTTTGACAAATACAGGTTCAACGACTTGCTCATCTGAAAAGGCCCATTCTATCTCAGGCCTCTCCGAACGTGCGACATCAAGGAGATTGCTGATCAAATTCTGCTGTTCGGAATTAAATGTCACCACCCCTATTGAGAGCTCGCGGACGACAGGATCCTCGTCGGTCAGACGTTTTACGATATTCTCTACGATCGCCTTTGCTTCTCCTTCGTTGTGACGAGCTCCGCCACGAGCGTAGAAACCGTCGGGCCGAATAAGGCTCACACCACTTTGGGAAACGTTGGGATCGGGAAAAGTGATAAGCCTGTTCTCGTAGTAATGCTTGTTTGAAAACGCGATAAGCCCTTCCTTTCGCGACCTGTAGTGAAGATTAAGTCCCTGATCTGGAATTCCAGCCGCAAGCATTTCATCAAGGATGCTCTCAAGGTCTCCATCCGTGTCGATATCCCCGTCGGGATCATCCTCGGAACGGTTAAAGAAGTTCGTGGGCGGCATCTGTTTCGGGTCACCGGTAATGACCACCTGACGCCCTCGGGCTATCGAACCGATGGCGTCCCAGACCGGAATCTGGGAAGCCTCGTCAAATATGACGATATCGAACAGTGCCTGTTCAGGTGACAGGTACTGAGCAACAGAAAGCGGCGACATCATGAAACAGGGAGCCAAGGTCGAAACCGCTTCGGAGGCTTCTTTAATTAGCTGACGAATGGGTTTGTGACGCATCTTCTTCTGGAACTCGCGCTGGAGCACACCCCACTGAGAACTCTTTTTGTTGTCCCTGCGTTGAGACACCAAACCCGCAAGTTCCGCCGCAACATATCGTGCGGTAGTTCTCTGGAAATCGTCGTCGATCTCGCAAAATTTTCTTATTTTCGCCTCGTGTTCGGCTCTTGAAAACTTGCGGAGCATCTCATCTTCTCCAATAACCGTCTCGGTCCACCAGTGGCAGTAAGCCGCTTCAAATGTTCTTTCCATATCCGAGACATTTATATGCTTGCGCTCAAATGCCTCCACAAGGGCCGTGAGATCCATTTTTACGGCTTCGTCTCTGCTTTCGCGCCAAGCGCACCAAGCGCGAAGTTCGTCGCGGGAGCGAGCAATGGTACCCGCGATTTTCGCCACCTTCTCAAGAGCGTGATCCGAAGACGCTACAGTCTCAAGCACCGACGACCCCGCCAAAGATTTAAACTCGCTGTCCATTTTTCGCAGATGTTCGACGGCGCCGATAAAAGCCCCGCTCGCCCGTCCGACCTTGGCATCAGCGGCCAAGAGGTCGTTTCCATCGCGAAGCAATGTCTCGATATCCACGCGGATACGCACCGGGGCTTGTGCACCCTCAACCATACTGCCAATTACAGCGCACGTGCGTTCACCGAAACGATAAAGCCGCTCAAGCATCTCCGGCTCGCTCTCGTGCCCGCGCCAGCTTTCGAATTCACAAAGTCGGTTATCTAGCCGGTCAATGGCTTCTCCCTCAATGCGAAGCAGTACCAGAGTCTTTGAGTCACGGCCGGGGTCGGGTGTTCCCTCAGCACCTTTCAAACGCATTTTCTTCACTACGTTCCGGCGCAGAAAAAAGCTCTTCGGCCACCACGCTGCTCCGGCATCTTTCCAGAGCATCTCTATCTCCTCCCCATCAAGTTCTCTCCACGCAAACGACTTGTAGGGACAACTCAAAGCGGATTTATGTTCGGAATAAGCTTTCAGCCTCAAGATCGCTTCCTTAATATCCTCTATAAGCCCTTGGCCTTCGGTTCCGACGAAACGAGCGTTTTGTTCTTTATGAGAATCGGTAAGCAGAACCGCAAATTCTCCAAGTGTTTCGAGGCGTGAGACCGAGTTGCCGGGCAGATCTATGCCAACCGCCTCGCAAAGGGCATGACGGGCAGCTTCCGCAGCCGCAGCAGCCTCGGACAACTCCTGAGCCTGCTGCACGACATCAGCTTCCCACCGAGGAGACCACTCGGATTTCTTTACAAGGTCAAAGACATCTGAAGCTATCCCGTCAATCTCCCGCGCCCGAACCGCCAGATTCTCAACGCTCTTCCGCATCTGCTCAAGAGCGCTTCGGTCATGATACTCAGCCGAGGGCCACGAGAAGCTGACGCGTTTCACGAGTTCCCGGTCCCGCAAACTTGCTCCCATCGCGCGATGAAGAGTCAAACCGTTTCGGCGTTCCATGTGCAGCCGTTCGGCAAACAGGTTGAGGGAACTACGAAGCTTTTTAAGATCGTCGGCCTTCTGCCGCCAGTTTCCCGGAGAGTCGCAACTTAAATCCATAGTCTTTTGCAACTGTTCCAATACTTCGGCTTTTTTAGCCTTGTTGGAATGGAGTTCGAGGCAGAAATCACCGAGTCCTATGTTCTTCAATCTTCGATATACAGCTTCCAGAGCGGCAGTCTTTTCGGAAACGAAAAGTACGGTTTTCTTTTTTCCCAAGAAGTGCGTAATCATGTTAGCAATCGTCTGGCTTTTTCCGGTGCCGGGAGGACCTATGATAATAAAATTCTTTCCTTTCTCTGCTGTTGCGATCGCAGACACTTGGGAAGAGTCGGCAGGTAGGGCGGTCAGCAGGTCCGAAGGTTCGTAGTCCCGGTCAAGGCGAGAGGGTTCGACAAAACTGATTCCAGAAGAAAACGGAGTGTTCGGCGTGTCTATCAGGTGCTGTACCACATAGTTCTGACGAAGTGCATCGGTACGATCAACAAGATCCTTCCACATGAGATATTTGGAGAAGGAAAAGTGACCCAAGCACACATCCTCGACAACCTCAAATCCGGGCATATCCTTTACTTCCCTGCGGACCCGGTCCCATACGCTATTTACGTCGACGCCACTTTGATCTTGGGGCAATTCACCGTCAAGCCCCCCGATATCGATTGAAAAGTCAGAGTGCAACATCCTGAGAAGAGTCGTGTTAAAACGCGTTTCGTCGTCATGAGAGAGCATGCGGATTCCGCTTCGGACGGATTTCCTCTCCAGCGTAACGGGTAGAAGAATCAGTGGAGCACGAAAGCGACGACCGTCTTTTTCACTCCTTCTCCAGAGCAAAAATCCCAGAGCAAGGTAAAGAGTGTTGGCACCCCCTTCCTGAAGAGAAGTCTGAGTCCTGCGGTAGATTTGGACGGTACGTTTGTCAATATCTTCTTTTGAAAGATCAACGAGTACCCGGTTTTTCTCAAGTTCCTCAAGGGCGTACTGTTCCGGGACTGCGGCTTTGCCGTTTTCTTTAAGAGTTTCGGGAACGGGATCAATACGTATCCGGGCTCCGTCGGCAAGCTTGTCCTCAAGTAGACCCGGGCTCGGACAGACAATCTGGATGCTCGATTTTGTTGAACGATGATTTAGCAGGGGATTTCTGAGCGAAAGATCGAGAAGACGTCTTTGCCAACGCTCGAGTCGTCCTCTGGGCGTTTCGGGCTTTTCTTCCTCCTCCAAGCCTGCAATATCAAAATCGGGAAGTTGCGGCGCTCTCTCAAATTCTATTTGTGAAGTGGCCCGGGCGGGGCCGTCTCTTCTCTCCAGGCCCTCTGTTCCCATTCCGAGAGGAGTGATTTTATGCGCCCGTGCCCGGTGAACATCAACCGCGACGATGAACGTATCATCATGGTCGGGAGCTATTGTCTCTCTGGCAGTGGAAACGGCAATGGAGAAAGAGGGAATTGGGGAAGTTGCAACAAATGTCGTTTCAATAAGCAGCAATTCTTTCAGGTCAACAGACTTCCTAAGTGTTTCCGCTTCTTCTATAAACACATCGGAAAGTTCCTCAGGCTGAAGCCAGACGCCGACCATCGCATGGCCTTCAAGCAAGGCAACCATGGGATTTAATCCTGCCTGTTCAAGCGCCGAGGCAAACAACATAGAAGCATCCAAGCAATTAGCGACCCCCGCACTGAGAATCTGGTTTGGAAGACGGATTTTCTGCCCGTTTCTCTCGAAGCTGGCGGGGGCAACAGAATAGGAAAGACTAAGATTGGCAATAGCAGTGTAGATGGCCGATGCAATTTCCCACACGCGCTCACGGCTACGGGATTCGTAACCGTCAATTTGAGCTCCCTTCCCCGCCCGGCTCAGTATTTCACTCGCGTTTCGGATAATTCTGTCAACCGAGGGGTCGTTCGGCGTGGAAAATGCCGCAAGCAGTTCCGGCATGAATCCGGCTCCGCCCCACTCGTTATATGCGAGCAGTTCAATGGGTTTTGAGAGTTCGCCAAGGATTAATCCGTCTTTTTCAACCTGAAACAAGACCGACCCGCGGACAGATTCGGTAAGGTTTGACAGGAATTCACTGCTAACACCGAGATCAATATCCTCTACCAGCACCATTTCCCGCGGTGCAACCCGATCTATTCTCCATGTTTTTTCTCCTGCGAAAGGGGGGTCGGTGCGAAACTTAACGGTAAGATTGTCGAGGTGCTTGCCGGAGTCGGTGTTTTCGATTTTGAGATCCCGCAGCAAAGGAAATGAACTTTGGTAAGCCGCAAAATTCAGTTTTGTCGCGATTTCGGCGTGAATTAAGATTTCAGGAGAAAAGGAATCGGTCATCTTGATCTACTCGCAGTCTTAATCTTTATAGTCAGCCTGTTTCTTACATCAGCTACCTAACATCACCAGTATCTTGAACTTTTAGAATTAGAAAAACGAAAGGGAATAAGGTACACCAGCTTTGTTTTTTGACAAAACCAGTAAGTACTAGAATTTTGTTATGATGCCTACCCCGTCTCGGACCAAACTTTCGTAGCAATGCTAATGGACTTCATGACAGGAAGTGCGTCACGCTCGTTGCGGGCTTTGCTGCCCGGCTTGGTTAACGCTTCTTCCATGGACTAACTCTCGGTCAAGCGCCGTGATGAATACCCAACAGGAAGTCAGGATATAGATACAAGACATGTCCTGCTTAAGGCGGATTGTATTGCGAAATTGAGATAGTCTTAATTGCCTGGAGATCCTATAAAACCAACATTTGAAAAGCAGCAAAACTAATATTATAATATTAGTCAATCAGTTTAAAGAATTACTACTAATATCATGGTATTATTCTTTACAGTCTCGAAAGCACAGGGAGCAATTGCCGAGAACATGCGTAACCGACGCCTTGCCACGGGGCTCACGCAGCAGGGCTTGGCAAAACGCTCGGGGGTAAGTCTCGCGACCCTGCGGAAATTCGAGCAGAAAGGAATTATCTCCCTTGAGTCGTTCCTTAAGATCGCCATGGTTCTTGACGCGCTTGAGGATGTGGTGGGGGCAACCGAACCGCCAGCCCGCACGTACTCATCCATTGACGAAGTGCTTGAGGCGGAGAGGAAAAAACCGCCCCGCAAGAAGGGGTGGCGGGAATGAACTACTCTCCCGTCTCCCAGATAACGGTAAGCCTTGATTTCGGAGAAGGCTCTACTATCCAGGTCGGCAGGCTCGCCTCCGCGGAAAGGGAAAAGATATATTTCGAGCACTCCCCGATTCTTCGCGGCCTTAGGATTTCGCCGCTGCATCTTCCGCCAGAATCTGGGCTTATGACGCTTGATCCCATGTTGTTTGAGGGTCTCCCCGGAGTTTTTTATGACAGTCTTCCCGATGGATGGGGTCGTCTGCTGCTTGATCGGCTCGCAAGGTCAAAGGGGGTAGCGCCCAGTCAGCTGACCGCTCTCGACAGGTTGGCCCATGTGGGACACTCGGGCATGGGGGCGCTTGTTTATGAGCCTGATCTCAGCGGCGACAGACCTTCCGATGCTCTTGACATTGATGATCTGGCGTTAAAAACGGAGCAGGTTCTGAGGGGCTCGGCTGAAGACGTGCTCGAAGAACTGGTGGCGCTGGGCGGGTCCTCCGCGGGAGCACGCCCCAAGGCGATGATCAGCGTCAATCCGAGCGGCAGCCAAATCATCTATGGTGAAGACAATAAGAGACGAAAGGGCTACGTTCCCTGGCTTGTGAAGTTCCCGAACACCCAAGACGGCCCGGATGCTGGCGCCATTGAATACGTTTACTCTCTTATGGCTAAGGAAGCGGGAGTGTTTATGAGCGAGACCCGGCTTTTCCCGGCAAAAAATGGGCCGGGATATTTCACCACCAGGAGATTTGACCGCAAAGAATCGGAAGGCGGGATGACCCGTCTGCATGTCCATACAGCCGGCGGTCTGCTCCATTCGGACTTCCGCATTCCGTCTCTTGATTATGAAGACCTGCTTGCGTTAACGGAGATAATGACCCGCGATATGCGCGAAGTCGAAAAAATGTACCGCCACGCGGTTTTTAACGTTATGTCTCACAACCGCGATGATCACGCGAAGAATTTCTCATTTGTTATGGATTTTAAAGGCGAGTGGAAACTGTCTCCCGCCTACGACATTACTTTTTCTTCCGGCCCGGGCGGCCAGCAGAGCACGACAGTGCTCGGTGAAGGCAAAGATCCCTCGTCTGAAAATCTAAGAGCCCTGGGAAAGAAAGCCAACCTTGATAACAAAACGATCGCACAGATCATCGAGAGCACGCGAGACGCCCTTGGAGAATGGAAGACACTCGCGCGGCAACACAACGTCAGCAGAACCAACATCAAGCTAATCGGCGACGCCATAGGTCGGCTCACCCGTAGTTAGCCGGGAAATTATCGAAGAAACCTCCCGGATAATCTACGTGTCCTGTACCTCATGCCTTTTTCTTCCGAATATGTAAATTCAGTCTTTATGATTCCTAAAGGCAACCTTTATTTTTACAAAACTTATCCGTCGCATCTGAACGGGTGTTTTCCCGCAAGTGAAATGATCGGACGAAGAATCTTCCGGTTGCCATGGAAGGCGACCGGCTATATTTCTTCCTGCCCGCATCACCGAAAAAACTTGGAACTCCGAATCCAGTTTCAGACCCGCAGATCGATATTCAGATGGTAGCGTGCGGACTTGCGCTGCCCGGTTCTTGCGAGCGCGCCTTTAGCAACTAGGTCCGAAAGGTCGCGATCGGCGGTCGGACGCGCGGCCCCGGTGATGCTTATATAGTTCTCGGCACTGAGGCCTCCGGTAAAACCCTCGGGGCCCTGCTTGAACATCCGAAGCAGGCATTTTTCCTGTCGCGGATTCATTTTTCCCCGCATACGCTCAAGCAGACTTGCTTTTTCCACGAGAAATTCCACGCAGGTCCGCGTATAGGCAAGCGCGTCAAGCACGGTACGGGCGAAATAGGAGAGCCAGTCGGTTATCTCGGTTTCCGTGTTCGCCTCCCCGAGAGCCCCGTAATAAGCGCCCCTGTTCCTGCTGATCATGGTGGCGAGCGCAATCAGCGTGGGGTGGCCGAGTGACTGGGCAAGGGCTTTTTCGGACACCGCCCGGCCGATGCGGCCGTTTCCGTCCTCAAACGGGTGAATGCACTCGAAATAAAGATGCGCCGTGCCGGCCCGGGCCAGCGCCGGAAGCGGTTCCGCGGCGCCCGGGGCACTTCGGTTAAACCAGTGGACGAATCCATCCATTTCCCGCTTTACCCGCTCCGGGGGAGGCGCTTCGAAATGAATCCTGCGCCTGTGAAGAGGTCCCGAGACCACCGCGACCCCGTGCTCGCGGTAACAGCCCACGCATTTGAGGTCGGTACGCCCGCGCGTGAGCATCCTGTGCCAGCGGTAAAGCATCTCGTGGGAAAGCGCATCTTCGCAAGTGTCGCAGAGGTCGACCATTAGATCGGTGATACCGGTCTCGGCGGGTCTCGCCTTACGACCGTCCGTCTGCAGGCCGAAATGCCGGAAAAGAGACGACCGCAAGTTCTCATGGTCAAGATACTCCCCCTCGATCTCGGAAGTCTTAAGGGCTTCTTCGCCTAGAATCTCCGCTTTGGTCCGGTTCCGCTCATACTCGTCAAGACGCCCGTAAACCCCGAAAAGCAGGCCTGTCTCGCGCAGAAAATCATGCTCTGGACCCTCGAGAAGTTCCGGTTCGCAGGTAAAATCGGGCCACTCGGGCCGTTGCCAGTTCCATCGCATGAGCCATAAGCATAGCATTCATAAATCATTCCGCATCCCTTTTATGATTAATAAGGCGGTGCTAAAATACCACCTTCAAGATAACGCAACGAATTTTCCCGCTTCCCGCATTGTCCGTCCCGATGGCCCATGCGATACCGCAGACGAAATCATTTCCCGCCAGGTCCCGGAGCGCTTCCATGCCTTTAAAGTCAGCGGAAACGACTCTACCATGCGCACAGAGCTGTGAAATCGCTTCAATTTTCCTTGCCTGCGTGTTATTTTTTAATGATCGCTTTGATCAGGAAAAAATACTGTTGCCGCAATTGCGTACTTGAGCGGCCAGAGATATGAACTTATGGTGGCAAAAGTAGAGAACGTTAATCCAGAAATTCTTCGTAAATGTCGGGAGCAAATCGGTCTTAGCCTTTCCGATGTGAAAAAAAGGGTTGGGAAAATTGCTGCCATAGAACAGGAAGGTCATAAGCCTACCTTTAATCAGTTGGATACCCTTGCCGAGCTTTACAAAGTACCTAGATGGGTGTTCGTTTCCGAATCCTTGCCGGAGCAGTACCGGTTCAGCAGAAACTTCTCTTTCCGCAAGTTCAGGGACAAGTATGGAGAATTTTTCAGCAATTCAGACATACGCCGCATAACCGCCATGGTAGAGAGATTACGCGATCTGGTTCTTGAACTGCGGGAAGACATGGACGAACCGGTCGAACCGTTTAATCCGCCAGTGCTGGAATCCGAAGCTCCCGCGCCTGTCGTCGCAGCGCACGTGCGGGACTGGCTGAAATGTGCGGGGGAGAACCTCGATTTCCGGGAATGGAAAGAAAAACTGGAAGAAAAGAGCATTTTCATTTTCACCACAAGCAAGTACAAAGGTTGGTCTCATGTCGATGAGGGACAGTTCCGGGGTCTCGCCATATATCATTCGACCCTGCCGATCATCATTATCAACAATTCTGACGCAAAAAAAGCGCGGACATTCTCTCTGATTCACGAACTAGGTCATTTGCTGAGAAAAAAAAGCGAAATTGCTCACTGGAGAGACAGCGATCAGGATGCGGAAATCTGGTGCGACGAGTTGGCCGCCAACGTGCTGATGCCTTCAAAAGAATTTCGGGCCGTCGCCCGGAAGCTGCGCGCAGACGATCTTAATGATATCAAAAAGATAGCAGAGTCTTTTAAGGTGAGCAGTTACGCCTGCCTTGTTCGGATGAAACAATTAGGAATAATCGGTTCCGACATTTATCAGAATCTTGAGTCGGAACTGCAAGAACTCTACGAACAGCAGAAAAAACAACTCAAAGAAAGCAGTCCCCCTCTTGGCAGGAACCGGCCGGATGAAGTGCTTGACCAGTACGGTCATATTTATACCAGAGCACTGTTCCAAGCTTACCACAGCAATGAAATCGGACTTCACAAATTATGCAGGTTGTTCGGCCTGAAAAAAGCATCGGACGCCCTCCGGCTGGAG
The DNA here is from genome assembly GCA_022827275.1 of Candidatus Dadabacteria bacterium. Taxonomy (GTDB): domain Bacteria; phylum Desulfobacterota_D; class UBA1144; order Nemesobacterales; family Nemesobacteraceae; genus Nemesobacter. The sequence continues at coordinate 73,237 of JAJDTG010000021.1, read as the reverse complement.
AAAGAACTGTGAGCGGAAAATACTGCACGGACGCCAACATTTTTATAGAGTGCTGGAACAGAAATTATCCCTTTGATATTTTCCCGTCGCTATGGGAAAAAGTAGCTCCGCATCAAAACAACATTATCTTGATCAAGCCCATCTACGACCAGATTGTCCCGAAAGAAAGACGAGGCAGGGAACGAGACCCCCTAAGTATATGGTTGGGAGAAAATCATTTTATTAAGACGCCCATTGACAACGAAACAAAGAAACTTTCACTGGAACTGGAAGCAAGATATCAGATAACGGATCAATCCAAAGGGGTCGATCAGGAGGATCTCACGTTGATTGCGTATGCAAAAATAGAAAATAAAATTGTCGTAACCCTCGAAGGGCAGCAAAAATAAAAGCCCCAAAAAAAGAAGAATTACAAAATTCCGCTGGTATGCAAAGAAGAAGGAGTTTCCTGCGTCAATTTCATAGAGATGATCGAAGATTTAGGTATAGTCGTATGACCCGCAGCTATTTAAGACGCCTCTGAATTCAGAATCCGGATAGCGGGCTTAAATCGCATGTCAGGCCTTCCCGTTCCCTTGTCCAAAGCAAATGAGCGTATATATTTGAAGTACAGATGAACGCACTGCTCGAAAGCTTCATAAAGCACCTCTCGGACGAAAGAAACTACTCGGAACACACCATAAAGGCCTACAGGGGCGACCTTGAGAATTTCCGCAATTTCCTCTTAAAAGAAGAGAAAAAAATCGAGGATGCGGACATTGCAACCATAAACGCGTACGTCTCAACACTCTACGGAAAAAATTCCCCCTCTTCGGTCGAGAGAAAAGTATCGGCGATAAGATCCTTTTTCTCGTATCTGGTAAGAAAAGGCCTCGCAACTCAGAATCCCGCAAAACTCGTGCGCACCCCTAAAAAGGAAAAGCACCTCCCCGTGTTTTTAAGCGTGGACGAGGTGTTTAATCTCGTCGACGTAAAGGATTCTGAGAAAAACCCGCTTCGCGTGCGCGACAGGGCAATTCTTGAGCTTCTTTACTCAAGCGGCCTCCGGGTAAGCGAACTCGCAGGGACAACTCTCGCCGACCTCAGCATGGGAGAGGCGATAATAAGGGTTCGCGGAAAGGGAAACAAGGAAAGAATCGTTCCCGTGGGATCAAAGGCGCTTTCTGCCCTTGGGGAATACCTTGATATAAGGGGGGCACTGAAGCCCGTATCCGACCATATATTTCTTAACTCCCGGGGAGGCGGAATAACCACGAGAAGCCTCGCGCGGATAATAAAGAAGTATGGCCTAGTATCGGGGATATCAAAAAACGTGAGTCCCCACGTGCTGAGACACTCGTTTGCCACCCACCTGCTTGCGGGTGGGGCGGACCTTCGGGCGATCCAGGAGATGCTCGGCCATGCGAGTCTCTCGACGACCCAGAGGTATACCCATCTCTCGGTTGAGCGGATAATGGAGGTTTACGACAAGACCCACCCAAATGCCTAAAGGCGACGGAAGGAAAAAAAATTATGAGCAAGTTTCACGGAACCACGATAATATGCGTTAAAAAAGACGACCGGGTGGCCTTGGGGGGCGACGGCCAGGTGACCATGGGAGCCACGGCGGTAAAGCATAAAGCGAACAAGATAAGGAAGATGTACGGCGGGAAGATCTGCGCCGGATTCGCAGGCTCAACGGCGGACGCAATGACGCTTTTTGACAAGTTCGAGGGAAAACTGGAGGAATTCCGGGGAAGCCTCGAGCGTGCCGCGGTAGAGCTGGCAAAAGAATGGAGAACAGACAGAATCCTGAGGAGGCTCGAAGCCCTGCTGATAGTCGCTAACTCCGAGACCATGCTCATAATCTCGGGAAGCGGAGACATAATAGAGCCCGATGAAAGCGTGATAGCCATAGGCTCGGGAGGCCCATTTGCCCAGGCGGCGGCCTTGGCGCTTGTGAAGCACTCGGAGCTCTCCGCCTTGGAGATAGTCAAGCGCTCACTTGAGATCGCGGCCGGAATCTGCATTTACACAAACAGCCACATATCCATAGAGGAAATAGACTAATGTCCCAGGAATCCTACCTCACCCCGAGGGAAATAGTATCGGAACTAGACAAGTACATAGTCGGACAGAACATGGCCAAAAGGGCCGTAGGCGTGGCGCTTCGGAACAGGTGGAGAAGGCAGAAGGTATCCCCTGAGCTCCGCGACGAGATATCCCCCAAGAACATACTTATGATGGGACCCACCGGCGTGGGAAAAACAGAAATAGCCAGGCGCCTCGCGAAACTCGCCCAGGCCCCCTTCGTAAAGGTTGAGGCATCCAAGTTCACGGAAGTCGGCTACGTGGGTCGGGACGTCGAGTCGATGATACGGGACCTGACCGAGATAGCCGTCAACATGGTCACAGAGGAAGAAACCCTCTCGGTTAACACGAGGGCCAGGGAGCTTGCCGAGGACAAGCTCATTGACCTTCTCGTCCCGACGCGCCCCGTGACCGAGGCGGAAGTAGACATGGAAGAGGCCCAGAAGAGGATGAGCGAGACCAAAAAGAAGATGAGAAAGCTTCTTTGGGACGGAAAGCTTGACGACAGGGAAGTCGAGATAGAGATAACGGCGAGGAGCCTTCCCATACAGGTGTTCAGCCAGGCGGGAGTCGAGGAGATGGACCCCGGAATCTCGGAGATGCTCGGTAGCCTCATGCCCAAAAAATCGAAGGTAAGAAAGGTCAAGGTGCCCGAGGCCATGGACATCCTCACCGAGGAGGAAGCCCGAAAGCTCATAGACATGGACAAGGTTACCCAGCTAGCCCTCGAGAGAACCGAGAACTCGGGGATAATCTTCATAGACGAAATAGACAAGGTCGCCGGGAAAAACGGCGTCTCGGGCCCCGATGTTTCAAGGGAAGGAGTGCAGAGGGATCTTCTCCCCATAATCGAGGGAAGCAGCGTCACCACGAAGCACGGGATGGTCAGGACCGACCACATACTTTTCATCGGAGCCGGGGCGTTTCACGTCTCAAAGCCTTCCGATCTCATACCTGAACTCCAGGGACGTTTTCCCATAAGGGTTGAGCTTGAGGCGCTCACCAGAGACGACTTCATAAGAATCCTCACCGAACCCAAAAACGCGCTTATAAAACAGTACACCGAGCTTATGAGGACCGAGGACATAAAACTCTCTTTCACCGACGAGGCGATAGAGAAAATAGCCGAGACCGCGGCTGAGGTTAACAGCTCTACCGAGAACATAGGGGCAAGGAGGCTTCACACCGTTCTTGAGAAGCTGCTTGACGAAATCTCCTTTAACGCTCCCGACATGAAAGAGAAGAAATTCACCATAGACAAAAGCTATGTTGAGGAGAAAATAACCGATATCGTCAAGGACAGGGATCTCAGCAGATACATACTCTAGGGGTCTTTTGCATAATCTTCCCTTTTAGTTAAGTTCTTCAAAAAAGTCCTTGGAGCCAAAATGAATTTCAAAAACTACGACACGGAAGGGTTTTACGACGAGGTATTCAAGGATAACGCCACCCCGCATGAGTGGACCCGCTTTTTAACCGACAGGATAGAAAGCCTCTCGGGCGGAGAGCTGATCGACAGGCAGAAAGCGGCCGAGATGAACCTGTTCGAGATGGGGGTCACCTTCACCCTCTACTCGGAGAAAAAGAAGGCTTCCGAGGAGAACATTTTTCCCTTCGACATAATCCCGAGGATAGTGTCGGCCGAGGACTGGGAACTCATAGAAAGAGGCCTCAAGCAGAGAATCCACGCGCTTAACCTCTTCATAGACGACATATACAACGACCGGAAAATCCTGAGGGACAAGGTGGTTCCCAAAGAACTCATCCTCTCAAGCAGGGAGTTTCGCCTTGACTGCGTCGGGTTTTCCCCGCCTAAGAATATCTGGTGCCACATCACGGGAACGGACCTCATAAGACATTCTGACGGGAACTTCTACATACTCGAAGACAACCTGCGCTCCCCCTCCGGCGTTTCCTACGTGCTTGAGAACCGCGAACTTCTGAAGCGCACGTTTCCCAAGGTGTTCGGCACCGTCGAGATAATGCCAATAAGCGATTACGGACTCCACCTCCATGACACCCTCCAGTACCTGCTCTCTGACAGAACGGCCAACCCCAAGGTGGTGCTTCTCACCCCGGGGATCTATAACTCGGCCTACTTCGAGCACTCGTTTCTGGCAAAGGAGATGGGGATAGAGCTTGTCGAAGGGAGAGATCTTGTCGTGGTAGAGAATTTCGTTTACCTGAAGACCACCAAGGGGCTTGAAAAAGTAGACGTCATATACAGAAGGATAGACGACAACTTCCTTGATCCTCAGGTGTTCCGCCCGGATTCAGTTCTCGGAGTTCCAGGGCTTTTCAGCGCGTACAAGGCCGGAAACGTGGCCATAGCTAACGCCCCTGGAGGAGGAGTGGCCGACGACAAGATAATATACGCCTACGTAGAGAAGATAATAAAATACTACCTGGGAGAGGATCCCATAATCCCGAACGTGCCCACGTATATATGCGAGGAGGATGAGGCCAGAAAATACGTGCTCGACAACATAGAGAAGCTGGTCGTAAAACCCGCGAACGAATCCGGAGGATACGGGATAGTGTTCGGACCCAAGGCAACAAAAGAGGAACTTGCCCAAGCCAAGAAAAACATAAAGGCGGATCCCAGGAACTACATAGCCCAGAAAACCATGTCTCTCTCCCGGGCTCCCGTGATAGTGGACGATCACTTCGAAGGACGCCATGTCGATCTGAGACCCTTCATTCTCTACGGAAAGGAGATATTCGTCCTGCCCGGAGGTCTCACCAGGGTGGCGCTGCGCAAAGGTTCGATGATAGTCAATTCGTCCCAGGGCGGGGGAAGCAAGGACACCTGGGTGCTTTCTTCCACAAAGAACGCCGGGGGCAAAGGAGGCACAGAATCCTAAGTCGCGTCGCAGAATCTATATACTGGATGAGCCGTTACGCCGAGCGCGCCGGGAACACCGCGAGGCTCATAAGCGTAAACCTCGGTCTTGCCATTGACACCCACGACTCCGTTGAACAGGGATGGGACCCCATAGTAAAGGTGACGGGGGACATGGAGCTTTTCAGAAGACTCTATGACAGCACTACCCGGGAGAACGTAATAAACTTCATGGTCCTTGACCGAAACAACCCGAACTCCATCATCTCCTGCGTTAACTGCGCCCGCGAGAACGCAAGTTCCGTAAGGGAAATAATCTCCTCTGAGATGTGGCTCTTAATAAACCGCTTCTACCACAGGCTCAATAGCGACGAAGCCAAGGAGAAGCTGCTCGACAACCCCGGCAAGTTCTGCGAAGTGGCGAAAGTGCAGAGCCTTCTTTTTCACGGATCCGGATACATAAGCATATCCCACGGCGAGGCGTGGCATTTCTCGGAACTCGGAAAACAGATGGAACGGGCCGACAACACCTCCAGAATCCTCGACGTCAAGTACTACACCCTGCTTCCCAAGGCGGAACTCGTGGGAACGTCGATAGACAACATGCAGTGGATAGCCCTTCTTAAATCAACAAGCGCCCTTGAGACCTACAAGGCGAAGCACCAGCAGATATCCATAGGCAACGTGCTTGATTTTCTCATCCTTGATAACCAGTTTCCCCGTTCTATAATCTACTGCGTCACGCAGGCCGACGAGTCGCTTCACTGCATATCCAACAGCCCGGCCGGCTCCTATAACAACGAAACTGAAAAAGAGATGGGAAGGCTTCTGTCGGACCTTCGGTTCATAAGCGTCGGGGAGATAATACAGAAGGGAATGCACGAGTACCTAAGCAGCTTCCAGGCCCACATAAACGAGGTCGGAAACCGCATATACGACGACTACTTCAGCTACGGCATAACAGACAACGTCCTTCGGGGCTTTGACGATATCTAAGAGGGGGAAAACAGATGACTTTCTGCGTGGGAATGAGACTCAAGGACGGGATAATCGGTCTTGCCGACAACCTCATAATAACGGGAAACGAAGCCATACGGGCAAAGAAGGTCACCACCCACAGCGCCGGGGACAACTCCTTTTTCCTAATGACCTCGGGGCTTCGCTCCGCGAGGGACAAGACTATCACCTATCTTGACGAGGCCCTTGAGCAATCCCAGGAATCCCTTGACCGCCTCTATAAGGCAGTGAACATTTTCTCAAAGGAGCTTCGGAGGGTGAAAAAAGAGGACGGAGAGGCGCTTTCTGAATCGGGACTTTCCTTCAACATGTACTCCATAATAGGAGGGCAGTTCGAAAACGACCCCGAGCCTCAGCTTTTCCTCGTCTATCCCCAGGGGAACTGGATCAACGTGGGGACCACCTCTCCCTACATCATAATAGGCGAGTCGAAATATGGAAAACCGATAATAAAAAGAACACTTACCTACGACACGAGCCTCGATACGGCGCTTCGCATCGCGTACCTCGCGTTTGATTCAAGCCGCATAAACGCCATAGACGTCGATTTTCCGATAGACGTCATAGTCTACAGAAGCAATTCATTTTCCCTCGAGCAGTACAGGTTCAGCGAAAACGAACTGGCGGACATATCCAACTGGTGGCAGGAGAGGCTCAGAAAATCGGCCGAGGAAATGCCCGCTGAATGGGTAAGAAAAATTTTTAACAGAAGCCCGAAAAGTGCTGCTTAGTATAGATCACAACACGACTTACTCCTACGGGAAAAAAGTGGTCCTGGCCCCCCACACCGTGAGGCTTCGGCCGAGAGACGACGGGGGTCAGATGACCCATATGTTTTCGCTCAGGACGGATCCCCCCGAAGCGGGAAGAAGCGTGAACTCGGACCTTGACGGAAACACCACCGTTACCCTTTGGTTTACAGGCGAGTCCGACAGTCTCACAATCGATACCAGCTGCGTTGTCGAAACGCTTCGGGAGAACCCTTTTGACTTCATAGTTTCCGACGTAAGGTTCCTTGATCTGCCGATGGAGTACCCCTGCGAGCAGGAGGCGGCTCTTCGCCCGTACCTCACGGTGAGCAAAAAGACAGCTCTGGCAGTCTCGCCGCTTCGCGAGAAAATCCTCTCGCAGACCATGGGAAAAACCACGGATTTTATTCTCTCTCTCTGCGAGCACGTATACGAAAATTTTCCTCACGTTGTGAGGGAGCAGGGCGGACCCTGGTCCGCGGAGAAAACCCTCAGGGAAAAAAGGGGGTCCTGCAGGGACCTAGTGGAGCTTTTCGCGGCCGTCTGCCGCTCGGCGGGACTTGCGTGCAGGCACGTAAGCGGCTATGCACTCAGCAAAAGAAGAAAAAAAGGAGACGAGCTTCACGCCTGGGCCGAGGTCTACATACCGGGAGGGGGATGGAGAGGTTATGATCCTTCTTCAGGTCTCGCGGTCGCGGACCGCCACATAGCGGTCGCAAGTGGCGCCACCCACGGGCTCATCGTCCCTGTTTCGGGGAGCTTTTACGGGGACGATGTCGAAGTCAAACTCCAGTTTCGTGTAAGGGTGAAAGAGACGGGAAAACAGCAGAAAAAAGCTCTGGGGCTTCTCTAAACTCCCTAAAACGTCCCTGCGTCCAAGTGTGCCTTAAAAAAACCGTGCGATGAGAGTTTAATTTATGCTATAATCAGCCTTTTAGGTGGGAGCGGTCCAAAAGACCGTCCACAATAGCTGTTAGAAACACAGCCTATACTTGAGAAATGCCATAAGGGGGGTTACCAGCATGATTAGCGGAATTTCGGGATTCGGATTGAGGAAATTTCTGGGTGCGATTGCGATGGGAGCGATTTTGACGCTTCTCAGCACAAGCCCCACAAAAGCTCAGGACGCATTCGGCGTAAACAGCACCCTGCTTGAGAAGATCACGGTCACGGCGCGAAAACGGGAAGAGTCGATTCAGAACGTTCCGCTCTCTGTGACGCATTTCAGTTCCGAGCAGATTGACGCCCTTAAGGTAAGGAACCTTGAAAGTCTGGCTGTAAAGATGCCCAATGTCGCGCTTGACGACATCGGCACCGTGGGAGGAATCGCCAACTTTTCCATTCGCGGACTCGGAATAAACAGCTCCATACCGTCCGTTGACCCGACCGTGGGAGTGTTCGTCGACGGCGTGTATTTCGGGGCCAACATCGGCGGCGCCCTGTTCGACACGCTTGATATCGAGAGCATCGAGGTGCTTAGAGGTCCGCAGGGAACGCTTTTCGGGCGTAATGTGACCGGGGGCGCGGTACTCATCAACACGAAGAAACCCGGAGACACTCTGGAGGTGTCCTTTCGCACCTCTTTTGAGGGGGGAGGAGAGAGCCTCAACAGCTACTACATGGGCACGGTGGGAGGCCCTCTGAGCGAAACCGTTAGCGCCAGGATAACCGCGTACACCAACCAGGACAACGGCTGGTTCAAGAACCTTCACACCGGCGAAGCTTTCGGCGAGCTAGACGTCCGGATGGTGCGGCCTGTGCTGACTTGGGACCCCACGGACGACCTGAGCCTGGTACTCCGATACCAATACGATAGCATTGACGGCGACGGCGCCGCGGGACAGAACCACACAAACGGATTCGGCGTCTCAAACGCGGCGGCTAACTTTGACCGGGACAGCCACGACTTCAGCATCGATAATGAAGGCAAAAGAGAAAACGAAGCTCATTTTTTCGCCGCCCGGGCGGACTGGGACGTGGGTTTCGGCAACGGCACGATAACAAACATTTTCGGCTGGCGCGATTCAGAAACCCTCTCGGGAGTTGATCTCGACGCCTCGCCACTTAACCTCATTCATGCGCAGGCATGGAGCAATTACAGGCAGTGGAGCAACGAACTGCGTTACACCGGCAGGTTTTTTGAAAAACTCAATACGGCTACGGGAGTCTACTACTTTAGCAACAAGATCAACTACCACGAGCGCCGCTCTCTGCTTACCGACGCCATTGCTGCATCGGGTCTTCCCTTTCCGCCAGGGACGGACGTGTCCCAGTTCGGAGGCGGGAAATACGACGTTGAAACCCTGGGTCTGTTCCTCTCTCTTGACTATGATCTCACAAGCCAGTTGACGCTCACTGCGGGTACGCGATACACACGCGATAAAAGAGAGGGTGAAATAGCTTTGATTCCTACCAGCAGTCCCCTTGCGCCGCTACCGTCTTGCAATATCGTTGAAGGTCCCGCGTGCGAGTTTGATTTCATAGATGAGGAGACATGGCACAGCTGGTCGCCCAAGCTCGGCGCCACTTATTACATAAGCAGCGAAGCCAACGTTTACGGACACTGGACCAGAGGATTTCGCTCAGGAGGCTACAATCTCCGCAACCTCTCACCCGTCCACTCCCCAGGACCGTACGATGAAGAAACAATCGACAGCTTCGAGGCCGGATTCAAGGTCACAAAAGACCGCGGCCGTCTATACGGAGCGGTCTTCTATAATATGATTGATGACGTGCAAAGGGAAATCAACTTTCCCGATCCAGTACTCGGTATAGTTCAGTTGATCGACAACACCGCCGATGTTGAGACCTACGGTCTTGAGCTTGACGGTTTGTTCGCCATAGCGGAGAACCTGTTCCTGGTCGGTTCTTTAGGGTACGTCAACCCCGAGTACACCAAGGTGAAACATGACCTGAACCTAGACGGCACCATTGACGAAAAGGATGGAGCCCTCGAGCTTCCCCGCGCCGCTAAGTGGACATACAGCGTGGGACTTACCCACGACACCGGAGCGGCCAGCTGGGGGCGGATGACGTCTCGAATAAGCTATGCCTATCGTGACAAGTCATACTTCACCGATGACAACAGGGGCTATATCCTTGAGCAGAACATTCTTGACGCGGGAATTGACATTGTCCCCGCAAACGGCCGGTTCTCAATCGGCCTTTACGGCAAGAACCTGCTTAACGAAGTCAAGCACGGAGGTGACAGTCAGCTGCCCAGTACGCTGGGTGCCCCACCACTGTCGGCACCTCTTGGCGGGACATTCTCGCCGCTTGCCAAAGGCAGGGTCCTCGGAGTACAGCTGACTTATAGGCACAAAAGCTGATAAACCGGCAACTGCGCCTCCAGGTGCTTCAGATCACGTAACCGGGCAGCATTTTCCTACCGGTGAGACGGTTGTGAGCGAACCCAGCGCGTCGGCGAAGGGACTTTTCCAATGACGCCGCTCCGGAGCATATGCATTTCCGTTCCGCTCTTAAGTCAAGTTTAATATTGTCGTATATGATTGTCCCCAGGTGTTGTAATAAAAATCCTGGTTGCTATATAATGTTTGTTTTTGCGGAAAGGAGTTTTTCATGAGCAGTTCAGCACAAAGGGCGGAGATACTGGTTGAGGCTCTCCCCTACATAGAAGCTTTTCACGGCAAAACCGTCGTGGTCAAGTACGGCGGAAGCGTAGCCAGGGCGGATCTTTCGAATTTCGTGCGCGACCTCATGCTGATGAAATACGTCGGGATAAAACCGGTAGTAGTGCACGGAGGCGGTCCCCAGATCCAGGAGCATCTCGACACCCTGGGAATAAAGTCCGAATTCATAGCCGGGCTCCGCGTTACCAACAGGCAGGTAATGGAAGTGGTCGAGATGGTGCTCGTCGGAAAGATAAACCAGCAGATCGTAACATCGATAAACCGCCACCAGATGGAGACAGTGGGACTCTCGGGCAAGGAAGGAAAGCTTATAAAGGCTAAAAAGTTCGACCTTCATAAATTCGCCGCTGATCATCGCATAGATATTCCCGAGGACGCAGACCTCGGCTACGTTGGCGAAGTTCACGAAGTAAACCCCGAGATAATCAGGGTGTTTGAAAGCAAGGGTATAATTCCGATCATAGCTCCTATAGGGTGGGGGGAGGACGGAACCACCTACAACATAAACGCAGACCACGTAGCGGGGAAGATAGCAGGAGCGCTTCGCGCCGCAAAGTTCATACTGCTGACCAACGTTGACGGCATCCTAGATAAGGAAGGAAAGCTCATATCCTCCGTGACTAAAAAGCAGGCTGAGAAACTTATCAGGAACGGAACGATAAACAGCGGAATGATCCCCAAGGTAATGTGCGCGCTTGAGGCCCTCGAAGAAGGGGTCGGCAAGGTGCACATAATAAACGGGGGAGTAAAAAGGGCTCTCATACTCGAGCTCCTCACCGACTCGGGAATAGGGACGGAGATAACTCTTTGAGGCCAGGGAAGATGGAAGACCCGCGGGGAAAATACCTGATGGAGACCTACAGCCGCCTTCCCATAACCATGCGGAAGGGAAGCGGTTCGTGGCTCTGGGACACTGAAGGAAAAAAGTATCTTGACTACACGACCGGGATAGCCGTTAACAACCTCGGGCACTGTCACCCCAGGATCACAGACGCTATAACGTCCCAGGCTGCCACCCTAGTTCACACCTCAAACCTGTTTAACATAGAAAACCAGAGCGCTCTTTCCGAGATGCTCGTTTCAAACTCGTTTGCTGACAGGGTGTTTTTCTGTAACAGCGGAACCGAAGCCGTTGAGGGCTCGATAAAGCTCGCCAGGAAATGGGGAGCGCAAAACGGCGGAAAATCCGCAGTCATTTCAACCGAAGGAGCTTTTCACGGAAGGACTTTCGGGGCGCTTAGCGCCACGGGATCTGAAAAATACAGGGAGGGGTTCTCCCCTTTCCTTGAAGGATTCCACTTCGCTCCCTACGCGGACCCCGACGCGATAGCCCGTCTGGCCGCCGAGACTAACCCCTGCGCGGTGATTCTCGAGCCGGTGCAGGGAGAAAACGGAGTCATCGTTCCGCCCACGGGATACCTAAGGAAGGTAAGGGAGATCTGCGGGAAAAGCGACATGCTGTTCATACTCGATGAGATCCAGGTCGGGATGGGAAGGACTGGAAAACTGTTTGCCTACGAGCACGAAGATATAAGGCCCGACATAGTGGCACTCGCAAAGGCTCTTGGAGGCGGGGTGCCGTGCGGAGCGGTTCTGGCTACGGAGGAGGTGGCAAAGCACTTCACTCCCGGAGCGCACGGAAGCACTTTCGGCGGAAATCCCCTGGCTGCGGGGGCGGCCTGCGCCACGATGGAAACAATACTTCGGGAAAACCTGGTCGAAAGGGCAGCAGATCTCGGAAACTATTTTCTCGGCAAGCTTGAAGATGTCTGGAAGAAATATCCCGAGCATATAAGGGAGGTAAGGGGAAAGGGGCTTATAATCGGGGTTGAATTCTCAGACAGGACCTTCGCGCGAGACTGTTTTTCGGTTTCAGTTAAAAACGGGCTTCTAGTTATACTTACCGTCGAGCGCGTGTTTCGGATTCTTCCTCCGCTTAACACGAACGAGGAAGAGGTTGACTTTGCCGTCGCCGTAATAACGAAATCCATCGAGGAGGTAGTTTCAAGTGGGTAGGAATCTTCTTGCCGTCTCAGATCTTGAAAAAAACGAGATCAGGGAAATGATCCGCCGCGCCGGCGAACTGAAGGAACTGAAAAAAGAGGGCGAGAGTCCAAAAAGCCTCAAGGGAATGTCGGTGGGTCTTCTTTTTGAAAAACAGTCGACCAGAACGAGACTTTCCTTCGAAGCGGGTCTTTTCGATCTGGGCGCCCAGGCAATTTACATGAATCCGGCGGATACCCAGCTCGGAAGAGGGGAAACCATAGCCGACACGGCGAAAATTCTCTCCTCCTACCTTGACGGGATAATAATAAGAACCTACGGACAGAAAAAAGCCTCTGAACTCGCGGAGAATTCGACAGTCCCCGTGATAAACGCCCTTACAGACCTTGAACATCCAACGCAGATAATCTCCGACCTCTTTTCAATCTCGGAGCAGGGAATAAATCCCGAGAAGTTCAAGCTTGCTTTTCTCGGCGACGGAAACAATATAGCCAATTCCTTCGTGGCCGCCTCCGCGATAATGGGCTTTGACCTCTCGGTTGCGGTTCCCCCGGGACATGAGCCCAACCCGACGATTATGGACGAGGCCTCGGAACTCGGAAACTCGGAAATTGAAGTTGCCTACGATCCCGCCTCCGCGGTAAGAGATGCTGACGTGATCTATACCGACGTCTGGGTAAGCATGGGAGAAGAGGGAAAGGGCACCGAGGTTTTCAGCCCCTTTAAGGTAAACGAGAAACTTCTTTCCTTCTGCCGTAAAGAGCCCCTTATAATGCACTGTCTTCCGGCCCACAGGGGAGAAGAGATAACCGCGGGAGTAATGGACGGTCCCAGCTGCATCGCCTTCACGCAGGCTGAGAATAAGCTTCACGCGGGAAAGGCCATACTTGAATTCTGCCTTCTTGATTAGCCGACGCGGACTCGGTTCCACTGCATTCGGCCGGGAAAATCAACGCTCACGATTGAATCCAGCGTTCGACCGGCTGTGATAAAAACTCCTCGACCGCGATCCCATCTCCCCCCACCAGAAGCTTCCGTACCGACGGGAATTTCTTCTCAAAAGCAGCCATCCCGGGCAACGAATCGACCGACCGACTGCTTTTCACCTCGATAGCGGTCAACACGTCTCCCGCGCGCACGATGAAATCCACTTCCCGGCTACGCTCCCGCCAATAAAAGACCTCACACGTGCCGCCGGCTTGCGCGTTAACCAAATGAGCCCCGACCGCGCTTTCGACAAGTCTTCCCCAGAACTGTCTGTCCGCAAGCGCCTGTGCCATGGTAAGCGGAGAAGTGGCTGTCATAAGTGCGGTATTTAGAACCTGCAGCTTCGGGATGGAACTTCTCTGCCTCACTTTGGCGCCTGAGTATTTTCCCAAGCAAGTGAGCATCCCTACCGCTCCGAGCAGATCAAGGTAATGGGCGAGCGTGACGGTATTACCTTTGTCCTGCAACTGTCCGAGCATCTTAGTGTAGGAAAGGATCTGTCCCGAATACATGTAGCCGAGTTCCAGCAGCCGTCGCAGAAGTGCCGGCTTATCCACTCGAGAGAGAAGCAACACCTCTCGCGAAATGGTCGTTTCAATAAGAGAATCACGTATGTAGCGCTTCCACCGGTCTGAATCTCCCACCAACGGCAAGGCCCCTGGATAAGCCCCGTAGAACAGATACTGGTCAAGCGTAAAGTCGAAAGCTTCTCGCATTTCAGAAAAACTCCAGTGTGGCAGGTGGAGAAGCTCGAAACGGCCCGCAAGACTTTCGGTCAAGCCGCGCCCGAGTGCAAGCGGGGTCGATCCCAGAAGCACCACCTTGAGTTTGCGGCGTTTTCTCGAGTCTTCATCCCAGAGGTACTTAACCATTTCCGCCCAGTGCGGCACCTTCTGCACCTCGTCCAGAATGAGAACAGCCCCCTCTCCTCCTGATTCGGACTCAAGCAGTCGAGCCGCCTCCCACTGTTGCTCGATCCACTGCACGCCACGTAACGTGGGCACATCGGCACTAGCAAAGCTACAGGGCAAACCGATAGAATCCGCCACTTGGGTAACCATGGTGGTTTTACCTACCTGTCGGGCTCCCGAAATAATCTGCAGGAAAACCCGCGGTTCCCGAAGACGGCGGATCAGCTCTTTTGCGTATGGACGCACAAATGTCTTTTTACTCACAGTAATGAGTTATTTTACTCAATACATTTAGTAAATGGAGCTATTATTTTAAAACAGGGGAAAAAACAGCATCTAAAGGCCGGTTAGCGCAGAAACTCCTTTACGTTGCGCGCGGCCTGTTTCGTCATGCCCTTTATGGAGGCGAGCTCCTCGGCTGTGGCCCCTTTTATCTTCTCCACGCTTCCGAAGTGATTAAGAAGCAGGAGTTTCCTTTTTTTCCCTATGCCAGGAACGCCGTCCATCTGCGAAGCCAGGGTCTTCCCTTTCCTCAATTCCCTGTGATAGGTGATCGCGAAGCGGTGCGCCTCGTCCCTTACCCTCATCAGGAAGTAAACACCCTTTTTATTTGACGAAAAATCGCAGGGTTCGCCTTCTCCGTGCACGAAAATCCTGTCGATCCCGCCCCGGCCCTCGGTTTTCGCTATCGAGGCGAGATCGACCTCGTTTTCCACGCCGCAGTCCCTAAGCGCCGCGTAGGCGGCATTCAACTGTCCCTTGCCCCCGTCTATAAGCATGAGATCCGGAAGATCCCAGTTATCATCTCCCGCCCGAAGAGCCCTCCTGTAGACGACCTCGTACATCGACCGGAAATCATCCTGTCCCGAGGTGGCTGTGATCCTGTACCTTCTGTACCTGTCCCGCTCAGGCTTCGCGTTTCGGAATCTCACGAGCGAGGCGACCGTCTGGTGCCCCTGGATGTTAGATATGTCGAAGCATTCTATGGCATAAGGAACCCGCTTTATGCCGGCCGACTTTCTTATGCCTCGAAGAAGCGTGCCCTGCTTGGCTCTCTCCTCGGCTTTTCTCAAATAACTCTCCCGCGCGTTTTTCATCGCGAAACGCACGAGCTCGCTCTTAGGCCCCCTCCGTGGGGTTTCGACGTAAACCCGTTTTCCCCTTTTCTCGGTAAGCCACTCCGAATACCCCTCGCGGTCCCTTATGGAAAGAGGCAATAGAATTCTCTTTGGAACGTAGTGATCGGAGAAATAAAATCTGCCGAGAAATTCCCTAACGCATTCCGCCTCATCGCCGTGGGGGCTTTTTACGGAAAAATCGAGCTTGTCGATCACGGAGCCGCCCCTTGAGAGCAGGACGGTGAACTCGTAGTGTTCCGAATCCCTGTAAAACCCCACTATGTCCAGGTCTTCGAACCTCGAGGAAGTAACCTTCTCTATCTCGGCGTTTTCCTTCAGGCTTACAAGCTGATCCCTGTAGTAGGCGGCGTTTTCATACCTTCCCTCCTCTGAAGCTCTCTCCATCATCTCCCTGATCATTCTCACCAGTTTTTTTCTCTCGCCCCGAAGGAACGACGCGGCCTGGCTTACGAGCTCCCCGTAGTCCTCCTCCGAGATCTTGCCCGCGCAGGGGCCCGAGCAAAGCTTCATGAAATAGTTAAGACAAGGTCGGGTGCTGTGCCTTTCGAACTTGCTCTGGGTGCAGTCCCTTAGAGGAAAAAGCCTGTGGACGAGGTTTACTGTGTTCTTAAGAAACTTCCCCGAGGCGAACGGACCGAAATAAAGCGCCCCGTCGTCCCGTATTCTCCTTGTGCGCGAAAGCCTGGGGAACCTCTCTCCTACCGAGAGGCGAAGAGACGAAAATGTCTTGTCGTCCTTGAGACGTATGTTGTACTTCGGTTTGTGACGCTTTATAAGGGAATTCTCGATAAAAAGGGCTTCGCTTTCCCCCTCGGTCACCACGTAGTCGATCGAGTCGACTTCCCTTACCAGATACGGTATCTGCCCCCTGTCGCTTCCCCTCTGGAAATAGGACATCACCCGGGCGCGAAGGTTCTTGGCCTTGCCTATGTAGACAGGAGTGCCGCCCGCCCCTTTCATTATGTAAACTCCGGTTGCGGAGGGAAAAGATTCGGAAAGCTCAAGAATTTTTTCGCGCATGAGATGCAAAAAATCAAAAGCCGCTATATGTCAAGATCCAGAAAGTTTTTCAACTCAATCATCTAAATATATTTTAAATGGTTTTGAGAATAATTTTCAGGCTGTAAAGCTATAAAAACAGTACTAAACCAGCGTGAAAATTGTTGGAATTCTGCATTGAAAGGATGAATTTAGGCGGGACAGCCTTTTAACAATTTGTGGTCTCAAGACATCCGCTGAAATACTTTATTTGTTTTTTTCAGTTCGATTAAGACTACTAAAATCGTAATCAGCGTATTGATGGCGAGTAGTATCAGATCTATGCGTAAACCCATTATCATTTTCGGTACGAGTCCGAAAAGCGACAGTAAAAACACAACTAGGCTGATAACTGTAACAACTGGGATTACGGAATTGAAGCTTCTTCCTTTGCACAGAATTGCGGTAAGAACCATAGGTGCCATGAGAGCAGTACCCATGAATCCCGACACAGCAAGAGATATAATTCCCTGAGAACTCTTCATAGCAACAACGAAAGAGGCTATGCAAAATACTAGTATAACTAGCTTCACAAAAACAATGGGAGATACTTTTAACTTCCTGCTAAACCTGCCAAGAGCATTGTTAATCTCGGATCCAAGAGCGAAAAACTGAGAGTCAGATGTAGACATAGCCGCCGCCAGAATTCCTATCAAGGCAACGGCACCTATAACAGGATTCTGTTCAAGTATCAGCTTGCCAATGAACTCCGGACCCGTTTTAGCCGGTATTGCAACTGCACCGTATAAACCAATTATAAGCCCCGCTATCAGAAGCAGGAAGGTGAAAGACGCATGCAAAACCGGAATTTTGCGTCTCTCGTTCAAACCCTTCAGAATGCTGAGCCTCGAAGTCAACTGAGGTTGCGACACGGGTAGCAGCACAATTGATATAAATCCCGCAATAAGCCACTGAACGGACAACAACCCCTTAGGACCGGGAGTAGACAACAGTGCAGGTTCCTCCTCCGCTACGGCCTGAACTAACTTTCCAATACCTCCAAAGTTATCCAAAACAATAAATGCCATTATCCATATAACGGTAAACAGTACAATTCCCTGAAGTGAATCACAGTACATAATACCCCTGAGTCCTCCTATGGAAGAGTACAGATACATAAGAAACAGTATAATGACAGCCCAACCCCACTGGGGAACTTCATAGGGAACAACGTGGGCTAGAATGCCCGACGCTCCTTTTATCTGAATTGCTATGTAGGGAACAAGAAATATGATAAGGCCCAGAACATACACGAAAACTCCACGGGAACTAAAAGTTTCACGCAGCAGGTCCGATATGCTCCGAAAATCCGTTGAAGCTATCCTTTCCCTTAATTTGAGTGAGAGCCAAAGCGTGAAAACGGCTAAAGCCATATCGGTAACGCCAAGGAATATCCACGTTCCCACGCCGTGTACGCGGAAGAAATTGGGCATCCCTATCAATATGAATGTACTGTAGAGGGTAGCAAAAAAAGTTAAGAAGCCGATTATAGTTCCAAGACTGCCTCCCGCAAGAAGGAACTGGTACTCATCCCCTTTGTTTTTCCTGTTTCCTATGACAGCGAGGGATATCAACACTGCAAGATATATCAGTGCAACCGCAACAAATGCCATTCCCCTGTTCATGTCTGTTTCTTCCTCTTATATAGGCAGACTACCTTTGGTCACCGGACGTAAGCATTGCCAAAACAAGCAGCACATATATGGAGAGGGATATTCCCAACCCAGCCCAGAGAGTCCTAGGAAGTCCCAGAAAATATGGCTCCGTCACTCCATAGGGGATTACCAGAGGAGTGAAAGACACCGCTGCCAAAATAAATACCGCCACCCCAAAGAATATCCATCGATTCTTGCTATTCATGTCTAAAACACAACTGCCTATTAACGTTAGAATTTCTAAAAAATCTAACCTACTAAATCTACAAGAAAGTGTCAAACAGATTAAGACTAACTATAAAAATTTCGTAACTACTCACCCCTCAGTTTCCAGAACGATTTCATGCTCTAAATCTGAGGAAGATTCTATCAGGAATTAGGGGAAGTTAGAAAAGGTCTCTGGTCTTTCCCTCAAAAATACGTGTATAGAACTATACATGGAAGGTTTGGAACCCTTTTTTACAATCGGCCACAAGAGAAGAACTGCTGGCCAAGATAGTAGAGCAGGCTGAAGAGATTGAGAAGCTAAAAGCAGCGGTGTTGGAACTGCAAAGACGTCTTAGCAGGCCGAAGAAGGATTCTACGAATTCCTCCGTTCCCCCTTCGCAGGAACACAAAGAGAACAAAAAGCCCGGAGAGAAGAAGAAACGCAAGGGGCGCGGTTTCAGTTCCTGGCGCAAACTTAATCCCAATCCCGACAAGGTAGTGGACGCATACATAGACAGTTGTCCCCACTGCGAGGAGGAAGTTGAGAAGGCAGTTCAGGGGGTTTGCGACATCTATGAACATATTGAGATCCCTCCCGTAAAAGTGATAACGACACGTATAAACATTTTTGGCTGTGACTGTCCTCACTGTGGCAAGCGGCTCAGGGCCGATGCTCCCGAGGGGATGGATAAGGGGTCACCGTGAAGTTGACAAGGTTGAGTAGTCATATAGAAGGGTGCTGGGTATAATACATAGCCATGATAAGGACTTATAAGTGTCGTACCAAGATATCCAGAGCTGGGCACAGCAGGCTTGATCAGGTGCTGAGATTATCCGCTGAACTCTATAACGCCGGCCTTGAGTCCCGTATTGACTGCTACAAAAAAACAGGCAAAAGCCGAAGCTACTTTGATCAGTGCAAGGAACTAACCGAGGTCAGGGCTGAGATTCAGGAATTCAAAGATATATCCGCTATTCTGTTTAGAGGTGTTCTCTCAAGGCTTGACAAGGCGTACAAGAGGTTTTTTACCCATGGAGGCTTCCCCCGCTTTAAAAGCTCTCACAGGTGGAGAAGCATAGAGGTAAACGATCAGTGCGGGAACATGTTAAAGAGAGAGGGGAACAAGACTGTTCTCAGGATAAAGGGACTTCCCCGTATTGAAGTAAAGACATCCCGTGAACTTCCACCGAACGGACTTCTGAGAGCTATACGCATTACGAGGAAGGCACTGCGCACTGAAGTGGCCCTGTCGTATGAAGTTGAGAGAACAGAGCCTGTAGCGGAGATTACAAACCCAGTGGGCATAGACATGGGGATAACGAAGCGTCTTACGCTTAGCGACGGGAAGACGGTAGAGAAGAGAGTGATAAACAGGAGTGAGATAATACGGCTTCAGCGTTCTGTGTCCCGCAAGAAGAAGGAAAGCAATAACTGGAAAAAAGCAGTTTTACTGCTTGCCAGGGAGTGGCAGAGGATAAGTGACAAGGAAAGAGATTATCTTCACCGCCTGAGTGCGGAGATAGTAAAGATGTACGACTTAATAGTGGTGGAGAAGCTTAGGACAAAGAACATGGTTCGCAACAGTAAACTTGCGAGGAGCATACATGAGCAGAGCTGGGGTAAGTTGATAACACTGCTTAACGAGAAGGCTGAGAGTGCCGGCGTTAGGGTGGTGGAGGTTGATCCCCGGGGAACGTCTCAGGAGTGTTCAGGTTGCGGAGCTACGGTAAAGAAGTCTCTGTCCGTCAGGACGCACAGATGTGAGTGTGGGGTAGTAATGGACAGGGACGTAAACGCAGCAATAAATATCCTTCATCGAGGCATCTCGATTGCGGGTGGGAAGCTTGATCTAGAGTCCCGCATGGTCGGAAGGATGGAGATGAAGCGGGCTGAAGTAGGGCCCGTTCGGCCAGGAACAGTGTACGGAGTTGTCAACTCTTCTACGTAATTCCCATACTTATATGGCCATGCGTTACGATTTCCAATTGTGATGAAAACCGATACCCTTTACCTTGAGACCTACGGCTGCCAGATGAACGAGTACGACTCGGACAGGATACAAAATGCTCTCGGCGCCAGTGTTACCGAAGACCCCAAAGAGGCCAACATAGTAATCGTAAACACGTGCGCCATACGGGAAAAGGCAGACCAGAAGGCCCTCAGCAGCCTTGGGCGCTTCAAGCATCTCAAGGCAAAAAACCCAGAGCTTATAGTAGGGGTATCTGGGTGCGTCGCGCAACTCTACGGAGAGGACCTGATCCGCAGGATACCGCATCTTGATTTCGTGCTCGGACCCCGGGCGATTCCGCAACTCCCACAGCTTATAGAAGAAATAAGGGAGAAAAAATCAAGGCCCGTTGAAACGTCCTTCGACATTCAGGAACCCTTCGACGTTCTTCCCTACCACCAAGAGGGAAAACCCGCGGCATTTGTATCCATACAGCAGGGATGCAACAAAAAATGCGCTTACTGCATAGTGCCCACGGTAAGAGGTTCCGAGGTTAACAGACCCATCGAGGACATCATCGCCGAATCCCGGTACCTTATCGGAAAAGGAGTGAAGGAAATAACCCTCATAGGACAGACGGTAAATTCGTGGAAGCTGGAAGGGGTTAAGTTCGGGGACTTGCTTCGAGTACTCGGGGAGCTTGACGGTCTTGAGAGAATAAGGTTTACGACATCTTATCCGAGAGACATAACAAAAAAAATGGTGGAGGCAATGGCAGACGTACCCAAGGTATGCCGTCACATTCATCTGCCTGTGCAGTCGGGCTCGGACAAGGTGTTGAGACTCATGAACAGGACCTATACAAGGAGCTGGTACATAGATTCCGTTAAAAGACTCAGGGACGCCATGCCCGACATAGCCGTGTCTTCTGATATAATAGTAGGGTTTCCTGGGGAAACAGAAGACGACTTCGAGCAGACGATGAGCCTTGTCGAAGAAGTGGGATTCGACAGTTCCTTTTCATTTAAGTACTCGCCGCGCCCGGGAACGGTGGGGGAGGAACTTTGGAGATCGGGAGAAAGGGTGGAAGACTCGACGGCAGGACAGAGGCTCGCGCGCCTTCAGGAATACCAGCGGGCAATTACTTTTGCGAAGAACGCTCAGCAGATAGGCAAATCCGAGCAGGTCTTGGTTGAGGATGCGAGCAGAAACGACTCCTCGTGGCTTTCCGGGAGAACAGAGCACAACAGGATAGTCAATTTCCCAGGAGAACAAGAGCTGATCGGAAAAATGGTGTCCGTAAGGATAACTGAAGGGCTTGCGAATTCGCTTAGAGGACAATATCTGAATTAACACAGGGAGGGAGAAAAATGTTTCTTGAAATGAAGGTTTCCTGTATAGTCGCCGATCCGTTTACTGATATGCCCGTTGTCATTCTGAATGAAGAGGAAGGGGAAAGGAGTCTTCCTCTCTGGGTGGGATTCGAGGAGGCAAGCGCCATAGCAATGGAGATCAAAAAAACTCCGAGACCGAGACCCCTCACCCACGATCTTCTGAAAAACGTAATCGCCGCCACCGGCTATGAGGTCATTGAAATAGAGATCACGGAACTTCGGGAAAACACCTTTTACGCCCGCCTTCGCATCAAAAAAGACGGAGAGGAACTCCTGGTAGACTCCCGCCCGAGCGACGCCATAGCGATAGCGCTCAGAACCGGGTGCCGCATCATGGTCGACGAAGAGGTGTTAAAAGCCGCTCTCAGCGTAAAAATCGGGGATAAGGATCAAAGTGCAGGCGATGTCCTCGAAGACATGTCGGATGAGGATTTCGGCAAGTACAAGATGTGATCACCGGTTGCGGAGCATATAGTCCTCAAGGAATTCTCTGTCTCCCTCGATCACGTCGAAAACCTCCCCACAGCGTTCACACTCTATGTTGATCTGCTTCGGCGGGTAGCTTATCCCGCAACTCATCACGAACCAACCGAAAAAAGAGTATCTCTGTCTCGGAACCACCCACGGATCCCCGACGGAGTACCCGCAGGCGCAGACCCTTGAGTCCCGTGCGTGAGTGCTCATCCGTAAACCATGCGGGCACAGACCCTCACCCGCACTTTAGACGTCGTGGTAACCCTCTTCTCCGTGATCCGTTATGTCAAGACCTTGGCTCTCCTCATCCTCATTGACCCTGAGCCCGACAAGCATGTCAACAACCTTGAGCACTATATAGCTTACTACAGCAGTGTATACGATGGCGAATACTCCTCCATAGAGCTGAATGCCGAGCTGCGCGCCTATGTCTAGATCCACAATCGAACCGCCGTAAGCGGTTGAAGCGAATATCCCGGCAAGCACAATTCCTACAAACCCGCCGACTCCGTGAACTCCCACGACGTCAAGCGCGTCATCATACCTGAAATAAAACTTGATGTAGGTCGCTGCTATGTAGGCCAGAACAGAAGATACGGCCCCTATCGCTATCGCCCCCATCGGTCCCACGGTGCCCGAGGCGGGTGTTATGGCCGCAAGACCAGCGATAGCTCCAGTCGCAAAACCCAAAGCGCTGGGCTTGCCTGACCTCACGTTTTCAATGAATATCCAGACAAGGGCGGCAACGCAAGGAGAAATCTGGGTTACCACGACCGCCATGGCCGCCTGCCCACCGGCCGCAAGGGCGCTTCCCCCATTAAATCCGAACCATCCGACCCAGAGCATCGCGGTACCTATCATTGTAAGAGTAAGGTTGTGTGGAAGCGGGAGTTGCCTTGGGTAGCCTCTTCTGGCCCCGACCAGTATCGCTGCCACAAGGGCCGCGGTACCCGCCGTAATATGGACAACTATTCCGCCTGCAAAGTCAATTACTCCCATGTCTCCAAAGTAGGAGCCCTCTCCTCCCCAGACCATGTGTGCGATCGGGAAGTAGCAGAATACCACCCACAGGGCGGTAAACAGAAGCATAGCCGAGAACTTCATTCTCTCGGCGAACGCTCCGATTATAAGTCCCGGGGTTATGATTGCGAAAGTAAGCTGGAAGGCGAAGAACAGAATCTCTGGAATCGTCCCCGAAAGAGTGTCAATTCCTACCCCATGTAGAAAAGCCTTCGAGAACCCTCCCACAAAGGCATTCACCCCAAGTTCTCCCGCTACCATGCCGGTAGTGTCAAAAGTCATACTGTAACCGAAAAACGTCCATATGAGAGTCACCACAGCAGTAATCGAAAAGCACTGCATTAGCACCGAAAGAACATTCTTTTTGCCGACTAGCCCCCCGTAGAAAAGCGCAAGCCCAGGAATCATCATGAAAAGAACAAGTCCAGTTGAAATCAGTATCCAGGCGGTATCGCCCGTATCAAGCTCGCTCGCTGAAGCGGGATCGGTAAAAGAAAAGAAAGCTAAAACAAAAAAGAAAACCAAAAGTGAAAGCGTTTTTTTTAGACTCATCGCACACTCTCCTCCTCATTACTCCGTGTTCAACCCGGTAAGTATATCACATAATGGGACCCTAAAACGAAACTTCAGAATCCCTCATCAAGCATGCGCAACTGTTCCGGGGAAAGTCTCCATCCCGAGGCCCCGCAGTTCTCGACCGTTTTCACCACCGAATCCGCCTTCGGAATCACGATAACGTTCTCTTGGCAAACACACCAGTTAAGGGCAACCTGAGCCTCCGTCTTTCCGGTCTCGGCCGCTATCTCGGACAAAATCCCGTCCCCAGGGCGGCAGAGCCTTCCGTTGTCAAGCGGGGTGTAAGCCATTACGGTTACCTCGTTATCCAGACAGTAGGGAAGCAACTCTTTTTCTATATCTCTCGAGTTTAGGTTGTAGAGCACCTGATTTGAGACTATAGGGTAGTTGGGGAAATAGCGCTGAGCCTCGCTCATCTGCCTCGCGGAAAAATTGCTCACCCCGACATAGCTCACGCATCCGCGGTCAACCAGCTTCTCAAGCGCTCTCATCGTCCCTTCTATCGGATAGAGGGGATTCGGCCAGTGTATCTGGTAAAGATCTATGCAGTCCGTGCCAAGCTTCTCGAGACTCGCCTCGCAGGACTTAATCACGCTGTCGTGGGCGAGATTCCTTCCCGAAACCTTGGTCGCTATGATGACCTCGTCTCTGAAGGGCCGCACAGCCTCGCCGACTATGTCTTCCGTATAGTACCCCTCGGCGGTATCTATAAGCGAGGCCCCAAGTTTGATACCTGCCCTCAGAGGCTCTACTCCTCCTTTGTAGTTCCACGTGCCGAGTCCGATCTCGGGAATGAATACCTCCGTATTTCCAAGCTTCTTAAGATTCATCCTGCTCAGTCCTTACGCTTTGTGCCGCGAAGTTACTCGTCCGAGTGGATGAGCTTGTAGATCGCCGGCGCGAAAAAACCTCCAATAGAGTTCGCACACAGGTAAATCCATATGGAGGAAGGGTCCGCGATTCCCATTATGATTATTCCCACCGCCACCGCGGGATTAAAAACCCCACCTGAAATACTCCCGGCTGCATATGTCCCCCCCATGACTATTAATCCTACGGCGATGCCGTAATAGGAATTGCCCTTTGTCGCTTTCGAAGTCGCGACTTCGAGTATCACCAGACAGAGCGCGAAGGTAAAAAGCGTTTCTACAATTAGAGCCGGTAGGGGAGATATTTCCATGGGCAAGGTCTCTGGGGTTCCCTTTACAAGCAAAACGGCCAAGGCGGCCAAGATCCCCGCAACAACCTGCGTCACCATGTAGGGAAAGATGTCACCCGAATTCATTTTTCCCCTGAACCAGAATGCCATTGTCACGGCCGGGTTATAGTGTGCTCCTGAAATGTGTGCCCCCGCGTAAATCATCGCGGTGAGTACGGCCCCTATGGCCAGAGGCGCGAAAAGTCCGGCTCCGGGAGCGACAACGACATTCCCTATCGTGAAGACTAGAAAGAAAGTTCCTGTGAATTCGACAAAATATTTTTTCATCTGAAATCTTACGTCAATACGCTTCTTTGTCCGCCACGCAAAAAGTCCCGCAAGCCTCTTATCCCGGAATTCTTTTTCCGTAACCGTCCAGATGAAACACCTCGTCCGGACTTTTTCTCAACTTCCCGGTGGTGACCCGTCTTTTGTCAAAGTAGCCGAAAGGAAGCACGGTAAGGACTTCGAACTCTTCCGGCACTCCCAGATACCTTTTAAGCTCTTCCTTCTCTATTCTTCCTATCCAGCAGGACCCGAGTCCGTGGCTCCACGCCACTAGAACCATGTTCTGCGCAGCCCTGGTGCCGTCGATCTGGTGCCACTTGCTTTGCGGATCCACCAAAAGCACCACCGCGAAAGCCACCTGCACGATGAAACTGCCGCTTGTGCAGTACTTTCCCATTTGCCGGAGCATTGCACGGTCCTTTATAAGAACAAATTCCCAAGGCTGATTGTTGTGGGCACTCGGCGAGAACCTCCCCGACTCCATGACTTCCATGATGACTTCGTCCGGAACTTCCCCGTCGAGGTAACTTCTTACGGAACTAAGCGATCTTACGCAATCGTAAACATTCATAACCGCCTCCACCTGTGAAATTGATTGAAGGTTAGTATACCGGCTTTGACCGTACGGCAGAACATAGAATTGCACCCTCCAGGAACGCGCGAAGCCTGCCTATGTCCAGACAAGCCTTGATTTCCCTCTGGTCAAGGAAGCAACTCTCTCTTCAAGGCTTGCGGCAACGCCGAGGGGGACCGTGAAACCGAAGCGGATACCCTCTCCGCGCTCAACGCTCGTTATCGTAACGCCCGATTTCTCAAACAGAACCCTTATGGAATTCTCGTGTGCGTAGGAAAAAACAATGTGCCCATCCTTCACCGAAACGTGCTCTTCAAGTTCAAGTTCCCCCAAGGCCGCCCGCAGGGAACCTGTGTATGCCCTCAGAAGCCCGCCGGGACCGAGCTTTATCCCTCCGAAATACCGGGTTACCACAGCCGCTATCTCCCCTATGCCACTGTGTTCCAAAAGAGTCATCATGGGCCGCCCGGCGGTTCCCGAGACCTCCCCGTCGTCGCCGAAACCGATATCTGTTCCCCCCGGGGCGCAAGACAAAAACGCATAGCAGTTATGACTCGCCGTGGGATGAAGAGCCCTTACGCTCTCTATGAAATCTTCGGCCTCCCGTCTCGTGCCTGCACGCCCGACAGTGGCTATGAACCTGCTTTTCTTTATAATCTGCTGCGCCGTCGAAATTCCCGCAGGAACTTGGTAGGAAACATTCTCCACGCTATCTACCTCCGCTCGAAAAAAAATACCTTATCCCCGACCATCTGGGCAAAATCCGCTCCCACAGATACAGCGGAGTATCTTCTAAGGGTTTTTCACTGTATAATGATTTAGCGGTCGCGCGCCGCCCGAAATTTACTTTTTATCCGAGAGGATCAAGGCTTGGTAGCCGCCTAGCTTTTCGATCCTGTAAAATATTTCGTCGTATACCATTGGTCAGAAAAACAAGCATCTCCTCCCTTATTTTACGGTACAGGTACTCGTTTCTAACCGGTCTCATTTCTCTCACGCTGGTGGATATGGCCCAGCTATCAGTTCCCATAGTAATCCAGTGGATAATAGATGAGCTCACACTGCAGAGCACGGATTTTTCCCTCATAACCAAGTACTCCCTCTACATACTCGGTCTCGGGCTGCTAATGGCATTTTTCCGCCTCGGCTGGCGGTATTTCATAATGGGCGGAGCGAGGAAAATAGAGTATTCCCTCAGAAACGATTTCTTTGAGCACGTCCAAAAGCTTAACTTCGATTTCTTCTCGGGAAGAAAGGTCGGCGACCTGATGGCGCACACCGTAAACGATATAGAGACTCTAAAGTTCTCCTGCGGCCTAGGGCTGCTCATAGCGTACGACGGAGTATTCCTGTTTTTCTTCATCTTCGCCGCGATGGTTTACATCTCTCCCGAAATGGCCCTTTACGCGTTTTTGCCGTTTCCCGCCCTCGCCGTCTTCATATACAAGTTCGGAAACATGATAGAGAGCAGATTCCGGCATTCTCAGGAATCCTTCTCGGAACTCACCGAAAGCGCAAGAAAACCGGTATCGGGAATCAAGGTGGTAAAGGCATTCGGGCTTGAGCGGACCGAGGAGCGGGATTTTGATCGCGCAAGCGCGGATTATCTTGAGAAGAACGTACACCTAGTGAAGATCCGGGCGGTCTTTCAGCCGTTTATATACTTCGTACCCTCATTAGCGACGGCCCTGTTTCTTCTCTTCGGCGGAGCAGGAGCGATCGGCACTGAAATAACCCTCGGGGAATTTTCTGCCATACTGGTTTACCTCATGATGCTCGCCTGGCCCATGATGGCCATGGGGTGGGCGATTGATCTACTAAAGAGGGGAAACGCTTCGATAAACCGGCTGAACGACATTTTCGCGGTCGAACCAAAAGATGGAGCCCGGGCAGGGGAAAAAGACTACGAACTGAAGGGAGACATAAAATTCTCCGGGGTTTCCTTCTCCTACGGCTCCACCCCGGCTTTGCGCGAAGTTAATCTCCACATACCCCGCGGGACAACTCTGGGAATAACGGGTCTTGTGGGCTCGGGGAAGACCACCCTGATGAAGCTGCTCATGAAAATCCATGAGACCGAACCGGGAGAAATAACGGTCGACGGAATTGATATAAGGAAGATATCAAGAAAAAGCCTTCAGGAAACCATCGTCTACGTGCCGCAGGAAATAACCGTGTTCAGCGGAACGGTTTATGACAACATAACCTTCATAAACCCGAGCATAACCCGCGAACAGGTAGAGCAGGCCGCCAAAACGGCGGGAATATACGAACAGATAATGGAGTTTCAGCAGGGATTCGACACCGTGGTGGGAGAGCGGGGACTCAGCCTTTCGGGAGGACAGCGACAACGCCTGGCTATAGCGAGGGCCTTGGTGCTCAAGCCCGAGGTCCTGATACTTGATGACGTGCTCTCGTCCCTTGATCCGCAGACGGAGAACACCGTGATAACAAACGTGATAGAGGCAATGCGCGGGCGCACGGTGGTAATAATCTCAAACAGAATATCTTCTGTAGTGGGATTATCTCGAATCGCGGTCATGAAAAACGGAGAGATAATCGAGAGCGGAGGACGAGGGGAACTTATGGAGCAACGCGGAGTCTACTACGCGCTTGAAAAACTACAGTCTGTCTGAGGTGTATAAATGAGCGACTTGGAGAGAAACAGGAAATCAACTTACGATCTTAAGATCCTAAGGTGGATTCTGGGCTTTTTGGGGAAGTATCGCTCTTACTTCGCCCTGTCGCTTCTTCTGATGATCGCTACGGCAACGCTTGAAATCACGGTTCCATACCTCATCAAAGTCGCGGTCGACAGCTATATCTATCCTACATGGAACAGGGCAGAGGCAGGGGAAGAAACGGAGCGGGCGCTCTCGGAACTCGGGGGGGAATCCATTCTTGTCCTTGCGGGCGGAGGGTTTCTGGTCGATTTCTCAAAGCTCTCCTCCTCGGAGAAAGACAGAATCGAGCGCTCAGGCGTTGAATTCTCCGAGACAAAATACATAGTGGTAGACCCCAAGGAATTTGAGGGAGATGAAAAACAGGAGGTTTTGGAAATAATAGCTCGAAACGCCTCCTTGTTTGAGCAAACAGAAGGGGTCGCGTTTCTGGCTCATTCGGACCTCGAGTCGCTCGGCAAAGAAAAAGTGTCTTTTCTTCGCTCAAAACAGACAAAAAGGCTCGGGACCCTTGCTCTCTACGTGGTTTTATCCGTAGTCGGAATTTTTATCTTCACCTCTTCTTTTACCTACATTCTTCACTACTCAGGCCAAAAAATAATGCACGACATGCGAAGTCACACCCTCTCCCACATATTCTCCCTTCCCCAGCAGTACTTCGACCGAAACCCGGTGGGCAGGATAACCACCCGAGTCACAAACGACGTGAACGCCATAAACGAAATGTACACATCCGTTCTCATACACTTCATAAAGGACATCATAATCATAATCGGCACCTTGGTGATCATGTTCAGGATGAACGTCGGGCTTACGCTTATAATCGTCGCGCTTACGGTGTTTCTTGCTTTCACGGTCTCCATTTTCCGAATGCGACTTCGACTGGTGTACAGGGAGATTCGAAGAACCATAGGCAAGCTTAATGCCTTTGTAGCCGAAAGCATGAGGGGAATAGTGCTCCTTAAACTTTATGGAAAAGAGAAAAGGAACTTCGAAAAATTCTGGGAGGTAAACAGGGAAAACTACAGGGCCAATATACAGCAGCTATGGGTCTACGTGATTTTCCGCCCTTCCATAGAATACGTGGGCATAGCAGCAACCGGGATAATCCTGTGGTACGGGGCAATCGGGGTTATGAACCTTGATCTCTCCCTAGGCACTCTGCTTGCGTTTCTTTACTACGTAAGAATGATATTCAAGCCCATCCAAGAGCTTTCAGAAAAATTCAATGTCTTTCAGTCCGCCGTTGCCGCCTCTGAGAACCTATACGACACCCTGGCGGAAAAACCCGAGCTAAGCGGATCTCTGGTACCCGCAACAACCGAAGGCTCTCTTGAATTCCAGGGCGTGTGGTTTTCATATAATGAGCGTGAATGGGTGCTCAAGGACGCATCCTTTGCAATAAAACCGGGAGAAAGCGCCGCCCTTGTGGGAATCACGGGAGCGGGGAAGACGACTATCGTGAACCTGATCCTTAAATTCTATAAACCCCAGAGAGGCCAGATTCTCTTTAATGGCGTAGACATCGAGGAACTGTCAAACCAGTACCTGCGCTCGAACATAACCGCCATCTTCCAGGACCTGTTTCTGTTCGAAAAGGACATATCCGATGAAAGAGAAATGCGGGATGGCTCGACAGCCGGAACCGAGAAGTTTTCTTCAGGAGAAACCCAGGCCCGATCAATCGAAAAAGCGGTCAGGAAAAATTCGAAACTTCTTATAATGGACGAGGCAACTTCCCACCTCGACGCGGAAACCGAAGAAAAAGTACAGGAAGTGATAAGAAGTAATGCAGGTTCTCAGACAAGGCTAGTCATAACCCATAAGCTCTCAACCCTAAAGAACGTGGATAACGTAATAGTGATCCATAAAGGGGAAGTGGTGGAGCAGGGAACTCATGAAAAGCTGATTCAGAACAAAAGCATCTACCACACGCTGTACGAATTTCTGAGAAAAACCGCGGCGAACCCCCTCTCAGGCTCCGGCGCATGACACCCGCCAAGCGCCTAAAACACCCCGAGTAGCTTAAGGGCCATAAGCCCGACGGCAGTGACAAGTGCCATCCTTATGTATTTTTCGCCGCCCCTTACAGAAACCGTAGCACCGAACCATCCGCCAACCGAATTTCCCACAGCGAGACAAATCCCTATGAACCAGCTTATGTTACCGCTTAGAAAGAATATCAAGATTGCGGGAATTGTGTAGGTAAGCACCACAATTACCTTGTGCGCGTTTACCTTGGCGAGGGATGCTCCCATAAGATGATAAAGAGCCGCCATTATGAAAAGTCCCACCCCGACCTGGATAAAGCCGCCGTAAAAACCTATAAGTACAAGTGCCGGGCAAAGAACCCACCCACTCCCTGCTTCGTCTCTGCCCCCGAGCAACTTGCCGAAGGAATCAACTTTAAGGAAAAAAGAGGCGCAGACAAAGATAAGTACGACGGCCAGGATTTTTTCGAAAAGCTCATCCCCCACCCGTACCGCCGCGAAAGCTCCCACAAGAACGCCGGGAAGGGTAAAAGCCGCCAGCTTGACGCTGGTTTTTATGTCGGCAACGCCTTCTTTTCTGAAGGAGAGAGTCGCGAAGAAATTCTGAAACAGAATCGCCACCCTGTTTGTTCCGTTTGCAACCGTGGGATCAATTCCAAGAAATATGAGCACGGGAAGCACGATGCTGCTTCCCCCGCCCGCCATCACATTTATCAATCCGGCCAGAACACCGGTCAAAAAAAGCAGGGCTAGGGAAAAAAGATCGTATTCGTACATGTTATCAGGATCAGGTCGTAGCGGAGATCAGGTGAAGCCTTTTGCCGCCGTCAATACATCTTGGAGAGTTTTCCGCAAACTGACAGCGAAGTCCTAAAGAGTTCGGTGTCCCCCGCGATTGCGTCTCGTAGACTTCCCCGATTCTCTTGAATTTCTAATGATACCCGAATCCCCGTAAATGGCATTGGTCGAGGAGACGGCAAGCGTCGAGTGAAACTTCTTGTCTTCTGCCAAGTTTCTCGCGTAACTGATCACCGCTCAAGGGAGAACTGTTACAATCCAGCTTGATAAGCATCTCTACAAACATATATTTTAATAGCATACTCTCGCTGGATGCAGAGGAGGCTATAGACCATTAAGTTGTTGCGCGGAATAGAGGCTAGGGGACTTGTCACGGCCGCAGCTTCGGCTGTCACGCTAGTTATAATCATCTCTCTAGCGGTGATTCCGTATTCCCGGACGGTCCGCCAGAACATACCTTTCGATATACTCTGGCGTAGCGGACTGTGGCAGCAAGTCACGGGATTTTTGCTGCTGGGATTCTCTCTTATGTGCTTAGCACTTTACTTCCGGAAGCACTGGAGGCGGCTGTGGTTTGGCTCATTTTCATCCTGGCGGGTCTTGCACGGAATACTGGGCGTAGCGGGACTCATCGTGCTGGTGGCCCATACGGGCATGCGGTTTGGCTCGAACCTGAACCTAGCTCTGATGATAGTGTTCGTAGCCGCCAATCTGGGCGGCGCACTCGCGGCAGGCAGCATATGGTCGCGGTATCAGTTCGCAAGACATCTGAGCCACAAATGGAGAAGGCGTATAATCTGGATACACGTGCTAATACTCTCGCCGCTTCCCGCCCTTATAGCCCTGCACATTCTATCGATCTATTACTTCTGAGGATAAATCAACCGTGCGCACTCGAACCTCTTGGGGACTTCTAGTTTTCTGCAACCTCCTGATCGGAGCATTTTTCATCTGGCGTCTCCAGACGGATAATCAGCAGGCTTTTCTACCCGGTGAAGCGACCCATGGACACCATCAGATCGAACTCGCCTGCGAAGCGTGCCACATCCCATTTGAAGGCGTTCCCCAAAAAGCCTGTCTTGATTGCCATGCCGAGGAGCTTGAGATGGCAAATGACTCCCATGCCGAAAGCGTATTCTCCGACCCGCGCAACCTCGCGGAGCTTGAACTCCTCAACGCGCGCCTGTGCGTGAGTTGCCATGTGGAACATCGCCCAGGAATGGTAACATCCATGGGAGTCACGGTGCCTGACGATCACTGCTTCCACTGCCATTTCGATATTGCCGAGCAACGCCCTACCCACACTGAAATGGACTTTAACACCTGCGCCACAGCCGGCTGCCACAACTTTCACGATAACCGGGCTCTCTACGAAGACTTTCTACTTGAACACAGCGACGAACCCGGGGTGCTTGTTACACCGCTTGTGAGCAAAAGAGACGAACCCGAGGCACTCGGTCCCCCTCTTTCGTTTGGAGATCACGACGCTCCCGCAGACCGGGAGGTCGACCCCGCTCTGCTTGCCGAATGGGCCGGGACAGTCCACGCCCGCACAGGGGTCAACTGCTCGGACTGCCATGTCGCTGAGGACCCCAAAGCCCTGTGGGACGATTCACCGACCCATAAGGCATGTAAGTCCTGTCATGAAAACGAAGTCTCGGGATTTCTCGGGGGAAAACACGGCATGCGCATTGCCTCGGGCCTCTCGCCCATGTCACCGTCACTCGCACGCCTGTCTATGGACCCCGAAGCAATGGAACGCGAACTCGGCTGCACGTCGTGCCATGACGCCCATAAATTCGATACCACCAGAGCCGCGCTGGATTCCTGCCTCGGGTGTCACGCCGATAACCACAGCAAGTCCTACAAGGATTCCCCCCACTTCAAACTTTGGCAGGAGGAGGTAAGCGGTATCGGCGTCCCGGGAAGCGGTGTGAGTTGCGCCACGTGTCATCTGCCGAGGGAATCACACAAAAAAGGGGATGACAAATGGGTTTTAGTTCAGCATAATCAAAATAAGAACTTGCAGCCGAACGAGAAGATGATCCGCGGCGTCTGCATGGAATGTCACGGGCTTTCCTTTTCGATCGATGCTCTTGCAGACCCGGTTCTCATTGAACGGAATTTTCAAGGACAGCCGTCCCGTCATGTCGAAAGCGTCGATATGGCAGTGCAGCGAGCGATTGAAGACCTGAAGAGAAAAAAGAAATGACGATTATAGCCAGAACTGTCTGCGCACTTACACTGGGTGGGTTTTTTTTGGCTGCCTTGGCAATAGGATGCGGCAGTGGTGGTGGTGGCAGCGGGGACAATCAGGAATCCGGCACCATCTTCACTCCCAGAATGATGGCCGACGCACTTTATGCCGTAATAGAGTCAGACCGGACCGTCTACACCCGCGAAGTAGTCGATCGTCTACAGGACGAAGAAAAAGTTATCAAGGCAAGCGAGCACTGGAAGGATGACAAGGCACTTCCACTGCCGGCCCAGATGTTCCGCATGGGAGCCAAAATGGCTTCGGACAAAACCAACGTTTTCAGTTATTCCCTTCTTTCGCTCTGGCCGATTAACAAGCAAAACGCACCTAAAACCGAGGTTGAAAAACAAGGACTTGAAGCGGTAGCTGAGAGACAGAAGCCCTTTTACGCGAAAGAGACACTGGGTGGAAAAACATTCTTCACGGCAGTCTACCCGGATGCTGCCGTGGCTCCGGCGTGCATTAACTGCCATAACAATCACAAAGACAGTCCGCGAAGCGATTTCAAGCTTGGCAAGACTATGGGTGGCGTTGTTATCCGCATACCCCTTTCACAACGTTAACGAGAAAAACAATTACAGCCTCCAGTTTGCCTAATTAAAAGAGTTTCAGATAGAAAAATTTTTCACCTTTTACTATCAACCTTGTAAAGTTATAATATTTGCGTGAGTGGAGTTAGAGTCACTCTTGTTCAAACGCAAAAATTAGGGAAGAAAACCTAAAAACACCAAATGGAATATTAAAGCGTGAGGAGGAAAAGGATGAAGGTTAAAACGCGCGGAATGCTCTTGGGATTTCTTTTGCTGGGGTTTGTTTTTTCGTTCGGAATTGAAGCTTCAGCTCATGATGAGAGTCAAAGCAATAAGGCGGCGGAAGATGTCGATATCGCAAGTGAAGCGGAGGTGAGGGAATTTCTCTCCCATGTAATTGAACATTTCAGGCCGTTATTAAGAGCCAATAAT
This sequence comes from Candidatus Dadabacteria bacterium, assembly GCA_022827275.1. Taxonomy (GTDB): domain Bacteria; phylum Desulfobacterota_D; class UBA1144; order Nemesobacterales; family Nemesobacteraceae; genus Nemesobacter. Next base: position 38,806 of record JAJDTG010000021.1, on the reverse strand, counting down.
CCCAATCCCACTCTGGAAGAACAGAAAGAGCTGGTAAGTCTCTGGGTGACATTTTTCGAGGAGCTAAGAAAGAAGGGAGTTTTCAACGATGCAGATGACATGTACTCCATAGTAATAAACTCCGCTAATATCATAGATAATCACCCGGTACATCCCGGACTGTATGGTAAAGTGGTTGATCCCGGCGCCGTAGGTTCGCAGGTCGGGGGTGCCCTAGGGAAATTAATCGAAGAAGGGGGCTGCGCAGGGTACGAATACGGCGGAGAGAGCAGACAGGCTTGCGGAGAGAAAGTGGATACAATCTACGGAGAGTTCATCGTCATAGCGGGCTTTCATCACGACAAAGAAGACTCTGCTATAATCGAACCCGATTGCACGGGTCTCGAACTCGACACCACAGCCAGTGATGTTGAAGACGAGGAGAGTCTGGATGTGCAGAAGTTGCTTCTTAAACTGTATGTAAAAAGCATTATTTCCGTCACCCAGGACATGCTGGTGGATGGTAGAAGAAAAGCGATGGAGGAGTTGAGAAAAGAGGACCCTGATAGGACTATAACGTTTGATGATATGGCTTCTATAAGGTACACGGAATTTCAGAAAAAAATCGCCTGTTTTTCGGAAGGAGATTTCAAGGAAGGCAGCGTATACGTTTTCATCATGGAACTGGATGAAGATGCCACCGTGATACTAAACGGAAACAGCCCTGAACTGAACGGCCTGAATCTTAAGCTCAGGGACCCGAATCCAAATCCGGTTGACGGGGAAAGAGACAAGGATATCGCGACGCTGCTTAGGAGTTTTATAACCGAAGACGGGATTCCTAAAGAAGGAAAAGGGAACTTTGTCGAATATCATTGGTTGCGCCCCGGCGATGAACCAACTCCGCAATGGCTGGAAAACAGCTTGGTTCCAGGTAATTCACACAAGATAAGTTACATCGAAGCGGCAGATGTTGGTCATCATGAAGATCCTGTCGGCCGCTTCATGTATATCTTCGGTTCCGGAGTTTATCCCGAACCTGAAAACAATGATGGAGGTTGCGCGGTCGCCGCCGGGCAGGATAATACGGCTTTGTTCAACCTGCTACTTGCAGCGTCAGTTTTGTTCCCAGTCGTTTTCCTGAGAAAGCGAACCTAGCAAGGAATTCTTCTGAAAGTTCCAGCAGTAACGTAGTGACCGATCATCAAGGGTAGCCATCGCAATCAGGCTTGAGCTACCCACTCGGATCGGACTGTTCACATTCCTTTATTATCCCGTTACGGGGAGTTATCATATTTATATGAGTGCTTTCAAAATCGCACTTGTTCAGAGTCGTGCGCACAAAGAAAGAGAAGAAAACATAAAAGAAGCCATATCAAGCGTAGGAAAGGCTTCGGCCCTTGGAGTGAATATAGTCTGCCTTCCGGAACTTTTCCTAACAAGATACTTCTGTCAGTCGGAAGACACGAACTGTTTTGACCTTGCAGAGCCCATCCCCGGTCCGGCAACGCACAGATTGTGCGTAGAAGCGAAGAAAAGAGGAGTTTTTATCATATGCCCACTTTTTGAGAGGAGGGCTTCCGGAGTATATCACAACTCCCTCGTACTGATCGATCCCGCCGGAGAGATTTCCGGCATCTACAGAAAAATGCACATACCGGATGATCCAGGCTATTTCGAGAAGTTCTATTTTGCTCCCGGAGACACGGGATTTTCGTGCTTTGAAACCGGCTTTGCAAAGATAGGCACGCTTATCTGCTGGGATCAGTGGTATCCCGAAGCCGCGCGTATAGCTTCGCTCAAGGGAGCGGAAATTATCTTCTATCCGACCGCCATAGGGTGGCGCACGAATGAGAATGAACGCTCGAAAAGTACTCAACTTGAAGCATGGAAAACTGTTCAGCGCGCCCATGCAATCTCAAACGGAATCTATGTCGCAGCCGTGAACAGAGTAGGTTTCGAGGAATCGGGAGAAAACGGCGGAGGAATAAATTTCTGGGGAAATTCCTTTGTTTGCGATCCCCAAGGAACGGTGATTTGCGAGGCTTCCGGTAAGAGAGAGGAAATCATACTGGCCGAGATCGATCTTCGGAAACTTGAGGAAACAAGAAGGAACTGGCCCTTTCTTCGAGACCGAAGAATTGATGCCTACTCCGAGCTTCGGCAAAGGTTTATAGACAATAATCCCAGCACCTGAAATTGAGTGATTCTCAGGTGGTGCGCTATAGACTTCCGGCCGAATGGGAACCTCACGGTGCCACATGGCTTGTGTGGCCGCAGAACATAAGCGACTGGCCGGGAAGATTCTCGGGGATCAAGAGGGTTTACCGCGAAATTGTAAGCCACCTATCAGAATCAGAGAAGGTGAAAATAATAGTTGATCCTGGAGGAACACAAAAGCGGGCCGAGGGGTTTCTCAGAGAAGGGTTAACTGATCTTGCCAACGTGGAGTTCTACGAGTGCTCCACAGACAGGTCCTGGATACGGGATTCCGGTCCTTTCTTCGTAAGAGATGATTCCGGGAAACTGAGCATCCTTGATTTCGGGTTTAACGGATGGGCTAAGTACACAGACTGGGAAAACGACGACATGGTTCCGGGGTTTATGGCCGAGACCCTTTGTTTCGACTTAGAAACCCCTGTACGTCTTGGAAAGAAAATCATTCTTGAAGGCGGAAGCATTGACGTAAACGGAGAAGGTTCCTTAATAACGACTAAGCAGTGTCTTCTAAGCGCGGACAAACAGGTAAGGAATTCTTCTTTCGAGAAAAACGACTACGATGCAATGTTCTCCGAGTATTTCGGTGCAACGAACATTCTCTGGCTTAGCAGAGGCATAGAGGGAGATGATACAAACGGCCATGTTGACGATATATGCAGGTTTACGGATCCCAGCACGGTTGCCTTATGCTTTGAGAACAGCGCTGGAGACCCGAATTACCGCCCGCTTCGCGAAAACCTTGAGATGCTCCAGGACCTAAGGCTCGAAGATGGAGGAAAAATTGAAATCGTCCCCTTACCAATGCCCTCACCGCTTTTTTTTGAAGGCGAGAGGCTTCCGGCAACTTACGCCAATTTCTATGTCTCAAACGAAAAAGTCCTCGTTCCCATCTATAACGATCCGAAAGACCGCGAGGCGCTAGGTATACTGTCGGAGCTTTTTCCCGCAAGACATGTAGTGGGAATTGACTGCGTCGACCTTGTGTGGGGATTTGGAGCTATACACTGCATGACAAAGGAAGAGCCTCTTCGCTGAGCGCGCAAACTCAGACCTAATTCATCACTGCGAAACCAGATTAACCCCTTCGTATTCAAGAATCGCCCTTTTCACGTCAAGCCCCCAGCGGTAGCCGTGAAGATCCCCCGCCTTTCCTATAATACGGTGGCAAGGCACCAAATAAGCAACCGGATTCCCCGCCACGGCATTTGAGACGGCCCTTACGGCAGTAGGTACTCCTGCGGACTCCGCAAGTTCTGAATAGGACAAAGTTTCACCCTCCCGGACCTCCATCAGCTTTTCCCATACCTTGAGCTGAAACCGTGTTCCAAGGAGCAGTATCGCCGGCGGCCGTCTTCCTGGGGAAAACAGCAAGTTTCGCAATACTTCAGCCGTCTCTTTGTCATCCCTTCGATTCTTCGGATTCTGCCATACCTTCCTGAATTCTTCCAAGTGGGTTTCAGCATCGGTGCGGAAAAAACTCATATGACATATAGCTTCTTCGCAGACCCCGATAAGACATTTTCCAAACGGTGTACCGTGAATTCCGTAGATAAGGCGCATCCCGGACCTGGCTTCTTTCTTTCTCCCGGAGGAGATCTCTTTTGTGTTAACCACAATATCCCGCCACAAGTGATTAAAGGGGCTTTTCAAGACTCCATTATCCTGGGTTTTAGCATTTATTGACTGCAAAGCAAAACTACCTCCTTCCGAAAATCGATCTTGCTATTATCATCTTGTGTATCTCGTTTGTGCCTTCGTATATCTCCCCGACCTTGGAATCCCTGTATATCTCCTCAACCTTGTAGGTGGAGGAGTCGTGGGCAAGTTCCACCATAAGCCCGAGACCTCCGAATATCTGAACGGCGTCGCGGGCCATGGTAACGCTTATCTCCGAACCGTAGTACTTGGCGGCGGATGTCTCGAAAGTCGGAAAAGGGTCTCCATTGTCAAGGCAGAGTGCGGCCTTCAGATAGAGGTTTCTGGCATTTTCTATCTCAACGGCTCTCTGCGCCAGCAGAAACTGCCAGTACTGAAAATCGGCTATCTTTTTCCCGAAAGCCTCCCTCTCGTTCATGAACTCCACGCACTCATCGAACGCCGACTGTGCCATCCCGACCCCGCTTGCCCCGATTCCTGTCCTTCCGTAAAGAAGGGAATTGACGGCGACCCGAAGGCCATCTCCTTCCTTTCCTATCAGGTTTTCCCGGGGCACCTCCACGTCTTCAAGGTATATGTCGTAGGTAAGCTCTCCCCTGTTTCCGAGTTTCTTATCCGGGGCGCTCACGGAACAGCCCGGCGAATCAAGATCAACCACTATCATTATGGACTTGTCCCCCGCTGAAGCCAGCAGAGTCACAAAATCAGCCACCCCGGCGTTAGTTATGTAACGCTTGCGGCCGTTTATAATGTATTTTTTGCCCTTCCTGCGGGCTTTCGTTACAAGAGATTCGGTCCTTACGTCAGAACCCGACTGGGGCTCCGTCATCGCGAATGACGCCACCGAGGTTCCATCAAGAGCCGCGGCGAGATATTTTTCCTTTATGTGAGGTGACCCCATAGCCAAGGTTTTTCCGGAAAGCAGAAAGTGAGCGTTTATCGTTCCCGCAACGCTTGCACTTATGTAGGCAAGCTCCTCTGCCATGACCGCCGCTGCGCACGCGGGGTAGGAAAGACCCAGTCCCCCGTCCTTTTTTGAATACGGAATCCGGAAAAACCCCTCTGCGGCCATTTTGTTGAAAAGATCACGGGGGAAATTCTCGTTTCTCTCGCTTTCCTCCCCCATGTCCCTAGCAAGCGGAAGGACTTCTTTTTCCGCAAAGGCTCTCACATTCTGCCTGATCTCCCTCGTTTCTTCGGGAAAAAGATGTTCCTTGTAGAGCTTTGTCTGCATCCTTGGGGGCAACTTGCGCATTTTGCTAACTCCCGTAGTAAAAAATTGTGCTTCTGCGAGGACAAACTGGCAGATATTCTCTGAACAGTCTAACCAACTTATCAGATGAACGTTAAAAGCGTCTCGGTAAAACCAAGATCCGGGAGCAGGAATAAGAGCCCTAAGTGCTCTGTGCTTCCCACAATCTTCGCTCTCAAGTAAAATGAACCCGAGCAAACCCGCATTTGGGAGGAAACAATTGTCTCTTACCGGAATCGTCGTTCCCTACTGGGCCGATGTAAAAAAAGACGATCTAACATATTTTTCGAAACTGGCAGAAGATCTGGGTTATCACTCCATCTGGGTTCCCGAAATGTGGGGACGGGACGCATTTTCCTTGATATCCCACATGGCATCAGTCACGGAAAGAATAAATCTGGCCACCGGCATCATCTCCGTTTACAGCAGATCTCCGGCTCTTATAGCACAGACGGCGGCCACCTTGGATGAGTACTGCGGGGAAAGATTAATCCTGGGACTCGGGATAAGCAGCGTTTACCTAAACGAATACTGGCACGGCATGAAATTTGAGCGGCCCCTGAAACGAACACTTGAGTGTGTCGAAATAGTAAGGATGATACTCGCGGGAAAAAGGGTTGAATATGAGGGGGAGATTTTCAGGCTTAGAAACTTCAAACTCCTTTTTAAGCCCCAAAGAAGCGAGATTCCCATATACATAGCGTCCATGGGACCGAAAAACATCGAGCTTACCTCCCAGGTTGCTGACGGCTGGATTCCCTATCTCTGCCCCGCGAGCCTTATAAACGAAAGAAAAAAGGTACTTGCTTCCGGCGGAAGAAAAATAACTGTGGCACCGTTTCTTCCGGCGATGGTTTCCGAGAACAGAAACGAATCAAGAGAAATCGTAAGGGAGTTTGTAGCCCTTTATGTATGCTCCATGGGAGATTATTACCACAAACTCGTAAGCAGCTACGGATTCGGGGAGGAAGCGGATAGAGCGAGAAAGCTCTGGCGGGAAAACAGAGCGGAAGCTATAAAAAGCATAAGTGATGAACTGCTTGATCTTGTTTCCGTGAGCGGTTCCCCGGAGGAGGGAAGAGCAAAGCTCAGGGAGTTCGCCGAGAATTCCGATCTTCCCATTCTCATGTTTCCCTACAACGCTTCGAGGGAACAGACAGCTTTTGCTATGAAAGCGCTTGCTCTTTGAGAAGACAATCCGACTTAGGGGTCAGGTCTTGACATAGTTTTTCATCCACACTATAATTTTCTTCATGGCAAGGCCATTAAGACCGGAATACGCAGGGGCCGTTTATTACGTCTCCTCAGTCGGAAACAGGGGGCAGAGCGTCTTTCAGCATTCAGCCGATGGCAACGCCTGGATAGAAATTCTTGAGAGGGTATGCGCAAGGTTCGGATGCCGCTGCTTTGGCTACTGCCTCATGTCCGACGGGTACCATTTGGTCATCGAGACCCCGGAGCCTAACCTCTCAAAAGCCATAAGACAACTAAACGGCGTTTACACCCAGCGCTCAAACAGGTTGCACGACACAGACGGACACGTTTTCCGGGGAAGATATAAATCCATAGTTGTCCAGAAGGAAAAATATCTTCTGCCGCTTATGGCTCACATTTTTCTTCTCCCCCTTCGAGCCGGATTCGTAAAACATTCCAACCAGTTCAAATGGAGCAGTTGCAGATATGTTTACGGAAAAGATGAAGCGCCAGGGTACATAGACCTTGAGTGGTTCTCAGAAGGCTTTTCCTCGGATATAGATGATTTTGACGAATTCCTCCAAGAAAATCTCGATCGTGACGTGATCTCGGAAACCCGAAAGCAGATATATCTCGGCGATGATGAATTCATAGAGATCGTGCAGGAAAAAACTAAGAGGAATTTACGGTCAAAGGATATTCCCAGGTATCAGCTCACAAAACCCGTACCGGGCATGATAAACGGTTTCATGCGAAGCGGACACTCAAGGGAGGAAGCGATAGCGAAAACCTACCTTACGGGGGACTACACGCTGAGAGAGGTTGCAGACGCGGCCTCAGTTCACTACTCGGTTGTGAGCAAGATAGTAAGCGAATACGAGAAAATTTCTTCCTACTCCAAATAAAAACCCTCAGCCGAGTCAGGACTGCTCCGCAAGTTCCTCAACTTCATCCACCATCGCACCTATCACGTCAAGCCCAGTCTGCCAAAAGTCAGGATTGTTTATATCGACCCCGACTTTGGAGAGAAGCTCCGAGGGCGAGATGCTTCCCCCGGACCGAAGAAGTTCCATGTAATCGGGCACGAAAGATCTTCCCCGCTCCAAAAACATTCCATAAAGAGCCAGGGTGAGCAGTTCCCCGAAGGAATACGCGTAGCAGTAAAAGGGAGAGTGTATGAAATGAGGAATGTAGAGCCACCAGTAAGAATAGTTTTCGGTAAGGGTTACGGAATCTCCGAACATCTCGCGGTTAGCCTCGATCCAGAGTTCGCTTATCCTTGCGGTCGTAAGCTCTCCCTGATCTCTCCTTTCGCGGTGCAGGCTCTGCTCGAACCTTGTAAGCACCGCCTGTCTGAAAACCGTGGCCATTATGTCCTCGAGTTTCTCCGCTACCAAAATCAGCCTGCCTTCCCTTTGCGGTTCTTCCTCCTTGAGGCGGTGAAACACAAGCATCTCCGCAAAGACGCTTGCGGTCTCAGCCGTGGTAAGAGGCGTGTGGGCCTGGAAATAGCCCTGTCGTCTCGAAAGATACTGGTGCACGCCGTGACCAAGCTCGTGAGCCAGAACCATTACATCTCTCGGTTTCCCGGTGTAGTTCATAAACACATAGGGGTGCACGCCGGGAACCGTGCCGTGGCTGAAAGCGCCCCCTCTTTTCCCGTCCCGAAGCTCGGCGTCTATCCAGTTTTTCTCGAAAAACAAAGACGCGGTCTTTCTCATCTTGGATGAGAATTCACCGAACGAAGAAAGCACGATTTCCTTTGCCTTGTCCCATGGGACCTGCTCCCTTTCCGAACCCAAAGGGGCGTAGCGATCGTAGTCATAGAATCTGCGGTACCCGAGAAGTTTTCCCTTGAGTCCGTAGTAACGGCTTACGAATCCGAAGTTCCGCTCGCACGATTCAAGCAGAGCTTCAACGGCACCGTGGGATATCTCGTTGCTTAGGTGACGCGCCGACATGGGATCCTCGTAGCTTCTAAGCCTGTCGTTTATCGAGTGGTCGTTTACAAGTGTGTTGAATACGTAGGTAAGTACGTGGGAATTCTCCTTAAGTCCCTTTGTGAGACCGGACCAAGCCGCCTTTCTTTTCTTTCTGTCCGGATCGTAAAGAAGCGAGAGGGTATGGGATTGGTTGAGCCTTTCGGTCTTACCGGAGAGTCTCACACGAAACTGGATATTGTTCACGACCTCGTCAAAAAGCCTTGAAAACGCCCTTTGCCCGGTGTTTGACTTTTCCTGAAGTATTTTTTCCTCGGCTTCGGAAAGAGTGTGGTCTCTGTACTGTCTTTCCTGCTCGAGAAAATGCCTGTACTCCGAAAGTTTCGAGTTATTAAGAAGTTTCTTCGCTCTTTTTTTCGGAACCGAAACCCATTCAACGTAAAAGAAAATAAGCTTCTTCTGAACTTCCGTCGCCTTCTGCTGCATTGATGAACGAAAAGCGCCGTTTTGAGGATCCCGCGTGTCGGCCGCGAAGACAAGATGAGCAAAAGAAAGTATCTTTCCGATTCCTTCCGACAAGCGCTCAAGCTCTTTCACCGCTCCCGCGAGCTTCCCCGCGGTAAGTAAAGGAGATTTTATCTTCCCCCTGTACTTTTTTTCAAACCTGTCGGCACGCGCCGATATCTTCTCGAAATCCTTTTCCACGCGTGGGTCGGAAATTCCTTCGTAAAGATCCGAGAGATTCCACCTTATGCCTTCTGCTTTCGCCATGTCCGTCTCCGTAGCCTTTTGTCGGGAGCAAGAATGAAGCTACTCCTGAAGCAGGTATATATCCTCAAGTGATCTTCCCCTCTCCATGTAGTCCATTCCGTAGCCCACCAGAAAACCTTCATCCACCTGAAAACCCGTGTAATCGGGCGCGGGACCCATTGGGTCCTTTCCCCTCTTATCTATAAGCGTACATATTCGAAGCGAATCCGGGTTTTTAGATCCCATGTGCCGCAGGATAAACTTCGCAGTCTCCGAAGTGTCAATTATATCCTCAACTATTATAACGTCCCTGCCCCCCAATTCGCATTCAATATCTCTTAAGAGCTCGAGGCGCCCCGGTCTCGCCCCTTTTCTGTAGCTTGAAACCCTGAGGAACTGCTTTTCAACTTTAACGGTCACCTGCGCCAGAAGATCTTCAAAAAAGGGACGCGCCCCCTTAAGAACGCAGACCGCAACGGGAGTTTTCCCCTTGTAGTCTCCTGAAAGTTGCCTTGCAAGCCTCGAAACGGCGTTTTCTATATCGTCTTTTGAGAGAAACTTTTTAAGCCCGACGCCTTCCAGGATTTCGGTTTCTTCAAGCAGGACCCTGCTCCCCCTTCAATGTTTTTTCAAGTTCAGGACAAAGTTCGATCACGGAGCGGCGAAGAAATCCCCGCTCGTAAACATCGGAATCAACAATCTCTCCGTTCCACACGAGTATATCCAGATCCATTTTTCTCGGGCCGTAGCGATCCTCTTTGACACCCCTTCCAAGAGCAATCTCCACTCCCTTGAGCAGGATTTTCAGTTGCTTAAGGCCAAGACGGGTTTTTAGCAGCAGGGAACCGTTTAGAAAATCCTGCTGCTGCCGTGGCCCTATAGGCCTAGTTCTCACGAATTCCGATTCTCTGAGAACGTTGAGTTTTTCCCCGAGCATTCGTTTGGCGGCACTTACGTTCTTCTCGGCATCTATGTTTGAGCCAATTCCAACAATAACTGTATTCAACCCAGTTACCTTATATTAATGGTTTAAAACCCGGAAATTATAACTGAAATCGCATTGACCGAGGTCGCTGGCGTCGCTGTTTTTTGCCAGCAATCTCTAACAAACATCCCTAGCGAAGCTCATGGAATGCGCGGCCAGCCCGGTTCGCTGTCAGGAGCGCAGACCGTGTAGGTCAGGCCACCTCTGCGGATACTGTAAGATGTCTCAACGCCTGGACTCACCATATAGTTGTCCCCTTCGGGATAGTAGCCACGAAAAACTTCCGTAGCCGTTGTAGTCAGCTTTTCAAGATTGATTTTGCATTCTATGGTATCCACGCGTTCCCGTCCGCGACGTACGACAAAGTCTATCTCGCGGCCCGACTTGTCCCGCCAGTAAAAGATAGAGTCATCCGCATGGCAACTGCGCAACGCGTCAATTACCAGATGCTCCCAGAGCAGACCACGGTCCTCGTCCCTTATGGAGTCCCAGCCCCTCTCGTGGCAGACAAACCCGGTATCAAACGCATAACACTTCGGGCGGGCCACTATCTCCCGTTTTCCGCCGCCGTGAAAGGGCGGGACAAGGTGTATCGCACAGGCGATCCGCATGGACTCCATATGAGTCTTTACGGTAGGTTGACTCAGCCCGCTGTCAGATGCTAGGCGCGAATAATCCACCTGCCCACCGCTCTGGCGCAGCAGCAGACGCAGCAGCGAGAGAAATCCCCGCCGGTTGCGTATGCCGAAAAGTTCCTGCATATCCCGAGCGTAGAAACTGTCTATCCACTCACGGTAGAAAGCGGGGTCTATGTTTTCGGACAGCAGTGGTTCCGGCAGACCGCCATGGAGCAGACGCCGGTCAAGATCCTTTATTCCGAATTCCGCAACGCATTCCCGCCAGAGAACCGGAAGCAGACGAATGGAACGTTTGCGTCCCGCAAGTGTGTCGCGGAACTTACGCGTAGCGTTAAGTGTGGACGAACCGGTAGCCAACACACGCATTTCAGGATATTCATCCGCCATAATTTTAAGACATAGACTCGGATCCGCCAATTGATGAACTTCATCCAGAATCAGAAGTTTATCAGTTGGGTTGCTACGCAAAAACAGTTCGGGATCCAGCAGAATTCTCTGCGTGGAAGGTAGGTCGCAGTTCAGGTAAATTGCTTCAGGCAGCATTTTTGCCAAGGTCGTCTTGCCCGTCCTCCTTACTCCGGCGAGCCAGACAATGGAACGACGATACCAAGCATCCTGAAGCCGCTTTAGCCAATACTCTCGCCTAATCATAACTATATTTTATATTTAGACGACTAAAAATCAATTGCATTTTCAAATCTACCGCCTTAACCAATGCTCCCGCCTAATCATAATCAGCGATCATGTTCTACATCCAGACAACCAAAAGTTAAAAGCATGTCTTGAAATTCGCAGTTTTCTCTCCCGGCATCACCATTATCGCATATAGCACAGGAGTTTCTCACGCACGACCTCCGGTTCGAGATACGGTAAGTACTGGCGTGTTCTCATACGTGAGCACATCCGGCTGACTACCAGACCATTCAGTTCTGCATGTCTAGATCACGCATAAAATCATTCGAGATGGTCCCGAATGCAGACACCCCTTGGAAACTCGCCAGCAATGTCTCGGAGAACTGTGGTATTGCCAAGAGATTTCGGTTTCGTCCAGAAGGAGAAGAATCCCGCGCGACCGCTACGCATTCAAAATCCTCGTCAAACCAGAAAAGTCGCCCTAGTCTCGCCGCAATCCCGGTCTTCCCAAGAACCCGTCTATCTCTCCCTCGCTTCGGTTACCGAAACGGAATCGGCGAAGCGAAGTGCCCCGGGTTTGTCCACCTTCGCCGACGCCCACCTCACCGCCGGATCCTCAAAAACTATATCGCATATGCCCCCGGCAACCCTCTCAAGCAGGTTAAAATCATTCGTCTCCACAAAGCTTATGATCTTTTTATTTATGGCCTTGTAGTCCAAAGTATCGTCTATGCTGTCGCTCTCGACAGCCTTGCGTCCGTCGAAATCGATGGTGACGTTTATGATCAGGTCCTGGCGGTTCTCCTTTTCCCAATCATAAACTCCTATTATCGTGCGAAGCCTAAGGTTTTCAATTTTTATTATCATCTCATCAGGTAAGGCTCATGCCTCCGTCAACGAAAAGACACTCTCCGGTAACGTAATTATTCTCTAGAAGATAGTTAAACGCGTTTATTATATCCTCAATAGAACCTGGACGCTTCATCGGAGTTCCCTGTGCCATCCTGTGAACATAGTCATCCCCAAACCCCGGGGGAGCAAGCACGGCTCCTGGGCACAAGGCATTTACCCGAAAATCGGGAGCGAGTTCTCTTGAGAGCATTTTAGTCAAATGATAAAGGCATTTCTTGCTCAGATTGTAGGAGAAATGCTCGACGGGATTTTTCCTGATCCTAGTGTCAAGAAAATTAATGATAAGCCCTCCGCTAGTCTCGGTGGAAAAAGATTGCGAGAGAAAGAAAGGAGCCTTGAAGTTTATGGCCATGTCGGTCTCAAGAAACTCCGGGGTGACATCATGGAACCCGACGTTCTCAAAGATCGAGGCGTTGTTAACAAGAACGCAGAGCTCCCCAAGGCTCTCCATGACTTCAGGGACAAGGTCTCTCGCGCTATCAGGTGATGAAAGGTCACACTGGAAAAGGTCGCATTTAACACCGCTCTTGAGAATCAGTTCCCTTGTAGCTAAGGCTTCTTTTTCCGAAGAGTTGTAGTGGAGGGCGATATTATAGCCCTTTTGTGCGAGGTTAAGGGAAATCTCCTTTCCTATTCTCACCGCCCCACCTGTAACCAAAGCCGCCTTTTTCATTTCGCACGTGAAACGGCGGGTTTCATGTCGTACGCACGCCGCGAAAACCGCCTCCGGATATATGTTGCTATATTATTCCCATTGTTTATTATAAGTAAATTTAAAAACGGCCCGCAAAAGCGAAACCCCGGCCGTCGCTTTACATGAATCCGGCGCGCGCCGGAACGGATTTTTAATTTTCCGTGCGGATTTCTCCCCGAGGATGAAAATTTGGAGAACCTTGTAATCAACTGCATAAGAACTCTCGCGATGGATGCGGTGGAAAAAGCGAAGTCCGGCCATCCGGGAACCCCGATGGCTCTCGCTCCCACGGCTTTCGTGCTTTTCGACAAGTTCTTAAGGCATAACCCCAAAAACCCGAGCTGGACCAATCGCGACCGCTTCGTCCTTTCTGCCGGTCACGCTTCCATGCTTCTCTACGCCGCCCTCTATGTAAACGGATACGACATCTCGATTGACGATATAAAGAAATTCCGAAGCCTCCACAGCCGCTGTCCCGGTCACCCCGAACTGGGAATCACGGCCGGAGTTGAGACCACGACCGGGCCTCTGGGGCAGGGAGTATCGAATTCGGTTGGAATGGCCATAGCAAGTAAATGGCTTTCGGAGCACTTCAACCGTCCCGGCCACGATATAATAAATCATCATGTGTATTCAATCTGCAGTGACGGGGACATGATGGAAGGAATTTCCTCAGAAGCCGCATCCATAGCGGGACATCTGGGACTCGGAAATTTGATCTGGATATACGACAGCAACAGCATAACAATCGAGGGCAGCACTTCGCTTGCATATTCCGAGGACACGGAGATGCGGTTCGAATCCTACAACTGGCACGTGGAAGAAGTCTCGGACGCAAACAATCTTGGAGAAATTGAAAAAGCCCTTGTTCGCGCGCGGTCCGAAACCAAGAAGCCCTCCATTCTCATATTGAAAAGCCAGATAGCATACGGAAGCCCCAACAAGCAGAACACGTGCGAGGCCCACGGAGCTCCGCTTGGAGAGGAGGAAGTCAGTCTGACAAAGGAATTTTACGGATGGAACGCACCGGGGAACTTTCACGTTCCAGATGAAATCCTCTCCTACAGAGAAGGAGCGATCGCCAGAGGAAACGATGCCGAAGCGGCCTGGAAGGAGAATTTCAGGAAGTATTCAAACGAATATCCGGAACTTGCTCACGACTTTGAGATGTTTAGTAAAAGGAAGCTGCCTGAGGGGTGGGACGTTGACATCCCATTTTTTCCCTATCCCGCAGATCCGGTTGCGACTCGTTCCGCGAACTCGAGCATAATCAATGCCATAGGGAAAAAAGTGCCGTGGTTTATGGGCGGCGCCGCTGATGTGGGCTCTTCGACTAAAACCTATCTTAAGTGTACGACGAGCTTTTCCGCCGAGGACAGGGAGGGAAGAAATTTTCATTTCGGAGTCAGGGAACACTCAATGGCGGCAATAGCAAGCGGCATGTGCCTCAGCGGACTGAAGACCTATGCCTCGACCTATTTCGTCTTTGCCGACTACATGAAACCTTCGATAAGGCTCGCGGGCCTGATGAAACTGCCCGTCATCTACATTTTTACCCACGACAGTATAGGGGTCGGCGAAGACGGACCCACGCACCAGCCCATAGAACATCTGGCGACCCTGAGAGTCACTCCCAACATCGATGTCATACGACCCTGTGATGCGAACGAGCTAGCGGTCCTCTGGAAGCACGTGATGGGACTCACGGACCGCCCCGCCGCGTTCATTCTCACAAGACAGAACGTTCCGGTAATAGACAGGGACCGCTACTCGGCGGCCGAGGGAGCTCTTGCGGGCGGTTACGTACTTGCGGACTCAGACGGCGCGCCCGACATTATACTGATATCCACAGGTTCTGAGGTTCATGTCTGCCTTGAAGTTTATGAAAAACTACGGGAAACGGGAAAAAACCCGAGAGTGGTGAGCCTTCCCTGCTGGAGCCTATTCGAAGCACAGCCCCGGGAGTATAAAGACAGCGTACTGCCGCCTTCCGTACCCACAAGGATCAGCGTTGAGGCGGGAGCGACGCTTGGATGGGAAAGATTCATCGGCTCGAGCTCTTCCGCCAAAGCCTACGGAATAGACTGCTTCGGAGAGTCGGCCCCGTATCAGGACGTCATGAACAATTTCGGTTTTAACGCCGAAACCATACTCAAAGAATGTCTCGACCTGCTTGGTGACTAGCCGTGTCCGCCGAGAACAAAGCCGGTTTCGAGTCGCTAAGCTACACGGAATACGCGGGCGATTACCAAAGCGCAATTGAATCCCAGCTGCTCAAGTTCAAAAAAAACCGCTTTGCCAAGAGATTCTTCGGTCACGATTACCTGCTCTGGGCGGATGACCCTTCGGAAATCACAAACCGACTCGGCTGGGTACACCTTCCCGAAAACATGCTCGGGGCGACGGATGAAATCCGCGATTTCTCAGAATCGGTGCGAAAAGCGGGATTCACCGACGTAGTGGTTCTCGGCATGGGAGGCTCAAGCCTCTCCTGCGAGGTGTTCAGAAACATACTCGCTCCCCGGGGCGGCTTCCTGCGTCTTACCCTTCTTGATACGACGGATCCCGATTTCATACTGAAAACCCGGCAGAACATCAGTCTTCCGAAAACAATCTTCGTAGTCTCCTCAAAATCAGGTTCGACGGTGGAAACCGTTTCCCTGATGAAATATTTTTACGGCGAACTCGCAAAAGAAACTGACTCCGCGGGGGAACATTTCATCTGCATAACGGATCCCGGCTCAAAGCTGATCGACACCTCCCACAAACACGGATTCAGAAAGGTGTTTATAAACGACCCGAACGTAGGTGGAAGGTTCAGCGCGCTCTCCTACTTCGGCCTTGTCCCGGCCGCACTTGCCGGAGTCGATGCGCGCGCGATACTTCAGTCCGCCTCCTCAGTGCTGCTTGAACTTAAAAGCGCCGCAGCTTCGGGAGACTGTAACGAGAGTCCTTCCCTCCGCCTGGGAACCTTTCTCGGGGTGATGGCGAGGGAGGGAAGAAACAAGCTGGGTTTTGTTTTCTCTGAAAAACTTTTCCCTTTCGGCTACTGGGCAGAACAGCTGATTGCCGAGAGTCTTGGAAAAGAGGGCGTCGGCATCCTTCCGTTGCTTGACGAGCCGGGCGCCCTAGCGCCGCAACCCGGTGAGGACAGGGCGTATATTGTTTTTTCCCTGAGAGGGGACGATGACACGGATGCCGTCTCGGAACGTCTCGCGCGGGGTGGTGTTCCCTTCGTACGAATAACCGTTGACTCGCCCGACGCGGTTGCGGCTGAATTTCTGCGTTTTGAGTTCGCGGTTGCCGTTGCGGGAAGCATTATGGGAATAAACCCCTTCGATCAGCCCGATGTAGAGTCCGCAAAGGCTTTTGCCAGAAAGTTTCTTAAGCTCTACAGGGAAACCGGAGAAACCGAACCCCGTAAAACCGACTTTTCCATAGAGGATCTCGTTTTCTCAAGCAACAGAGACATAGAATCCCCGGAACATTTAAGAAGCACCCTCTCTTCGAAAAAAACGGGCTACATATCGATCCATGCGTACGTGGACCCGGGAGAAGAGAATTCAAAGGAACTCCACTCCCTCCGGGAGCAGATCGAGAACATATCATCCGTACCCGTAACTATGGGCTTCGGCCCCAGATTTCTCCACTCAACCGGCCAGCTTCACAAGGGAGATTCAGGGGAAGGATTCTTCATCCAGATCGTAAGCCGTAACGCGAACGATCTTCCCATACCTGATGAGGTTGGTTCCGCGGAGTCGATATTTTCCTTCGGAATACTAAAGACCGCGCAGGCCACGGGCGACTTCAAGTCTCTTAGCGAAAAGGGAAGGGCGATAGTGAGCATCGGAATTCCGTACGAGGCAGCCGCAAGCATCCGAAAGATCTCCCGGTTTCTTGTCGCTTGACGGCACCGCTTGCCCCATCCGGGCAGAAGGTTATGGTATTATAAAAGGGTAGTAATGGAGCTGAAGAACTAAGGTGAACAGAGGAGATTCCAGCATGAAAACAACACACTCGGAAAAAGCAGAAAGCCGCTTTCGCGACGAAATCGTCATAAAGACAGGGAAAACGGTACTTTTCGCTTCTGTGCTGGCGCTGCTCGTTTTCTTTTCATACACAGGGGCGCTGAATGCCCATAACTATCCAGAGATCCCGGCCCGAGCGGGCACCGGGGACAACCATGAGAACGGAAGCGTAACCGCGGGAGACGTCATGGCCGGGGACAAGATGAAAATGCGGGAACTCGTGCTGCACGCAAAAGGCCACTTAACGCAATTAACCGATTATCGCAACGGTCTCGCACCCTTTCTCCGACTCATTCAAGAAAAAGATGGAGACTGGCAAAACGACGACGTATACATATGGCGGATGAGCAAAGAGGGCGTAATACAGCAGCCCCATCCATTCTACCCCTTGGCGCAGGGCGGAACCCTGAATAATTATAGTCCCATGAAAAATCTCATGGACGAGTTGGAAAAAAGTGAAGACGGGGTAGCCTGCGTCGATTACACCCTCAACGGTGAAGCCAGAGCAGCCTGCGCCGCTATGGTCGAACCGCAACTACCGGCACTTCCCCCGGGGCCGCCCCCGGTACTTGTCGCCGGACTTCACCATAATTTCTCGGATTTATCTTTTTCCAAACTACGCTGTCCGCATTATGTTCCCAAAACAAGCGCCGTCGACGTCGTGGACAGAGATACGCTCAAGGAATTCGTAGACGAGTTTGTTGAATTCTATGTCGACCTAATAGACCGGGAAGGCATATCATATTTTGTTGACGCACTTAGCTGTTTCAGGGTTCTGCCCTGGAAAAATGATTCCGTTTACCTTTTCGCCATGACCTCTTCCGGCCTGGTTGTCTTTAACGGAAACACGCCCAGTCTTGAGAACACAAGCCTCAATGTCGTGGACGACGATGGAACCAATATCAGGGAGTTGATAATAAAGGCCGTTGAGGACAAGGCTGAACGCGAAGGAGAGTTTGTTGAGTATCTCTGGGACGATCCGACAGATGGTATAGACCCAGTGATTGAAGAAGGCAGAGCACCTGGCAACGTGCCGAAGTTAAGCTATGTAACCTCGACTGCCTTGAGGACCGGCGGCCGCGTTATCTGGGGTTCCGGGATTTACCCCGAAGAAGAGGATGACGGGGGCTGCGCGGTCGCGGGAAGCGGGAATGCGCCAGGAAACGGGGTTCTCAATATGCTGCTGATAATTTCCATGCTGTTTCCGGCGGCTTTGTGGAGAAAGCGCTCAAAAGGAAAAACAACCATGAGGAAGAAGGCTGGAAACGGGGCGGGAACCCTTCTTGTCTGCGCGTTAACCGCCCTGCTTGTTTTCTTCTCCGCGGAACATGCCGCCACAGCCCACGAAGGCGATCATAGCGATACCGTGACCGCCGGCGAAGTCACTGCCGGGGATGAACAGAACATGCACGAGTTCGTGCTGCACGCGAAAGCGCACTGGGAAGCAGTAGAAGGTCCTAACGAAAACATACGATTCGAAAAAAGCCTTACCGTGGAAGGAGGGGACTGGAAAAACGGCACCATATATCTAATGGCAATAGATGAAGACGGGACCATTTACACTCACGCGCACGACCCGGACGAGCAGAACGGAACCCTGCGTCATCACTCAGCAGATAACGAAGGGCAGCATGAAGGGTTGCTTGAAGAAGTGAGGATGCTTGTCGACAAGGCGGAGGAATCGGATCAAGGGGGCTGTGTTGCGTATGAAGAAAGGGTGGCCTGTTCAGTTAAGTTCAGACACCCTGTCTGGAAAACCGACCTGATACTTCTTGCCGGCTATCATCATGATCATGAAGAACATGATGAGACCGTTCTGAGCTTCGACCATGTGGAATGTCCTTACTTCGTCAGTGAGATCATTGACGAGGAACCCTACTTCAAGCAGGGAACAACGGCCAACAAGGTTTCGGACAGCGATACGCTCAAAAGCTTCGTGGGAGAATTCAAAAAGCATTTGAGCGAGCAGGTAGAGGAAGCGGGGCAGAGCCCGGCCAAGCTGGCGACCATACGCAACTGCTGGAGGGCGCTGCCGTGGAAACACGGAGATGTGTACCTGTTTATAATGACGGAGGAAGACCATCTCGTATTTTTTAACGGCAACAGTCCCGGTCTTGAGAACGGAACCCTTGACGTGGAGGACGCCAATGGTTGCGATGTAGGGGCTGAGGCGGTCAGGGTGGCAAGAGGTGAAGAAAGGGAGTGTAAGGACCTTGGTCTTGTGCCCGAAGATTCTCAGGGCTTTCTTGAGTATTTGTGGGATGATCCGACGGATAGCATAGGCCCCGTAGCGGATGAAGGGATGGCCCCGGGCGACATACCGAAGTTAAGCTATGTTGAGCGGATAAGCTTCACCAATTTCCTTGATGGTGAGAATCTTATAATCGGTTCCGGATACCATCCGGAAATAAGCGACGATGCTGATGGCGGATGTTCGATAGCCGGATCCAAGGGAACGGTCGGAGGCACTCTGTTTAGCCTGCTTCTTGCGGCATCGGTACTGTTTTCGGCGGTCTTCTTGAGAAATCGCTCCGCAGGAAAATAATACGGCAAGCTTGAAAAACCGAAGAGGGCGGCGGAAGATATCCCCTTGCTTTCTGATCTTGGAACTGGCTGCGATCTGCATCTTGGAATTCAGGATGTTCCGGTGGCAACAAGGTGTCTAACTCCATCTGGACAGCCTATTATGATATCGCTTGCGGTTCCTATAAAAAGTCCGTGCTCAACTATTCCGGCCCTTTTTGAGAGCTTCTCCGCAATACTGGACGGATATTCAATCTCTCCGAAACTGCAGTCAACTATAAGATTGCCCTGATCCGTGAGAAAGGGGGAACCGTCACGGGCAAGCCGCAATGTCGCTTCTCCGCCAAGGCTCTCAAGATATCTCCTCTCGGCTCCAAGGGCAAACGGAAGCACCTCAACGGGGAGCGGAAAACGGCTGCCGAGCCGCGGCGAGAGTTTCGATTCATCGGCGACGGTTATGTTTCTCTCGCTGTTCTGGGCAAGCACCTTTTCCCTCAAAAGAGCCCCTCCGCCCCCTTTTATAAGATTGAAGTCAGGGTCAACTTCATCAGCCCCGTCAATAGTCACGTCAATCTTCCTCCGCGGACCGAGTTCAACAAGGTCAAGGCCCAGGGCTTTGGCGAGATTTTCCGTTCTCCCGGAACTTGGAACGCAGGATATCTCCGAGAGACGGCCATCTTTTATCCGCTTCGCAAGCTCCCTTACCGCCTTCTCCGCGGTCGACCCGGTGCCAAGTCCAACGAGCATCCCCCTTTGCAGGAAGTCGACGGCTTTTACGGCCGCGGCTTTTTTAAGTTCTTCTGTTTTATCCATAGCGAAATAAGTAGCGGAAAACCCTTTCCTGCACCAAGACAGTTAACACAAACATAATACTATACGAATAACGCAGGGATACAGTAACAAATGAAATATTCTGAAAGCATTTGCGGGAAACAAGTATTGTTGCAGATCGGGAGCACATCGTTTTGTTTTGGCGCAAAAAACTTATATACTTGATAATAAAGTTGGATTACGAGATATAAAAACAGAGCGGGTAATGGAAAATCTAAGACACATACTAAAGCACAAAGGCAGCAGTGTATGGTCCATAGGACCGGATGAGACTGTGTACAAAGCGCTACAGATGATGGCGGAAAAAGAAATAGGCGCTCTGCTCGTGCTTGACGGAGAAAAAGTCGTTGGGATATTCTCCGAGCGAGACTACGCAAGAAAGGTTATCCTCCAAGGAAGGTCATCGGCGAACACGAAAATCAGCGAGCTTATGATCAGGGATGTGATCTACGGTTCGCCCGACGACCCGATTCAGGAAAGCATGGCTATCATGACGGCGAACAAGATAAGGCACCTTCCGGTAATAGAAGAGGGAAAACTCTGCGGGATGGTGACGAGCGGTGACATCATAAACCACATAATCTCCCGTCAGAAATTTGAGATCGAGGCGCTCAAAAAATATATAACCGGAGGCTATTAACCCTCCACCGGCCTAGCCTTACGCGGTCAGTTGCTCCTGAACCTTCTCGCAGTCGGAGTGGAAACTCTTGGCGATTTCAAGGAACTCTATAGCTTTTGACGCCGAAGCCTCTCCGTCCCTGTATTCGCTGAACTTGCGCGAGACATTGAACCATTTCTCATCAGTCTCCCCAGTTCTCACGACAAGATTTTCAAACTCCCATATCGTCTGCTCAGGAGTGAACGGGTCGACAAGCTTGGTGTAGAGAGGAACATGGGCGCTTTCGGAGCATGCCAGATAAAGCTCGTTTATGCATGCCTCGTAGTCGCCGTGCAGGAAAAGAGCCTGAGCCTGCTCAAGACGCCTCTCCGCATCTGAGAAGACTGGGATTTTCTCCTCGACGGTAACCCCCGCGCACTCTCCCCTTACTCCCTGCTGCACAGCAAACTTTTTCTCTTCGTGTCCCCAGTCAGTGTAAAAATCGGGATCATCCTCGTACGAGGGAATCTCGTTGAACTCGGAAACCGCTTCCTTAATATGCTTGGCGCCGAGCCTTTTCATAGTAAGGTCAAAATGTTCACCGTCTTCTTTTTCCCTCTCGTATATCTCAAGCAGTCTCTGGACAACCTTGGGAGCGTTTCTGGTCGGAATTTTGGTAACCGGCATAGCAAGGCGCGAGTCGTCTCCGTAAAGTCCTCCGCCGAGGAAAAGCATCTCCGCAGGAACGCTTCTGCCTTCTCTGGTTATGGACGCTCCCTGGAACCCTATGCTGGCCGAAACATGCTGAGCGCAAGCGTTGGGACAGCCGGATATCTTGATCCTGAGATCCCCGAGAGTCTCCTTGTATTTTCCAAGACCGTTATCCATCATACCGGTAAGCTTCGTCGCAAGGCCCTTGGCAGAAGTGATGCCCAGACGGCAGGTATCGGCACCCGGGCAGGCAGTTACATCTTCGAAAGTGTCCGCACCCGAACCGGAAATGTCCACATCCTTAAGGGCAGCGTAAAGCGAGGGAATGGACTGATCGGGAACCCATCTGACCACGAAATTCTGCTGGATAGTTATCCTTATGGAGCCGTCTGCATAAGTGTCTATCATGTCCGCAAGCGCTCTTGCGGTATCGGATGGAACGTCTCCCAGAAGCACTCTCACGTTAACGATTGAATATCCTTCGACCCCCGCCGGAGAAACATTTTTTTGCCGCCACTCCGTAAAATCCGGGTCATCCTTGACCCAGTCAGGAACCTCCGGAAGGTCGTGTCCGTTCGGCTTGGGGGTTTCGTGCTCCCGGTCAATTGCCTCAAGATAGTCGTTCCACAAAGGGTCGATCTCAAGCGAAGCCCTTTCCTGCTCGACTACCTCTCTGAATTTCTCAAAACCGAGTTTCCTTACAAGAAACTTCATTCTGGCCTTCATCCTAACCTTTCTCTCTCCGTACCTGTCAAAGACCCTGACGACCGAAGCCGAAAAAGGTATCATCTCCTCAACCGGCATGAACTCCGTCCAGAGATGTCCGAGCGAAGGCGAAGCGCCTAGCCCCCCACCGACGTAGACCTGAAAGCCGTGCTTTCCATCCTCTTCCCTTACCCTAGCGCGAAAACCCAGATCATGGATGCGGATTCCCGCGTTGTCGACATCCGGATTGCTCTCGAAGCAGACCTTGAACTTCCTTCCCATGTTCTGGCATATAGGGTTTCGGAGCATAAACTGCTTAAACGCCTCGGCATAAGGAGTCACATCAAAGGTTTCCGTAGGCGAAGCACCGGTTATCGGAGAAGCCGTGACGTTTCTCACTGTGTTGCCGCAGGCTTCACGAGTTGTGATACCCACACTTGCAAGATCCCTCATCATGTCGGGGACCGTTTCAAGGTTGACGTAGTAAAGCTGAGCGTCCTGACGGGTCGTAAGGTGAAAGAAGCCACTTGCGTACTTGTCTGAAACGTCCGCAAGCTTTCTCAACTGAGCGGAACTCAGTTTCCCGTAGGGAATCTTTATCCTCTGCATCTGGACTCCTTCCTGGCGCTGTGCGTAAACTCCCAGCTGGAGTCTTATTTTCTGGAATTTCACCTCGCTTATCTTCCCGTTCATGTAGTCGGAGATCTGCTGTTCGAATTCGTCGATCTCATCCGCTACAAGCTTGGGCAGGGTCGGTACTTCTTCGTCCATGTTTTTCTGGCTCCGTAAAACAAAATCTTTTTATATCTCCCGATATTCTAACATAAAACAACTTTTTTTTGGAAATCACTCCTGCGGACCGCTCTGAGTCGAAAGCCACATCTTAATTACCAGAAGAATATAATCAATTTCCCGTTCCGTAAGCTTTCTTTTCTTAGGGATGCCGTGCCACTTCAGCAGGCAGCTTCGACAGCACGTGGCTGTGGCATGCTGGGCACGAAACACAGGATGCCCACCCCATGGAGTCTGCTTACCGTCATTAGGGGGCAAAGCGGGGGCAAGCCTTTTTTCAAGAAAATCCCTTCCGTGCGAAAGCACTTCGGGGAGCCCTTTTTGCCTGAGATAAAACGTCTCCTTGGCATTCAGCCTGAACCCAGAACGGAACTGGGATCTGCTTAGTCTTCTGAAAACATTCTCCAACCGTTCCTTTTCGCCGTTTTTCGCTTTATGCATTTAAGAAATTCAGTGCTCTCGCTTCTCAGAGAAAAAATTCCGCATCCGCTCGAGTATCTGTTCCGTCTTTCTGCAGAAAAAATCACTCCCCGCAACGGAGTTGATAAAGAATTTCCCGTAGTACTTCGACACGATACGCTTATCAAGAACCATAACAACACCGCGATCTGTCTTGGTGCGTATGAGTCTCCCGAAACCCTGTTTGAACCTGAGTACAGCATGGGGAAGTATGTATTCGCGGAACGAATCTATATCCTGATTTTCCATGTACTCGATTTTCGCCTCCGTAACCGGATCCGTGGGGACCTTGAAGGGAAGTCTGCATATGACGACCATCTTCAGGGAATCTCCGGGAATGTCTACTCCTTCCCAGAAGCTGTCGGTCGCGAAAAGCACCGAATTCCCAAGCGTTTTGAATTTCTCAAGCAACAGGCCCCTAGGCATTTCTCCCTGCTTGAAAAGACTGACCGGGACGGCCCCGATGCTCTCAAGGATTTTTCCTGTCTTTTCATAAACCCTGTTAAGCGAGGAGTAGGAAGTGAAAAGCACCAGAGCGTTTCCGTTCGTTACAGAAATCGAGTCTGAGAGTATCCGCGCAAGGGAGTCTTCGTAATTCTCGCGCCCGGGCTCGGGCATGTCCGAGGGGACCAGGAGCAGGGACTGCGTTCGGAAATCAAACGGTGAATCAACAATAAGCCCCCTGAATCTTTCATTATCCGAAAGTCCGATGTTTTTCCTCTGGAAATCGAAATTCTTATCCACGGCAAGCGATGCGGAAGTCATAACGACGGTTTTGGTCTTCGAATAGAGCTTTTCATCAAGCTCCTTGGATACATCAAGGGGGGAAAGGTTGATGGAGCAGAAAATCGCCGCCCTTCTGCGGTTCCCCTCAAACCACCTTATATAACTCTCGTCCTGCTCGCCGAAGAACCTTCCTATGGCTTCGCGGAAAGCAAGGGATCTCTTGGCAATGCCACCAAGTTCAGCGGTGAGTTTTATGTGGGAATCCGCGTGCGGCGAGCCCTCGACTACTACCAGCAGATGGGCAATCTCCTTTTCAAGCGAAAAGAGGGATTTTTCAAGTGCCCCGAAGCGTTCCTCAACGGCAGGCCATTTCTCGTGCCGCACAATCCCTTCTGTGAGCCTCAGGCTTATCGCTGTCTCACCCGAGAGCTCCGCCCCAAAACCGTAAAGCGAATTAAAGACCTCTTCGCTTACGACCTCTATACGCTCAGCGGCCCTCGCAAGCCCTCCGCCCGAGCGCTCGAAAACCTCTCTGAGGGCGGAATCTTTTTCCTTCTGCGCAAGGTGCGAGATGTAGGATACAAGCCCCTTGTCCCTGTTTTTCCGGGAGCGGAGCTTTGAGAGCATCTTCGTAATCCCGTGCTTGCTAAGTTTCAGGCTGAAATGCGAAGTGGCCGCCTCGGCGATATTGTGCGCCTCGTCAAAAACGACCTTCGCGTAGCGGGGAATTATCCCGAAATCCGAATCGGGTCCTGCAGCTCCTTTTATCGCAATATCGGAAAAAAGCATGTGGTGGTTTGCAACCAGCACCGAAGCCCTCGATAGCTCCCTCCGCGACTTGAAGAAAAAGCAGCTCGAATAATGGGGGCACTTGGTTGCCGGGCAGCTTTCGCTTTCCGCAGATACCCTGTCCCACACATCGTCAGGGGGGGCAAACGCAAGATCGGAAAGTGAACCGTCCGTGGTGGTCTTGGCCCACTCAAGCACATCCTTCATCGATCCTCTTTCGCCATCGTCTATAAAATCGAAAAGATCCTGCCCGACGGCTTCGCCCCGGAGAAGACAGAAGTAGTTTCTCATTCCTTTAACGAGAGCATAATCAAACTTTCTCGGAAAAAGATCCCGAAGGAGAGGAAGATCCTTGTTTATCAGCTGTTCCTGGAGATTGATGGTGTTTGTTGAGACCAGAACCCTCTCACTGTTGCTAATTGACCAGAGAATGGAAGGTATGAGATAGGAAAGAGTTTTTCCGGTCCCCGTGCCGGCCTCTATCATTGAGAGGTGCTCGTCGTTGAATGCATCGGTTACGTTTGAGAGAACTTCCAGCTGTTCGTCCCTGTGTTCGTATTTCTCTCCCAAGACACGGGCCACGGGACCTGCAGGCAGTAGATATTCCCTCGCGGATTCATTGTCAATGCGTACCGTCTCTCCCGGAATGAAAGGCTCAACCACTACGTATACCTTCTCGACCTCACTGTCCACTATGTAGAAACCGACGCCCTTGTTTCCGAAAGCCGAGGCAACAGCCACGTCCTGGGGTGAAGGTTCGAGATTGCCTGAGGGATGATTGTGCACGACGACGTTCCCCGTTTTCGCCGCACCAAGGATGGCCGGAACCGCCTGGCGGTTACCGCGTGCGAGGACTTTTACATCGCAGACTAGGGAGCTTTCGTTTACCTTGCCGACGAAAAAAACCTCGTTTCCATAGGCCTCCGTTATTGCCTCCCTGATGAACTCTGCAGCTTCGGGGGTAAAGTAGCTTTCAATCATATCCGCTTAAGTTTACACAGAGGCTTTAATAACTAAACTTCCCGACAGATGTTGCCTTGCCCCTCGGGCTTCGGTAGCCTGTTTTGCGTGTCGGGGGAGGGATGGCCGAGCGGTTTAAGGCGCTGGTCTCGAAAACCAGTGGGGTCCTTGTGGCCCTCGTGGGTTCGAATCCCACTCCCTCCGCCATCAGCTTATCCATAACTGCTCTATCTGGAAACAGTGAGTTCCTTGAGAGCCCGGCATTTGCCAATCAAAGCCCATTCCCGGAAAAAGCAAACTGTATCGAAAAATATTTGCCCAGCAAGAGGGGAATATGTTCCAAGCTTAGATAACGTCAGAAAGGAATAATCGAAAAAAATATCTGTCCCGCTGTGTCACAGAGCAGATGAAACTGTTCAGCACATTCCGGTGTCCAGATGAATATAACGACTAAGGCAACCTAGCGTTATGCAATGAATAGCTCCCTTATTCACCGCATATATTGCGGTGAATTTCTTGCTTATAGGTGAATAAAAGGTATAATCACTGCAAATAACGCGGTGAATAACATGTGGATACATGAACATCATAACTGGCCAAATTTCACTTGGGATGCCGGAAAACTCGCCTCTAAGCTTGCCGATATTCGGCACCGTCAGGGTCGCTTATTAGGCAAAATGGAAGGATTGGGGTTTGAACTAAAGAGAGAAGCAAGCCTTAGCACTCTGACAAGCGATGTTGTTAAATCATCAGCCATCGAGGGAGAAAATCTGAATCCCAAAGAGGTTCGCTCGTCAATCGCTCGCCGACTAGGCATTGATATCGCTAGCCCCATGCCAGTGAACCAAGATGTCGAGGGCATTGTCGAAATCATGCTGGATGCGACTCAGCAATCTAGCAAACCTTTAACAAAAGAGAGGTTGTTTGACTGGCATGCCGCACTGTTTCCAACTGGTCGCAGTGGTATGCGTCGCATCACAGTCGGTGAATGGCGTACCGTGGAATCAGGTTCAATGCAAGTGGTTTCTGGCCCTGTTGGACGTGAAAAAGTTCATTTTGAGGCCCCGAATGCGGAGCGTCTTGAGCATGAGATGACAAAGTTTCTAGCATGGTTTGAGGGCGAAGATGGTATTGATCCTGTGCTCAGAGCCGGCATTGCCCATTTGTGGTTTGTGACGATTCATCCATTTGAAGATGGTAATGGCCGTATTGCCAGAGCGATTGCTGATATGGCCCTAGCACGCGCTGAAGGCATGCCGTACCGCTTTTACAGCCTTTCTTCGCAATTTGAATCTGAGCGTAAAGATTATTATGACCAATTGGAAAAGCAGCAACGCGGCACGCCGGAGGCAACTAATTGGCTTGAATGGTTCTTAGGGTGTCTTGGTCGCGCTATTTCCAGTGCCGAAAACACACTGAGCGCTATCCTGTTTGAAGCGCAGCTATGGGAGAAAATTAATCGGCAATCTGTCAATCAACGTCAGCGTCTGATTATTAATCGCATGCTAGAAGATGATTTTAAAGGGCATATGAATACCTCAAAATATGCCAAGCTGGCCAAGTGCTCTACCGACACGGCACTAAGGGATATCCAGAACTTAAAGTCACGTGGCATTTTTATTCAGAACCCCGGCGGCGGACGAAGCACAAGCTACCGCTTGCTAGATACTATCTAAAGGTAAATTGCCAATAGTCCTAAAAGATTTTGTCCGGCGCAAGTTTTTCAAGGAACCGGAAGAAATGGTCAGGACGCAAGGTCAAAGGTAAGCCTTCTTCTTTCCAGATTGGCAGACACGAGCTTTACGCGAACATCCTCTCCGAGTTCGAACCACTTTCTTTTCTTGCCCTTGTGTTTGTAAAAGTGCTCGGGGATGAGTCCTTCGACGAAGTGTTCCTTTATTTCTATGAAAACTCCAAAGGGATGTATGCTGAGTATTTTCCCGTGGAAGACTTCACCCACACGAGTTTTCATGAAATTCGCAGTCTCAAGGTTCATGAACTGACGTTCCGCACCCTCGGCCGTCCTCTCCAGAATCGAGCAGCGTTCGGCGATCTTTTTGAGAAGGGCGGAATCGTAGGAAGGGTCTTTTTTCTCCAGTATGTCGTCGACAATCCTGTGAACAACAAGATCGGGATACCTTCTTATGGGCGAAGTGAAGTGGGTGTAATCGTCTATCGCGAGACCGAAATGGGGAACATGCTTTGTCGAGTAGACGGCTTTTTTAAGCGCGCGCAGAATCATAAAGTTTATCTGTTCCCGGTCCCGTCTTCCCGAAGCAGTCTTCATCACCGCCTGGATGTCAGGCTGTTTTGCCCTTGCTCCCAGGTTCGCCTTGATTCCTATTTTGAGAAGGCTTTCGCGCAACTGTTTTATTGAATCCGGGTCCGGAGGCTCGTGAATTCTGTAGATCGATTCGAAACCGTTTCTAAAAACAAACTCCGCAACCACGGAGTTGGCCATGATCATGAACTCCTCTATTATCTCGTGGGCCGTGTTTCGCTTAAACCTGTCGACGTCCCTTACCTCTCCTGAGGAATTGCGAAGTAGCACGGCCTCGGGGAGATCAAAGTCAAGACCGCCTTTTCCGATTCTAAGCTCCTTGAGCTTGCCATAGAGCTCACTCATCACAAGCAGGGAAGAAGTTATGCTTTTGCTTAGCGAGGAGGAGACAGTGCCGTTTCCTTCCAAAATGGCCGCGACCTTGGAATAGGTGAGTCTCGCAGAACTTTTTATCACGCTGTTGTATATCCTTGAATTCTTAAGTCTTCCCGAGGAATCAAAATCCATCTCGACTGTTTTGGTAAGCCGTCTTTTTCTCGGCCGCAAGCTGCAGAGATCATTCGAGAGCCGCTGGGGAAGCATGGGAATAACCCTGTCCGAGAGATAGGTGCTGGTAACCCTGCGCGCTGCCTCCTCATCGCACGCGCTCCCGGAGAGCACGTAATGAGAAACATCCGCTATGCTTACCCAGAGTCTGTATCCCTTGCCCTTGCGGATTCTTTTTATGCCCACCGCATCGTCAAAATCCTTTGCGTCATCCCCGTCTATGGTGAAAATGGTTTCCCTCTCAAGATTCACCCTCGCCGAAAGATCACCGTTTGAGAGTTCCGCACTCAGGTTGCCGACTTCTTTGGTTACTTTGCGCGAAAAACCTTTCGGAAGACGGTACTCGGAGATAATCCCTTTTTTCTCGGTTTCAATTTCTCCGGATATCCCAAGACGCTCGGTCACTCTCGCCGATGTTTTCCCAAGCCCAATCTCTATAACCACGAGTTCCCCGTCGGAGAAGCTCATTTTTTTTCCTTCGCTTTCAATCTCACACTCGGGAATCTCCGCCTTTCTCGGGCATGCAACAAAACCACTTGGGGTTTTTCGCAGGTCGGCCAAAACCCTCAGGGAATTCCCGTTGGGCAGGCCGTTTGATCCGATATTTTTCCGGTTCCCGTTTAAAGTGTGACCGGGAAAATTCGGACGCCGGTGGTCTTTCCTGGCAGGTTTTTTTCTGTATTTTCCAAGGCGGTAACGCCCTTCAGAGGTCTTTTTGATCGTACCCTCAAGAACCATACGCTCAAGTGTGGCACGGAGGTTTTTCCTTTTTCTCTCGGGCATATCAAGCCCCTTGAGAATATTCCCCTCGGAGAGACTTTTTCCCTCTTTTTCGCTGAGCAGTTTTAGAATCCGCGATTCTCTTTTACTTGACATGATATAAACCCGGCTTTCCAGCCACGGGGGATTCCCTGTTTTTAAAATTGAAATTTACGGGGTCTTGTATACAATAGTGCCGTTTTTATTAATTCTGCTTTCTGGAGTTTCTTATGCTTAGAACAAACATCCTCGGAGGAATCCTCATAACCGCGCTTGTTCTCTTTATAGTAGGTTTCGGAATCTCCCTCAAATTCTCACTTGACTGGTCTTTTTACTTTAAGGTTCTCTCGGTAGTCGGCGCGGTGGCGCTTGCGGTTTCTCTGATAGTCCACCTTATACCTTCAAGGAACTGACCTGGTACTCGGAATTTCTTACCAGTTTTTTCTTCTATTCACAAACCCCTGAGCGCAAGCCCCGCCGCAATCGCCATCTTCGGGGCCAGATGTTCAATATATTCAGGATCAAAACGCGAATCCGAAACATTGATGTTCTGAAAAGGATTTGAAATCTCGACCGGAGCACCGATGACCCCTCCAAGCGCATCAGCGAGAGTTGCTATCCTTGAAGATCCCCCGGAAAGAATTATTCGGTCAATTACCTCTCCGGCTTCGTCAAGAACCGTCTTTACCTCATCTGTGGCACGAGCAACGAAATCAGCGAAAACACTCTCTATTTCGTCATATCTGGCATAACCCTTAATACTGAACTTTATTCTCTCCGCCTCCTCGTAAGTAATTTTGAATTTCTCCATCAAATGAAGCGTAATCCATTGTCCTCCAAGCGGAATATCTCTCAGCACAAAAGGCGCTGTGCCATCCAAAACGTTCAAATTAGTCCCTGACGCTCCGACATTCACAAGCGCCACCTTTTGACCACGACCTCGACAAAAAACTGTGTAGACGTTTGAGAGAGCCATGGCGTCAATATCAATTACCCGGGCACGTAGGCCCGTCGAAAAAAGGGAACTTTTATATTCTTGTGCCGTTTTTTTCGAAACCGCCGCAATCAGCACCTGGGTCTCCTCGGATTTTCCGTTGCGCCGAAAAAGCGGAGTGTAGCTGTAATTAACCCCGCTAACGTCTCTGCGAAGACTGGTTCTCACAAGGTCCGGAACAAGTTTTTCCATGTCCTTTCCGAGAAACATTCTGGGAACATTGACAACTTTTAAAGCAACGGCTTCGCCGGAAACCCCTATAACTGCCTTTTTCGTTCTTACACCGAGCCTGGAGACGAGACTTGATATAACCCCCGAAACTATGTCGCCCCTTGAAATCGACTTGCGGATTATTGCATCGCTAGGAAGCATGGCCTCTCCCATACTCTCAAGCCAGTAATTTCCACCTCTGTAGGAAAGTTCCACAACCTTAACGGAACTTGAACCTATATCTATCCCAACCACTGCATCTCTTCCATCAAGGAACGAATCCGGGCGGTGAAGTTTACTGAAAGGCAACTTTTTAAACGAAGAAATCAATGAAACAGAAATTGGGAACTACTCTTCCACAAGATCGTAATATATTTGTACTTCCCTAGAATGGGCTTCCGGGGGAAGGTTGTCGAAACTGGCTGTGAAAAAAAAGCTTTCTGCCGGATGAAGACTTTCGCCTTCCTCAACAAGCGCGGAGGTTACGGCAAGAGCATTTCCATCCGAATCCTTTATGAATATAACGACGTAAACCGACTGCACCGGGAAATTCGCAGTATTCACTACGGCCCCGTTAAAATCCACGCTTCCGTCAAAATTCTCGGTCTGGAGAACTGGTCCGTCGAGTTCAACGGCGGATTCCTCCGCGGTGCAGGCCGTAAGAACAAAGGCCGTGAGGAAAAACAATGAGATGATCAGGAAGTTTTTTTTCATTTTTCCAGCTTGTTGCCCACGTTTGAAATCGATATTACGTTTGCCGTATCCGCGGTTTTCTTTTCCACGGTCTTTTTATCCTGAGAAGCGTGATCTTCTATTATGTCTCCAAGCACCTTGTGCATCAGCTTAAGTGCGCTTATGGAGTGTTCTTTGAGGTAACCCTCGCTAAAAGGTATTTCCTCCTTTCTCCTTCTGTAGAACAGATGAAGAATGAATGCCTGGTTGTTGAGCAGCATTAAAATGGCCACATAAAGCAGAAAGTTGTCGGCGAAAACCTTTTTCATCAACGTTTTCGTGTCGGAATCGATCTTAACTATGCCGAGTGGGCCTTCGACCTGCGGAGAAAGAAAAGGAACGGAAACGGAAATTTTTCCCGCGTATTTTTCAACCGAGTATCCTTCGGGCGGATAGCTGTCTTCCAGGAAGTGTCCGGAGGCCATTTCGTCACCCGGCTGTTTCATAAAAGTAACACTGAAGAACTTGGGAGAGACCCCGAAGGTGTTAAACAGCTTTTCCCTGCCCAGTCTCTCGTCAAGAAAAAGATAGAACTCGTCGCTTGTAGACGCCTCTCCGTGAGACTGATAGAAACTGGTTGCCTGGTCTCCTATGGTCTCGGCTATGGCCTTGGTTCTAGTGACAAAGTCTTTTTTGGCGTTATCAAACTGAAAATAAAACACCACCCCTATAAGGGCTACGATGCCCAGTTCAACCATTGATATTTTGAACAGCAGTCCAAATTTCTGGTTCAGGCGCATTTTACAAACTCTTCAAGTATCTTGCGTAGGTTTTTGTCCTGGGAATGTCGGAGAAGCATGAATACCATTCCGGCAAAATCCTTTTTTATTTCTCCGTCAAGGCTTCTGTAAAGCTTAAGGAGCATCTTCTCCTCGTTCGTGAGAACCTCGAGTTCCTTTTCGGATATGTCCTCTTTTTCGATGAATCTTTTGAGTCTCTCCGCCCTTGAGACGCTCCAGATTTCCTCAACCTTGACTCCCAAGATTGAAGATATCTGCTGGCAGCGGTCAAAAGAGGGTGCGTCAACCTTTCCGGTCTCAAGCTGATGTATGTACACGCTCGAAACCTCAAGAGATTGAGCGAGGTTCTCCTGCGTAATCTTTCTTCTCTTCCTTATCCTCTTTAGGTAATCTCCAAATTTCATTCAAAACTCCTCCGAGAATAGAATAATCCTGTATACGCTAATTCTAACCTGATGTACATAACAAAACAATCCAGTCAGACCAACCTTAGATACGGAAGTTAAAACAAAAGAAAAAAGCTAGGGGGTAAAGCCGGGACAAGGCAAAAGGGTCAGAACGATGCGCAGGTGGCATTGATCTCGCGCAGGACTCCCTGTTGAGCAAACCTGCTTTTGTATCCTTCAATAATCCTGTCTATTCCGGGAGCAGAATCGGCACTTGGCGGAACAAGGATTATAAGTACCTTGGTATCCTCTTTTATCAGATTTCCGGCAGGGTCTGTGTACTGTCCATAGGCATCCAGAATGGTAAGGCCGTCGGGAAACTCAACAGTTATGGTGTCCTCAAGAAACTCGTTCCACTGCTGATCACTCACGACCTGACGATTGTCCGCATTTCCCCGCCCGAAAAAAAGTCTGTATTCGGTATAAGACTCGGTGCCGTCCGGACACGGGTTTGTCTGGGCCTCAGAAGAACATGACAGGATGAAAGCACAAGCTGCAAGAGCCACGACAGTGAATAAAGTGGCGACTGTCTTATTAAGGATCTTCAGCATAACAACCTCTCTTGCTTAAGCGGAAAGACGTAGGGATTCCGTTCTCCCCGCAAGAACACTGCAGAAATGACGTGCCCGGAGGCGGAATCGAACCACCGACACGAGGATTTTCAGTCCTCTGCTCTACCAACTGAGCTATCCGGGCAGAAACAAACGGGCTTTAATTCTACCCGAAGAAAATATTTTGTTTCAAGGAGCGAAACTTCCTCGCTCATAAAGAAAGGGGCCCCGACTCTTTTCTAAAGAACCGAGACCCCCCTGAACACAGAAAGAAGAGGTATGGAGAGATGGTTTTTTTCTTCTGCGTTGTGTTTGGTTTCCTCTATCTATACGTCAATCCAGTAAAGAAGCTGTACGGCAAATCCGTGCTGATCATCTTCGCCGGCAAAATAAGCATCATCACCATCCGCCATGTCGTACCTGTACTCAAGTCTCGTCTCGAAATTCCCTACGGACTCGAAAGGAGTCAATATAAGCGTCGAGGTGAACTCAGAGAGTTCAAGCCCCGGAGTATCGACTCTTTCCGACTCATCAACGTACTCACCCCTGAGAGCAAGAGACATGGAGTCCGCAAGGCTTACTATCGCGTAACCGGCAAAACCCCAACGGTCTCCGCCGGCGTCATGTGACGTGTACTCGAAATCGGCTATCAAGGTGACCTTCTCCATGAGGGTCAGGGTTCCGACAACCGTGACAAGGGTTCTGGTATCTCCATCCGTATCGCCGAAGTACCCTGTAACGCCGAGCCAGCCGTCGTTCGGGAGATTAAGCGCGATCTGCGATTCAAACGTCTTGCCGTCATCCACGTCATCAACTGCGTCCCAGTCGTTGCTTAAGCCCAAAGCGAGATCAAGCGACCCGGCACTAAACGTGGCACGCACGCCGCTGTGCGCAAACGGGATCCTGTAGAAAAGCAGGGACCTCGTTATGTTGGTGTTATCCTTGGCCTCTATGAGTTCCCAGCCCGCAAGCGTGGTGAACTGACCGGCGTAGATGTTAAGACCGCCGGCACCCGATGGGACAAGCACGTTTATGTAAGCCTGATAAGGACTTACCGCACCGTCGCCGTCGGTGTTAAAACCGAAGCCGAGACGTTCAGCCTGCTCGCCGAAAAGAACATCGGCCCTGAAACCCACCTGATCCATTACTCCGTCGCCAACGGTCGGAACCTTCTCAAGCGAAAGGGTAAATGCGTCTATCGAGAAATCGTTGTGTTCGGGATAAAGACCCCTCTCAGCAATACCCTCCCCGACTTCCCCGTTCGAAACGTACTGGTAAGTCGTGTCGAGCGAAAAGCCGAGTCCGATCGACTCGAGGTTTCCGAGATCAAGGGCGTTTGCCCTCGGGGTCCCGAACTGGGTCCCGACCAGCAAAGCCGCCGCGATCATCATCAATGAAAATTTAGAAGCTATACTTCTCATTTCTTCTCCTCCTATAGAGCTATTATTTTCTTTTTTCCCTGGTCCCTATGCTATTAAATCTCCGATGCGGCCTGGAAATCCGGATAGGACTCCATTCCGTGCTCGGTTATATCCAGTCCCCTTCTCTCTTCTTCCTCGCTCACTCTTATGCCTATAGCCATCTTTATGGCGTAGAAGATGATGAAGGCGCAGACGACCGTAAAGACGCCGTATGCCAGGACTCCGATAAGCTGGACCATAAAGCTGAAATCGGGTCCTCCAAAAATTCCTACGGCAAGCGTTCCCCATATACCGCAGACCAGGTGAACTGAAATCGCACCTACAGGGTCATCTATCCTTATCTTGTCAAAGAAACTGACTGCGAAAACCACTATTATTCCGGCCACAAGTCCTATGATGACCGCCTCTCCCGGACTAACCACATCGGCTCCTGCGGTGATTCCTACAAGGCCTGCCAGCACGCCGTTTAGCGCCATGGAGAGGTCCGGGTACTTAAAAGTTCCCCACGATGTGAAAGCCGCTCCCAAAGCACCTGCTGCCGCCGCAAGCGAGGTCGTCACTATCACCAGTGAAATCAGTTCCGGATCTGCGCTCAGCACAGAACCGCCGTTAAAACCGAACCATCCCATCCAGAGCAGGAACACACCGATTGCAAGAAGTGGAAGAGAGTGACCCGGAATCGGTCTCATTGCTCCCGAGGCGAGGTATTTCCCTATGCGCGGGCCGAGAAGATAGGCCCCGACAAGTCCTCCCCATCCGCCTACGCTGTGAACGAGCGTAGAACCTGCGAAATCGTAAAAACCCATCTGATCAAGCCATCCACCGCCCCACTTCCAGGATCCCGCTATGGGATACACTATAGCGACGAATATGGTTGCAAAAATAAGAAAGCTTGAAAGCTTTATACGTTCGGCAACAGCTCCGGAAACAATAGTGGCCGCCGTTGCGGCAAACATTGCCTGGAATATGAAATCGGTGTAGTAGGTGTAGCCACCGTCCGCATACTCTATGAGCCCCCCAGCCCCGGCCGGAGCTGAAATACCAAAACCGGCGAACCCGAAGATGCCTCCACCTATGAAATCTCCCGGGTACATAAGGTTAAAACCCATAAGGGCGTAAGTGAGAATGCCCGCCGAGATGATAAACGTGTTTTTAAACAGTATGTTTACCGTGTTCTTCGATCTGGTAAGTCCGGTCTCAAGAGAGGCAAATCCGAGATGCATTATAAAGACAAGAAAAGTCGCAAGCAGCATCCATACGTTGTTTGCCACGAAAACGGAATGCGCTGCACCTTCCGACGCAAAAGCTGAATAGCCCCCCAGAACAACAAAAGCAAAAACCGAAAGAAACAGCACGCGGCTGCATCCGAAGGGTTTTCTTAAAAAATCTGCGATATTCATAACCAACTCCTCCATGTTTGGACAATTTTCTTCTCAACACCTTTTGCAATTAAGGGGCCATAAAACCAGAAGGCAGGAGATGTTTGTGTAACTCTTTGAAATAATTAGAAAAAAATAAATCCCCAACGGCCCAGGATTTTCAAGTAGACTTAGAGCCTGCAAACCATGCCTAAAAAACGTGCACAGTGTGCACCGAAAAAAACCGTTTAGAACAAAAATCGCGTGTAGGCACAAAAAAATGGAGACTGAAGCGATCGCTTCTTTTAAGAACACGGAAAAATGAGAATCCTCTTTGCCGGAACACCGGAATTCGCCGTACCATCGCTCGTGGCGCTTTGCGACTCCTCCCACGAGGTAATCGGTCTTCTATCAAGACCAGACAGGCCAAGGGGAAGAAGCCGAAAACCCGTATGGCCGGAAACAAAAAAAGTTGCCTCGGAGCGTGGAGTGCCCGTTTTTCAGCCCCAGGACTTGAAAACACCCGAGTTCGAAGAGACACTGAAGGCTCTTTCCCCCGATATGATAGCGGTTGCGGCCTACGGAAAGATGCTCACCGCCGCCGTACTTGATGCACCACCTTTCGGTTGCATAAATGTTCACGCATCGCTGCTTCCCAGCTACAGGGGCGCAGCCCCCATTAACTGGGCTATAGCTAGGGGGGAGCAAAAAACGGGAGTTACGATCATGCAGATTGACGAGGGATTGGACACGGGAGACATTCTCGCTCAAAGGGAGGTATGGATAGGGAACGAGGAAACCGCCGAGGAACTTTCAAAAAGACTCTCACTCGAAGGAGCGGGGCTTCTTTTGGAAACGATCGACCGCATTGCAAAAAATGAAATATCTCCCGTAAAACAGGATCCGACAGCGGTCACCTATGCACCTCTTCTCTCGAGAAAAGACGGCCGAGTAGACTGGAATCTGGACGCAGATGAGATAAAAAACCTGGTAAGGGCAATGATTCCGTGGCCGTCCGCCCACACTACGCTCGGGGGAAGAAACCTTAAGATATTAAAGGCCCTTTCGGGTCTAGGGCAGGGAAGACCCGGAGAAATAATATCGCTCGGGGGCGAAAGCCTAGACGTCGCAACAGGTAATGGGGTCTTGCGTATACTCTCCCTTCAGATAGAAGGCGGGAGAAAAATGGACGCCCCTGAATTCATGCGGGGCAGAAAAGATCTCCGGGAAGGTCAGTTCATGGTATGAACGCGCGGGGACTCCCTATATCCTGATTGAGACCTCGAAAGTTCCTATTTTCACTTTGCCGGCAAGTCCGCATTTCCAGCAAAGATCTGTAACGTGAGTCTTTGACTTTGCGGGAACAAGCAGAATGAGCTGGACCGAAAGCTCTGAGAGCGCTTTCCAGTACTCGCTTCTTTTCTCGTCGATAGTGGCTTCGGTCTCAACCTCAATAATCTGGACGACCTGCCCGTAGGAACCGAGGATTACGTCGGGGAAAAAACCCTCGAACTCACAGAGTTGCTCTTCGCCGGGATTGGTGCGTATCTCATTATAAAGCGAGGAGTGTTTGTGCTCCACCTGCCTTATTACCCAGTCATGGATTAACTTCTCCTCACTCGGAATTTTGGGAATTATAGCCATAACTAGACAGTTACCTCTACTGTTCTCGGTCGAGCAAAGGCAACCCTTCGCTTATTTTCCATCCTTCCGACCATGCGGGACTGCTTGAGTTTCCCACCCGCAATCGAGATGCCTCGATGAAGGATATTTATTGCCGCATTTATATCCCTGTCCATCTCAAGTCCGCATGAGCATTTATGCGTCCTGACGGACAGGTTCTTTTTCACCGTTGCTCCGCAACTTGAGCATTCCTGCGAAGTCCCCTTGGGATTCACTGCTACTACCGTAACGCCAGCACTTTCAGCCTTCTCGTTAAGCAGCACAGCGAACTTCCCCCAAGTTTGCTCCTGTATGCTTTTTGCCAACTGCCTGTTGCCAAGCATATTCTTTGTCTCTAACTTCTCTATTGCTATAAAATCGTACATCTTGGCTATCTGCGAAGTTAGCCTATGCAAATAATTTCTCTCCCTCTCGCTAAGCCTCTGCCACTCCTTAGCAAGCAGAGATACGGCTTTACGCCTGTTGTTACTTCCCTTTACCTTGCGTGAGACGGAGCGTTGCAGTCGTATCAACTTCCTGTGGTCTATCTCCCTCTTTTCTAAGGTTTCCCCATTACTCAAGGCAAGACGCTTCGATACTCCCATGTCTATTCCAACGGGGTTGGCCACTGGTTTTGCCTCGGGAGTCGGCAACTCATACGATAACGCGACTTCCGTGCGCAAAGATTTCCTGGTAATCCGTATCGCTTTCAGCAGAGTGTTTGGTGGCAGTTCCCGTTCCGTCTTTACTTCGATACGGGGAAGTCCCTTTACCTTGAGAACCAGCTTTTGTCCCTCACGCTTCAGCATATGCCAGCACTGGTCGTTTATCTCTATTGTCCGCCAACGCTTGGAACTCTTGAATCGAGGGAAACCAGCTTTCTCTTTGGTGCTCACCCTGAGGAAAAACGACTTGTATGCCTTGTCTATCCGACCCACAACGCCACGGAACACCTGAGCGCTGATATTGGCATACTCTGGATCATCCGCCCTCACTTCGGTCAGCGTTTTGCACTGATCGTAATATGAACGAGATTCGCCTGTCTTCTTGTAGCAATCAATACGTTCCTCAAGACAGGCGTTGTAGAGTGTAGCGCACATACTGAATATCTGGGATAACGCCTCATGACCC
>JAJDTG010000025.1 GCA_022827275.1 Candidatus Dadabacteria bacterium | reverse complement strand
TACAGTTCCCGGACAAGCAGGACCAATGTCCTGCCTTTCTTCAGTGAATACAGCGGAAAGGCAATATCATTTCAAACCAGAGAAATATGACAGGAGCTTTTCCGAAGCAATAGCCCTGTGACTTATACTGTTTTTTATGTCAGGGCTGAGTTCACCCATGGTCTTTCCTTATTGAGGAACATAGAAAACCGGGTCATATCCAAAACCCTTTTCTCCTCTTTTCTCCAGTACCTGACATGAACCTGTTTGGTCTTGGGGTGAAATTCCGGGTTTCTGAAGAGAATCAGGCGTTCTCGAGG
Source organism: Candidatus Dadabacteria bacterium (assembly GCA_022827275.1). Classification (GTDB taxonomy): domain Bacteria; phylum Desulfobacterota_D; class UBA1144; order Nemesobacterales; family Nemesobacteraceae; genus Nemesobacter. Next base: position 14,344 of record JAJDTG010000025.1, on the reverse strand, counting down.
TGAAAAATATTCTTGCCCGTCCCAAACCCCAGTACTTTTCTAAAAGCTTAAATCGAGCGAAAAAAACAAAAATCGGATTTAATTGAATTCACGGGTTGCCTGACCGAGAGTTGCCTACCAAACCCCGGTTCTGTCTCTGAGTATCGAGATTGAGTTTCCAACTTCCCTGTTTATGGATTCCATTACTTCAAGAGAGTTTTCGTGGATGCCGTGCGATATGTTGAGGTGCGCGGCGTTCATAAGCGGGGAAATATGTCGGTAAATTCAGAGAATGCAAAGTCTTTTTGACTCGAAGTTAATGCGGAAGTAACAAGCGAGAAAACGGATCAATTGTAAAGAGTGATAAAATCTAAAAAGCATTGCGCTTCGCTCGCTCAAAAAAGACTCGCGGATTCTCATGCCACTGCGGAAAGCCGATACTGCCATTATCCGTAAGGCAGTTTATCAAGCTGTTCATCGTCTGCCGCAAATGATCTCCCTCCGGAGTGTTCGGATAGCTGAAGGCGCCGCCCTCGGAAACCTCGGTATCAACAGCTGTAACCTTCAACCGCCCGTCCGAGGCATGAGCTCTGACCAGATGGCCAATTCTGCTGCCTGCGAGGGCATCCACATCGCCGTTTGTTATTGCCTCTGTCTCCTTTTCCTCGGAGGAGAAATAAATAACCACAGGAGCATCGTCCCCCGCCTGCAGACTTACGCGGTTCTCGATACCTTCGGTTGAACCGGAACTCCTGATTCTGTGGGTTCGTTCACCTGTCGTCAGAGTTGATTCATCCCCGGAAACGTTTTTAAGCACAATGACCGTACCTGCCCGCACATAGCCTTCTTCATCGGTGATGCCGGTAACCCGCAGCAGGTAGCTTTCTCCGGTTGTATCTTTTACCACGCCGACTCTGGTGGAACCATCAAGGTCATCGTGACTCATGATGGCGGAGTTGGCATGAACAAGAAGGGACTGACGGAACTGTATATGGGCCACACCGAAAGTGGTAACGGGGGTGCCGGGGCGCCCTGATGTGAAACGCCTCTGTTCCAGGGCAGTAATTCCTCCTCCAACCAGATCGAAATCCTCGGATGCGCTTTTCAGCCAGATGCCGCTGAACGGACTGCCGATGCCGATGTGGTTGAACCGAATGCGGTTTCCGCTTAACCGTTCTGCGGCGGCGATCAAATCGGGTTCGTAACCGAACGGTGTATTAAATGCAGGATCGTCGGGATTCTGGGTTTTCGCGTAACTCACAGGATTAAAATCTGTATAGAAACCGTAATTGATATCTGCGTGAATGGATTCCAAGCTGTTGAGCGTTTCGCCCGTCTCTGCGCAGGCGGCGTCGGGCGACCCGGAACTGCTGTTGTTTTCACAGCCTGTTGCAAGCATCGCCGGAATGCAGAAAATGGCAAATAACAAAAAACGGCCGAGAAAATTTTTCAACATCGGACCAGTCATTTTTAGGCCTCCCAAGCCCCAGTTTTCAAATCCCTGAATCATACAGAAATATAATATCTTTATTCCTGATGTTTTTCAGCGGTTTGCTGCACCTGTTGATAAAAAATGCGGCATTATTTTCGCACCGCAATTGCTCAAGTTCTGTTTCCCTCTCCTTTTCTCTTGTTCTTTTTGTAGGCAGGCAGTCAGGTTTTTTGACAGCACTCCTGTTTTGTGATAGTAAACTGCTTTCTAATCTGACAAAATCCCTAAATTCCCCAAGACGAGACAATGGAATACATAGAGCACTTATCAGTGGAAAAATTCATTCTTTATCTTCTGATAATCCTTGTTTTTGCCAAGGCCTTCGGCCGACTGGCAGAGAAAATCGGGCAGCCCTCGGTTCTCGGGGAGCTTCTAGCCGGAGTTGTTCTCAGTGCAAGCGTTCTGGCGCTTGTTCCGTCCACCGAAGGCATGGTCGGATATGACGTATTTCACCTGCTTGCGGAAATAGGGGTCGTTCTTCTTCTTTTCGAAATAGGTCTTGAAACCAGACTTGTGGATCTCATAAAAGTGGGTCCGGTCTCCGCACTCGTGGCCATAGTCGGGGTGGTTCTGCCTTTTGTGCTGGGATATTTCTGCGTAGTTTATTTCCAGAAATTCTCCATACTCAATCTTGAAGCCAGTATGGTCGGGCTCGTGGCCATAGTGACGGGAGCGACGCTCACTGCCACAAGCGTCGGGATCACGGCGAGGGTTTTGGCTGACCTTGACCGGCTCCAGACAAAAGAAGCCAGAATAGTCCTTACCGCCGCCATAATAGACGACGTGCTCGGGCTTATAATTCTCGGAGTTGTAAGCGGCATAGTGAGTTCTTTTGAATCAGGCGGCGCGGGGGCAGAAGGGATTACCTTGAGTTCGGTGGCCTTCATAACCGCAAAAGCCTTCGGTTTCCTCGCCGTTTCCATAGTTGTCGGCAGGATTGTCGCTCCCAGGATTTTCGGGTTTTTCGCCCGGATCGACAGAAACAATCTCGTCTGGCTCATGGCAATAGCCTTCTGTTTTGTCTATGCCTACTGCTCAAATCTTTTTTCTCTAGCTCCCATCGTTGGGGCGTTTGCGGCCGGTCTGGTTCTTCGCGAAACGGATCAGTTCAAGACCATTGAAAGTGGAATAAAGCCCGTTTCGCACTTTTTCGCCCCGATATTTTTCGTGATGGTAGGCGCCGCCGTGGATGTTTCTGTATTTAACCCCTTTGTATCTGAAAATATTATGGTAATATCAATCGCTTTAATTCTTTTCGTGGCGGCGGTTGTAAGCAAGTACGCAAGCGGTTACGTGGTCTATGAAAAAGGCGTAAGAAAAAGTATAATTGGCGTCGGAATGATCCCAAGAGGTGAGGTTGGGCTTATTTTCGCGAAGATTGGTCTTGTGCACGGCGTTTTCAAAACCGATCTTTTCTCCGCTGTTACGGCTATGGTAATACTGACAACCTTTATAGTGCCTCCGCTCTTAAAATGGATGTTCGAAAGCGAGGACAAGGAGCGTGAGCTGGCCGAAAACACGGTCTAGCAAATAATCTTGAAGCTAGGTTAACCATGAGATTCTACGGTCTTAGAACATTTTTATATGCTGCGATCTTCGCCCTGACAGTTGTCCCATCGGCAAATGCCGCCGAGAATATGCTGAGCGTCGATGAAACGCTGGTAATTCAGCTTGTTATTTTTCTGGTAGGACTTTTTCTCCTGAACAGGTTAGTGTTCCGCCCGCTTCTCGGGGTCTGGGACAGAAGGGAGGAACTTACCGCGGGCACGCTCAGGGAAGCCGAGGAGATGACCCGCAAGGCCGAGGGTGCCATCACCGAGTACAATGAGAAAATCGCTGAGGCGAGGGCCCAAGCTACTGAGACAAGAAACGAACTCCGCCAGCAGGGACAGAGCGAATCTTCAAGAATGCTTCTTTCAGCGAGAGAGGTAGCCCAGGCCGAACTTGAGGGAGCGAGAGGGATTCTTGAGAGCGAGGTCGCGAAAATAAGGGCGGATATCCAGGGCGAGGTAGAGTCGCTTGCAGCGGATATAAGCGACCGTGTCTTGAGGAAAGGGGCCTAGCGCTGATGCCGACTGCGGATTTTAATTTTCCGGGGGAAACTGAGATTGGATAGCCATTTCAACTGGGCGTTTGTAATAAAGTACGCAATTAACCTGGGTCTTCTTATAGCCCTTATCATATACCTTATCAGAAAGCCTTTTCTGTCCTTTTTGAAAAACAGGAAGGAAAGACTACGCTCGGAGGTGGACCGTGCGGCGGCGGCGGCCGAGCAGGCGCAAATAACGCTTAAGGAATACTCGGCGAAACTTGATGCGGTTGCCTCGGAGATAGCGGCCCTTCAGGAAAACATAAGAAAACAGGGTGAAAATGAGAGGGACGATCTTGTCTCTGCGGCGGAAAAAAGCTGTGAGATGATAAAAAAAGAGGTTGAGGACACTATTCGTCTTGAAACCACGAAGGCGGTCTCCGAGATACAGTCCGAAGTGGTCGACTCGGCCCTTGCGCTTGCCGAGAAGATGATAAAGGAGCGGGTGGACTCAGATTTTACGACCGATTCGGTCGACGATTTCGTGAAAATGATTGAGGAAGGAAAATGGCAACAGTTGCGACACTGAGAGACCTTGTCTCAGCGCTTGTGGATTCAGCGGCGGATGAAAGCGAACTTTCGGGTGTAAGAGCCGATGTGGAGAGTTTCTTTGAACGGGTCTCCGATTCGGACGAGCTTCGGGATGTTCTTTTAAGCACGGTGTTTTCAATTGAAGAGAAAAAGGCAGTCTTGGGGGACTTCCTCGAGGCGGTGTCTTTTCTTGAGATTACAAGGAGATTTTTTCTGCTGGTTTTGGAGATGGAGAAGGTCGCGGCGCTTCTCGGCTCAAGGGAAGCTGTGCTCTCGAGACTTGACGAAGCGGTTGGGAAGGTAACGGCCGAAATTACCTCGGCCAGGAATCTTAGCCAAAGCGATGTCGATAGACTCAGTGCGGCGCTTCGTGCGGCGACCGGAAAGACGGTTGAGGTGTCACTTAATGTTGATCCTTCAATGATAGGTGGAATAAAGGCGCAGGTAGGTGACAAGGTTTACGATAACAGCGTCAGGACGCAGCTTGAGAGAATAAAAGGTGTTCTTTCTCCGTCCTGACCCGAATAATTCCAAAGGAGCTAGTAATGCAGGAACTAAGAGCAGAGAGTATAGGCGAGATTCTGAGAAAGAGGATAAAGGGCTATGAACGGAAAGTTGATACCGAAGAAGTCGGGACGGTTATTTCCGTCGGCGACGGTATCGCTAGGGTTTACGGTCTCGATCAGGCGGTAGCGGGAGAGCTCGTCGAGTTTGACGGCGGAATTACCGGACTTGTTCTTAACCTTGAAGAAGATAATGTCGGTGTCGCTCTTTTTGGAGAGGATTCCCATCTGAGCGAAGGAGGGATGGTAAAGCGAACGGGACGCATTGCTGAGGTGCCTGTCGGAGACGCTCTCGGCGGAAGGGTGGTCGATGCTCTCGGAAGACCGATTGACGGTCTCGGAGAAATAGCCGCTACTGAAACAAGGCAGATCGAGGTGAAGGCCCCCGGAGTTATTTACCGCCAGTCGGTAAACGAGCCCCTTCAGACGGGACTTAAAGCCGTTGATTCCATGATACCGATAGGAAGAGGCCAAAGAGAACTTATCCTGGGGGACCGTCAGGTCGGAAAAACTGCCATCGCGATCGATACGATAATAAACCAGAAGGAAGAGAATGTTCACTGCATATACGTTGCCATAGGGCAGAAGCAGTCAACCGTGGCTCAGGTCGTTGATAAGCTCAAGGAACACGACGCCATGAAGTACACGACAATAGTTTCCGCCACGGCAAGCACCCCGGCTCCTTTTCAGTTCCTTGCTCCTTTCTCCGGCTGTGCCCTGGGAGAGTATTTCAGAGACACCGGCCGCCACGCACTCATAATATACGATGATCTGACGAAACACGCGTGGTCTTACCGTCAGCTCTCGCTTCTTCTTAAAAGACCGCCGGGACGTGAGGCTTACCCCGGAGACGTTTTCTACCTTCACTCCAGGCTCCTTGAGCGCGCCGCCAAAATGAGAGACGCTGACGGTGGCGGTTCCCTTACGGCGCTTCCGATAATCGAAACGCAAGCGGGTGACGTGTCCGCCTATATTCCCACGAATGTAATTTCCATCACCGACGGGCAGATATACCTTGAGAGCGATCTTTTCTACTCGGGTGTGCGCCCTGCCATTAACGTCGGCCTTTCGGTTTCAAGGGTAGGAGGAAGCGCCCAGATAAAAGCGATGAAAAACGTTGCCGGAACCCTGAGGCTTGAACTTGCCCAGTACAGGGAAGTCGAGGCGTTCGCGCAGTTTGCTTCTGATCTTGACAAGGTAACCCAGAACCAGCTTGCCCGGGGAAGCAGACTTGTTGAAGCTCTCAAGCAGGATCAGTACGAGCCCCAGGCGGTTGAAAAGCAGATCCTGATCATATTCGCAGTTACAAACGGCTATGTTGATGACTATCCGGTTTCCGCGGTGAGAAAATACGAGAAGGAGCTTTCTTCTTTTCTGGAATCGAAGCATCCTGAGTATCTTGCGGAAATAAAGGAGAAAAAAGTTGTTTCGGACGAACTTAAGGACAAGCTCGTGGCAGCGCTTGACGAGCTTAAAAACCAGTTGGGCGAGCTTGCCTGACGCAATAGCGGGAAAGAATAATGCCGAGCCTTAAACAGATAACGACAAAGATAAAAAGCGTGAGAAGCACGCGGCGGATAATGGGCGCCATGAAGCTCATAGCTGCCGTGCGCCTGCAGAAGGCCCAGGCGGCGCTTATGGCTTACAGGCCTTATTCGGATGCTTACCGTGACGTGGTTTTGAACGTGGCGGCGCTCTCGGAATCAGAGGATCATCCCCTTCTTCGGGTTCCAGAGGAAAAAACGAACCTGCACGTTCTGTTTTTTACTTCCGACAGGGGGCTCTGCGGAAGTTTTAACAGTGCCCTGATAAGGAACATGCAACGCTATGCCGAAGAGCAGAACAAGGTTTTCGGGGACATAAAGCTGAGTTTCGTCGGAAGGCGGGGACGGGATTACTTTTCGAAAAGCGGGGTTGCCACGGGCAAATACTATACGGGAGTTAACGAAAAGAACTCCCGGAAGTTCTCAGAGGAACTGGCCGCGGCACTCACAGAGGAGTTCAGAGTCGGGGAGAGCGACGAAATAGTGCTTGCGTATAACTACTTTGTTTCCGCTATTTCCCAGAGGATGACTTTTGAGAGGCTTCTTCCGCTTTCGGCTCAGGAAGCCGATGAAGGTGGTCAGGAGAGTTCATCTGATTACATATTCGAGCCGGAGAAAGAGAGGATAATAGGTTCGATTCTTCCGAAGTACGTTCAGGTGAGAATCGAGCGCGCCATGAACGAGTCGCTCACGAGCGAGCACGCGGCGCGCATGACCGCGATGGAAAACGCAACCAGCAATGCGGACGAGGTAATAGGGAAACTTACCCTGCTTTTTAACAAGACCAGGCAGGCGATCATTACAACGGAGCTTATGGATATCGTTAACGGTACGGAAGCTCAAAGGAAAGGAGGCAACGAGTAAAGATGAGTATTGAATCAGCGTTTACGGCAGGCGGCCAAGGAGCCGAAGCGGCAAATGGTGCCGATCCAGGAATCGGGAAAATAATTCAGGTAACCGGTCCCGTGGTGGATGTTGAATTCTCGGAGGGAGCTCTTCCCACCGTGTTCACGGCTCTTAAGGTAACGAATCCAGCTCTTGGGGAGACCGAGTGGAATCTGGTTCTGGAGGTTGCCCAGCAGCTAGGCGGAGGTCGCGTAAGGTGCATTGCCATGGATTCGACCGAGGGACTTAAAAGAGGGCAGGACGCCCTTAACACCGGCGATGGAATCACGATTCCAGTTGGTAAGGAAGCTCTCGGGAGACTGCTTAACGTGGTCGGAGAGCCTATAGATGAAGCTGGCCCCGTAGAGACTGAGGAGCGCTGGCCCATTCACCGTCCTGCGCCCGAGTTTGTCGAGCAAAGCACCAAGATGGAGCTTTTCGAGACGGGCATTAAGGTTATAGATCTTCTTGCTCCTTTTCTTAAGGGCGGGAAAATCGGCCTTTTCGGCGGAGCCGGAGTAGGCAAGACCGTTTTGCTGATGGAGCTCATCCATAACATAGCCAAGGAATACGGCGGTTACTCGGTTTTCGGTGGAGTAGGAGAGAGGACCAGGGAAGGAAACGACCTTTACTGGGAGATGAAGGAATCCGGGGTTCTTGGAAACACGGGACTCATATTCGGACAGATGAACGAGCCTCCGGGAGCGAGAGCCAGGGTTGCCCTTACGGCGCTTACGCTTGCCGAGTATTTCCGCGATACCCAAGGTCAGGATGTGCTTCTTTTCATCGACAACATTTTCCGTTTCACCCAGGCGGGTTCCGAGGTGTCAGCCCTTCTCGGAAGAACGCCTTCCGCTGTTGGTTATCAGCCGACTCTCTCTACCGACCTCGGTGAACTCCAGGAGAGAATTACTTCGACTGTGAAAGGCTCAATTACCTCCGTGCAGGCGATTTACGTTCCGGCGGACGACCTTACGGACCCTGCTCCCGCGACTACCTTTGCGCACCTTGACGGAACTATCGTTCTCTCAAGGCAGTTGACCGAACTTGGGATATATCCTGCTGTTGACCCGCTTGACTCGACTTCGAACATTCTTGATCCGAGAATAGTTGGAGACGAGCACTACAGGGTCGCCAGAGAAGTCCAGGAAGTTCTGCAGCGCTACAAGCAGCTCCAGGAGATAATCGCGATTCTCGGCATGGACGAACTCTCAGAAGAGGATAAGCTCACGGTTTCCCGCGCCAGAAAGGTCCAGAGGTATCTCTCGCAGCCTTTCCACGTGGCCGAGCAGTTCACGGGTACCCCGGGAAAGTACGTCCCCATTAAACAGACCATAGAAGCTTTCGGCGAGATTATCTCGGGCAGCATGGATGGTATTCCCGAGCAGGCTTTCTACATGGTGGGCAATCTTGACGAAGTACGCGAGAAGGCGACGGCAATCGCCTCCTGACGGGAGATCTGAAAATTGGCTGAGAAACTGAGACTTAAGATCATAACCCCGGAAAAGCTCGTGTTTGACGGCGAGGTGGAGGAGCTGGTCGCCCCCGGTCAGATGGGGGAGTTCGGAGTTTTGCCGGGACACGTGCCTTTTCTCTCCGTGCTTTTCCCAGGAAGGCTCAGGTTTAAAACCGAAGAGTCAGAGGAAAACACGCTCATAATCCATGGCGGCCTCGCGGACGTAAAGGATGACACCGTCAGTATTCTTACCGACCAGTCGGAGAATCCCGAAGAGGTTGACGTCGCGGTCGCAAGAAAAGACGCTGAGGCTTTCCAGAAAGAGCTTGACGAGCTTCAGGACGCAGAAGTTTCGGAAAGAGAGGAACTTGATAAAAAGCTTAGGATAGCACGCGCTCGAACTGGAGAGTAATCTTTTTTCGGAGTCTGCCTTAACTACACTGACGCCAGCCTAGCTGCACTTTGAGAATCCGCAGCTCCGGCACGTGATGCACCCCGATTCAAATGCGAGCGCCCTGTCTCCGCATTCCGGGCACTGCTCAAGCATCAGATCTGCGGAGGCCTTGCCCGCACTGCCGTTTGCTTTTGCCACGATTACTTCTACTGGCGTCCCGTCTCCGTCAGCGTTTTTTTTTTCCTCGGGGATGAAGTGTCTTCTCAGCACCTTGGCTATGGCGTCGGGAACGGACATTATGACCTGTCCTCCCGAAAAAACTGGTGAGGAACCTCCAATGGCCTCCAGCTGTTCCACGACATCTCTGACATCAACCCCAGACCTCAGAGACAGAGATATCAGCCTTCCAGTTGCCTCGGCATCGGCCATTGTGGTAAATCCAGATTTTCCAATCTGGACGAAAACTTCAAACGGCTTGCCTTCGTAACTGTTGACAGTCACGTAGAGATTCCCGTACCCAGTTTTTATCGCCTCGGTAAAACCTTCCAGAACTTGGGGTCTGGTGACAGGTCTTACCGCTTCTTTTTGAGGGGGATGAGGGGATGGTGTGAGGTTGGAGTGGGTGGTTGACATCCCTTCATCCCGGGGTGGAGAGCTTGTTTTGTCTTTTGCTTGTTCTTCCGTTATCAGTATCCCTTCTCTGGAACCTTCCCTGTAAACGGTTACCCCCTTACAGCCGAGTTTCCAGGAGAGGAGATATATCTTCTCGACCTCCTCAAGGCTTATGTCCTTGGGGAGATTAACGGTGCTTGATATGCATGAATCTATGTGCTTTTGAATAGCGGCCTGCATGCGGACCCGCTGTTCAGGTCTTATCTCATGTGAGGTGACGAAGGTGTCCGGAAGATCTGCCTCGTCCTCCAGTCCGAATTTCTCCATGTACTCGGACACTAGGGGATGGTAGACCTTGAATTCTTCTTCCGACAGGGACTCTGAGCGGCGAAGATAGGACAGGGCGAACATGGGCTCGACACCGCTTGTTGTTCCCGCGAGAACAGAACCGCTTCCTACAGGCGGAACCGTGAGTATGCACGCGTTTCTGAGACCCTGCTTCTTTATCTTGCTCATAACGTTATCCCGCATGGTTTTTACGAACGGGTTCGCGATATGGGTTTTCAGATCAAACACAGGGAAGGTTCCCTTCTCCTTGGCAAGGTCTGAGCTGGCCTCGTAAACTACGTTCTTTACGTGTTCGAAAAGCTCGTCGGTGAATTTTATGCCTTCACCCGTGTCATATTTTATGTTTAGCTTAGCAAGCATGTCTCCCAGGCCTGTGAACCCGACACCTATTCTTCTTGATCTTAAAGACGCTTTTGTCTGGAAGTTCAGAGGATGTTTCTCCATGTTGTAATCCAGTATGTCGTCAAGGAATCTGACGCTGTAGCGAAAAGCCTTTTCAAGCTCTTCCCATTCTATTGAGGCGTCTTCCTCGAAGGCGTTTTTGACGAACATGGAGAGGTTCACGTTCCCCAGGCAGCAGTTGCCGTAGTCCTCAAGTGCCTGCTCGCTGCAGGGGTTTACGCCGTTTACTTCCATATTGGCGTATTCGGTAGGGGAGTATCTTTTTACCGTGTCCCAGAAAATAAGTCCGGGCTCGGCCGAGGACCACGCCGATTTAACCAGTTTGTCCCATATCTTGCGGGCTGGCACGGTCTTTTTTATTTCGGTTTTTTCGTTTGAGAAGTTGAGCTCGTAATCCGCGTCTTTTTCCACGGCCTTCATGAACTCGTCATCCACCTTCACCGAGATATTGGCAAACTGGACCTTTGATCTTGCCTCGTCGTTTTTTATGTCAAGGAAGTCCATTATATCGGGGTGATTGACCTTCATGGTTATCATAAGCGCCCCTCTTCTTCCTGCCTGCCCTATGGTCCCGGTCGTGGTGGACAGAAGATCCATGAACGATACCGCTCCCGTTGAGTATATCGCCGAATTGTTTACCGGTGAGCCTTTCGGCCTCAGGACCGATATGTCGGTTCCGACTCCTCCGCCGAAAGAGTAAGTTCTGGCAGCCTCCTTGCACCACTCGAATATCCCCTCTATGGAGTCTTCCTTTATCGGCATGTAGTAGCAGTTAAGCAGCGTAGCCCTTCTTTTCTGTCCGGCGCCGAAGAGGATTCTCCCGCCAGGGATGAACTTGAAATCGGAGAGGAGCCAGTAGAAGTTTTCCTCCCATTGCTTTCTTAGTTCCTTCTTTTCTTCGGGAGACGCTATCTCCCTGGCCACCCTCCGCCACATCTGCTCCGGAGTTTTTTCTGTTATTTCCCCCTTTGCGTTGCGAAGAGCGTATTTCTCGTAGAAAACGCGTGCCCTGAGCTTGTCTCCGCCGAAAGCATCAATGGTTTCCGCAGGAATTTCTATGGTGTCGCTTGGAGCTTTTACGTGTTCCGAGGAAGCTTCCTGGGTCTGCGTTTCTTGTTCCTCGACAGCGACTGTCTCGTGGTCCGAAACTCCGTTGGCTGCTATTTCGGCGGGGTTTTTATCTCCGGGCATCCGTTCCTCCTTTTCTTTTTGTTCCAGTGTTCCTTTCGGTTAGGCACATTAAAAAGTATATCGGCAACTCTTTATCTTGTGCGTAGAATTTATTTAAACACAATATATTGGGCACTGTCAAGAAATTATTTCATTTTTGTTAAGAATAGACTAATTCACCTTCTAGAAGGGAGGACTGTTCGGTATAAATTTCAATGAGATCAGATGGTTAATTTCGGATCGTAAAAGTTTCTTGATAACTACCGTACTGTTAATTTTGGGAACTATATAGGAAAATTGACAGAATAAATCTTGCTTCTAACCCTTTGGGAATGATTTGAAGTCTTCTGCTTAGAGATAATATGGTTCTACTGTCGCCACTCCATTGTGTTTCTATCTGTTGTCAGTTCTTTTGCAACTGACATTTTCTACTTTCACTATGTCACCATACCGAATCGGCCCTAAAAGCCAGGTCCGGTTACTCTCACTTTTTAAAGCCAAGGCAATATGCTACTCTCTATCCGGTACTTATGTTTTGTTCTTAAGCACCAAGATGCTGCCCACTGGATCGTTTTCAAACTTGGCATCTGGGTATTTTCTTCTGACATTGATTTTGATCAGGTTTATTTCCTCTTGGGTTAGAAGCGTTGCGAGATTGCTTGTCCTGGCAAACCCCTCTTCCTCCCCGATTTTTGCGTAATAACCAACGTAGGAAGAATCTTGGCTTGGAATCAAGACCCGAAGTCTATATATGTTTATCTCCCTCATGTTCCAAATTAAACTTTTAATTCCACCATCTTTGCCTTCCTCAGGTACATCTTAATTAGGCATAATGGAGCAAACGTCATCGTATATATTATCGTCAAGTGAAGCCATGACCTTATCAGTGATATAAAAAGACACTCTCACAGCATTTTCAGGAAGATCAGGTTCAGGTTTTTTGCTACTTATCCAACGAGCTTCAACTTCTTGGATATCTTGATCTCGTAATTTCAGAAGCAGGAGACGAAGAATTTGATGTTTTTCTCTCGGTGTTCTGCTTTTTTGTTTGTCCATAGCCCTCGCTATCCTTGGTTTAGCTTTTGTTTATCTCCTTTTGTCTAGCTATCTATATAAGTCCCAATTGTTTTCTCTCATCTTATAAAAGGGGCTCATGGTTGTCAAGAGAATTTTGGGCAAATAATTAAGTGATTTCAATATAATACGGCTGGTCAGTCCTAATTAGGATGATATGTGCGAGTGGTCTTATTTCAAAATGTTTGATTTCGAAAAAATTGTGTATGAAGAAGCAATCACTTGCGCAGGTAATTTTCACGAATCTGAATTCTTGCATTTCTACAAATTTAAGATCTAAAGATTTATGAGAAGATGAGGTTCAGATCTGAGTGGCCTTGTTCAGCCGCATGATCCCAAGCCCTTTCGCCTTGGCGGGTTTATTGCCAGATGTTTTCTTCCTTCGACCTGTTTTTTGTTTCCTGAGTGTGACTTAACCTCGCTTTACGTTGTTCGGTATTCCCTCGTGCAAAATCGTTACCCCACTGCGCTCGCGGTCAGAACGGCATGGGTGCCGATGCCGGCCGCGTCGCAACCGTGAACCGATATCGAACTTTCAGGCTTTCGTATGCATATCGCTCTCAGTGGGGTAGGAGGCATAGCAAGACAAATTTCGCAACTTTTTTACTAATCCAATTGTGGTTATCCATCAGATTGCTTTTCGAGATTCTATAAAAACAGTTTGTGGCTGTCAAGGGATTTTTAGGCAAATTATTAAATAATTTGAGGGTTATACGGTCGCCCGGTACTAATTCTAGGGTTATACAGTCGTCCGATTCTAATTACAATAATATGAATGACTGGTTCTATTTAAAATTGCTTGATTCTGGAAAAAGATTGTGTAACCATATACCTCCGTATCCATAATTTCTTTATGTCCAAGCTGCTTTTTTTCCGTATTGACACAGCTTGGGCGTGTTGGCAAAAGATGTTTAAGAAAAACTGCGACGCGCTTTTTAGGATGGTTTAGGTTTTGTGAGCAATAGAGACAAATTAATAAATGTTGCTTCCCAGTTGCTTCACTCTCATGGTTTTGAGGGAACTTCCATTGATATGATCATGAGAGAATCCGGTGTTTGCAGAAGCAATTTCTATTATTATTTTGAAAGCAAGGAAGCTCTTGGGCTGCTTGCGATTGAGAAAGTGGTCTCGGAGTTTGAAGAAAAAATGTTGTCGAAAACCATCTTGAACCAAGACTTAAACCCCCTTGAACGTCTTGACGGCTTTTACAGGGAGGCAGTTTCTCTTCAGCGTTCGCTTTTTTCACAGCCTCCTTATGCCGGCTGTTTTTTCGGGAATCTGGCTTTGGAGCAGAGCGGCATAAACGAGAAATTTCGTTCTGTTCTGAGTGATTATTTCAAGGGGTGGAAAGACTCTTTTGAACAATGTTTGAGAGACGGGGTGGAGCAGGGATTTTTCAGGGAAGAAATTGATCCGAAAGAAACGGCCGGTTTAGTGATTTCTCAGATAGAAGGAGCCATACTTCTATCGAAAGTTGACAATTCCATTGAACCGTTCGAGTCTGCCTGCGCAACGATGAGAAGTTTGATCGTTAAATAATCGCAACTAACCTGTTCTGCGGATTTCGCAGGACCTTCTACGGCAACTCTCGGAGGTTTTATGTTTGACTACTCTGCAATGAAGGCGACTATTCAATTAGAAATACGTTGTCGCTGATCTCCTCGTGATAACGCTTTAAATCTTTCGCAAATTAAAAAAGGAGGCGGCATTTCCTGGTAAATCCGGTTAGATAAAGATGTTCTAAAATCTATTTAACAGGAGGAAACACCGCCATGGAAGATTGTACAGCAAAGAGCCCCAAAAAG
>JAJDTG010000006.1 GCA_022827275.1 Candidatus Dadabacteria bacterium | reverse complement strand
CTTTTTGGGGCTCTTTGCTGTACAATCTTCCATGGCGGTGTTTCCTCCTGTTAAATAGATTTTAGAACATCTTTATCTAACCGGATTTACCAGGAAATGCCGCCTCCTTTTTTAATTTGCGAAAGATTTAAAGCGTTATCTGTTCTACAGATTAGTTTCGGCAATAAGAGAGTTAAACGAGGGAGTGGAACTGTTTTGTGTAGGAGACGATTGGCAATCAATAAACGGGTTTGCAGGTTCAGAACTCATTTTCTTTGAGGAGTTTGAAGAATATTTCCCTGATTATAAGCGTCTTTACATGGTTACTAACTACAGGTCAGGGCAATCCATAGTTGAAGCTGGCAATACTTTAATGGATGGTTTGGGTAAACATGCCAGCCCAAATAAAAATACTACAGGCACAGTACTTGTTGCGGATTTAGATGAATTCCAACCGTCCATATTAGAAAAAGAATGCCATGGACAAGATTTCTTCACCCCTGCCATCTTGCGATTAGTTCAAAAAAGCCTGAGTGAAAATAGAGAAATCGTTCTGCTTTCACGGCTAAATGAAATCTATTGGCCGGTAGCAGGTAACGACACTAGAAATCTTAGGCGGAAAATAAGCCTTAACATGTTTGAGAATACTGTTCGTTCGTTTTTCCCGAAAGAGTTGAAGAACCGCATTTCGGTATCTACGGTTCATAAATACAAAGGGCTTGAAAAAAAGACCGTAGTGATAATTGACGGAGTAGAAAGTTGCTATCCTCTCATACATCAGAACTGGGTATTTGGAAGGATATTTGGAGATGACTTGGAGAAAATAGTAATGGCAGAACAAAGACTTTTTTATGTTGCTATAACACGTGCAATTGATGAATTATTTATTGTTACATCTGGAGTGGAGAAATCTCCGTTTCTGGGAAGCTTGATCAATATAAGGTATTTGAATTGGAACGAACTAAGCCCTCTGGAACGGGAGGAATTGGGTATATATCTGGTTAAAGTTGGAAACCGAAAAAGTGGAAGGCCAAGCCCTACATTTTTAATAAAGGATAGGTTGAAAGAGTTGGGTTACAGGTGGAGTAAAGAAGAGGAGTGCTGGTGGAAGAGTTTTCCAGCGAAAGATTTCAGTTTGAGGGTATTAAGACTGGAAAGATGGTCGAGAAAAGCTGACGGAGTAGGCATTCAAATATTCGATGAGAAGAATATGAACTGCCTTGCTGGTTATCTGATAAGCAAAGGTCAGTGGATCCGTGAACAGTGAACTTTATAAAGTTCCCCGTGCTAAGATAGCATAAAATTACTTATCGTAGGAGTTAGTAAATGTCAGAGATGATTCCAGACATTCTTCCCGAAGATCCGGGTGAGAGGAGAATCTTCGAACTGTTAAGAGACGATAAGAATACTAAAGGATGGATTGTGCTACACTCGTTGCCACTGGTATACAGAGGACCAGGAAAACCGTATGGCGAAATAGATTTTGTCGTCATTATTCCTGGAGAAGGAATCATCTGTATAGAGGTTAAAGATGGAACTATAATTCGTGAAGATAATGGGAGATGGAGTAGATATAAAAACGACAAGGAGAAGTATAGAGTAAAGAACCCCTTTGCACAGGCTAAGGATTCAACGTTAGCGTTGGAAAAGAAAATAAGAGAAGAGTTCGGGGATTCCGGTGAATCAAAATGTCCGATTGGACGTATGGTTATTTTCAATGAAGTGAGATGTCCTCCACGAAACACTGAATTCCGGCGTTGGGAAGTCATTGACTGTGACGATTTGTCTGGAAATCGTTTGATATCCTCTTTTATAAAGAAGGCCATCAAGGAGTGGAGGCAAATATTAAAGAAACCTGTTTTCCTAACACCTTCAGAAGCGAAAAACATTAGAAATTTTCTACGACGGGGTTCTACTGTGAAAAAAAACAGGTGGATCAAAAAGTCGGAGGATGAATTGTTAAGACTTACCAAAAATCAATATTTTGTATTAGACGGATTAAAAAAAACTTCACGTTGGTTGATTGAGGGAGCTGCGGGGACGGGAAAAACTGTACTTGCTGTAGAATCTGCATGTCGTGCGAGTAGAGAAGGAAAAAAGGTGCTGCTTGTTTGTTATAACAGACTTTTAGCTCAATCGCTTGAAACTTGGACTGAGAAGCATTCCAATATTACGGTTGGCACGTTTCATAAAGTATTGAAGGACTTGATAGAGAAAAGCAGCTTCAAGGAACGATTTATAAGTGAACGAAAATCGCCGGAAGCTGAGGAATTTTATGACAAGATGGATCGTGACAAGATTTATTACGACAAGACATATATAGAATATGGACAGTTAGCTCTGGATAAAGAAGAGATAGGCCCGCAGTTTGACCTTATTGTTATGGATGAGGGGCAGGATCTTATCTTTCGCAATGGAGTGCTGGATGTTATTAATGCTGCTTTGCACGGAGGATTGTCTAATGGGAGTTGGTTAATTTTCGGAGACTTTACTCGCCAGAATATCTATAATACCAACGGGAAGAGTGATACTAGTGACAAAAGTGTCGCTTCTGTGCTGAAAAGCTGTGGAGAGGGTTTAGATTTTTCTGGACCTTATGAATTGCCGGTCAATTGCCGAAATACTAAACGCATTGCCGAGGCAACCTATCGTCTTTCAGAGTTTGATGGTCCTCCTTGCATGGATGGGAAGGAGGATGGTTTAGAAGTAGAATATAAATACTGGAATGGTTATGACCACCTTGCTGAACTTCTTGGTGGAAGAATTAACGGCCTTCTCCAAGAAGATATTTCCTTGGAAGACATAGTAATTCTTTTTCCAGCGCGTTTGAAGGATAGATTGGAGATCCCTGGATTTTCTCTTGAGGATTTTCCCGGTAATCTGCACTCTGGAAAGAGGAGAAAAGTTGTAAAATGTTCATCAATCAAATCTTTCAAAGGGCTTGAGAGCACTGCAATAATTCTTGTTGTGGGTATGGAAGAAATGTTCGGAGATAATTCTCAGTCTCTTTTCTACGTGGCAATGTCAAGAGCGAGAAGCTTGCTAGTTGTTATGATGGACCAAAGGGGAAAGAGACAGATACAGAAATCTCACCCAGAATTGATTGCTTAACCGATCACTTTTTTCCGAGGCTATTATATTGCAGCGATTATATATCTCCGAAGCGGGACTGTAGGAGCGCCAAGCTTACCACCGAGGCTGTTTCCGCCCTCAGTATTCTTTCTCCAAGCCCAAGAGCTATGTAGCCGTTTTCCTTTGCCAAAGTGATTTCCTCTTTCGAAAAACCCCCTTCGGGACCTATATAAACATTTATGCTGTTTACGGGTTTTGTGAGGGAATCCATGTAGTCCCCGAGAAGTTCGTCTTGATTTTCGTAGAGTATTATTTTCGTCTCGCTTTGCTTTTGGATCCCAAAGGAGTTCTGGAAATCAATCGGTTCTGAAACCACCGGCGGAGTCACTCTTCCGCACTGTTTTGTTGATTCCAGCGCTATCTTGTTCCATCTGTCTACCTTGGCGGTCGACCTTATCTGGGTTCTTTGGGAAATTACCGGAAAAATCTCTGATACGCCGAGCTGCGTTGCCTGGCTGATTACCCCGTCCATCCTGTTTCCCTTGAGAATCGCCTGGAAGAGAATCAGTTCCAGTTCTGGTTCGGTCTGCAGATGGCGGGTGTTGTCAACTTGGACCGCGATAGTTTCCGAAGATATATCCATTATCACTCCTTCATACTCAATGGATTCAGCGTCAAAAACCGTTATGCGGTCCCCAGTTGCCAGCCTCAGCACTTTAGTTATATGCGTGTAGTCGCTCTCGGATATTGTTCCGCGAAGCATCCCGTCGTCTTCTGAAGCGGGTTCTTTTCTTATAGGAAATCTTGGCATTGAGCCGCCTTTTATGAAGCGTATAGGTCCAGGATTTTTTCTTTGAGCCCCCGGGTCGTATGAATGTCGGCGGTGGCGGCGGGGGTAAAACCGCAGCCAAGCAACGTTGCGGCCGTTATAGGCCCTATGCAGGCAAACCCGGTTTTGCCGAAAAGCTCCGGATCCTCTCCAAGAAGCGAGAAGAAATTCGCTGCGGTCGAGGAGCTTGTGAACGTTACAAGGTCTATTTCCGCGTTGGAGATTTCTTCTTTTATCGCGCCGAGTTCCTCTTTTGAGTAGTCGGGAACAAGAGTTTCATAAACGCAGAGCACTTCCACAGTGGCTCCCATTTCCCGCAGCGTGTCAGGGAGAATTTCTCTTGCCACAAGCGCTCTCGGGATTAGTATTTTCTTGCCGTCGAGATTGAGTTTTTCTGTAAGCGAGATTATTCCTTCTGCGGTATAGACTGCGGGCATGTAATCCGCCAAGAGGCCGTAGCGCAGGAGTTCCTCCGATGTTTTTTCTCCTATGGCTATTATCTTTTTGCCTTTTAGTTCACGCGAGTCCTTTCCATGGGAGGCGAGCACATCAAAATAGTTGCTGACTCCGTTTACGCTTGTGAACACCAGGAAATCATAGTCTCCCAGGTTTTGTACTGAGAGTTGCTGTTCCCTGGTGTTTCTTACGGGATTTATTGCGATCGTGGGAAATTCGATGGTTCTTGCCCCGCAGGAGGCAAGGAGTTCTGCGAACTCCGATGAAGCCTCCTTTTCCCTGGTTACCATTATGGTTTTTCCGAAAAGCGGCTTTTTCTTGTACCACCCTATCGCTTCTGCGAGTGATGCCACCTCTCCGACCACTATGGTGGCGGGGGTCTGCACGTCAAGGACTCTTGTTTTTTCCGCTATGTCGGAAATGGTCCCCACGACGGATCTCTGTTCAGGCAGAGTGCCGGATGATATAACGGCTACGGGGGTGGACGGTTTTTTCCCCGACTCAAGCAGTTTTTTCATTATGCTCTCGAGATTGTTGAGTCCCATGAGGAACACCATCGTTTCGATCTCGGCAGGATCGTAGTCAGAATCCTCCCCTTGGTTGTGCCCGGTAAAAACCGCGAAAGATGAATTGTAACTCCTGTGGGTAATGGGAATTCCACCATATGCCGGCACGGCGGTAATGGAACTGACTCCCGGAACGATCTCGATATCGATGCCGTTTTTAACGACCACCTCGGCTTCCTCTCCGCCCCTCCCGAAAACAAAAGGATCGCCCCCTTTTAGCCTAGCCACCGTTTTCCCTTCCTTTGCCTTTCTTACAAGAAGCTCGTTTATCTCTTCCTGGGATATATGTGCTTGTCCTATTGTCTTGCCGGCAAATACGAGTTCTGCGTCGGGACGGCAAAACTTAAGAATCTGCGGGTTTACGAGAGAATCGTAGATTACCACCTGTGCTTCCCCGAGCAGATCTTTTCCCCTGAGGGTAAGAAGGCCCGTATCGCCGGGTCCTGCGCCGATCAGATAAACCCTGCCTTTTTTTTCGCTCATGGAACCGTGGATTGCTGGGGAGAGACCCCGGGAAATTCACCTGCCCGTTTCTTTGTACATTACACCTGAAGCGAGAAACTGTGTCGTGACGTCGCTTCTCACCTGTCCTCTGCTCCAAAATTATATTATTTCTCATGGGTCGGCTCCTGTAAAATCACTGAAAGACTGTTTCTGCGACTGTGGTTGAGCTTTTGTTTGTTTATGATGACCGTACGGGTGGTTAAAATAGTCTTCGAAATGGATTCCGGGAAATCTCTGTTCAAACTCAAAAGCCCTTTTGAACCCAAGGGAGATCAGCCCCGGGCCATCTCCGCCTTGAGCAGAGGGTTAAAGCTAGGGTCCAAGGATCAAGTTCTCCTTGGAGTTACCGGCAGCGGCAAGACCTTTACCATAGCACACGTTATACGTGATGCCGGACGTCCAGCACTAATACTTGTTCACAACAAGACCCTAGCTGCTCAGATATACGCGGAGTTGCGCGATTTTTTCCCCGAAAACGAAGTTCACTATTTCGTGAGCTACTATGACTACTACCAGCCCGAAGCCTACATCCCTGAGACCGACACGTACATAGAGAAAGATGCCTCGATAAACGAATACATAGACCGCATGCGCCATGCGGCCACCAAGGCTCTTTTCAGGCGAAGGGACGTAATAATCGTCTCAAGCGTTTCGGCTATCTACGGAATCGGGGCTCCCAAGGTTTATTACGGCATGCTTACCGAGATCGAAGAGGGAATGGAGCTTTCAAGAAACGATTTCGCTCTCAGACTCGAGGAAGTGCGTTATGAGAGAAAGATCGATGAGCTTGACAGGGGCACGTACAGGGTGAGGGGGGACGTGGTGGATGTGTTTCCCTCGCACGAGGAATCGGTTGCACTTCGGGTTGAATTCTTCGAAGATTCTGTAGAGACGATACGCACTATAGACCCTCTTAGTGGACAGACTGTCGGGGAAGTGCGGGAGGTTTCCATTTTTCCGGGCTCCCATTATGTGGCTCCAAAAAGCGTTTTAGAAGAGGCAGTGGAGGATATAGGACGGGAACTTGAGACCCGGCTCACTGAACTAAGAGGCCGGGGCATGGAACTTGAGGCCGACCGGCTTGAGGAGAGGACCAGGTTTGATCTTGAGTTGCTCGATACCATGGGCTTCTGCCCCGGCATCGAGAATTACTCAAGGTACATCTCGGGGCGGAGCCCCGGAGAACCTCCTTATACTCTTCTTGATTATTTTCCCGAGGATTTTCTCTGTGTTATCGACGAGAGTCACCAGATGATTCCACAGCTCAGGGGCATGTATCTGGGTGACAGAAGCAGGAAACTTTCCCTGATTGAAAACGGGTTCCGGCTTCCTTCCGCGTTTGATAACCGCCCCCTTAATTTCGAGGAGTTCGAGGCCAAGGTCGGGCAGGTTATATACGTTTCTGCTACACCAGGGCCTTATGAACTCGAACGGGCCCGCGGTAACGTTGTTGAGCAGATCATACGGCCGACGGGTCTTGCCGATCCCTTGATTGAAACCCGAACCGCACAGAATCAGGTGGACGACCTGTTTGATGAACTGAAAAAAGTTGCCGCATCGGGACAGAGGGCCCTCGTTACGACGCTTACCAAAAAGATGGCTGAAGACCTTACGGACTATTACAGGGAACTCGGCCTGCGGGTTGAGTACCTGCATTCTGAGATTGACACCCTCGAGAGAATAAAGATCGTAAGGGACTTAAGAGCCGCCAGATTTGACGTTCTGGTCGGAATAAACCTTCTTCGTGAGGGACTCGACATACCCGAGGTTTCCCTTGTCGCGGTGCTTGACGCCGACAAAGAAGGGTACCTTCGCTCGGAAACGTCGCTCGTTCAGGTTTTCGGCCGGGCGGCGAGAAATGTTTCGGGCAGGGTGATTCTTTACGCGGACACCATGACTGGGTCTATGCGTGCCGCCATGGCGGAAACCCGCAGGAGAAGAGATATCCAGACGGAGTATAACGCGAAAAACAACATAATCCCGAGTAGCATCGAAAAAAACATAACCGATGTGCTGGGTTCCATATACGAATCTGACTACCTCAAGATTTCAGGTGCTGAGGAGGAAGATCTCCTCGATATCCCCCCGAACAAGATTCCGGGTGTTATAGCCAAGCTCTCAAGGGAGATGAAATCCGCCGCGAAGAAGCTTGAATTTGAGAAGGCTGCCGAATTCAGAAACAGGATAAAAAAACTCCAGGAACTGGAGCTTAAATATGCTGAAGGCGTCGCGTAAGAATCGGGTATTTCCTTGCTGATTTTTTTGTTTTATGTAGAATTTAAACCGCTTTGGAAAGAGTGGGTCTTTACCCGCTCTTTTTTGTTGAAGGGCATGAAAGATACGGAGAGTTTTTGTGGGAAAAGCTGACGATAAGCTTGAAAAGGCTGTTTTAGAGGTTCTTCACCCGATTGTCGAGGAGAATTCCTGCGAGCTTGTGGATATAAAGTATCTGAGGGAAAGCGGAGGCAGGGTTTTGAGGATATTTCTTGACAAAGAGGGCGGAGTTACAGTTGATGACTGTGCGAACGTGAGCAGGGAACTTGGCGTCGTTCTGGATGCCTACGACATAATGCCTAAGCATTCATACACCCTCGAGGTGTCTTCCCCCGGTCTCAGGAGGCCCCTTAACAGGCAAAGCGACTATGAGAGGTTCAAGGGAAGAAAAGTGAAGATAAAGACCATGGATCCGGTTGATGACAGAAAGGTCTTTTCCGGGACACTTCTCGGAATGGAAGGGGAAATGATTCTGGTGGAAGTTGATGGCCGTTCCTACAGCGTGCCTTTCGGCTCCGTCAGCAGGGCGAACTTGGAAATTGATTTTGAGAAAGGAGTGAGAAAATGATTACGGAACTGACGAGAGTTATAGATTCCGTAGGGAAGGACAAGGGCATTGACAGGGAACGCATAATAAGTGCGGTTGAGGAAGCGGTTCTGTCAGCTGCCGAGAAGCTTCTCAAGTCAAAGCATCAGGACAAGGAATTCGACGTTTACTATAATCCCGAAGAGGGAGAGGTAGAGCTTTTCGAGTACAAGGAGGTTGTGGAAACCGTAACCGATTCCGAAATTGAGATTTCCCTCGCAGAAGCGATCGAACTTGATCCTGAAACCGAACTTGGCGACATGATAGGCGTCAAGATAAGCCCCGAATACACTAGAATCGCCATTCACAACGCCAAGCAGAAGGTTCTTCAGAAACTCAAGGAGGCCGAAGGCAAGGTCATATACGAGGAGTTTATCGGCAGGAAAGGAACCGTAATCGGCGGCATAGTGAGAAGGGTTGACAGAAGACACATAATAGTTGATCTCGGAAGGGTTGAAGCCGTCCTGCCCCCGGAACAGCAGGTGCCGAGAGAGTACTACAAGATGAAAGAAAGGATACGTGCCGTGCTTCTCGACATAAAGGAGTCACCCCGGGGCGAACCGAGACTCATTCTTTCAAGAGCTCACGTGAGTTTCGTAATGAGGCTTTTTGAATCGGAAGTACCCGAGATCTCTGAGAAGATAGTGGAGATAAAAGCCATCTCGAGAGATCCCGGCGGAAGAACAAAAATAGCCGTTGCGTCAAATGATTCGGACGTGGACGCGGTCGGTGCCTGCGTGGGAATGAGGGGCTCAAGGGTTCAGAGTATCATCCAGGAGCTCAGGGGTGAAAAGGTGGATATAGTTCCCTGGTCGGAAGATCCCGCCCGCTACGTCTGCAACGCCCTTTCTCCGGCTGTCGTAAACAAGGTGGTGATTGACGAGAACAGTCGCTCGATGGAGGTAATAGTCGATGATGACCAGCTTTCTCTTGCCATCGGGAGGAAGGGACAGAACGTAAGGCTGGCGTCGCAGCTTACCGAGTGGAAGATAGATATAAAAACTGAGTCCAGAGTCAAGCAGGAACAGCAGGAAGTGCTTTCTCTCCTCACGAGCTTGCCATCTGTAAGCGAGGTTACGGCAAGCCTGCTTTATAATGACGGGTTTTACTCTTTAGAGCACATAGCTTTTTGCGAACCTGATGTGCTCATGAAGATTGGAAGCCTCAATGAAGACGAGGTCTCCAAGCTCCATAAAGCGGCCCGCATGGCGCTTATGGAAAAACTTGAGGAAATACCTGTTGAGAGCGGGACCGAAGAGGTCTCGGATACAGGGGAAGTTCAGATATCATCGCCGGAAGCCACGGAGGGTCAGGACTCGCGAAAAGACGAGTAGGGGAACCGTCAGCTCCTCCCGTTTGGGAGCGAGCTTCTTTGGAATATGCCTAAAATCAGAATACATCAGATAGCCAAAGAGCTGGGGGTAAGCAGCAAAGAGGTAGTGGAGCAAGGCGTAAAGCTTGGAATGAAAGTTACGAGTCATCAAAATATAGTCTCGGCAGCGGATGCTGAGAAAATAAGAAAAGCGTTTATTGAAATTCCGGAAGACGATTCTTCGGAAAAGGCGGAAGAGCAGAAGGAAACCGTGAAGGTTTTCAAATCCGAAGCCGGACATGACCTTGTTGAGAGAAGGAAGGGCTCCAGGGTCATCAGAAGAAGAAAGAAGGTTGTAAAGCCGGAACCCGAGCCTGCTGAAGCAGAGGCCGTTCCGGCTGCCGGGGAGCCCGCGGAAGCAGAGCCTGATCTCGAGATTCCTCTTCCCCCCGAAGCCCCTGAACCCTTGGAAACTGAGGCGCCCGCTCCCCAGGCTGCAGATGCCGAGAGCGAAGCGGTCCCCGAGGAGCCGCTTGAAGCCAAGCAGTTGCCCGAAGCTGAGGCTCCGCAGGAAGATGGTGCTGAACTGAAGACCGAGCCATCCCCCGAACCTGAAAAGGCGGCTGAGGGAGAGGATGACAGGGAAAAGCCGAAGCAGAAGAAAAAAACAAAAAAAAGTAAGCCTCTTAAAGAAGAAATACATGACGAAGAGACTCTGGAGGAGCTCAAGAGAGCGTTTCGAACCAAGGTTCCGAGCAGAAAGGAATACGTAATACAGAACAAAAAGCCCAAGCTGAGGCAGAATTTTGACGGGCCCGGAAGAAACAGGGGAGCCTACCAGGCCGATGGACATGACACCCAGGTTATTTCCCCTTCTCCCGCACATATTTCGAAAAGAAACATCAAGATCGGCGAAACGGTAGTGGTTTCCGATCTTGCGAAAATGATGAGCATAAAGGCCTCGGAAGTTGTTAAGAGACTCATGACCATGGGTACGGGTGCCACGATCAACCAGTCAATTGACAGCGATACCGCTGAACTTGTCGCCGATGAATTTGGTTTTGGCGTAACCGTTGAGAGGTTTGTCGAGGATGATCTGCTTTTTGATCAGGACGAGTCGAGCGATGCAGAGAAAATGCCGCGCCCGCCGGTCGTTACGGTCATGGGACATGTTGATCACGGTAAGACCACTCTCCTTGACTCTATAAGGGAGACAAATGTTGTCGCGGGAGAGGCTGGTGGAATAACGCAGCACATAGGCGCCTATGCGGTGAAGATAAAGGATTCAACCATAGTTTTCGTGGACACGCCCGGGCACGAGGCATTTACTTCAATGAGGGCTCGTGGAGCGAGTATAACGGATATAGTCATTCTGGTCGTGGCGGCGGATGACGGAGTAATGCCTCAGACGGTCGAAGCGGTTAACCACGCGAAAGCGGCCGGAGTTCCGATCATAGTAGCTATCAACAAAGTCGATAAAGAAGGTGCCGATATCGAGAAAATCAGGAGGGAGCTCTCCGAGATAGATCTCATATCGGAACAGTGGGGAGGAGACACGCTTTTCGCCGAAGTTTCAGCGAAAAAGAAAAAAGGTATAAGCGAACTCCTGGAACTGGTCCTGCTCCAGGCCGATATACTTGAACTCAGGGCGGCGCCAGACAAGAAGGCAAACGGCGTGGTTGTAGAAGCTGAGCTCGACAAGGGCAGGGGAGCGGTTTCCACTGTTATAGTGAAGGAAGGGACTCTTCGGGTCGGAGATTGCGTCGTTTCAGGGATTCACAGCGGAAAAATAAGGGCCCTTACCGATGACAAGGGCAAAAGGGTAAAAAGCGTCGGTCCTTCAATGCCCGTTAAGATCATGGGTCTCTCGGGAGTTGCCGAAGCCGGGGAGAAATTCCACGTGGTAAAGGATGAGAAGACAGCCAGAGAGGTAACGTCTTACCGTCTGGACAAGACCAAGTTTCGCAAGGTGGTTGCCGCTCCAAAACTTTCACTCGAGGACCTTTTCAGCTCCATTGAAAACGAGGAAGCCAAGGAACTCTCCCTCATTATAAAGGCCGATACTCAAGGCTCGGTCGAGGCTCTCAGGGAATCTCTGGAAAGACTCTCTACCGAGAAGTGCAAGGTAAAGATTGTTCACTCAGGGGCCGGAGGGATAAATGAGACGGATGTGGTTCTTGCAAGCGCTTCAAACGCCGTGGTGGTAGGGTTTAACGTCCGACCGGATGCGAACGCGCTTAGGATCTCTGAGAAGGAAGGAGTTTCTCTCGAACTTCATTCAATAATCTACGACGTGGTAACCCGGATAAAAAGTGCGATGGAGGGACTTCTCGAGCCCATTCGCAAGGAAGTCGTGGTGGCCCACATGGACGTAAAGGAGCTTTTCCACGTGTCAAGAGTGGGGACTATCGCGGGATGCATGGTTTCTGACGGCAAGGTAAGCAGGGACAACAGCATCAGAGTGGTCCGGGACGGCACCGTTGTCTTTGACGGCAAAGTAAGTTCTCTTAGGCGTTTTAAAGAGGATGTGAAGGAGGTTCCCTCGGGCTACGAATGCGGTATAACGATAGAGAATTTCAACGACGTGAAGCAGGGAGATGTCTTTGAACTCTACAAGCTTGAGGAGATAAAGCAGGAGCTTTGATATCTGGATTCTAGATGGTAGTGGGCATAGCCAGATTTGAACTCTACATGTCGGGCAACCGGTCTTTGAAGGATAAAAGGCGCCTGGTAAAGAGCCTTGTGGAAAGGGCAAGGTCGAGATTCCCGAGCCTCTCCTTGGCTGAAGTTGATTCCCTGGACCTAAAAGACAAAGCCACCATAGGGCTTGGGTATGTTTCCAACGATGTTTCCTTGGTAAATTCCGTTCTGGACAAGGTAACTTCCTATATAGAGAGCACGGGAAATTTCCGCATGGGTGAAAAAGAGATGGAAATTATCCACTTCTAAGCGACCGAATATGTCTCACAGCTACAAAAGATCCGCAAGGGTCTCCGATCTTCTAATAAAGGAGATATCCGAGATGCTGATACGCGGCAAGATCAAGGACCCCAGGGTGTCGTCGGTCAATATAACAGCCGTTAGGGTTACAGACGACATGGGCTACGCGAAGGTTTTTTTCACCTCTCTTGATGAACGCTCCGATACCCAGGAGATACTTGAGGGATTAAGGAACGCTACCGGCTACATAAGAAGAACCCTCTCGAGGAGATTGAGGATAAAAAAAATCCCGAACATAGAATTCGAGTACGACGGCCTGGTGGAAAAGCGGGCGAGAATTGACGAACTGATAAAGGACTTGTCGGATGGATAAGATTGACAGAATTCTTGATCTCATAAAGGTGAACCAGAGCTTTCTTGTCGTTTCTCACGAGAATCCGGATTGCGACGCTCTGGGTTCAACCATAGCCATGGCGCTGGTTCTTCGCGAGCTTGGAAAGGATGTGATCATGTACAACGCAGACGGGGTCCCCGAGCACCTGCGATTTCTTCCCGAGTGCTCCGGCATCGCCGGTTTTCTTGGTGGCGTTACCGACGAAGTGGATGTGGTTATGCTCCTTGACTGTGCCGACGTTTCGCGACCCGGGAAAGAATTTGAAAATTTTATCTTGAAAAAAGATTTCACGTTTGCGATTGTTGACCACCACGCGACTAACGACACGGGTTCGGAGTACTGCCTTGTGGATGAGAATGCGTCTTCCACGGGAGTTATTCTCTACAGGATGATAAAGCGGCTCGGGATTCCCATAAGCCCGGATGTTGCGGAGTGTCTTTTTTCCACCATAGTCGGGGACACGGGCTCTTTTAGGTATTCAAACACCTGCTCTGAGACGTTCACGATTGCCGCTGATCTAGTTGACCGGGGGGCTGACCCCGAGAAGATCTCAAGATTCATTTATGATAACGAACCCCTTAAGAAGGTTATGCTTAGAACCTTGGCGATGAACACCCTTGATGTAACCGGGGAAATCGCTTTTCTTCACGTGTCGAGCGAGATGTTCCGGCAGACCGGAACTGAGAAAGAACATACCGAGGGTCTTGTAAGCATGGCGAGGTCAATAGAAGGAGTTGAGGTCGCGGTCTTTCTTAGGCAGGAATCCGATTTAGGCTGGAAAGTGAGTCTCAGGTCAAAAGAGTATGTGGACGTGGCGCAGATTGCCAGACGTTACGGTGGGGGAGGGCACCGCAAGGCGGCCGGATGTGTGATTTCCGCACCGCTTGCTACCATTAAGCGCAGACTTCGAAGTTCAATCCAGGAAGCGATGTGATGGACGGAGTTATGATTCTCGATAAGCCCAAGGGTTATACCTCCGCTCAGGCCCTTAACAGGGTGAAAAAAGCCTTGGGGGCGAAAAAGGCGGGTCATACGGGCACCTTGGATCCGTTCGCGACGGGGGTGTTGCCTGTGTGTTTTAATCAGGCGACAAAAGCTATTCCCTACCTCGGAGATGATATAAAGGAATACGAAGCCGAGATGACCTTGGGTGTATCAACCGATACCATGGATGAAACCGGTACTGTCACCGGCCGGGTGGATGCGGAGCATCTGGGAAAGGAGGAGATTGAAGAGGTCATTGAAGAATTTGCGGGGGAGATAATGCAGGTCCCACCGATGTATTCCGCCGCCAAGGTTTCAGGTACGAAGCTCTACGCCCTTGCAAGAGCAGGGAAGGAAATTGAGAGAAAACCGAAAAGAGTTACCATAGAGGAGATAAGACTCCTTCATTTTTCTTACCCTAAAGCGACTTTTTACGTGAAATGTTCTCGCGGAACCTACGTAAGGGTGATTGCCTCGGATGCCGGGAGGAAGCTGGGCTGCGGAGCTCACCTTTCTGAACTGAGAAGACTCAGAAGCGGTCCCTTCACTCTGAGTGGAGCAAACAGTATTGAGGATGTGGAATCCGGAAATTACAGAATTCTTCCCTTGGAGGAAGTCCTCGGCGGCTATCCGAGAGTTGATTTGGAAGGGGATTTGTGCGAGAGTGTGCGCAACGGAATTCCTCTTTGCCGGGGGGTTATTTCTGGCGTGGAATTGCCCGAATTCAAAAATGGGGATATAATCACCGTATTTTGCCGGAAAAAGATTCTCTCCATCTGCGAGGCGAAAGCTGGTTCGGATCAATTTGAGTATATGGGAGATAAGGATATAGTGTTCCGGCATTTAAGAGTGTTTAACTGATCAGGCAAGGATCTAGGAGGAAGTAATTTATGTCTTTGCAGAAAGAAGAAAAGACGCGGATCATAAAGGAGTTCCAAAAACATGAGAACGACGTTGGTTCGGCCGAGGTTCAGATAGGGATTCTGAACGGAAAGATACAGGAACTATCCGAGCATGTGAAAAGAGCGCCCAAGGATAACCATTCAAGAAAAGGACTGGTTTCGATGGTTGCCAAGAGAAGGAAGCTGCTCAACTACGTAAAGAGGGTGAGACCGCAGGAGTACGGAAAGCTGATTGAGACCCTTGGGCTAAGGAAATGAGGAAGTAATATTTTGGAGGAAATGAATTGACTGAACAAATAAGACAAATGGAAGCGGAGCTGTTCGGAAGCAAGCTGCGTCTTGAAACCGGAAGGCTTGCCAAGCAGGCAAACGGGGCTGTACTCGCTTCCTGTGGAGGAACTACCGTGCTTGCTACAGTAGTTGCCTCGGAAGAAAAAATAGAAGACGATTTTTTGCCACTTACGGTTAATTATCAGGAAAAGTCTTTTGCTGCCGGGAAAATCCCCGGAGGTTATTTCAAGAGGGAAGGGCGCCCAAGCGAAAAAGAAATTCTTACGTCAAGGCTTATTGACAGGCCCGTAAGGCCTCTTATACCCAAGGCCTTTTGTTACCCAACCCAAGTCATAGTGACAGTTCTTTCTGCTGACGGCGAGAACGCTACGGATGTTCTGTCGGTAATAGCGTCTTCAGCGGCGCTTATGGTCTCGGATATTCCGTTTGCCGGACCCATAGCGGCCCTTACCGTTGGAAAAGTTGACGGCAAACTTGTTGTAAATCCCACTCCCGAGCAACTGGAAACAAGCACCATGGAGATAACCGTCGCGGGTACAGAAGAAGCCATCGTGATGGTTGAAGGCGGCGCAAGGGAAGTAAGCGAGGCGGAAGTGGTTGAAGCTCTTACGTTTGCTCACTCCGGGATCAGGGAAATCATTTCTTTCCAAAACAGTTTTGTTGAAGGGTTAGGGGAGGAGAAAAGGCAGGTTCCCACAGTCGAGACTGACGGAACGCTTGAGGACGAGGTTCGTTCATTGGCTCTGCCTTTGCTTGAGCAGGGGATAGTGACTGATTCAAAGGACGGCAGAAAGGAACTTATAAGAAAGGCTCATGAAGACACCGTAAACAAGCTGATCGAAGACCATCCCGAAGACAAAGCCAAGATTGACAAGGCGTTTGATGAGTTGCTCAAAGAGTCCGTCAGACAGAGGATAGTTGAGGGCACGAGGCCCGACGGAAGAGACTACACGACGGTAAGGCCCATATGGGGCGAAGTGGGTCTTCTTGAGAGAACCCACGGTTCAGCGCTTTTTACCCGAGGAGAAACCCAGGCCATAGTTGTTGCGACCCTGGGAAGTTCATACGACGAGCAGAGGATAGACGCGCTTGAAGGCGACCAGACAAGAAGCTTCATGCTGCATTACAATTTTCCTCCCTATTCCGTCGGAGAGACGAGCTACCGGCTGGGCCCAGGCAGAAGAGAGATAGGACATGGCGCGCTTGCCGCAAGGGCGATAAAACCCGTTTTGCCGGATAAAGAGGACTTTCCCTATACCATCAGGATCGTTTCGGAAGTCCTTGAGTCAAACGGTTCCTCTTCAATGGCGACTGTGTGCGGTTCTTCAATGTCCCTTATGGACGCAGGAGCACCTATAAGCGCTCCTGTGGCCGGCATAGCAATGGGACTTATAAAGGAGGGAGACAATTTTGTCATTCTCTCCGATATTCTCGGCGATGAGGATCATCTCGGGGACATGGATTTTAAGGTGGCCGGCACCAAAGACGGCATCACCGCCCTGCAGATGGATATCAAGATAACCGGCATAACCGAAGAGATTCTCACAACCGCGCTTGCTCAGGCAAGAGATGGCAGGATGCATATTCTCGGAAAGATGGAGGAGGTAATCAGCGGACCCAGAGAGGAACTTTCCGACTACGCGCCGAGAATTCTTACAATGCAGTTAAAGCCCGATAAGGTCAAGGTCGTGATAGGTTCGGGCGGCAAGACCATAAAGAAGTTAGTCGAGGACACCGGAGCGCAGATTGACATACAGGATGACGGTCTGGTGAAGATTTTCTCCCCCGACTATGAAGCCTGCAAGAAAGCTGAGAAATATATAAAGAGAATCGTAGAAGATGTAGTCGCCGGCAAGTTATACGTTGGCGTGGTTAAGCGCATTCTCGATTTTGGAGCGATAGTTGAGCTTGGTCCTGGAAAAGACGGGCTTCTGCATATCTCCGAACTTGAAAACCGCAGGGTCGAAAAAGTAACCGATATTCTGAACGAAAAGGACGAGGTTCTCGTAAAATGTCTCGAAGTTGCGCGTGACGGCAGGGTGAGGCTCAGCAGAAAGGCCGTGCTTGACCAGAACATAGAAGACTACAGGATTTCCGACTAACCCCCACAGTTGAGTCTTTCCCGGGAAAAACCGAAGCTGATAGTTGTCTTAGGACCTACAGCTTCGGGCAAGACCGAAGTGGCGCTTGAAATAGCCCGCAGAACCGGCGCTTGCATAGTGAGCGCCGATTCCGTTCAGGTCTACAGGCATTTCGATATAGGGAGTGCCAAGCCCACCCTGGAGCAAAGACGGGAGATCCCCCATTTCCTCATAGATGTTGCGGATCCCGATGAGGATTTTAACGCCGGCACGTACATGAGAATTGCCCTTGACCAGATCAGCAGGCTCGTCGAGGACGGCAGGAAAATAGTTGTTGTCGGGGGAACTTTTCTTTACGTAAAGGCTCTTCTTTACGGACTTCTCGAAGGTGTTGAGGTTGATCGGGAGTTCAGAGACAGCCTCGCGCGGGAGAGGGACGCGAAGGGAGCAGCGTCGCTTCACAAAAGGCTTGAGGCTGTAGATCCGGTATCCGCCGGGCGGATAAATCCGAACGATTACGTGAGAATTGAGCGGGCGCTTGAGGTTTACCACACCACGGGAGAGCGCATGTCGGATCATCACCTGCGGCACGGCTTTGCGGAACAGAGGTTTAACGCGCTTAAGATAGGCCTCCTTGGAGATCGGGAGCGGTTGCGCCACGCTATAGACGAAAGGGTTGACGCAATGATTGACCGCGGCTGGGTCGAAGAAGTGAAAGCTATAAGGGCCAAGGGATACGGGCCCGATTTAAAACCCATGAAGTCCATAGGCTACAGGCGGATAAACGAGTTCCTTGACGGTCGGCTTGATTTTGAGACGGCGGTTGAAAAAATAAAGACGGACACGAAAAGGTTTTCCAAAAGACAGTCCACCTGGCTTCGCGCGGATGACGGCATAAAATGGTTTGATCCCGCGGAAGGAAAGGATATTGTTCTGGATGCCTGCTCAGAGTTTTCTGACTGACTCTCTTCTCACAGGTCCAGTCTGTGCGCGCTCTGAATTTTTTTGGCGAAATCGGGAAAGACTTCGGCTTCTTTTGCGTATTTGGGCCACTGCGATACGATTTCCGTAACTTCATCAATGATCTGGTTTGCTTCTTTTTTGAATTTCCCGGCGGGGGTGAGCAGGTCCTCGCGCGTGAAATCGTCCCGTTTGCCGTTAAGAGACATCTGGTGAGAGTTCAGCCACTTTGAACCCGGTTTATAGCTGTAGGCCATATCAAACGCGGGGGCCAGTTCCCAGTTGTGTTGTTCGTTCAGGATAAAACCGAAGTTTTTCGTATGATCGTCGTGATTGCGGGCGACGATGTTGAATACCATCCTCCTGTACAGTTCAAGCGCCTGCGCCCTGTTAAGCCGCAGCGAACGCATCAGGGAAAACAGCTGTTCGTAACTGTAATGCCCAGGCATATTGTAATCCGCGTGGTCCATGGCGCAGAGGGACTGATAATGTATTTTCCTGTTTCCGACCCTGTCGAATCGCCTGGTCATGAAATGGGCCCTGGGGCCGTCCATCAGCAGCTCACAATCGGACATGCTGATTCCGGCATCTCTCGCCATACGGTAGTAAGCGTACTCCATGCGGCCGAATCCCCCGGGGTCGCCGAATGTCTCTTTCGTTGCGGAACGCTCAGCCACGCCGTCAAACTTCAACAGGTAGTGTTCAAACCCTTCGGGAAGGTCTACCTGTCCGCTTCGGATCTCTGTGCGCGCTTTGTTGATTCCTATTACGGCTTTGGGTCTCGCTCCTCCGGCGGAAGTTCCCACTTGAAAGAGCGCGTAAAGCGATTCACTGCCTGTACCGCCGGCCAATGTCCCCGATAATTCCGCCCTCTGGTCAAGCACGGACTGAGCCATATAAACGAGACTTTCCAGTTCAACAATTCCAGATGACTCAAGCCCCGTATCTATGGTCGGGAAATACTCAAATGCTCCCATGCCTCTTATGCCGGTATAAAGCAGGCGCTCAAGC
The DNA here is from genome assembly GCA_022827275.1 of Candidatus Dadabacteria bacterium. GTDB lineage: Bacteria > Desulfobacterota_D > UBA1144 > Nemesobacterales > Nemesobacteraceae > Nemesobacter. Next base: position 32,802 of record JAJDTG010000006.1, on the reverse strand, counting down.
CCGGAGAAAGAATCCTTGTCGCGACCCGCTCGGGCGAGCCATGCATCTACGAGCGCATTGCCGAAATCATCCGGGAGTGAATCGGCAAACGCACCCGGCAGTCCTCTGTAGGTCTCTCTGGACAAGGCAGGGAACTGGTAAATCCGGTCGGACAGCGGCAATTTTACGGGACTCAACTCTATTGCGGTCCTGATCCATGACGGATCATACTGAAAAGCGCAGAGGCCCTTATCCTTGTCGTATGAAAGAGCGCCTACGGTTCGTCCCCATATTTTCACTCGTGCTAAGTTGTGATTTACCAATTTGTATCCTCTTTGGAGGTTCGGGTATTGCCTGATTTCCTTGATGATGCTCTCCGTCTCTTTTTTCCCTGAAGCTTCAGTATCTCGATTGGACTGAAAGGCCGGTCGGGAAGAAAGTTCTCCAGATTTTCAAGTTGCTCCAGTGTCCTCATGATGCCTATAATGACCTCGAATCTGGCCTTGCCCATGATCGCCTTACGATAAGTCCCCTCGGAGATGCCAAGCTCGTAAGCGATTTCTTTTTGCGGCTTGTTACTCTCAAGACGAACCTGCTCCAGTCTGCGCCCGAGCTCTTCAGCTATGGCCAAGTCGGTCATGGCATAGAAATTTTTCCTGCTCATCGCTCCTCTTCTTCTCCTGTAAACAGCAATAATTTGATGTTAAAGTCTGTATAAAAGCCATAAGCCTTATTTTACTGATGATTAAGATTAAAGCAAGTGGAAAGGTGTTGAACGGCAATTAGTGCTGACTTCGGTTATTTCTTTTCCTCAACCCTGTATGAGTAAACGGTTCTCAGGATTATCGCCCCGCCGATAAGTACGGAAAGTACGGGCAGAAGCCATAGTATGGCGCTGAATCCTCTGGGCGGGGGGGATGCGAGAATTGTTTCTCCGTAGCTCGAGATGAAATAATCTATTATCTCTTCCTTCGTGTTTCCCTCAAGAAGCTTTGTTTTTATGATGGCCCTCATGTCCCGGGCAAGCTGGGCGTTTGATTCCGCGACGCTCTGCCCTTCGCATACGGGACACATGAGCTCTCCCGAGATGTCGGCGATCTGGTCTTCAAGCGTGTCCGCGTTCACTTGGAAGGCGATAAGAAGGGCCAGGGACAAGACAAGTCCCCCACTTATGATCTTATGAAAAAAACGGTTCATGGGTTTTCAGTCCCCGGGCTCTGCCCGTTGTAAATAGCAGCGTTCTCTATGTAGTCCATGATCATTCTTTCGGTAAGCGGACCCCTGTGCTTGCCGGTTATGATGCCCTCGGGGTTTACGAAGAAGGTCTCAGGAACCCCTCCCACTCCGTAATCTAAGTGTACCCTGTTTTCCGGGTCGTAAATGTTGACGAAACTTCCCCCGAACGATTTTACGTATTCCTCGGCGCTTTTCCTGTCGTCCATTACGTTTATTCCTATGAACTCAACCTGATTGTGCGAAAGAGACATGTAAGCCCTCTCAAGCGCGGGAGCCTCCTCTCTGCAGGGATGACACCAGGACGCCCAGAAATTCACAAGCAATGTCTTTCCCCGAAAATCAGAAAGTCTTACTTTCTCCCCGTTAAACGATTTCAGCGCGAATTCGGGCGCGGGTTTTCCCACAAGCTGCGAGGGATTCTGAAAGTCTCCTTTTTCCGAAAGCCCGTTCCAGAGCGTGTAGGCAAGCAGGGCTATGATAAGGACGGTGAGAATCTTCGGGACTGCGTTTGATATTTTCATACAAGGAACCTGTTCTTTCTAGCCTTAAGTTTTCTTTTGGTTATTATTCCTGCAACTGCCCCGTTTATTATAATAGATTTTCATGAAAAAACTCATAATCGTGTCCAACAGGTTGCCGACGACCGTTCGGGAGGAAAACGGAAAGCTTTTTTTTGATCCGAGCGTGGGAGGAGTGGCTACGGGGCTCAGTTCCCTCGATACCGATTACGAAAAATGCTGGATAGGATGGCCGGGGATAGATTACGGAAGTCTGTCCCGGGAGCAGGTTTCGGAAATGGAGCGGCGCCTCGCAGAGGAAAACTTCTATCCCGTGGGTCTGAGCGCCGAAGAGGTGAAAGACTATTACCAGGGGTTTTGCAACGAAGTAATATGGCCTATCTTTCATTATTTCGTCCAGTATGGAACCTATAAAAAAGAGTTCTGGGAATCATACATCAGTGTGAACACCAAGTTCGCCAGCGCCATACTCGATGTGGCGAGTGAAGGGGACTACATCTGGGTCCACGATTATCATCTGATGCTCGTCCCCGAACTTGTGAAGAAGCAGCTGCCCAAATCAAGCATCGGTTTTTTCCTGCACATACCTTTTCCGTCTTCCGAGATTTTCAGACTTATTCCGTGGTGCCGGGAAATAATACAAGGGCTTACAGGGGCTGATCTCATAGGGTTTCACACTTTTGACTACGTAAGGCATTTTGCCGAAAGCGTAAGAAGGATACTTGGACACGAACATTCTCTCGGGCGGTTTATAATCGGAGAAAGAGAGATAAGAACCGATACTTTTCCCATGGGAATCGATTACGATAAGTTCTCCTCCGCACCAAAGAAACGAAGCATTCAGAAAAGAAAAGACGAGTTCACAGGTCTCCTGGGAACCGATCAGAAGGTCATTCTCTCTATAGACCGTCTTGACTACTCAAAGGGAATTCCGGAGAGACTCAGGGCATTTGATCTTTTCCTTGAGAAAAACCCGAAGATAAGGGGCAAGGTTGTTCTCCTGCTTGTCGCGGTACCTTCGAGAACAGAAGTGGTTCACTACAAGATACTGAAAAACGAAGTTGACAACATGGTTGGCGCAATAAACGGCCGCTACGGAACGATTGGCTGGAACCCGATTCACTACATGTACAGATCTTTCGGTTTCGAGGACCTGATTTCCCTTTACCTGGCGGCGGACATACTTTTCATCACTCCCCTTCGCGACGGCATGAACCTCATTGCTAAAGAATATGTTGCGGCAAGGCAGAATAAAGCCGGTGTGCTCATACTCGGCGAGATGGCCGGAACCGCCCAGGAGTTAAGTGAGGCCATAATCATAAACCCCAATGATCTCGAAGCTACTTCGCGGGCGCTTGAAACCGCTTTTGCCATGACCAAGACAGAGCAGAAAAGACGGATGAAAACGATGCAGAGACGTCTCAGCAGATACGACATCAGGACATGGACGGCGGACTTCATGGAGAGGCTTGATGAAACGAAGGAAAGGCAGCTTAAGATGTTTGCCCGTAGATTCAGTCCGGAAATGGTAAGTGAACTGATTGAAAAATACAGGGCAGGCAAGAAGTGTCTTTTTCTGCTTGATTATGACGGGTCCCTTGTATCCTTCAAGAATAATCCGCAGGATGCGAAACCTGACCCGGAAATTTATTCTACTCTTAGAGAGCTCTCCTTGAGGGAAAAAAGTGAACTTGTCATCATAAGTGGCAGGGACAGAAAGACTCTTACCAACTGGCTTGGGGATGTGACGAACGGTCTTGCGGCCGAACACGGTCTTTGGATAAAACGCGAAGAGTGGAAGATGTCCGATATTGCTCCGGAGGGATGGAAAGAAGAAATAAGACCCATATTGGAAGTGTTTGTCGACAGGACTCCGGGATCGCTTATCGAGGAGAAGAATTTCTCTCTGGCGTGGCATTACAGGAAGGTTGACCCGGCACTCTCAATAGTGAGGGTAGGGGAGCTTAAGGACATGCTGTCGCATATAACTGCAAATCTTGAGGTCGGCGTGCTGGAAGGAAACAAGGTCGTTGAGATTAAAGGCTCCTTCATAAACAAGGGCAAGGCCGCTACTCAGTGGCTAAAAGCGGAGAAATGGGACCTTATCATATCAATAGGAGACGACTGGACGGATGAGGATATCTTTGAGCAGCTTCCCGAAGATGCCTATTCCATAAAGGTGGGTTACGGGCCGTCAAAAGCCAAGTACAGGGTCCGCTCAACCGCCGAGGCGAGAAACCTTCTATTCTCGCTGGTGGAGGCAACTCGCGAAATGGAAGATTTGTCTTCTGAACCCATTAAGAACGGGAGACGGAAATAATGGAGTTTGTAGAAATTGCCGGTACGAAAATAAATTCGTCGAGAATAGGCCTTGGTACCTGGGCGATGGGAGGATGGCTCTGGGGAGGAAGCGACAGGAAAGAATGCGTAAGAACGATATACAAGGCGTTTGATAACGGGGTGAATCTGATTGACACAGCTCCTATATATGGCTTCGGTCTTTCAGAAGAAATCGTGGGAGAAGCGGTTTCTCAGAGCGGGATGAGAGATGAGCTGATAATCGCGACGAAAGTGGGGCTTGAGTGGGAGAGGGGAGGAATATTCAGAAATTCCCTTCCGGAGAGGATACACAAGGAGATTGACGATTCCCTTAGAAGGCTGCGCACCGACCGGATAGATCTTTACCAGATTCACTGGCCCGATCCCCTCGCTCCTGTTGAGGAAACCGCGCAGGCCATGGCGGAACTCATTGAAAGCGGAAAGGTAAGGGCTGTTGGAGTAAGTAACTATTCGGTTGAACAGATGGAGATTTTCCGTTCCGTGTGCCCGCTTAACTCAAGTCAGCCTCCTTACAATCTTTTCGAGAGAGGGATCGAGGAAGACGTGCTTCCCTGGTGTGAGGATCAGGGTGTTACCATGCTTCTCTACGGAGCTTTATGCAGGGGGCTTCTCGGCGGGAAACTAGACACTGACTCGGAGTTTCAGGGAGATGACATAAGGAATTTTGATCCCAAGTTTCAAAAGCCCGCTTACGGTAATTACCTCAGCGCGGTCGAAAAGCTTGCGGAACTTGCCTCCGAACGCTTTGGGAAGAACGTGCTTGAGCTTTCCGTAAGGTGGGTTCTCGACAAATGCGAAAACGATATCACTCTCTGGGGAGCTAGGCGCCCCGGACAGCTCGATGACCTTGCGGGCACCGTAGGGTGGACCATAGACGATGACTCTATGGGTGAAATAGACGCAATACTTGATACTTTCGTCCCGAACCCCATAGGCCCGGAATTCATGGCTCCCGGTCCGAGGCCTTTTTAGGGAAAACTCTTTATGTCCTCAAGGCGGATTTCCGAGACGTTTTTCCTGAAGATGTCGGCCTGAGGGTAATCTTCTGGGGCTATTCTCGGGTCGGGCACTGCGATACAGCACATGCCGGCCTCTTTGGCTGACACTATACCGTTTATGGAGTCTTCAATTGCGATGCATTCTTCGGGACTTGCCCCGAGACGCCTTGCGGTTTCAAGGTATATGTCGGGGTGAGGTTTTCCGTTTTCCACGCAGTCTCCGGAGACTTTTATTCTGAAAGTGTCCGAAAGGGAGAATTTCTCGAGAACAAACTCTATTACTTTCATCGGAGAACCCGAGGCGAGAGCCATCCTTATATGCTTTTCTCGGCTTAAGGTTTCAAGGAGTTCTGAAACCCCGTCAGCCAGGCTGAGTTCCTCTTCATAAAGTTCGAGAAGGATATTGAGACGGGTGCGGAGAATTTCCTCTGGGGATTCATCAAGACCGAAAGTTTCTTTGAGAAGTTTTACGGAGTCTTTCTGGTTAAGACCCATTATCTTCTTTCTGTATTCTTTCCTGTAGTTTTCATTGCCCCCGAATCCCTTCTGCTTAAGCATAATGGACTCGCTTTTCTCCCAGAGGGGTTCGCTATCCACTATGACTCCATCCATGTCAAATATGACTGCTTTTATCAATGGACCGGATAAAGGTTGGAGCACAGCCGTCCGCAAGACGGAAGGCAAATGAACGGAAGATTGGTATAACCTTGCAAAATGCCGGGTTTTTCCCTAGAGCAGATCTTTTATCCTGTCTTCCAGAGACTTCTTGTAAGTATCAAGATCGATCTGGATCCTGGAAACGCCGGTTTCCATCGCAGCCTGCGCGACTGCAGCCGACTCCCATACCAGAACCCTGGGATCAAATGGCTTCGGCACTATGTAATCCGGGCCAAACTCAAATTTCTGGTCTCCGTAGGCCCTGGCCACTTTCTCCGGCACGGGTTCCTTTGCGAGCGCCGCGAGTGAGTATGCCGCTGCAACTTTCATTTCGTCGTTTATCTTTGTTGCTCTTACGTCAAGCGCTCCCCTGAAAATAAAGGGAAATCCCAGGACGTTGTTCACCTGGTTCGCGAAGTCGGAGCGGCCCGTGGCGGTTATTACGTCGCTTCTGGCTTCCTTTGCTTCTGCGGGGAGTATTTCAGGGTCTGGATTAGCCATGGCGAATATTATAGGATTCTTCGCCATGTTCTTGACGTCTTGCTGGTTGATGGCTCCGCCATTTGAGAGTCCGACAAACACGTCGGCTCCGACCAGCGCGTCCCCTATGGTTCTTTTATCTGTCTCGACAAGAAATCTTTCTTTCTGGGGGTTAAGCCCAGCGTTTCTTCCCTCGTAGATTACGCCCCTGCTGTCGCACATTATTATGTTTTCCCTCTTTGCCCCGAGTGATATGAAGAACTCGGCGCACGCGATTGCGGACGCTCCGGCGCCGTTAAACGCCATTTTGAGTTCGCTCATCTTTTTCCCGGTAATCTCACAGGCGTTAAGAAGTCCAGCGCCCGATATTATAGCGGTCCCGTGCTGATCGTCGTGAAAGACCGGTATGTCCATCTCTTCTTTCAGCTTGTCTTCGATGTAGAAACATTCCGGGGCTTTTATATCTTCGAGGTTAATGCCTCCGAAGGTGGGTTCAAGGTATTTTACGGTCTTTATGAATTCGTCGGGATCCTCGGTGTCTATTTCAATGTCGTAGGCGTCCACGTCCGCGAACTTCTTGAAAAGTACCCCTTTCCCTTCCATCACGGGTTTTCCCGCGAGGGCACCCAGATTTCCGAGTCCCAGTATTGCGGTGCCGTTTGAAGCTACCGCGACCAGGTTTCCTCTGTTGGTGTATTCGTAAGAGAGGTCTTCATCCTTGGCTATTTCCCTGCAGGGCTCAGCAACTCCGGGGGAGTATGCAAGTGAGAGCTCCCAGGACGTGTCACAGGGCTTCGTTGGTACGACTTCAAGTTTTCCTTTTCTTCCGCTCCTATGATATTCAAGGGCGGCTTCCTTCATATTCTTATCGCCTTCGCACATTTTTGAACCGATCCTCCATCGGGTGTTTTAAAATGAAGAGTTAATTATATACGGAGATAAATTTTGTGCAATTGTGCCGGCAAATCAGCAGCAAGAGCAGGACGATTGCGAGTGCGAGCAGTTCCCCGAATCCCCGCTCTCGGAAATTTCGGGACTCCCGTCGCTGCTGCCAAGGCCGAAAGTCGAGAACTGCTTTCCGATGTTCTCCGAGTCGCAAATCGCACATTTTATGGTTTCGTCTGGGTCAAGCACCAGGATTTCGAATTCCTCGCCGCAATCAGAACATTCATATTCGTATAAGGGCATTTTTACCTCCAATTAACCGTAACAGGTATGGAATTATATACTTGATTGTACGAAGAGTAATCAAGTATATAATTGCTGTTTTTATGCGAACTCAAAAAAATATCTTTTACTTGCCAAAGTCGTAATAGAGCATATCTTGATAACAGGGCCACCGCATCCAGTTTTTCCTGAGTGCGTATCCCCGTAATTTTATATGGATCTGCCATGTCGGACATAAATGAAGTTGGAACAACCGCGTTTGCCGTAGCCTGCTACAGGGAAATGGAAAGAAACCGTGAACACCGCGTGTTCAACGACCCCTACGCCCACTGGTTCGTTACGGACGAGATAAGGGAAAAGATTGACAAGGTAACCGAAATTCTTCCGGAATCGGTTGAAATTCTCCGTTACCGCTTCTGCATACTGGATGAAATCACAAGGCGCGAGATTCAAGCCGGCATGAAGCAGGTTGTCATACTCGGCTGCGGGTTTGACATGCGCTCCCTGGTTTTCCAGACCGAGGGGGTGCGCTTCTGCGATGTTGATCAGCCGGCCCTTCTGGAATTCAAGCACAAGGTTCTTGAAAGCCACGGAGTTACGCCATGCGCAAGCATACCGTGCAACTATCTTGAAGTTGACCTGCCGGAAGAACTTGCCAAGGCGGGTTTTGACGTCAACTCCCCGATACTTTTTCTATGGGAAGGAAACAGCATGTATCTTCCCATAGAGCTGATCCACAGTTTCTTTGACAGTCTGTGCGCCGGAATTTCCTCGTTCAAAATCGCTTTTGACTACTACCCTTTGAGCGTCATTAACAGGACCTACGAGAACCCTGAGGTTGTCAGTGCAGCTGACATGTTTCAGAAAACTTTCAATGTGACTTGGGTGACCGGGTTTGATGACCTAAGCGTTTTTGAGAGGCGCCACGGCATGAAGGTAGAGGAATCGAAGGAACTGCTGGAAGTCGGAAAGCGAGTTGCCCCGGAGGCCGTAGATTCCGTTGCCGCTTTTGCCGGTGTGTACAGCTACGGAATCCTGAGTTGCGGAGATGTGTAATCTGAGATCTAGAGCTTTGGTCTTTTTCCTCAACAACAAGAACTGAGCGAGGCCTCGGAAGCAGGCACTCTGTTTGTCCGAATACGGAATATCTATACTTTGTGTGTCTTATTAAAACTTCTTCCAGAAATCTATTCCCATTGCGTCAAATATTTTCTGACCGTAGATATTCAGGTAGTGGATTTCGTTTGAAAACATCAAGATTCCTATTATTACAAGTCCCGAGCCTATCGCGTACTTGTAGTAAGGGTAATATCTCCTGACGCTTCCAAAGGATCTCATGGCGCCGTTAAACGCGAGACCGATCAGCATGAACGGTATGCCGATTCCGAGCGAGTAAACCGCGAGCAGTCCCACCGCGTTTAATGTTCCTTCAACCGTGCTTGCGTAAAGGAGTATGGACCCGAGAATGGGTCCTACGCATGGAGTCCATCCCAAGCCGAACGCCAGGCCGAGAATATAGGTTCCGAGGAGGTTTCCTTTTTCCTGCGGAAGGGAGATTTTGTGCTCTCTCTCAAGAAATGGGATCTTCACGATCTCCATTACGAATATTCCGAAAAGGATTATGAATATCCCGGCTATTCTGAGCAAAAAAGCCTTGTTGCCCGAGATCATCCCCCCAAGCTGGGAGGAGAATACGCCGAGAGAGATAAAGACGGTTGAGAATCCCAGTATGAAGACGAGACTTGGTACAAAAACCCTTGAGAATTTAGGCAGGTTCCGGGCGTCTGAAAGGTCCTCGTATGAGAGACGTGTGACTACTGAGAGGTAGCCCGGCATAAGCGGAAGAATGCAAGGAGAAAGAAACGCTATCACTCCGGCGAAAAAAGAAGCGAGTATCCCCACATCCAGAATTTCGGGATTCATGCCGGGCTTCTCTCCCCGTTGTTCTCGGTACGGATTTCTTGATCTTTCAAAAGAATTTGCTCCAGTCTGCGCGCGAGTTCCGTGTCCCTTGTCATTATATCCTTTATGCTTATGTCTTTTTCCTCGTCAATATCCGCAAGCTCTCTCATGACGGCGTGGCGCAGACCGCTTTCCCCCATGCGTCTTTCGGTTTCCTTAAATACTCGAGGGGTGCTCCATTGCATGTCCTGAAAAACCGCGTCCGTTTTTCTGCGTAGCCCGAGGAGGTAGTATCCCCCGTCGGTTGCGGGGCCCAGCACCGCTTCAAATTGCCCTCCCGAGAGCAGCGAGAACGCTGTTTCCAGGTCTTCTTCGGTTATCATCACGCAGTCTGTGCCTATGATGACGACATTTCTGAATCCCAGTGAAAAACATTTTTCAAACGCGCGGGACATTCTCTGTCCTAGAGAACCTGTCTCCTGTGCGAAGAAAAGGGCTTCTTTGTCTCCCAGCCACTCAAGAACTTCTTTTCTTCTTTCTTTGGGAGTGTAGAAGAGAAAAGTCGTCCAGTTCTCCTGACCCGAGAAGGAGTCGGCGACGAAACCTGCCACCTCGCGGTAGAGTTCCATGGCCCTCCGCTCCCCTATGTCTTTTCCCAGACGCGTCTTTACTTTTTTCGTTTCCGGATACTTAAGAAAAACGATCAGGGCGTTATCCTTTTTTAGCGACATTGCGCAAAGCCCCGGAATCAGGATACCGTCTGGCCGCCGCAACTGCTTCCGCCCCCGGCGGTGCAGCCGAAACAGTGAACACCGAATCTTATCTTTCTCTTTGTTGCTTTCTGCAGGTCGAAATTGAATATGGTAAGCCCACCGTTCCCGTTTCGGCACTGCATATCAAGCATCTGGTTAAAGTCGCAGTCATAGATTTTCCCGTCGTGGCTTACGCTTAAGAGATTCCGGCACATTATGCCGTCTACGCTTTCGGGATTAAAGGCGTTTACGAGCTTTTCGATGTATTCCTCGTAGGCGTTCTGTTTCTTCAGTTCCTTCTCGAACCTGTTGATCGGCATATTCGTCAGGGTGTACAAATTATCGAATCTTATCCCGTAGTTTTTCTTGAGCTTCACCTTAAAGTCCGCTTCAAGACTCTTCTGGTCCGGGGGAAGGAAGGTCCCGACGGGATTGTATACCAGGTTGAGTTTGAGTTCTCCGCCCCCGTAGCCTTCGCTGTTAAGCATTCTCAGGGACTCTATGCTTTTTTCGAAAACTCCTTTTCCCCTCTGCTTGTCCGTGAAGTAGCTGCTGTAATATGGAAGCGAGGATATGACCTCGACGCGGTTTTCGGCGAAAAACCCCGGTATGTAAGTTTTCTTCTCTCCCGTCCGGGGGTTTCCGTCGAGAGTGACGGTCAGGTTATGCCTTACCATCACGTGTTTTCCGAGGTTTCTGGCTTCCTTCACGAAGTAGTCAAAATGGGGGTTTAGCTCCGGAGCTCCTCCGGTCAGGTCAAGATTTTTAATGCAGTCGTTTTCGCTCAGTATTTCAAGACATCTGTCTACGGACTCAAGGCTCATCTGTTCCGTTCTCCAAGGCGAGGAATCCACATGGCAGTGGGTGCAGGCCTGGTTGCAGAGCTTTGTTATGTTCACCTGGAGGGTTTCAACCGTAATGGGGTCAATATCAAGACCCTGGTCGATCACTTTGCGGGAAAAATTATGATTGTTTGTCTTCGTTTTTTCTTGAATCATAACGTATCCTTCGGGAGCTTTCGTTATTTTGTTCAGTGGCGGTTTTTCTTCCCGTCTGTGTTTCTAGAGGGCTCGGTTCTTTTTCAGCGTGTTCTGCATCTGGATCGCATGGATGAGCTTTATGCCGGCCGACATTGAGGCGGCGACATGTATGGCTTCGGTCATCTGTTCCGGATCCGCTCCCGTCTCCAGGCACTGCGTAGTGTATGCGTCTATGCAGTAAGGACATTTTTCGGTGTGAGCCACGGCTAGGGCTATAAGCGCTTTCTCCCTTTTCGTAAGCGCCCCATCCTCGCCCGTTGCGGAATTATAGTACTCGAAAAACTTGTCCATGAGATCTTCTCTGAACTCCCCGACCTCGGGAAATCTCTTGAGATCCTCGGGGTTATAGTAATCCATCTTTCTTTTTCTCCCGTCTGCGTGTTATTCGCAGACTCTTTGTATAGGCCTCTCCCGGCAGTAAAATACCACAAGAAATTATATACTTATTTGTCCAAGCAACAAGACGATTGGGCATAGTATACTGTAATGGCTAAAGAAATACGTACCGTAGAGTTTGTCGTCCTGCCTACCACTAAGACCAAGGCAAGAAAGATGTTCCAAATAGCAGGAGCCTGCCGATATGTCTGGAATCATTTTCGGGAAAAGAACCTTGCCGACTACCAAGCATTCAAAAACGGTAAGGGAGAAAAACCGAAGACCAGCTACTTCTCACTCGGCGTGGAGTTCACTAGGCTAAGGCATGAGACGCAGTGGATGCTGGAACTTCCCGCCAACCCGATCAAGCACACCCTCAAGTATTTTGCCGACGCGTTAAAAGAGGCTATGGAAGGCAAAAAGGGTTTCCCGAAACCGAGGAGTAGAAAGAAAACCGCTCCCAGTTTCACCATACCAAGTTCAGCTGGGGTCAGAATACGGAAGGTCAACAAAAAGTATTCTTCACTTCTTATTCCCTTGGTGGGCTGGGTAACACTTGCCCGCAGGGGAGGTGTTTCTTACAAGGGCGGAACACCCAAGCAGGCAGTGCTTCGCCATGACGGGTGTAGGTGGAGAGCCTTTGTCTCCTACGAGGTCGAAGTAGAAGAAAAAATGGACAATAGAGAAGTTCTCGGAGTTGATATGAACATTCGCCAGATAGCCACTTCCGATGGACATTTCTACTTCCTGCCGGATTTGGAGAAAAAAGAGAAACGAAGAAAGTGGTATCAGAGGAAAATGGCAAGGCAGATTAAGGGGTCTAACAGAAGGAAGGACACAAAGAGGAAGCTTGGAAAAGTAAGCAGAAAGATAGCCAATATACGTAAGGACTGGATTCACCAAACTACAAAAGAGATTTCCGGGAAATGCGGAACGGTGGTCGTGGAATATCTTAAGGTAAAGAACATGACCGCTTCTGCCAAGGGTACGATAGAGAATCCGGGGAGGAACGTGAAGCAGAAGGCCGGACTTAATAGGGCGATGCTCGATACTGCTTTTGGGAAGATAAGAAGAAATCTTGAGTACAAGTGTGGAAGAGTTATAGAAGTAAATCCCGCATATACATCTCAGAGGTGCTCTGACTGCGGACATACAGATAAAGAGAACCGTAAAAACCAAGCACGGTTCCTGTGTGTTAATTGCGGTTTTGCGTCCAATGCGGACACGAATGCCGCAATTAACATAAGGCGTCTGGGAATGGCGCGACTGCACGGGGAGGGCTCTGGTATTAGCACAGTCCCTGCGAACCGTGAAATTGATACGAGATTACTCTAAGGGTGATTAGGTATATAATTTCCATACCATATCTCACAAATCGGGAAAACAGTAATGATAAAAGCGGTCATATTCGATTTTGACGGTGTGATAGTCGACAGCGAGCCTCTGCACCTCAGAGCCTTTCAGAGAACAGTGGAAACCCTGGGACTGAAGCTCTCGACCACTGACTATTACTTACGGTACCTTGCCTGCGATGACAAGAGCTTTTTCATGAGGTTCCTTGAGGATAACGGGCAACAGTGCACGGAGCGGGAGATTGTGCGGCTTATAAGAGAAAAAGGCATCTGTTTTGAGGAAATGATAGGGGAGGGCATAAGAATTTTCCCCGGGGTTGTCGAGTTTCTTCAGGCCATTCAAGGCAATTTTCATGTGGCGATAGGTTCCGGCGCGTTAACCGAGGAAATTAATCTAATATTGCGGCGCAGAAATCTTTCAGAGTTTTTCGGTTTTGTAATAGGGGCCGATGATACTGAGAACCCGAAGCCGTCCCCAGAGGTTTACCTTAAATGTCTTGAGAGGCTCAGAAGAGATTACGACGGCACTATAACGGCCGCCCAGTGCGTTGTGTTTGAGGATTCTCCCCATGGTGTTTTAGCGGCCAAGAGGGCTGGGATGAGATGCGTCGGAATTACCAACTCATGCTCCGACAGTGAGCTTGAGGTTGCCGACCGGGTTATCGGGGGCTTTTCCGAGATCATCGACGATTTCCCCGAAACGTTCAATATGTCCTAACCACGGGACTATATTAATATTGATATACCAACTTGAGCCTGCATAGAGGTAGTGGTATATTTTCTGCCCGAGTGCGTGGGACACACCCGATATTGAGTTCGCTGCGTCTCCATGCGTTCATATACATCCCGAAGTGTTGATTTTGGAGAGAAAACATGGATAAAACCCAAGACACCGCAAAGTGCCCGGTGACCCACGGCACAGGCAGTTCAAAGTTAACCGGCAGCATAGCTAACCAGAACTGGTGGCCGAATCAGCTCAACCTTAAAATCCTTCACCAGAACTCTTCTCTTGTTGACCCCATGGGCGAGAAGTTTGATTACGCTGCGGAGTTCAAGACTCTTGATCTTGAAGCGGTGAGGCAGGACCTCTACGCGCTTATGACGGACAGCCAGGATTGGTGGCCCGCGGACTACGATCATTACGGGCCGCTTTTTATCCGCATGGCGTGGCACAGCGCGGGAACCTACAGAATCCACGACGGGCGCGGCGGCGGACGATCCGGCACGCAGCGTTTCGCACCTCTTAACAGCTGGCCCGACAATGGGAATCTCGACAAGGCTCGCAGGCTTCTGTGGCCGATAAAGAAGAAGTACGGCCGCAAAATCTCCTGGGCGGACCTTATGATTCTCGCCGGCAACTGCGCTCTTGAGTCCATGGGGCTTGAGACATTCGGTTTTGCCGGCGGGCGCGAGGACGTATGGGAGCCGGAAGAGGACATCTACTGGGGTCCTGAGACCGAGTGGCTTGGCGATGAACGCTACAGCGGCGATCGAGAACTCGACAATCCCTTGGGGGCCGTGCAGATGGGACTTATTTACGTCAATCCCGAAGGGCCCAACGGCAAGCCCGACCCGCTTGCCGCGGCGCACGACATCCGCGAAACCTTCGGGCGCATGGCTATGGACGATGAAGAAACTGTCGCCCTGATTGCAGGAGGACACACATTCGGCAAGTGCCACGGTGCCGGAGATGCGGCCTGCGTTGGTCCCGAGCCGGAGGCTGCCAGCATTGAGGAGCAGGGTCTCGGATGGACGAGCAAGCATGCGAGCGGACACGGCTCTGATGCCATAACAAGCGGTCTTGAGGGCGCATGGACGCCCAATCCAACACAATGGGACAGTGGCTTTTTCGACATGCTTTTTGGTTATGAGTGGGAACTTACCAAGAGCCCCGCGGGCGCCTGGCAATGGACGCCAAAAGATGTGGCTGACAAAGATCTTGTCCCGGAGCCAGACGGGTCTGGAAAACGGGTTCCAACGATAATGGCGACTACTGATCTTTCGTTGCGTATGGATCCTGTCTATGAACCCATCTCGCGCCGCTTTCATGAAAACCCGGATGAACTTGCCGAGGCGTTTGCGAAGGCGTGGTACAAGCTTACCCATCGTGACATGGGTCCTTACTCCTGCTGCCTCGGACCACTGGTCCCGGATGAGCCTCAGATCTGGCAGGATCCGGTACCGGCTGTTGATCATGAGCTTATCGATGCAGAGGACATTGCGCTTCTGAAAAAAGAAATACTTAACCAAGGGCTTTCAATCCAGGAGCTGGTTCGGGTGGCATGGGCTTCAGCTTCCACTTTCAGGGGAACCGATCGCAGGGGAGGCTCAAACGGTGCGCGCATCAGGCTTTCTCCCCAGAAAGACTGGGACGCTAACGACCCCGAAGAACTCACCAAGGTGTTGTCTTCGTTGATGGCCGTCAGGGAGCGTTTTAACAAGGCGCAGATAAACGGGAAATGCGTTTCGCTTGCGGATCTCATAGTTCTCGGCGGCTGTGCCGCGGTCGAGAGAGCTGCGGAGGCTGCGGGGCACTCGGTGAATCTTCCCTTTACGCCTGGCCGCACGGACGCCACTGAAGAGCAGACAGACGCGGCCGCTTTTGATGTGCTTGAACCGAAAGCGGATGGCTTTCGTAATTATATCGCGACCGGCAAGCAGCACTCGCCGGCTGAACTTCTGATAGACAAGGCGCACCTGTTGACGCTTACAGCGCCTGAGATGACTGTACTGCTCGGTGGCATGCGGGTGCTCGGCGCAAATTCCGGAGGGTCGCGACATGGAGTGTTTACAGACAGGGTCGGAACGCTGAGCAATGATTTCTTTGTTAATCTACTTGATATGTCGACTGAGTGGGGGCGCTCCGCTGGTTCTGAAGGCGTTTATGAAGGCCGCGACAGAGTGACCGGCGAGATCAGGTGGACCGCTACCGAAGCTGATCTCGTATTCGGGTCCAACTCACAGTTGCGTGCGCTTGCGGAAGTTCATGCATGTGATGATTCGCAGGAGGCTTTTGTGCGGGACTTTGTTGCTGCCTGGACCAAGGTCATGAACCTTGATCGCTTTGATATCTCCTGATTTCGACTCAGAGAAAAATCACAAACAGCAGGGCAACAGGTGCCGTTTTAATATCGAGGTTTTTGCGTTTATAATCTGATATTATGAGCGGGAAGCTGTTTGTGATCTCCGGTCCGTCGGGAAGTGGAAAAACAACGCTTGTCACCCGTGTTCTGTCGAACGTGGAAAATCTCCGTTTCTCCATTTCCTACACAACAAGATCAGTGCGCGCGGGAGAGGTCCGCGGAGAGCACTACGAGTTTGTTTCCAGAGAGGAATTCCAGGACATGATCGGACAGGATTTCTTTGCCGAGTGGGCGGAGGTGCACGGAAACTTTTACGGCACACCGAGGGCTGAAATCGAAGAATGGATCGAGACGGGTGTTGACGTCATTCTGGACATAGATGTTCAGGGAGCAAGAAGGTTGAGGGGTGTGTTTGACGGCGCGGTCTTCATATTTGTCGTTCCGCCGTCTCTAGAGGTTCTCGAGCAAAGGCTAAGGGACAGAAAATCTGAGGAAGAGGGGGACATCTCCACTCGTCTCGGAATCGTCAAGGAGGAAGTGGCCTGCTCGAAGTGCTATGATTATATTATAATTAATGATGAGGCGTATATTGCAGCTGGGAGAATCGAGGCCGTTATCCTTTCGCAAGGACAAGGGGATAGTGAAGATTCCCGCCAGCGGATGCTCGCCGCTACTAGGGACTCGAGAGCGGAAAATGTGTACGGTCCCGTTTTTCTCAGGAAATTCGGCCTTAAGTGAGGTGTTCGCGCTGCTGTGATCAGGCTAAACGACATCATTGACAAGGTTGCTTCCTACTCGGATATCGAGAACGAAGATCTTGACTTCATAAAAAAGGCCTACGTGTATTCGGCCAAGGTTCACTCCGGCCAGAAAAGGGTCTCGGGAGAGCCTTACCTGAGTCATCCTCTTGAGGTTTCCTCTGTACTCGCGGACTTAAAGCTTGACGTTCCCTCCATAGTCACCGGACTTCTTCACGACACGATAGAGGACACTCTTGCGACCCGCGAGGAAATCGAGCGGAATTTCGGGGGCGAGATAGCTTTTCTTGTTGATGCTACCACGAAAATAAGTCGTCTTCCCCATGTTTCCGATGTTGAAAAACAGGCCGAGAGCTTCCGCAAGCTGATACTGGCCACGGCTGAGGACATAAGGGTTGTGCTGATAAAGCTCGCCGACAGGCTGCACAACATGAGAACCCTTGAGTATCTGCCCGAGGACAGACGGAAAAGAATCGCCGTTGAGACTATGGAAATCTATGCGCCGCTTGCCCACCGCCTCGGGATGAACTGGATCTCGGTTGAGCTGGAGGATCTGGCGTTTAAGTTCTCCGAACCGGGAGAATACGAACGTATTAGTAAAACGGTGTCTGGGAAGAAAAAAGATTGGGAAAAGTACACCACTGAAATCGTCTCGCTTATTAACGCCAAGATGAAGGAATTCGGAATTCAAGGGGATGTCTCATGGAGATTCAAGCATTTATACGGCATCTACAGCAAGATGAAGAAGAGCAATATAAGCCTGCGCAATATTTATGACATACTGGGTTTCCGGATCGTTACCGCAAGTGAAAACGAATGCTATCAGGTTCTGGGGGCGGTGCATTCCTTGTGGAAGCCGATTCCGGGGAAAATAAAAGATTACATAGCCCTTCCTAAGGCCAACAACTACCAATCCATTCATACGGCCGTAATAGGGCCGTTTGGGGAACAGATGGAGATCCAGATACGGACGGAGCAGATGCACCGAATTGCGGAATACGGTGTTGCCGCTCACTGGCGGTATAAGGAGGGAAATTCGCTTGAGAACGGAAACGACAAGATCTACTCAAACCTCCGTCATCTCGTCGAGCTAAAAGACATAAAAGACTCAACAGAGTACATAGAAGCCATAAAGGGAGAGCTCATACTGGATGTCGTGTATGTCTATACTCCCAACGCGGACCTCCTGGAGTTTCCCGTGGGCGCGACTCCGGTTGACTTTGCGTATTCAATTCACACAGACATAGGCAATCACTGCTCCCAGGCTTTTGTTAACCATAAGCTTGTTCCCCTTAACTACAAGCTTGAAACTGGAGACATGGTGGAAGTTGTGACTTCCAAGAACAGGGCTCCTAACAGGCAGTGGCTTGATTTTGTAGTTACCTCCAAGGCTAAGAACAGAATAAGGAGCTGGCTGAGACAGGAGGAAAACCGCAAGGCCGAGGAGATTGGAGAGGCAATAACTCACAGGAAACTTGCGGCGAAAGGATTTAACCTGCGCCACTTGAGAGAGAAGAAAAAGTTTGAGGAATCGCTGGCGAAGCTTCAATTCTCGGAAGTAAAGGACTTTTACAGGGCGGTCGGGTTCGGCAATGCCGCGGTAAACGATCTTCTCAAGGCGATGCATCCCAGAAAATTCGCCGAAGGTACCGAGAAAAGCAAAAGAATAAAAAACATAATGAACAGGATCTCCAAAGACGAGTACAAAGACGCCGTGCTCGTCAGAAGATATGACAACATACTCATAAAGTTCGGCAAGTGCTGCAACCCGGTTCCCGGGGAACAGATCATAGGTTTCATAACCAGAGGCAGGGGGATAACCGTGCACGTCTACAACTGCCCCAAATTGCTTGAGGTCGCTCCTGAGAGGAGAATAGAGGTTGCCTGGAATGAAGAGTATTCGGGACGGATACCGATTGGTCTTTCGGTGGTGTGCGAGAACAGGAAAGGCATTCTCTCTGAACTGACAAGCACGGTTTCGGGACTCAATGTCGACATCGTCAGCGCCGATGTGAGCGAAGATGAGACTGGACAGGGAGATGCGAGGTTTGAGGTAGCGGTGGAAAACATCAAGCAACTTGAAAAACTCATTGAATCACTTAAGAATCTTGGGGGAGTCATCTCGGTTGAGAGATTAACGGAGACCCCACACCCGCAGCCGAATGACCTTAACTAAAACGGCATTCGCGTGCGTTCGGATATTCTTACCATGATCATAGCCTGGATCAGAAAAAAGCTTGCCATAAGAAGCTCAAAGAAACTTGTGCGCACCGTGAGAGGCATAATCCGGAAAAAAGGGAGATTCATGGCCCCTAGGGAAGCCGATCACGCCGAGGTAAGGATACTTGCCTGTGAAGAGGCGATAAAACGGGGTTCCCTGCACGAAATAAGAGCATCAAGGAAAGCCCTTCGGATTTTTTTTGAAGATAATCTAAGGTCCTACGGAAAATCCGCTCTCCGGCAGAACGTAGAAGCCATAGTAATAGCGGTAGCTCTCGCCTTGGCTATAAGAGCCTTCGTGGTTCAGCCCTTCAAGATTCCTTCGGGTTCAATGCTTCCGACGCTTCTTGTGGGTGATCATATCCTGATAAACAAGTTCGTCTACGGAACAAGAGTCCCTTTTACCAACGAGATATTTTTTCCCTTCTCCATGGTTGACCGCGGCGACATCATAGTCTTCAAACTCAGCGAAGATAACGCGACAGATTTCCCCATGCCTGGCAAAGGGGCTTTCTACGTAAAAAGAGCCATGGGCATTGCCGGGGATGAAATAGACATAAGTGGCAGGGACATCCTTATAAACGGCAGAGCTGTGGATCAGGTCTACACCGGGAACTACGAGTACCCTGACCAGAAATTCTTTTCTGTTGCCGACAGATACGAGCAGTCGCTTTCGGGGAAAGATTTCAGCGTTATATATAAAAAGGGGAGCAGTTCCACGACGAGCGGGAAAATGAGCTTTCCCCTTGTTGTTCCCAAGGGCAGGATTTTCGTCATGGGCGATAACAGGGACAACAGCTACGACAGCAGGTTCTGGGGATTTGTGCCGGTGGAGAATGTTTACGGCAAGGCCTTTATGATTCACTGGTCGTGGAATCTTTCTAACCCGGGTTTTGCGGATAAGGTAAGGTGGCGCAGAATTTTTTCGGGAATAGAGTGAGCTTTCTTGATGGTTAAATAGTTTTGTTGCTTGGATGGTTTTTTGCCTGGAGGTTGCACGAATCACCTCATCTCAGAACACCATACGCACAATTGCTACGGGAATAAAATCCGGGGTTCTGGGCGGCTTCTGCCTTTGCGTTGTCCTGTGCGTCTGGGCGGCGGGCACCTCAATTGCACGAACGGAGACTCCTCCCCGGCACTTGCGTGAAGCCTGTGTCGAGGACGGTCGACGCTTGGAGTACGGGTTTTTCGCCGACTTCAGACCCGTGAGCTACAGCGAGAACTTGGATCCGGACAACTCCGGGTTCAACAGTCACCTCGGCTACGAAGCCGACCTCTTGACTGCACTGGAGGCGATGGAGGGCGCGGGGCTTGTATTCAACCGTAGCGCCATCAGGGAATGGCCGGGCATTTGGCTTTTGCCCGCTACCCCTCGTTATGACTTGGTGGGTGGTGGCATCACCATACTTGAGTCGCGCACCCGCGACGCAACGGGGACGACTAGGATCACATTCACTTCCGGCCACATCACCTTCCGCCAGTCACTCTTAGTGCGCGCGGAGGATGCCCAGCGCTATGGCTCGCATGACGATCTGGATGACGCGCGGGTCGCCGTTTTGGGCGGCTCGACCGGCGAACATCGGTTGCTGGAATTAACCGGGGTGGTGGATGCCGAAGGCAACCTGGTTGCCGGCACGGTGATCCACCTGGATGACGGCACGAGACTCACCGCCGACGGCAGTGCTGACTACAGGATCACCTCTGCTGTCTCAACCAGGAATCTGTCGGGCCGTACGCGCATCGAGGGAACTCAGAGAACCGTAAGGGAAGTGCTCGTCATGTCAACGGATCAGGAGCAGCTTGATGCTTTGGACAATGGGCGTGTGGATGCCGTGGCCCGTGGCGGGTTGGGCAACCACGAAGCCTCCCGAAACTCCAATTTCCGTTTCGTCGTGACGGCCTTCGACCCGGAGGTGGAGTACGGCGGCTTTGCCTTTGACAAGGGTGACCGAGCCCTCGCCGACTGTGTTGATGCCCTAATCAATTACCTGACCGACAACCGGCGTATCGGCTTTGCGGAGTGGGTGGATGATCCTGAAGTTTTCCTTAAGCGTGCCCTTTACTGGAACACCTCGGCGGAAAAAGATGATAACGGCTGCTCCATCGCCGCAACCGGCAGTACTCATCAAGGCACTTTGCTTAACCTGCTCTCCGTAGCATCCATTCTGTTCTCGGCGGTTTTCTTTAGAGAACGTATCTGGCGCTAGCTTGCTGCTGGGGGTTCAATCAAAAAGGGAAACAACCACTTTGAGCCCCTTGCCGCCCGATATAGTGTCCGCTTCCCGGTCCGACTCTGCTTTTCTCCTTAACCTCCCTAGGACGATCGCTTATGTCTGCCCTGACCGGGATAACGCCATGTCCCGAACCGTCTCTTGCGCGACGGCTCGGAATCAAGAGCAGGATTATCTTTGTGCCTCATGACGCATATCTATAATTTTGTAAACTTTCCTGTATAATTCCCCTGAATTATGGCGACCAAGAAGAAAATACAACCGATTGAGGACAGAGCCGAAAGTTTCTTCTCCGGGATCATAGACGACATACCTCCCGAGAGGCTAAGCAGCCTTGTTGTCATAGGAATAAAGACAAGAGGGGAATATCTGGGCAAGAGGCTCGTTGAACGTATAAGCGAGCGGACCGGAAGGGATGTCACATTCGGAACTATCGACATTACTCTCTACAGGGATGATTTCGAGAACAGGAAAAACTGGCCGCAGCTGCGCAGAACAAACATCCCCGACGACGTGCAGGGGAAAAACATAATACTTGTTGACGATGTCCTCTACACCGGCCGTACCGTGCGGGCCGCAATAAATTCAATTATGGATTATGGAAGACCGGCCTCGGTTAAGCTGGCCGTGCTCGTAGACAGGGGGGGAAGGGAACTCCCCGTGCAGCCCGACTATGCGGGAATCAGCATCGAAACCTTAGACGACGAAATGGTAAACGTTTACCTGGAAGAAGTGGACGGCAGGGAGGAAATCGAAATAACCAGAAAAAATGGCGTTTAGCAAAAAGCACATACTGGGTCTTGGGGAACTCTCGGCCGAGGAAATTAAAATCATTCTCGACACCGCGGAGTCCATGAAGGAGATTTCCACGAGGGACGTAAAGAAAGTTCCTACCCTCAAGGGAAGAACCGTAGTGAATCTTTTTTTCGAACCCAGTACCAGAACCCGATCGTCATTTGAAATCGCGGAGAAAAGACTCAGCGCCGATGTTCTGAATTTCTCCGTTTCGCAAAGCAGCGTTGTAAAAGGGGAGAGCCTCTTGGACACTGCCAGGAATTTCGAGGCCATGGGCGCGAGCATAATGGTTATAAGGCATGGAATGTCCGGCGCGCCTTTTGTCCTGGCCCGCGAGATAAACGCCTCGGTAATAAACGCCGGAGACGGCTCCCACGAGCATCCCAGCCAGGCTCTTATTGATATCTTCACCATAAGAGAGAAAAAGGGGGAAATCGAAGGTCTTGATGTACTTATCGTTGGGGATATTCTCAACAGCAGAGTAGCCAGGTCCAATATCTTCGGTCTCCGAAAACTCGGGGCGAGGGTGAGGATAGTCGGGCCGGCAACCATAGTTCCCGAATATTTCAGGGATATGGGGGCGGAGATCTTTTATTCGCTTGAACATGCCCTTGAGAATGTGGACGTGGTTATAATGCTGCGGGTTCAGAGCGAGCGGAAAACCCTTGAATATTTCCCGTCGCTTAGGGAATATTCCGGGCTTTACGGACTTACCAGAGAAAAACTCAAGCTTGCGAAAGAAGACGTGATAGTGATGCATCCGGGTCCGATTAACCGTGGGGTTGAGCTTACTTCGGAGATAGCTGATGATCCGGGGGCCGCTATACTTGAGCAGGTGGCGAACGGAATTGCTGTGAGAATGGCAATGATATATCTTGTTGGCTTGGGAGAGAGCTTATAGATGGGAGTGCTCATTAAAAACGGTCGCGTTATTGACCCTTCACAGTCCCTTGATATGGTCTCGGATATATATATTCAGGGGGACAGGGTAAGGGAAATATCAAAGCGCATAGACACCCCGCGCAAGTCAGACACTGTAATAGACGCCAGCGGACAGATCGTGGCCCCGGGGCTCGTGGACATTCACGTGCACCTGAGAGAACCCGGTTATGAACACAAGGAGACGATAAGGACGGGTTGTCTTGCCGCCGCCGCGGGTGGTTTTACCTCCATCGTGTGTATGCCCAACACAAATCCCATAAACGACAACGCCTCGGTGACAGAGTACATACTTTTAAAAGCCAGAACTGAAGGCATAGTCAATGTGTTTCCCATAGGAGCGATAACCAAGGGGGAGAAGGGGAAGGAACTTGCCGATATAGGCGAGATGTGTGAAGCCGGGTGCGTGGCGATCTCCGACGACGGAATGCCGGTCACGGACTCGGGACTTATGCGAAAGGCCATGGAGTATGTAAAGCCTTTTGGGATTCCGGTTATCACGCATGCTGAAGACACCGGGCTTTCCGCGGGAGGCGTTATGAACGAGGGCTTCGTTTCAACCGAACTTGGCCTTCGGGGAATTCCCGCCGCTTCTGAGGAGGTTGGGGTGGTCAGGGACATAATTCTCTGCGAACTAACCGGCACTCCTCTTCATATTTGCCATGTCTCCACCAAGGGTTCGGTGAGGCTCGTTCGGGCAGCGAAGAAAAGAGGCGTTAAGGTTACGGCGGAGGCGACTCCTCATCATTTTACTCTTACGGACAAGTTGGTATATGGTTACAACACCGATGCCAAGATGAATCCGCCGCT
The DNA here is from genome assembly GCA_022827275.1 of Candidatus Dadabacteria bacterium. Classification (GTDB taxonomy): domain Bacteria; phylum Desulfobacterota_D; class UBA1144; order Nemesobacterales; family Nemesobacteraceae; genus Nemesobacter. Next base: position 9,167 of record JAJDTG010000006.1, on the reverse strand, counting down.
TAGGACCCAGGAAGACGTGGATGCTATACTGGAAGGCATTGCCGATGGAACCATTGACGTGATAGCCACGGATCATGCCCCTCACAGTCAGGATGAGAAAAACGTTGAATTTGACTTGGCGCCTTTCGGCATAGTCGGTCTTGAAACTGCCCTCTCACTTTCGCTTGAACTGGTGGAAAAAGGAATCATTACTCTTGAGGAGATGATAAAAAAGCTCACCGTTGTTCCTTCTGAAATAGTGGGAATAGAAAGAGGAACGCTTGTTCCTGGCTCAATCGCCGACCTCGTGGTGTTCGATTCCGGTATGAGCCGTACGATAAATCCTGGGGAATTTTTCTCAAAGAGTAGAAACACTCCGTTTTCCGGATGGGAACTCAAAGGGGTGGTGAGCAATACGATAGTTTCGGGAAAGGTTGTTTTCAGTCGCAATTAGGTTTTGTCTTTTGCGATGGCCAACGGAAAAGAGATTCCAACGCAATGGAAGACAAGCAGTTTGAATTAAGAAAATCAAAGCTAGAAGAGCTGAGGGCACTGGGCATTGACCCTTATGCAAACGGTTTTACACCAGAGCATAACGCCGGAGATCTGCTCTCTTCGCACGCTTCGAAGTCCCCTGAAGAGCTTGAACAGATAGAAGGTCTTTTCAGCCTGGCGGGAAGAATCGTCTCAAAGAGGGACTTCGGAAAAAGCGCTTTTTTTCATCTCTCGGACCGCACGGGGCGAATCCAGGGGTTCATACAGAAAAACTCCATTGACGAGAAAACCTTTACGCTGTTTCGCAAACTACTTGACGTAGGAGATTTTGCCGGCGTCCGCGGAGAGCTTTTTAAAACCAGGACCGGGGAGCTTACATTGAGGGTCCGGGAACTTTTTTTCCTAACAAAGGCCCTGAGGCCGCTTCCTGAAAAATGGCATGGTCTTCAGGATGTGGAGACCAGATACCGCCAGCGCTACCTGGATCTGATTGCCAACCAGAGAACCAGGGAGATTTTCAAGACAAGGTCAAAGGTGATAAACCTCGTAAGAAGGTTTCTTGACGAGAGGGATTTCCTTGAAGTGGAGACCCCGGTGCTTCACCCGATTGCCGGAGGGGCAACCGCCAAACCCTTTGTTACTCATCACAATGCCCTTGATATGGATCTTTACCTGAGGATAGCGCCCGAACTTTATCTGAAACGACTTGTCGTCGGAGGGCTCGATAGAGTCTATGAACTTGGGAGAACGTTCAGAAACGAGGGAGTGTCCACCAAGCACAACCCGGAGTTCACCATGATCGAGTTCTACCAGGCTTACGCGACTTACGAGGACCTTATGGACCTCATAGAGGAGCTTGTTGGCTACGTGGTGGAAAATACGGTCGGAGATATGCTGGTTGAGTACGAAGATAAGAAAATAGATTTCAAGAGGCCTTGGAAGAGAATTAACATATACCAGGCCCTGCAGGAGAAATTCGGTTCCGAGATAACGGAAGATGACCAGTTTCTCTTTGCGAAAGCGGATTCAATGGGAATAAGCCATAACGGAATCAAGGGAAAAGCTCTCACGGAGATCTTCGAGACGCTTTTTGAAGATACTCTCGTTAACCCGACTTTTGTTTACGGTTTTCCGCTTGATGTCTCCCCGCTTGCCAGAAAAAACGATGATGATCCTGAGGTGGTTGACAGGTTCGAGCTCTACATCTACGGAAGGGAGATAGCCAACGCTTTTTCTGAGCTTAACGACCCGATTGACCAGAAAAAGCGGTTCACCGACCAGGTCGAGATGAAGAAAAAGGGCGAGGATGAATATCACGAAATGGATAGCGACTACGTGTCAGCCCTTGAGTACGGAATGCCTCCCACGGCTGGAGCCGGTATAGGAATCGACCGTCTTGTGATGCTGCTTACCAACTCCTCTTCCATAAGGGAAGTCATTTTCTTTCCCCACCTCAGACCTTAGTATGAGTTACGAATCTCTAATTTCTCTTAGGTACCTGAAATCGGGAACTGGGCGGGGTTTCCTCTCCGTAATAGGTTTAATCTCCATTCTGGGTGTTTTCCTGGGAGTGGCTTCGCTTGACGTGGTGCTCTCGGTTATGAAGGGGTTTGAGGATGAGCTCAGGGATAAGATAATCGGCGCAAGCTCCCATGTAGTCGTAATGAGCTACGAAGGAGATTTTGGAGATTTTGCGGAGGTGGAGAAGAGGCTTGCACGGCTTCCAGGCGTAGCTTCGACGAGCCCGTTTATTTACAACCACGGCATGCTCGTCACGGAATACGCGACATCGGGTTCGGTCATAAGAGGAATAGACCCGAACAATTCGGCCGCGGTTGCCGCTGTGGCAGAAGCGGTTGGGAAGGGCAGTCTGCCGAAGGAGAATAAGAGCCGTGACACCCTTTCTGAGGAAGGCACCCGGATTATCTCGAGACTCCTCGACAAGACGGCTTCCGGTCACCCTCCGATTATCATAGGCACGGAACTCTCGGACCTGATTGGTGCGGCAATCGGGGATACCGTCAATCTGGTCTCTCCTTACGGGAAGATCGGCCCTTTCGGCCCCACGGCCAAGATAAGAAAATTCAGCGTAATCGGGGTTTTTGATTACGGCATGATTGAATACGATTCATCTACCGCTTACGTATCGCTTGAGGATGCCATGAATTTCTTCGAAACAAAAAGCAGGATAACGGGAATAGAAGTCAGGGTGGACGACATATACCAGGCGCGCAAAACAGGGGATGAAATAACCGAAACTCTCGGTTTTCCTTTTTACGCGAAGAACTGGGAGGACTCAAACAGAAGTCTTTTCAGGGCACTTCGCCTTGAGAGAATGGCAATAGGAATATTTCTCGGGTTTATAGTTCTTGTCGCCGCCTTGAACATAGTCAGCACGCTTACAATGCTTGTTATGGAGAAAAAAAGGGATATAGCCGTGCTCATTTCCATGGGAGCTCGTAAAAGCGGCATCAGAAGGATATTTGTCTATGACGGAATGATAATAGGCACCGCTGGAACTCTTCTCGGCACGCTTTTCGGATATCTGATCTGCCGCTTTCTTGAGACCAGCAATTTTATAAAGGAAGCGATCCCCTTTGATGATAACGTGTACCCTATTTCTGAATTTCCTGTTAGGATAGAACCGGTTTATTTTCTCGTCGTGGCGGCGTCAAGCCTGCTTATATGCTTTCTTGCAACTCTCTACCCGTCTTACAGGGCTTCGAGAGAAAACCCCGTGGAGTCATTGAGATATGAGTGAAACAGGAATTACAGTGACAACTAGACAGCCGAGTACGATATAGTGATGATAAAGACTTACAAATGCCGTGCGAAGCTGTCCTGTTCGGGACATGAAGCGCTTTCCCGTGTATTTGGGATGTGTGCCACGCTCTACAACGCCTGCCTTGAGGAGCGTATTGACTACTACAAGAAGACAGGCAAATCCCGCTCATATTACGATCAGTGCAAAGCGCTTACCGAAGTGAGGGCAGATGATCCCGAGTATGCCGATATAAGCGTTCAGGTGTTCCGAGGGGTTGTGGGCAGGATAGACAAGGCGTACAAATTGTTTTTCCAGAAGATGGGAGCTAAGGAGAAAGCAGGCTTCCCCCGGTTCAAGAGCTCAAGACGTTGGAGAACGATAGAGATAAACGACCAGTGCTGGCAGATGCTGAAGAGACAGGGTGATAAGCTTGTTCTCAGGATAAAGGGACTTCCCCGCATTGAAGTAAAAACGAAAAGGGAACTGCCGCCGAACGCATTGCTAAAAGCGATACGGATTACAAAAAAGCCTTTGCGCACGGAAGTAGCATTATCATATGAGGTGCCGGTTCCCGAGACAAAGCCACTGAACAACCCCGTTGGGATAGACATGGGGATATCGAAGCGTCTTACCACAAGTAACGGTGAGACTGTGGAGAAGAGGGAGATAGACAGAAAGGAGTTAAAACGTCTTCAGCGTTCCGTCTCACGCAAAAAGAAAGGGAGTAACAACAGAAAGAAGGCAGTTTTGTTGCTAGGAAAAGAATGGCAGAGGGTAGCGGACAAGGAAAGAGATTATCTTCATCGCCTGAGTGCTGAGATAGTAAAGATGTACGATTTCATAGTTGTGGAGAAGCTTAAGACAAAGAACATGCTTCGTAACGGGAATCTTGCAAGGAGCATACAGGAGCAGACCTGGGGGAAGTTCATAACCCTGCTTAACGAGAAGGCTGAAAGTGCTGGCGTTATTGTAGTGGCAGTGAATCCCGAGGGAACTTCGCAGGAATGCTCAAGTTGCGGAGCGGTAGTCAAGAAAGACTTGTCTACAAGAGTTCACAGATGTAATTGCGGACTTGTGTTGGACAGGGATGTAAACGCGGCAATAAATATCCTTCATCGAGGCATCTCGGTTGCGGGTGGGAGACTCAAGCAGTCCCGCATGGTCGGAAGGATGAGAGATAAGCAGGGGGTTGCCCTTGCTCGGCCAAGAACAGTAGAGGTAACTGTCTAGTTATGACTATAATTCCCAGTGAGCTGCTGTACAGGGTCAGGGGACTGGAAAAAGTTTTCAGCAAGTCGGGCAGCAGAGTGTGCGCTCTTGGCGGAGTGGATATGGATATCTCTGCCGGAGAAACCCTTGGAGTCGTGGGGGTATCAGGTTCGGGGAAAAGCACACTTCTTCACATACTTGGCACTCTTGAGCCCCCGACAGAAGGTTCGGTTTTCTACCGTGGGAAGGATCTTTTCAGCCAGGATGAAGAAGAGCTTTCGGTTTTCAGGAACTCGGAAATTGGATTTATTTTTCAATTTCATTACCTTCTTATGGAATTCACCGCACTTGAGAACGTTATGATGCCGTGTCTTATAGACAGGCAGAGCTCTGCAGTAGCGAGACAAAAGGCTTGTGAGGTGCTTGAGAGGGTGGGACTTTCTGAGCGTCTTAACCATCTTCCGGGAGAGCTTTCCGGGGGGGAACAGCAGCGAGTGGCGATTGCCAGATCGATGGTCAGAGAACCGGAGGTGATACTCGCCGATGAACCCACCGGGAATCTTGACAAGAAAACGGGATTCTCGGTTCTCGATCTGTTCTGCAGGCTTAACGAGGATTACGGGGTTACGGTCGTTATGGTGACTCACAACGACGAATTTGCGAAGAGGATGAAAAAAACTGTTAGAATATCAGACGGGATGGTTGCCGATGCGAACTAAAGGGCTTGTATTTTATTTGGCTGTTTTTCTTGTTGTTGCGACTTTCTCAGCCACGGGTCTCATGGCTCAGGGCCGCCCCGCCGGAGCGGAGCTTGAAGAGTCCCAGTCCTTCAAAGGTACAGTCGCCGAGCTAGTAATCTCCGGCAACCGAAGAACCGAAACTTCCCTTATAGATCTAAATATAGAGACCAAGCAGGGAGATGAATATTCCCCGCAGACCGTAAAAGAGGACCTGAAAAGAATATACAAGCTTGACTTCTTCCAGCAGGTTCTTGTTGACGTCAAACCAATTGAAGGTGGTCTCAGGGTTGAGTTTGTCGTTGAAGAGAACCCGGTACTTGCAGACCTTAAGCTTTCCGGAAACGACAAGTTAAAGGAAGACGATATAAAGGAAGCCTTAGCATTCAGAGAAGGACGTATCGTAAGCCTGAGGAAAATCACTGAGGGCAGGGAAATAATACTTGCCCTTGCTTCCGAGAAGGGGTTGGTTGGAACTGATGTCGAATATGAGATCGAACCCAGAGGAGATGGCGTTGTTGATGTCGTTTACAGGATTGACGAGGGAGAAAGAAAGTACATAAAGGAAGTTGAGCTTGTTGGAAACAGCAAGATCGAGACGAAGAAGATCAGAAAAAACATGTATTCAAAGCCCAAGTACTTTCTCTCTTTCATAACGAAGAGAGGGCTTTTCAAAATTGAAGAGATAAAAAGGGATTCCAACAGAATAAAAGCGACTTACATTGATAACGGATATCTTGACGTAAGGGTTTCTGAACCTGGAATTCGTTACGATGAGGGAAAAGACGGCTATGTAGTAAGTTTCTCAATAGAAGAGGGGGTTCAGTACAAGGTATCCAGGATAACTTTCTCCGGAGAACTGACTGGAGATCAGGATGAAATCCGCCCAAAACTCAAGCTCTTGCCGGACTCTGTTTTCAGCAGTTTCGTTCTTCAGGACGACATCGGGGAAATAACCGACTTCTACGGGGATAAGGGATATGCTTTTGCTAACGTAACTCCTGATGTGCGGCTTGATAAGGAAAACAACCTCGTCAGCATCGATTACTCGATTGAAAAAGGCGAGGAAGTATACATAAGAAACATAAACATCTTGGATAACACCAGGACGAGAGACCATGTCGTAAGAAGGGAATTCTCACTTCAGGAGCAGAGCCTATACAGCGTTTCCAAGCTAAGAGCCGCCCGTTACGAGGCTGCTCGCCTTGGTTACTTTGAGGAAAACATCGAGGTGCTAACCCATAGGGTTGAGGGGACAGAGAATCTTCTGGACGTCGACGTAAAGGTTGAAGAACGTCCCACCGGATTTTTCAGCTTCGGCGGGGGTGTAAGTTCCGTGGAGAATTTCCTTTTCTCTGGCCAGATACAGGAATCCAATCTTTTCGGATACGGCAAAACCCTTTCTCTGGATGCCCAGGTCGGAGGTGTAACCAAGGCATTGAGTCTTAACTACCGGGATCCGTATTTCTTCGGTACCAACTGGCTCTTCGATGTCAGCCTGTATGCTCATGACAGGGATTACAGGGATTTTGAGAGATCGGCCCAAGGCATTTCTCTTGGTGTGGGAAGAAGAATAAAGAGATATTTCCAAGTCCGGGTTTTTCAGGAATTCTCAAAGCAGGATGTGCACAATGTCCGCGGGGATGCGCAGCTTGTCCTGTCCGAAACGGAGAGAACTATAGTTTCGACCGGGGTAGGGCTGTCTTGGGATAAAAGAAACAATTATCTCGATCCCACGAAGGGTTTTCTTCTGAGTACCGCAGTTGAGTACGCCGGGCTTTTTGCGGGCAACACCGATTTTATAAAGTATAACGCCACGGCCAAATCCTGGATTCCGGTCTGGAAAGGCACGTATTTTGCCGCAAAGGCGGATTACGGGCTCTTGCATCTCATAGACGCCGGCGATGATCTTGTTGTGGAGGAGAGGTTCTTTCTAGGCGGTCCGAACACGCTAAGAGGCTTCCGTTACAGGAGAGTGGGTCCCAGAAGGCCTACGGATAGCGGGGGGTATGTAATAATTGGTGGTGTTCACCAGGTTCTTGCATCTCTTGACTTTGTTGTTCCTTTAAGCAAAACTGTCGGGCTTAAGGCTGTAGCTTTCTTTGATATAGGTAATGCTTTTGATGAGGATGAGTTCAGCCTTAACCCTTCGAATCTCAGGAAGGATGCCGGTTTCGGTATCAGGTGGATATCTCCCCTGGGGCCAATGAAGCTTGATATTGGATTCCCGATAGGCGAAAGGCTTCAGGACGAGGAAAAGTATGAAGTACAGTTTACCATTGGCAATTTGTTCTGATCAGGCAATTATTTCTTATAGGAGGCATTGGATTAAATGAGAAGATGTTTGTTGCTTGCTACTGGATTTTTCATGTTATTTACATTTTCTGCTTACGCTCAGCAGAAAATAGCTTATATAGATATTAAGCAGGTTATCAGGGATTCAAAGGCCGGAAAGGCCGCCAATGCTTCGTTCCAGAAAGAGGTTGAAGCCAAAAGAGCCGTGATAGAGCAGAAAAGAAAGGCCCTTGAGGACATGAGGCAGGATGTGATACAAAACGGAGCGGTTATGAGCGAAAGCAAAAGAAGAAATCTTGCCGAAACCATAGAAAAGAAGCAGAAGGATTTGGAAAGAACAAGAGAGGACATCAGGATTGAGCTTCAGAGGAAGGATCTCGAGTTAACCCAGAATGTTCTAAAAGACATAGAAGTTATAGTCAACAAGCTTGGCGAGAAGGAAGGCTTCGACATCATCGTTGAGAAGACCGAGTCGGGAATTCTCTACGGCAGTTCGTCTTCAGATATAACTCAGAAGGTCATATCGGCTTACGACGCTTCCAGATAAATGAAGTTGGGTGTGGATGAAATAAAGGAGCTTATTCCCCACAGAGAACCTTTTCTGTTTGTTGACTCTGTTTTGGAAATTGAAAAGGGCAAAAAGATTGTTGCCGAGAAGCTGTTTTCTCCCGAAGAATTTTTCTTCAGGGGACATTTCCCCGGCAACCCTATAGTTCCGGGGGTGATAGTTACCGAAGCGCTGGCCCAAGCCGGAGGAGTGCTTTTCAACTATTCTTTTAGAGAGGAACTGAAAAAAGAGGGTTTCGAAAACGCCTATCTTATGAGCCTTGACCGTTGCCGCTTCAGAGCCCCGGTGGTTCCGGGTGACAAGGTAGTTCTTGAGGTGGAACTCGTTAGAAGAAGATCGAGAATAATATTTTTTTCCGCGGAAGCTTCCGTGGACGGGAAAAAAGTGGCAGAGGCGGAAATTTCCGCTTACCTAGTATGATTTCCGATCGGTTCTCTCACTCTAGGGAATTCCCGTTACTTTTTAATTATCTTTTCTTTTGTTGATTATTGACATTTCCGTTTATAGCAATATTATATAGCGTTTACTGTAAAAAGGGTTGTTTTACCCAATTTCAAGTTGGTCAGACAAGTGAATCCAGAATTCATAAAAATAAAAAGCTGGCGTAGCTCAGGGGTAGAGCAGCTGATTTGTAATCAGCCGGTCGGGGGTTCGAATCCCTTCGCCAGCTCTCTGTTCGATGAAGATACCGGGGAGGTGGCTGAGTGGACAAAAGCAGCAGACTGTAAATCTGCCGGCGAAAGCCTACGTAGGTTCGAATCCTGCCCTCCCCAAAAATTTCGCGCGGGAGTAGCTCAGTTGGCTAGAGCATCAGCCTTCCAAGCTGAGGGTCGCGGGTTCGAGCCCCGTCTCCCGCTCGTTTTTTGGAACGCCCACGTAGCTCAGTCGGTAGAGCACGTCCTTGGTAAGGACGAGGTCGGCGGTTCAAGTCCGCTCGTGGGCTTGATACTTGGCAGTTTGCAGAATATTAAAAAAGATCGGAGGTCAGCAAGAGATGTCTAAGGCGAAGTTTGAGAGGGGGAAGCCGCATTTAAACATAGGGACGATAGGTCATGTGGATCATGGCAAGACGACGTTAACGGCGGCGATAACGAGCATATTGTCAAAGCGAGGGCAGGCG
>JAJDTG010000010.1 GCA_022827275.1 Candidatus Dadabacteria bacterium | reverse complement strand
CGAGACAGCTCCCAGATCGTTACGCCTTTCGTGCGGGTCGGAACTTACCCGACAAGGAATTTCGCTACCTTAGGACCGTTATAGTTACGGCCGCCGTTTACCGGGGCTTCGGTTCTGAGCTTCTCCGAAGATAACCCATCCCCTTAACCGTCCGGCACTGGGCAGGAGTCAGGCCCTATACGTCCACTTGCGTGTTTGCAGAGCCCTGTGTTTTTAGTAAACAGTCGTTACCACCAATTCACTGCGACCCATCTCCGCTCCAGCCGCGAGGGCTTTCACGTACATATGGGTACCCCTTATTCCGAAGTTACGGGGTTAATTTGCCGAGTTCCTTAGCCAGAGTTCTCTCACGCGCCTTAGTATTTTCAACTCACCCACGTGTGTCCGTTTAGGTACGGGCACTCGGTCGTCAAAGTTTAGAAGCTTTTCTTGGAAGCATGGACTCAATCACTTTACGAGGCTAATGCCTCTCGTACTCGCTTCTCAGAGTATTGAAAAGAGGTTTTACTCGTCTTTTCCTCCTACAAGCTTGAACCGGGATATCCAGCACCCGGATGACCTATCCTTCTCCGTCACTCCATCACTCAAACCGAATGGTACGGGAATATTAACCCGTTTTCCATCGACTACGCCTTTCGGCCTCGCCTTAGGTCCCGACTTACCCTGGGAGGACGAGCCTTGCCCAGGAAACCTTGGGTTTACGGCGAGGTGGATTCTCACCACCTTTATCGCTACTCATGCCTGCATTCTCACTTCCCAACAGTCCAGGCTTCCTTACGGTAACCCTTCGACCCGTTGGGAACGCTCCCCTACCGCTGCGTATAAATACGCAACCCGCGGCTTCGGCAACGAACTTAGCCCCGTTTCATTTTCGGCGCAAATTTGCATCGACCAGTGAGCTGTTACGCACTCTTTAAAGGGTGGCTGCTTCTGGGCCTACCTACTGGCTGTCTATGCCAATTCACATCCTTTACCACTTAGTTCGTATTTAGGGGCCTTAGCCGGCGGTCTGGGCTGTTTCCCTTTCGCCGATGGGACTTATCTCCCACCGACTGACTCCCATGCTAACCTAGCGGCATTCGGAGTTTGTCTGGGTTTGGTAGATCTTTCGACCCCCTAGTCCAATCAGTGCTCTACCTCCGCTAGTCATCACATGAGGCTATACCTAAATATATTTCGGGGAGAACCAGCTATCACGAATCTTGATTAGCCTTTCACTCCGATCCACAGCTCATCCGACAGGTTTTCACCCCTGAACGGTTCGGGCCTCCACAAAGGTTTTCTCTCTGCTTCACCCTGGCCATGGATAGATCGATTCGCTTCGGGTCTATCCCCAGTGACTGGCGCCCTATTCAGACTCGCTTTCGCTACGACTACACCTATTCGGCTTAATCAGGCCACTGAAGATAACTCGCAGGCTCATTAGGCAAAAGGCACGCGGTCAGGCATTTCCATAAATGGACATAGCCCTTCCACTGGTTACAAGCAGATGGTTTCAGATTCTATTTCACTCCCCTCATTGGGGTTCTTTTCACCTTTCCCTCACGGTACTGGTTCACTATCGGTCAACGGCACGTATTTAGCCTTGGATGGTGGTCCACCCAGATTCCTCCAACATTCCACGTGTGCCGGAGTACTCGGGATCCCTCTAGGGCTCATCAAAGTTTCGCGTACAGGGCTATCACCTTCTGTGGCAAGACTTTCCAGACTATTCTGCTACTTATCAAAGTCCCATACTGAGGTCCCACAACCCCGAAAGGAAAATCCTTTCGGTTTGGGCTCTTCCCCGTTCGCTCGCCGCTACTAAGGGAATCTCGGTTGATTTCTTTTCCTGGGGGTACTGAGATGTTTCACTTCCCCCCGTTAGCTTGCCATCGCTATATATTCACAATGGCATGACCAAGGTTTGCTCGGTCAGGTTTTCCCATTCGGAAATCCTCGGATCAAAGCCCGTTAAGCGACTCCCCGAGGCTTATCGCAACTTACTACGTCCTTCATCGCCGTCCGTTGCCAAGGCATCCACCTTCTGCTCTACATATCTTATCTGCGAGGCATGAAAATCCTCGATAATACTAACAACACGATCAATTCTGTTTCTCAGCGTTATATTCAATTGTCAAAGATCGAAAAAGCATTCAAAAATTCTTTTTTCTATGGAGGTGAACGGGCTCGAACCGTCGACCTCCTGCTTGCAAAGCAGGCGCTCTCCCAACTGAGCTACACCCCCTAGTGGTGGGCCTAGTTGGATTTGAACCAACGACCTCACCCTTATCAGGGGTGCGCTCTAACCAGCTGAGCTATAGGCCCCCTGTTGCTTTTTAAGCGCAGGAATTACTTTTTCATAAAAAGCAGATGGCGAGCGAAAAAAAGACAGATATCTCCGTGAAAAAGGAGGTGATCCAGCCGCAGGTTCCCCTACGGCTACCTTGTTACGACTTCACCCCAATTACCAGCCCTACCTTAGGAACTTGCCTCCCGAAGGTTAGCACAGCTACTTCGGGCAGAACCGACTTTCGTGGTGTGACGGGCGGTGTGTGCAAGGCCCGGGAACGTATTCACCGTGGCAATGCTGATCCACGATTACTAGCGATTCCAACTTCATGCAGGCGAGTTGCAGCCTGCAATCTGAACTGAGACTAGCTTTGATGGGATTGGCTCTCTCTCGCGAGTTCGCAGCCCATTGTGCTAGCCATTGTAGCACGTGTGTAGCCCAAGACGTAAGGGCCATGATGACTTGACGTCGTCCCCACCTTCCTCCGGCTTGTCGCTGGCAGTCTCTTCAGAGTGCCCACCCGAAGTGATGGCAACTAAAGATAGGGGTTGCGCTCGTTACCGGACTTAACCGGACACCTCACGGCACGAGCTGACGACAGCCATGCAGCACCTGTGATAACTGTTCCGGGCAAGCCCGGAACCACCACATACTTTCGTATAGGCTTAAGTTAACATGTCAAGTCTTGGTAAGGTTTTTCGCTTAGCATCGAATTAAACCACGTGCTCCACCGCTTGTGCGGGCCCCCGCCAATTCCTTTGAGTTTCAGCCTTGCGACCGTACTCCCCAGGCGGGATGCTTAATGCGTTAACTACGGCAGGGAGAATTGAATTCCCCCTACCTAGCATCCATCGTTTAGGGCGTGGACTACCCGGGTATCTAATCCGGTTTGCTACCCACGCTTTCGTCCCTGAGCGTCAGTTCCAAGCCAGTTGGCCGCCTTCGCCTCTGGTGTTCCTCCCGATATCTATGCATTTCACCGCTACACCGGGAATTCCGCCAACCTCTCTTGGACTCTAGTCAGGCAGTTTTGGATGCAATTCCAAGGTTAAGCCTTGAGCTTTCACAACCAACTTGCCTGACAGCCTGCGGACCCTTTACGCCCAGTAATTCCGAGCAACGCTTGCCCCCTCCGTATTACCGCGGCTGCTGGCACGGAGTTAGCCGGGGCTTCCTCTGGAGGTACCGTCAAGACACAAGTGTCCCATCGTCCCTCCTGACAGAGGTTTACAACCCGAAGGCCTTCATCCCTCACGCGGCATCGCTGGGTCAGGCTTTCGCCCATTGCCCAATATTCCCCACTGCTGCCTCCCGTAGGAGTCAGGGCCGTGTCTCAGTCCCCATGTGGCCGTTCACCCGCTAAGGCCGGCTACCCGTCTTAGGCTTGGTAAGCTTTTACCTTACCAACTACCTGATGGGACGTGGACTCATCCAAAGGCGATAAATCTTTTACCACTGTATCCTTGGATACTGTGGTCTTATCCGGTATTAGCTCCGATTTCTCGGGGTTGTCCCAGACCCTAGGGTAGATTATCCACGTTGTACTCACCCGTTCGCCGCTTTACTCGCGACCGAAGTCACTTTCTCGCTCGACTTGCATGTGTTAGGCGTGCCGCCAGCGTTCGCTCTGAGCCAGGATCAAACTCTTCATAAAAGTTTAAAAGAATTTACGGATACTGCTCTAGTTCGCCCGCTATCATCTGCTATTAAATTTTCAAAGATCAGTTTTCAAAATGGGTAAAATAGCTTACTTCCTCACCGGAAATTGTCAACCTGAAAAAACAAGAAAACAAAACAGACTCCAAGTGAAAAATTAAGGTGAGCCATCATACTAACGGACGGTTTCGGTTTGGCAAGGGCTTTTTGGAAATTTATTTTTCTGAGCCTTCCCGAGAAGGTACGCTTGCTTTGAGAGGAAGCAAATGGCAGTTGCTTCTCTTCCGCGAACCGCAATAACAACAGACGAATCGCTTCGGAGACTGTCAATCCCATAGCCTCATCCATCATAAAGTTGGCGCGCACGTTATGTCATGGAAGACAGTCAAGCGGTATTAAAAGGAGCGCACCGCTGGCAGGGGTCTCCACTTCTTCAATCGAACTCGGGGGAACGAGTTCATCTCCAGCTTTCTCCGTCTCAATCACGTAGTCCAGAAGTGCTCCTTGAGCATTTAACAACGCCTCGCTCATGGTTGCACCCATTGACACGACGCCGGGAATATCCGGAAAGGAAACTCCGCAGGTTCCTTTTTCTCCGTCAATCAATGCTGGATACCTGATCATATCGGTTCAAGTTCTAGTTTTTATGTAGTTTCAGCGCCTTCACAACCTAGCAGCGCATATACATGTATCCATTGCGTCGGCAACAATTCTAGCGAATGTTCCCCAAAATAAGAAATTTAGGTTTCGAGAGGATGTGAAGCAATCCCGGTTAAAAGCTCCCAAGAGCAACTTGTCTCTTGAATTTAGGGAATGAATACGTACAATTTTCCCTTCGAAAATACTGCGGGACAAGGAAACCCCGCTACTACCTCCCCGAAAACATGCAAAAAGAACTTCCCAGAATAAAAATCTATAATTCTCTCTCGCAGAAAAAAGAAGATCTCGTTCCCTTTGAAGGAGACAAGATCCGGATGTACGTGTGCGGTCCCACGGTATATGACTCAGCCCACCTGGGACACGCCCGCTCCGCCGTATCTTTTGACATAATACAGAGATTCCTCAGATACGCCGGCTACGACGTGCTGTTCGCGAGAAACTACACCGACATAGACGACAAGATAATAACCCGTTCAAACCAGGAAGGTGTAAGTTGCGATGAGATATCCGAGAAATACATAAAGGAATACAGAGAGGACATGGCCTCAATAGGGGTTGAGACTCCCGACATCGAGCCCCGGGTAACCGAGCATGTGGAGCAGATAGTAGCTCTCATAGAGAAAATAATTGAAAAAGGCTTCGCTTACCGCTCGGGCAACAACGTATTTTTCTCCGTGAGAAAATTTCCGGACTACGGAAAGCTCTCCTGCAGGTCGCTTGATCACATGCTTGAAGGCGTGAGGATAGACGTTAACGAAGAAAAGGAAGACCCTCTTGATTTCGCGCTCTGGAAAGAGTCGAAACCCGGCGAGCCTGCCTGGAAAAGCCCGTGGGGAGACGGAAGGCCCGGATGGCACATAGAGTGCTCCGTTATGAGCATGGAGTACCTGGGGACTAACTTCGAGATACACGGAGGGGGGAAGGATCTTATTTTCCCGCACCACGAAAACGAGATAGCCCAGTCAGAGGCCGCTTCCGGAGAGCCGTTTGCAAAGTACTGGCTTCATAACGGCCTGATAAGAATAAACAAGGAAAAGATGTCAAAATCCCTCGGGAATTTCTTCACGCTGTCTGAGGCAACAAAGAGATGGTCCCCCGAGGCAATAAGGCTTTTCTTCCTTTCCCATCACTACCAGAACCCCGCCGATTTCTCGGAGAAAAGCATGTACGACAGCGAGGCGGCTCTTGAGAGAATATATCTCACCCTGCTGAGAGCCGCGGAGGCGCGGGAAGCCAAGGGTTCCGATCCCGCACTCGAGGGCTCGATCAGGAAATTCGAGGAGGATTTTCACTCCTCGATGAGCGACAACTTTAACACCGCTGACGTGGTGGGAAATCTCTTTGACCTGATACGCTCGATTAACAGGTCGCTTGACTCCGTGGGAAAGACTCAAAGCGCGACCCTAGCGCTTGAGAAGATAAAGGAAATATGCGGAGTGCTCGGAGTACTCTCCGAGGAGCCGGCCGAGTACATGGAGAAAAGAAAGTCCGCCGCCAACCTCTCGGACATAGACCCCCTTGAGATAGAGAAACTGATAGAAGAGAGGAACTCGGCCAGAGAGGAAAAGAACTGGAAAAAGGCCGATGAAATAAGGGACTACCTAAGTTCCAAGGGAATCGTGCTTGAAGATCGTCCGGGCGGGACTGACTGGAAAGCGCAGAGAACCTAGATATAGATTCCCATGTATTCCATAGCCCTCTTGACGTTCGCCGGGCTCTGGGTTTCCCCCCTGCAGCTGTACCAGCAGGAAGTGCACTTGGTTTTTTCGTAAAGATCCGGTTTGTAATCGCTGTAGTGGGCAGCTACGGGCATCTCCGAGCAGCGTTTCAAGTGTCCGCTCGGGGTAACGTGTATCTGATTGATGCCGGCCAGGCAGTCGGGAACGCTTCCCCTCTCAAAATAGCCCGGGATTTCCCTCAGGTAGTACTCGGTTGAGAGTATCGTACCCTTCCATTTCCTTCGAAGCGCGATCAGTTCCTCTACAAGGTCACTTACCTTCGAGAGTGCTTCCCTTCTCACGAAGTGGTCTTCGTTGTTGGTTTTCATGACCGAGTAGGAACTGAAGGATATGGCTATGCCCCACTCTCTTGCCTTCTTAGCTATCTCAACCACCTCGTCGAGGTTGTCTTCCATTATTATGGTGTTAAGCACCAGGCTCTTGTCGGGAAACCGCTCCGCCAGTTCCGGCAGGGTTTCCGAAAGTTTTTTCCAGAGACCCGGAATGCCCCTGTATGTGTCGTGCTTTTCGTCCGGAAAATCAAGGGAAACGGCAATCTGGTCCATCCCCGCGTCGAAAAGCTCTTCGGTTTTCTCTTCGTTAAGGAAATCTCCCTTGGTGACCATGGAAGTGAAAATGAATATCGAGCATCCCTTTATCTGTCTCACGATATCGGGAAGATCCTTTCTGATCATGGGCTCCCCGCCAGTAATTACCGTGACGAGGGGGTTTATCTTCTTTATTACGGGAGTGTAGTCAGAAAGGCGCTCTTCGTGTTTCGTCTGCCAGTAGTCGCAGAAATCGCAGCGGGCGTTGCAAAGTTTTGTTATCTCAAGATTGAGGAGCTTAGGCCTTCCGGTGGCCTTGATGTAGAAATATTTTAATGTGCCGTTTAAAGCCTGTCTTGGATGTATCATTAACTCTATCCTTCCCGTCTATTATAAATTATCCGTGTGATTTACCAAACGCCTACGCAAAACTGTATAATTAATGAAGAAACCAAGGGGAGGTAAAGCACTTGTCGGTAAAAACGATAGAAGTTGAAATATACCAGTGTGATCACGTAAGTCCCGGAGGAGAGCAATGCGAACTTTCGGGAGAAAGAAACCAGATCAAGCAGTGCGTCAGGTGCGGAATGGATATCTGCAGCCGCCACTACCAGCTGATCACGGTCAACCGAAGCGGCAGCACCCTTCTTTCCTACTACTTCTGCTTTGATCACGCCGAGGAATTCATCACTGCGCATATAGAGGACCTCGGAGATACAAGACCCACCGGAGCGGGCGGTATGGGAAAATAGGCAAATCCGGGGGACCGGCCCCAGAGAACCATGAAACTTTCAACCAAGCAGATATCAAGGGAGATAGACCGAAGGACAATTGAGGAATTCGGAGTTCCGGGCGTCGTGCTGATGGAGAACGCCGGGAGAGCCGTGGCGTCCGTCATACTCGCCGAGTGTCCCTCCGCAAAGAAAATGACGGTTATCTGCGGCGCCGGCAACAACGCCGGGGACGGTTTCGTAATCGCGCGCCATCTTGTTTCCTCGGGAAAGGAGGTAAGCATCCACATCACCGAGAAAAAGGAGCGCTACAGGGGTGACGCAAAAACGAACCTCGACTCGCTTCTCGAGATTGAAGCCGATGTAAGAGAGCTCGGCGGAAAACTCCCCAGAATAAAGGACACAGACGTCATAGTCGACGCCATCTTCGGTACCGGGCTCGACAGGAACGTGGAAGGATTTTACGAGAAACTCATAAAGTTCATAAACCGCCAGAGCGCCCGGCGCGTTTCTGTGGATATACCCTCGGGACTTGACGCCGATACGGGGCGGCCTCTGGGGGCAGCGGTGCAGGCCGACGTCACGGTCACCTTCGCCCCGGCTAAGCTCGGGATGTGCATTCACCCCGGAGTGGATTACTCGGGAAAGCTCTGCGTAACGGACATAACAATCCCCAAGACGCTTTGGGAGGATCTCCCCTTTGAACTTCTCACGTTTCGAAAATGCCGGGGACTCATTAAAAAAAGGGCCGCAGATTCCCACAAGGGGACCTACGGACATCTTCTCGTGCTTGCGGGTTCTCCGGGAAAAAGCGGGGCCGCGGTCCTCTCTGCTGAGGCGGCGCTCCGCGCCGGAAGCGGGCTCGTGACCCTGGGGGTTCCAGACAGCATATTCCCGGCCGTCGAGGAAAAGACAACGGAGGTAATGTCCGTTTCGCTTAAGGACTCAAAGAACGGAACCTTCCATCCCGACGCGCACGAAGAGGTGCTCAGGGAACTTGAAGGCAAAAAGACGGCGCTTGCCGCAGGGCCAGGGATATCGACATCCAAAGGCACGGGGAAATTCCTGGAAAGAGTAATAACCCAGTGCGAAGTGCCGGTTGTGCTCGATGCAGACGCTCTCAATATAATTTCAAAGGACCCCGGGGTGCTCAGGAAAACAAAAATTCCCGCGGTAATAACTCCGCACCCGGGGGAAATGGCAAGGCTCTGCGGCGTAGGAACAAAACAGGTGCAGGATGACCGCGTCGGGGTCTCGACCCGGTTTTCTGAGAAATACGGATGCTACGTTGTCCTTAAGGGGGCGAGAACTGTCGTCTCCACCCCCGGCGGGGAGGTGTTCATAAACCCGACCGGAAACTCCGCCATGGCCACGGCCGGGACCGGAGACGTGCTTACGGGAATAATCGGGGGACTCGCGGCCCAGGGATACGACCCTCTTCAGTCCTGCCTGCTCGGTGTTTTCCTCCACGGCCACGCGGCCGACCTTCTGTTAGAGGAAACGGGCACCGCCGGCTTTACCGCCTCTGAAATATCGCGTAAAATCCCCGCCTCTAGAAACTCCGTCATTTCATCGACGGAGGAAAGGCATTTCGCCACGGTAAGATAGCTCCCATGGATCCCGCATTCCTCCTAGAAGTAAGCAAACCCGAGCAGACTATGCTTTGCGGCGAGATAATGGGGAGACTGATACCACGGGGCTCCGTCGTGGGACTAACTGGAGATCTCGGCGCGGGGAAAACGGTGTTCGCCAAGGGGCTTGCCCGCGGCCTGGGAATAGAGGAGGAACCCAACAGCCCCACATTCGTCATAATGAGCTGCTATGAAGGCAGCGTGCCTCTCTTCCACTTCGACGTATACAGGCTGTCGGGCGGCGCGGAGTTCGAGAATACGGGCTATGAGGAATTTTTCTACGGTGACGGCGTCTCCGTCGTGGAATGGGCGGATAAGGTGCGGGATGTATTACCGGGAAACGCTGTTATAATTGATATCCAATTCCCGCCCCAAGGGGATGAGGAATCGAGAACAATAAAGGTTGCAGGTAAGGGAAAATGGCTCTTGTCGTTCAGAAATACGGCGGAACAAGCGTTGCTAGCATCGAAAAAATAAGGCGCGTAGCCGAGCACATAGTAGCAACGAAAAAGAAGAAAAACGACGTGATAGCGGTGGTTTCCGCCATGGCGGGCGAAACCGACAGGCTGGTTGGGCTCGCAAAAGAGATAATGGACCCCCCCGATGAAAGGGAGTTTGACGTCATAACATCAAGCGGGGAGCAGGTATCCTCCGGCCTCGTGGCGATGACGGTAAAATCCCTCGGGCAGGACGCGATATCTTTTCAGGGACACCAGATAAGGATCACCACCGACAACATTTACTCCAAGGCGAAGATAAAGTCGATTGACGACAGGAACATCCGTGTTGCTCTGGGTGAAAAAAAGGCGGTCGTGGTAGCGGGATTCCAGGGAGTTGACAAGGACGGGAATCTCACCACGCTCGGGCGGGGAGGCTCCGACCTGACCGCGGTGGCGCTTGCGGCCGTGATGGGAGCCGACGCGTGCGAGCTTTACAAGGATGACGTGGACGGGGTATACACCACGGATCCCGGGGTCTGTCCCGACGCAAGAAAGCTCAGCCGGATCTCCTATGACGAGATGCTCGAGATGGCGTCTCTGGGCTCCAAGGTGCTCCAGGCCCGCGCGGTTGAATTTGCAAAAAAATTTAAAGTGCCTATACATGTTAAGTCAACTCCGAGGCCCGAGGACGAGGGGACCTGGGTCCTTGATGAGGAAAAAGTTATGAAATCCATGGAAGAAGTTGTGGTATCGGGAGTCTCCTACGACAGGGACCAGGCTAAGATCACCGTGACGCAGGTGCCCGACCAGCCCGGCATAGCGGCCAGGCTCTTTTCGTCGCTTGCGGACGAGAGCATAGTAGTCGACATGATTGTTCAGAACGTGAGCACGGAAGGGTTTACAGACCTTACGTTCACCGTACCCAAGTCGGATTTCAAAAAATCAATAGAACTCTCGGAGAAGATGGCCCGGGAGCTTGGGGCAAAGGAAGTGCTCTCCGACAACCTTATCTCCAAGATATCCCTTGTGGGAGTGGGAATGAAGACCCACTCCGGAGTGGCTTCGCGCATGTTCAAGACGCTTGCAAACGAGGGGATTAACATTATGATGATAAGCACTTCGGAAATAAAGATCTCCTGTGTGCTTGAGGAAAAAGACACGGAGACCGCCGTAAGGACTCTTCACAACGCCTTTAATCTTGGAAAAACCGATGAGTAATTCGAGAACCGTTGAAATATACGACGTGACCCTGCGCGACGGAACCCAGGGGGAAAACATATCCTTTTCCATACACGACAAGATCCGGATAACGCAAAGACTGGATGACCTCGGGGTGCATTACATCGAGGGCGGATGGCCCGGCTCTAACGAGAGGGACAAGGGGTATTTCGAGGAAGCGAAGAAACTTGGGCTTAAAAACGCGAGCGTCGCGGCTTTCGGAAGCACGAGACGCGCCAGGAAAAGCTGCGGGGAGGACGCGAGCATACAGGCACTTTTGCAGGCTGAAACCCCGGTTGTGACGATTGTCGGGAAAAGCTGGGACTTCCAGGTCACGGAGGCCCTGAAAATAGAGCTTGAAGAGAACCTGGAGCTCGTACACGACTCGATCGAGTACCTCAAACGCCATGTGGACAAGGTGTTTTTCGATGCCGAGCATTTCTTTGACGGCTGGAAGAGAAATTCCGAGTACTCAGCGAAGGTTCTTGAGACCGCC
Organism: Candidatus Dadabacteria bacterium; assembly: GCA_022827275.1. Classification (GTDB taxonomy): domain Bacteria; phylum Desulfobacterota_D; class UBA1144; order Nemesobacterales; family Nemesobacteraceae; genus Nemesobacter. The sequence continues at coordinate 211,541 of JAJDTG010000010.1, read as the reverse complement.
TACGGGGCGGGAGTCGACACTGTCGTTTTATGCGACACAAACGGCGGATCCATGCCTTGGGACGTCGAGGGCGCCATAAGGGAAGTTAACGGCATGTTCGATGACCCGAGCCTCGGAATACACACCCATAACGACAGCGAAGTCGGGGTCGCAAACACGCTTTACGCGGTAAGGGGAGGAGCGTCCCAGGTCCAGGGAACCATGAACGGCTACGGGGAGCGGTGCGGAAACGCCAATCTCTGCGCCATAATACCGAATATCGCCTTAAAGCTTGGGATGAATTCCATTTCCGAAGAGAACCTGAAAAAACTCTATTCCGTGTCCCATTTTATTCATGAACTCACCAATCTTCCCCCGCTCAAGAAGCAGGCATTTGTCGGCGAAAGCGCCTTCGCCCACAAGGGGGGTATTCACGTAAGCGCCGTAATGAAGAATTCAGATACCTACGAGCACGTAGAGCCCCGAAGCGTCGGCAACAGGAGGCGGGTGCTGGTTTCTGACCTCTCCGGCCGGGCCAACATAGCCTACAAGGCCCAGGAACTGGGAGTGGACATAGACCCCAAGGACGAAAGGATCCTCGAGATACTGAACGAACTCAAGGTCCTGGAGAACCAGGGTTACGAATTCGAGGGGGCGGACGCATCCTTTGAACTGCTGATCAGGAAAACCCTGGGCACTTATAAAAAGCGCTTCTACCTCAAAAACACCCGGACTCTGGTTGAAAAGCGGGAAGGAGACGAGGAGCCGCTCTCAGAGGCCACCGCGGAGGTCCAGGTAAACGGCGTCACGGAGTACACGGTGGCAAGGGGAACAGGTCCCGTAAGCGCAATAGACGGGGCACTTCGGAAATCGCTTGAGAAATTCTTCCCCGGGCTCAAGACTCTGCGGCTGCTGGATTACAGGGTAAGGGTAGTATCAAGGTCGGGCGGCACCGACTCCGTGGTAAGGGTGCTTGTGGAATCGGGAGACGGTGAGAAGAGGTGGAGCACTGTGGGGGTTTCCGACAACATAGTGGAAGCGAGCTGGAAAGCTCTTGTCGACAGCATAGACTACAAGATCTTAAAGGACGAGCTTGACGCCCGGGATTAACCCTGCGCCCGTTTCGCACTCCCTCTTTTTATTACGGCCCCGAGATGTTTGCTGTTTCTCTCCCTGGCAAGCCTCATCTGTTTCTGTCTTTCCTCAAGCGATGAAATCCTCTCGGGAGTAAGCTTCGCATGGCAGCGGGGACATGATACCCCCTCCCGGAATCCCTCGGATTCCCTGTCCTCAGGAGATATGGGCTCCCTGCAGTTCCTGCACGTACTCCAGGTTCCCCTGGAAAGATCGTGGCCGACAGAGGTGCGGTCGTCAAACACGAAACACTCCCCTTCCCACAGGCTCTGCTCGCGCGGAACCTGCTCGAGGTAGGAAAGTATCCCTCCTTCAAGCTGATACACCCGCTTAAATCCCCTCTCAAGAAGATAGGATGTCGCTTTTTCGCACCTTATCCCGCCCGTGCAGAACATCGCAACTTCCTTGTGCTCTGCTGGGTCGAGGTTTTCCCTCACGTATTCGGGAAACTCCCTGAAGTGCTCCGTCTCGGGATTCGCGGCGCCCCTGAAGGTTCCGACGCGGTTTTCGTAATCGTTTCTCGTGTCTATAAGAAGCACGTCGGGGCGGCTTATAAGCTCGTTCCACTGCTCGGGCGGTATACGCTTTCCCGAGAGGCGCTGGGGCCTTATGCCGCTTACGCCCATGGGGACCAGCTCTTTTTTGAATTTGACCTTGAGCCGGTGAAAGGGATTTTTCTCGTTGTAACTGAGCTTGTACTGCGCGCCCGAGAGCCTCGTGTCGCTCTCAAGATAGGCGATAAGCCCGTCTATGCCCTCCCGGGTGCCCGCCACGGTTGCGTTTATTCCCTCAGAAGCGAGAATGAAGGTGCCGTTTATGCCGTTTTTCCCGCAAAGCGAGAGCAGGGATTCCCTTATTTCGAAGAGGCCGTCAAGATCAACGAACTTGTAGAAGGAAAGAACGGCGACGCCGTGACTTTCGGACTGCTTGCTACCCATCCGTCCCTACCCCGCTTAGGCTCTCCCACTTTGATAGGTAAGCCAGAAGATGCCGTCGCCTTTCAGGGCTCTCGGCCTCTTGCTTTATCATGTCGCGAAGCAGTTGCTGTTCCTCCGCGTACCGGTCTGAATCGAAGTGTCCGATCGAGTGGGCCATCCTGAGCCACAGGAGATAGGTCGTAAGAGCGTCGCACTCGTTATAGGCGACTATCTCGTCAAGTCTTCCCTCAAGCCACATCGGAGCGACCTGCTTTCCGTCAACACCTTCCATCTTCCCCGGGATTCCGCTTACGACCGATATCTCGTGAAGAGACGGGGTACCTTTTCCCCATGTGCTTACGCAGCGCATCAAATCGACGTTCCAGTCGCTTCCGCGGGCAAAGAAATCGGCGCCTTCCCAGGGTCTGTTAGGCCTCTGCGTGAAGAAACCGCCCCCGAGTCCGTGCTTGATCATCCTCTGCGCCAGAATCGGAATGTCGGCCCCTGAGGTGTTGTACCCGACAAGCTGGGGGTGGTGCTTGTCGAGAATCTTGAAAAAGTCTTCTATGATTCTTCTCTCGGAGCAGTCTTCGTCCGAAGTCGGAATTGACGGAATGGAGTGAAGCTTGAGCCTTGAAGCCGTTCCGTCTTTATCAGATTCCCGGAAGACCATTGAGATCGACACTATCTTGGAGAGAACCGTCTTAAGAAACGGCATGGGCTCTTCCTCGGTCGCCCCGCCCTGCTCCCACATAAACTCGATCACCTCGCGGTCGGGCATATCTCGGGGAAGTTCGTACGCCACCTTTCCCGACTCCGGGTCGGGAACCCACTCTATATCGAAAGCAAGAACCCGGGATTTTACCTCTCTGAACATCTGCCGCGGTCAGCTCCTTATGTAGGTGCGCATGAAAAGTATTATCGCGAAAAGGGTCGGGACAAGCAAAAACGCCTGGGAGATGAGTATCCCCTTAAGCCTGGTTATCTCGAACCCGCGCTCAACAACAAGCGTGTAGGAGGCGTCCCGGGAAGAAGCGCTTGAGAAAGACTCGATTACGTAACCCGTCGGCCCGGGATTCTCGAACTCAAATATCTTCACTCCCCTCTTTCCCATATAACTGTATCTTTTCTTTGAACCGGGCACCTTCAGCTCCACGTTCTCCGCACTCGGAACTTTTTTCAGGTAAAGGACTATCGAGCTCTCCTCGACGGAGGCATCCTCTGTCTTTCCCCCGTCAAAAGCGCTCTCATACTGGTGGTAGATTGAATAAAGCCCCTTTTCCTCAAGCCGGATTGAGTGGCTTCCCGGAAAAGTGTATTCATTAAGCGTCGAGCCGAGGCCGGTGAAGCTTTTCACTACGTTATAAAAGAAAAGCCCCCCTCCGAGCACAAACAACACTATGCAGAAAATGTAGATTCTTTTTCTTTTCCTGTCTTCCATTGATTTTATACCTACTTTAGAATCCGCTTTGCGCGGATTTGAGATGCACGTAATTATACTGCGAAAAGTTCCGAGAAACACTACATGGTTTCCTCCTAATCCGGAATTTTCTCTGGAGAAGAAAAAATTTTGTTTGACAAACCAGTACATGTCCAGCATAATCCCGCGGATATTAAATTTCTAGAGGTAGGTATTATAATGCAGGGAACTGTAAAATGGTTTAATAGCTCCAAAGGCTATGGATTTATAACATCCGCAGAAGTGCAGGATGATGTTTTTGTTCATTACACCGCTATTGAGGGCGATGGCTACAAAACTCTCAATGAGGGTGACGAAGTAAGCTTTGAGATCACTCAAGGTAAAAAAGGACCCACCGCAACCAACGTTGTGCCTGCTTAAGAATCCGCTCTGCGCGGATTTGAGATATACGCAGGTATAACGCGAAACGCTTTGAGAACTACTGTATATTCCTCCGAATCCAGAATTTTTCCTGGAGAAGGAGGAAGTACAGTTTGACAAAGCAATATAGCTGTGGAATAATCCCGCAGATATTAAATTTTTTAGAGGTAGGTATTGCAATGCAGGGAACTGTAAAATGGTTTAATAGCTCCAAGGGCTATGGATTTATAACATCCGCAGAAGTGCAGGATGATGTTTTTGTTCATTACACCGCTATCGAGGGAGAAGGTTACAAGACTCTCAATGAAGGTGACGAAGTAGACTTTGAGATAATTCAAGGTAAGAAAGGACCCACCGCAACCAACGTAGTAGTAAAGAATTAATTCCCAGGAAACTAAGAATCCGGTTATTCCAATTCCAGGGAAATTCCCTTTTCTTAACTGACGGGAAAGTTGCGTTTGCGGTTTGAAAATATGCAGATCATGTACTAACTTTACTGTCTGAATATTTTAGATCGAAAGGAAGGTATTCAAAATGGACTTGAGCAATCAGGAGATAACCAGGTACAGCAGGCACCTTATAATGCCCGAAGTCGGCATTGAGGGACAGAAAAAACTCAAGAACTCAAGGGTCCTGTGTATCGGCGCCGGAGGGCTCGGGTCTCCGCTTGCTCTCTACCTCGCGGCTGCGGGGGTCGGCACCCTGGGAATACTGGATTTCGACGTGGTGGATTTCAGCAACCTGCAAAGGCAGGTGATCCACAGCGAAAAGACCGTTGGCACTCCCAAGGTGGAGTCCGCAAGGGACCGTCTCCTGGAGCTTAACTCCGATACCAATATCGTTACCTATAACGAGATGCTGAATTCGGATAACGCCATGGAGATCATGAAGGACTATGACGTGGTCGTTGACGGAACGGATAATTTCGCCACGAGGTATCTCACGAACGACGCCTGCGTTTTCCTCGGGATTCCGAACGTCTACGGGAGCATCTTCAGATTCGAGGGCCAGGTAAGCGTGTTCGACGCGAAAAGAGGCCCCTGCTACAGGTGTCTCTATCCGGAACCCCCTCCCCCGGGACTCGTGCCGAGTTGCGCCGAAGGAGGAGTGCTTGGAATACTGCCCGGAGTGGTGGGAACCATGCAGGCAGCGGAGGTCGTAAAGCTTGTAATCGGCGAGGGAGAGCCGCTTATAGGGAGGCTTCTCTTCATTGACGTCCTCACCATGGAGCCGAGGATACTCAAGCTCAGGAAAGATCCCGACTGCCCCGTCTGCGGCGAGAACGCCACCGTGACCGAACTCATAGATTACCAGGAGTTCTGCGGTATCGGCCGAGGCGAAGAGGCTCAAGAGGAAAAACCCAAGGTCGAGGAGATAACCGTCGAGGAGTTCAGCTCCATTAAGGAGAACAAGGCCGATTTCGTTCTGATAGACGTGAGAGAGCCCCATGAGTACGAAATATGCAACCTGGAGGGATCAAAGCTTATTCCCCTAGGCGAACTCAAGGACAGAACGGACGAACTTGACCCCAAGGACGACATAGTCGTTCACTGCCACCATGGCGGGAGAAGCATGAAGGCCGCGACTTTCCTTGTCGAGCAGGGTTTCAGTAATGTTAAAAACCTCAAGGGCGGCATAGACGAGTGGGCTGAGAAGTACGACTCGGAAATGGCCAGGTACTGAGGATACTGGGTTTTGGGGAAGGGGAAGCGGAAGCCTTTTCTGGGCGGAGAGGGAATCGAACCCTCACGGGCTAAAGCCCAACGGCTTTTGAGGCCGTCGCGTCTACCTATTCCGCCACCCGCCCTTTAAGGTAGGGGACTATTATTCTCGCTAAACCCGGAGAAATCAACAGGGTCACTCCCCGAGAAAGTAAAACCCGAACGCCGCTATCACTATGCAGTGATCTATGGTGCCTTCCCTTATGTATCGTTTTATCTCCCGCGGAGAGACAAGCAAGGTTTCTATGTCTTCTGTAGTGTCAAAAGACGGTTCCGACGTCCGCTCACAGTCAGATGCCAGAAAGGTAAAGCAGGAATTTGACATGAATGCAGGGTTCGGCCTGACGCATCCTATCTGCTTCCACCGGGTGGAGGTAAATCCCGTTTCCTCAAGGAGTTCCCTGCGCGCGCACTCAACAGGGCTTTCCCCCGGGTCAATCATTCCGCCCGGAATCTCAAGCGTGATCTCCCCAGTGCCGTGGCGAAACTGGTTTATAAGAACTATTTCACCAGAGGGCGTAACGGGGATAATGTTAACCCAGTCGGGAGCGTCCATCACGTAGAAGTCATGGACGGCGCCATCTTCGGGCGAGATGGCGCTTTTCTTTTTCGTTGAAAAGATTCTGTAGTCGTTAAGCGGAGTGCTCTTTTGAAGTTTCCATTTCTCTGGCATTTTGATAGTTTAACAAACACCAATTCTCTTGTTAAACTAGAGAGGGTTTTTCACGAACCGCGGGAAATTGTTTATAAAACTCCCGAAAAAATGACAACTTGTAGTGTCATCAAGAATAACACGGAGAGATGACCGAGTGGCCGAAGGTGCACGCCTGGAAAGCGTGTAGGGGGTTTACGCTCCCTCGTGGGTTCGAATCCCACTCTCTCCGCCAGATTCAGTTGGTCCCAAGCACGATTATTTTATAAGCTCTATCTTGTCTTCAAGATTCGGCACAAGGCACAGAAACTCAAAAGGCTCCTCACCCTCGACTTCATACCAGTGGGGAACCCCGGCGGGAATAAAGACCACATCATCCTTCTCGACGTTATACACTTCATCTCCGATTCCAATACGCGCCTTGCCTCCAAGCACATACTGCTCGTGCTCAACGGCATTGGTATGAGCGGGGATATCGCCTCCAGGCTGCATAACAAACTTTCTCATTGCGAAGTTCGGTCCTTCCTCCGGACTAATGAGAACCTGCCTTGAAGTACCCTGTCCTGCTCCGATAATCGTACTCTCTACTTCTTTAACCTTTTTTACATACATGGTGTTTTTTATTATAGCACAGAGAAGACGGATTGTTCCATAGACATTTAGGGGAATTATATGCAGTCCCAGCTGACCTTAACGAGCGAGCATCGGTCTTTCCTGTCTTTTCCGGAGCGGCTATTTTGCGAAAACCATCTCGGTGTCTTTATTCGGCAGAACCGACAGAAGCTCAAAAGATTCCTCTCCGTAAGCTTCATACCAGTGCAGTTCTCCGGCGGGGATAAAGACCACGTCGCCCTTCGCCACTTCATAAACCTGGTCCCCGATTCCAACCCTGGCCGTGCCGCCAAGAACATACTGCTCATGCTCGGCGCTACTTGTATGAGCGGGAATGCCGCCCCCGGGTTCAATGACAAGCTTTCTCATAGAGAAATTAGGACCCTCCTCGGGACCTATGAGCATCTGTCTTGAAACGCCGCTTCCCGACTCCAGGACCTCACTTTCTATATCGTCAATTCTTTTTACATGCATGTGCTTTCACCTCCAACTAGCAAATATCTCTAGGCTCATTTTATAGCCTTCTTACCATTCAATACAAATAGTAATTATGAATCAATCGTTAAGATCACATGTGTCGTTCGTTTAACCCGAGTGAATACACCCTTAACGGGAAAGAAAAAAGCTTTGATCACAGAGAAATTCATCCCGATCGGGAGCATTGTTCCCCGAAATCTTTTTGAATATCTAAAATAGTCCTGAAAGGGATGATTTTATTGCATTTGCCTTGTTTCATGATAAAATAAACCCGAAAGGGATGATTCATGAACTTACTCATCAACAACGTTAGACAACTTGGCGAGACCATACGCAAAGTCAGGAAAGATCAGGGGCTGACTCAGGAACAGCTTGCGGCCGCCTGCGGAGTCGGAACAAGGTTCGTCCGCGAACTTGAGCGGGGAAAGGAGTCCTGCCACCTCGGCAAGTCACTGAAAGTCGTAAGGATGCTGGGTATGGACATTTCAGTCAAAGGACACGGGGACATATGAACCGGATTCTCGATGTTTACCTGCATGGAATCTGTGCCGGTCAACTCTTCTCGCCCCGTGGTTCCGCCGAACTGCTGTTCTCCTACGATGCCGGATACCTGGAAGCAGACCGCCCCTCACTGTCCATATCTCTTCCTCTAGGGAAAGGGACCTATGAAGGAAACGCGGTAAAGGCGTTTTTTTCAGGATTCCTGCCCGACGATATCGTGCGGCACAGGCTGGCCGGGTACCTTGGAATTTCCGAAGGCAACGTTTTCGCCCTGCTGGAAGCCGTAGGCGGCGAGTGCGCGGGAGCCGTATCCTTATATCCCAGCGGCGCAAGACCCCCCGAAGAAAACGAAGGGGACGTGGAAATCCTTGACGAGAGGAAACTGAGCGAAATCCTGAGGTTACTTGAACAACGGCCGCTGCTTGCGGACTACGATGGATTACGCATGTCGCTCGCCGGGGCTCAGGACAAAATCGCCGTAAGCGTAAAAGACGGAAAGATCGCCCTTGTGAGAGGCACCGTTCCGACAACCCATATACTGAAGCCCGCGGTCGGTGATTTAAAAGATACCGTGCAGAATGAACTGTTCTGCATGCGCCTTGCTCATCTGGTCGGAATTGAGACTCCGGAAGTTGGAGCGGGATGGTCAGATGATGTACCTTACCTGCTTGTGGAGCGTTACGACCGAGTGACGGACAAAGAAGGTCTTACGAAAAGGCTGCACCAGGAGGATTTCTGCCAGGCTCTGGGTATCGCCCCGGACATTAGATATGAACGCGAAGGGGGACCCGGCATATCCAGCTGCATGGAACTGCTGAGAGGGCACAGCCTGAGACCCGCCGCGGATCAACTCGATTTTCTGAAAAAAGTGATATTCAACTACCTGATCGGCAACGCGGACGCGCACGCAAAGAATTTCTCGCTTCTCTACAGGGCAAGAAAACCCGAACTTGCCCCGTCCTACGATCTGCTGAACACGGCCGTTTATTCGCGGCTGTCAAGAAAAATGGCTATGAAGATCGGCAAGAGGTACGATCCGGAAAGGATATTCCCAAGAGACTGGCGCCGACTCGTTCCCGATACCGCGGTTGCCAGAAAAAATCTCGAGGAGCTGCTCCTCACCACCGCGCGGAGTTGCCTTGAAAACGCTCCCGCGCTCAGAAGCTCTCTTGAGAAAGAGGTGGGGAAATCCCCGATCTTCGCGGATATATGCTCCATTATAGAAAGACGCGCAAAGCTTGTTGAAAAACAGATTAAAAATAACCCCGACCGTTAAAAACCACTTTAGCGGAAATCCGCCAACCGGCATATCGCGTCGCTTTTCCCTGATACGCAACGGATTTCTCCAGCGCGCATTTCTAAAAAATCCGTTTTTGTGTAGAGTGATTAGACCGGACCGCAGCGGTTCGCCTGTTTGGAGAATAATCCAGTGGCCGGGCCCGTACGACTGGGGCTTGCGAACTCCGCCAGGCCCGGAAGGGAGCAACGGTAGCAAAAACCTCCGTGCGTTACGGATACCTGGTCGCTGGTTTTAAAAAATATGGCTTATAGAGTACTCGCCCGCAAGTGGCGTCCCCAGACTTTCGAAGACCTGATAGGTCAGGAATTCCCCGCCGTTACCCTCAGAAATTCAATCGAGTCAGGAAAAATAGCCCACGCGCTTCTCTTCGCCGGACCCAGAGGAACGGGTAAGACATCAACAGCGAGAATTGTCGCAAAGGCCGTAAACTGCGAGAAAAAAGACGGGGGCAAGTACCCCTGCTCAACCGACCAGTGCTCAAGCTGCGAGGGGATATCAGAGGGAAGATCGCTTGATGTGCAGGAGATTGACGCCGCGTCGCACACGGGCGTAGCCGACGTTCGCGAGATCATAGAAAGCGTGAAATACTCCCCGGCTTCGGCGAGAAAGAAAGTCTACATAATCGACGAAGTGCACATGCTCTCCCAGTCGGCCTTTAACGCCCTTCTTAAAATAATGGAAGAGCCCCCCGAGCACGCGATTTTCATACTGGCGACCACCGAAGCCCACAAGGTTCCCCCGACCATCATGTCCCGCTGCCAGAGATACGACTTCAAGAAAATACCGGTCGAGAAAATAAAGGAATCTCTCGAGAAGATAACGAAGGCGGAGGAGATAAAGATCGACACGGAAACCCTCTACCTGATCGCAAGGGAATCTGAGGGAAGCATGAGGGATTCACTGAGCCTGCTTGACCAGCTGACCGTGTCCTTTGAAGAGAGAATAACCCACAAGGACGTGATAAGCCTGCTCGGCATACCGGATAACGAGTCGCTTAAAAGCATCCTAAAAGCCGTCTTCGCAAAGGAACCGGCGAAATGCGTGGAGCTTGTGCGGAACGCGGCGTCAAAGGGGATAAGCCCGAGGAGAATGGCCCAGGACATCATCTACATGATGAGAAACCTGCTCTACCTTAAGATCTGCGGCAAGGATTTTGTTTCTGACCTCTCCCCGGATGAAAAAGACGAGCTCTCAGAACTGGTAAAGAACGAATCCACGGAAACCGTGGAACTTCTTTTTAACGTAATAATCGACGGGGGAGAGAAAATACGCAGCTCCTTTTACCCGGAAATCGTGCTTGAGCTTGCGCTTGTAAAGATGAGCACGGTCGGAAAAGTCGAGAAAATAGATGACATGCTGAAAAGGCTTGAGAACCTGTCGTCGCGGGGTTCCGGCACGGAGAGAACACCGGGGGGGCCGGGAGGACAGATAAAAGCCGCGGGACGCGTACCCGAGAGACGGGAAGACAAACCCGTGGAGAAAAAGAGCAGGAACGTTGAAGAAAAAGACGCGGAGAAAACGGAAAAACCGGCGAAGCAAACACCTGCGTCCGCAGCCGACGCACAGACCTCGGGCGGCGGCCCCGAAAAGCAGGAGGTCGTAGACTTCGTGCACGGCAAAGACAGGTTTTTAGCAAGAAAGCTTGCCCAGGCACACCTGCTTGAAGTAAGCGGGAACCGGGTGAGCGTGAAGTTTCTTAAAAACGGCATAAATCATGAAAAAGAGCTTAAGAAATCAGGGAAACTAAGAGAGATACTAAGGGAGATGCTCGGCGTTGAGAAAATAAGGCTCGATATCGACACCATAAACGATGAGGGGATTAACGGAACCGGCAAAGCCTCGAGAAAGCCTGATCCCGCAGAGGACGAGATAGTTAACTACGCCATCCGGCAGTTTGACGCCAGCGTGATAAAAAGAAAAAATTTAAGCTAGGGGTGAAAAAATGAAATTAGGCGGAAACATGAAGAACATCATGAAGCAGATGGGGAAGATGAAGGAGCAGATGGAGCGCCTTCAGAACGAGGCCGGGGAAAAAACCGTGGAAGCTTCTTCCGGGGGCGGAATGGTCACGGTTACCGCAAAAGCAAAGGGGGAGATAGTATCAATAGTGGTAGAGCCCGAAATAATAAGCGAAACCGACATTGAGATGCTCCAGGACCTTGTGACCGCCGCCGTAAACGAGGCCCTTTACAAGGGACAGGAGCTTATGAAAGACGAAGTCTCTCGCTTCACCGCCGGCATGGGACTTCCGCCGGGGCTTATCTGAAATGCAAAGAACCGGCCTTCCCGAGCCGATCTCAAGACTGATAGAAGAGCTTTCCAAGCTCCCGGGAATCGGGGAGAAAAACGCAACACGCCTTGCATTTCACATATTTCGATCATCAGAAGGCTACGCGCGCAGTCTCTCAAGCGCGATAATCAGCACTAAATCCGACGTAAGCACGTGCAGCACATGCTTTAACTTCACGGAAAAGGATCCGTGCGCGATTTGCTCCGATCCCTCAAGAGACCCACAGGTACTCTGCATCGTTGAAGAACCACTTGACCTGCTGGCGATTGAGAGAAGCGGGGAGTTCCGGGGAAAATACCATGTCCTCCACGGAGTAATCTCCCCCCTTGAAGGCGTGGGTCCAGAGGACCTCAGAATAAAAGAACTTCTGGCAAGAGTGGAACGCGAGGATATAAGGGAAATAATAGTCGCGACCGGCACTAACGTCGAAGGCGAGGCTACTGCTGTTTATCTTTCAAGAACAATAAAGCCCCTCGGGATCAGAACCTCTAGAATAGCCTACGGAATACCCGTCGGCGGAGACATAGAGTTCATAGACGAACTTACGCTCGGCAAGGCGCTTCGGGACAGAAAGGAGATGTAACCCAGCGTCTCACCCGTCGCCCGTGGTTTTCCTAGATACGAACGCAGCTTCAAGAATCAGCCAGACGGCAAGAATGAGCATTATCGCCGAGAGGCTGAAAAGAAGCGTGTTATGCAGAAAATACTTAAGGTTGAAAAATATGGAGGCGGTAGTCATGGCCACCAAGAAAATCATCGGCACGAGCGTGTAGATAAACGGCTTTTTCAATCTTCTCAGGTAAAGGGTAATCAGAAGCAGCGTGATTCCGGCTATCAGTTGGTTTGTAGCGCCAAAAAGAGGCCAGAGCAGAAATCCTCCCGATCCTGGCCCCTTACCAGGGACCTGAGCGAAAAGCGCGAGAGCAAGCGGAGGCACGATGGCGAAAAACGCCCCGATATACCTGTTTTTAAGAGCCTTGATTCCGTAGGCCTCCCCGAGTTCGCCTATAACGATCCTCTGTATTCTGGCCCCGGTATCAAGGGAAGTCGCCGCGAAACTTATCACTATCACGCTTATAAGGGTGGTCCCCAGCACCTCGGGAATATGTATTGAGGTAAGAAAGCTCGAAGTTCCCATGACAAAATTCGCTATGCCGCCGCTTGATGCCGATTCCCACGAATGATAGTGCTTAAGCCATTCACTGCGCTCTATCCCGGCCGCGACCGCAAGGGTCGCTATCATGGCAAGCGTACCCTCCCCCAGCATGCCCCCGTAACCCACGAACCTTGAGTGCGTCATCCTGTCAAGCTGCTTTGAGGTGGTTCCGCTTGCGACAAGACCATGGAATCCGCTTACTGCCCCGCACGCAACCGTTATGAAAAGGAATGGAAGCACGGGAAGCCCGTCGGCGGAAAAGTTAATGGCCGGGGCCTGCATTTCGGGATGCGCCACCATTATCCCCGTTATAAGTATCACGAGACCTACGAAAAGATGGATTCCGTTTATGTAGTCTCTGGGCTGAAGAAGCATCCACACCGGAAGAACCGAGGCCACGAAGGAGTAGACCATAAGAATAATTACCCACGTCACCACCTGGCTTCCCATCACCTCGGGAATTGTCAGGGGAACTTTGGTGCCCGCCCACATCATGAAGTAAAGAAGCACAAGCGCAATTATCGACGGCCACAGGATGGGAACCTTTTTTCTGTAGAAAAGAAATCCGATAACAAGGGCTACCAGTATCTGGAAGTTCACGGGAAGCACGCTTGCGGGAAAGGTTACGAAAAGAACCGCAATTGCGTAGGCAAAAACTGCTATAACGAAAAAGACCAGAAAGCAGACCATGAGAAGAAAAAGGGTTCTTCCCCTCGGGCTTATGAATAGGCCGGCGAGGTCCCCGACGGATCTTCCCCTGTTTCTCGCCGAAATAACCAGAGCACCGAAATCATGAACGGCCCCGATGAAAATCGTTCCGAACACAACCCAGATAATCGCCGGAACCCAGCCCCAGAACACGGCTATTGCCGGCCCTATTATCGGCGCGGCTCCCGCTATGGATGCGAAATGGTGGCCGAAAAGAATGTGTCTGCCGGCGGGCACATAATCCACGCCGTCTCGCAACTGGTGTGCAGGAGTAGGCTCTCCGTCTCTTACTCCGTAGACTTTCTCGGAAATGAACTTCGAGTAATACCTGTACCCGACCAGGTAAAGAGCTATTACGACTATCGCTATTACGGCTGCGTTCATCAAAAGTTCCCCTAAATCAGAAAATCGCGGGTTTCATCATTATAAAGAAAAACCCGCAGGACTGAAACCGGACTATTCTCAACTGAAATTCTTGCGCATATGCTCGCTCACCTCATCCCACCTTCCGTAAAGAGCGGAGAGCTTCGCCTCAAGTTCGCCGAGTTGCCTTGTTTTTTCTTCCCAGTCAGTACCTTGTGGAGAAGCCTCGGGGTTCGCAAGAAACCTTTCCATCTCCTCTTTTTCAGTCTCGCATTCTGATATCCTGCTCTCAAGATCCGAAAGGGCGTTTTCCATCTGTTTTTTCGAGAGAAGCGTCCAGTTCTCCATGTTTTCTATGCCTTTTTCACGAAGTTCCCTGTAAAGCCGGTTTCGCCGCTCCGCCTCAAGGACTTTTGCGGTTTTTTTCCTGGGTTCGTCGTCCTGAATCTCGGCAGGCACTTCTTGGTCATCGGAGTTGCGGGCCTTTTTCTCGAGAAATTCCGAGTAATTACCGATAAAGGTCTCAACCCCTCCTCCTTCCACGTACCATATCCTGTTCACTAGCCTGTCAATGAAATACCTGTCGTGGCTTATCAGCAGAAAAGTGCCGGAATACTCCTCGAGGGCGCAGCGAAGCACCTCCTTCGAGGCCATGTCAAGGTGGTTCGTAGGCTCGTCGAGAACCAGAAAATTGGAGCGGGAAACCAGAATCTTGAGAAGTGACAGGCGGCTTTTCTCGCCGCCTGAGAGAACCGAGACCTTCTTGGTTATATCGGAAGCGCCGAAGAGAAATGAGCCCAGAAGCGTTCTTGCCTCAGTCTGGGAAAAAAGAGGATAAGCCCCGATGAACTCCTCGTAAACCGTGTTCTGCGGATTAAGCATCTCGTCCTGGTTCTGCGCGTAGTAGCCCAGGGTCACGTTGTGGCCTAGGCGGCTTTGGCCGGAGAAGCTCTCCACACCGGCAATCATTTTGCAGAGAGTGGTCTTCCCCTCACCGTTTTTCCCGGTAACGGCTATCCTGTCCCCTCTTTCGACGCGAAGCGCGGAGGAGTTTTGAAAAACTACATTTCCCGCCCCGCCGGGGGTTTCATACTCCTTTGAGAAATCGCTTATCTCGTAAACCACGCGTCCCGCGCGCTCGGGGGCGGGAAAATCAAACTCAAGGGCTCTTCGGGTCTCCGGGGACGGGGATTCGGGCTCCATTTTCTCAAGCATTTTTATCCTGCTCTGCACCTGCCTTGCCTTTGAAGCCTTGTACCTGAAACGCTCTATGAAACGGCGCTGCGCCCGGAGCTTTCTCTCCTGATTCTTGGCAGTCGCCTCGGCGACCGCGGCAAGCTGCTCTTTTCTTTCAAGGTAAGAGGAATAATCGCCCCGAAACTCCCTTATCACCCCGCCTTCAAGCTCCGCTATCGTGTCAACCATGCGGTCAAGGAGGTATTTGTCGTGAGATACCAGAACCACGGTTCCGCGGTACTTTCCAAGGTATCCCTCAAGCCACTCTATGCTTTTTATGTCAAGGTGGTTGGTCGGCTCATCGAGGAGAAGAACCTGGGGTTCCAGAAGAAGTATCCTCGCAAGCTCAACCCGCATTTTCCAGCCGCCCGAAAGAGAAGAAACCTTATGGGAGAGCTGTTCCCCCGTAAAACCCAGCCCGAACAGGATTTTCTCGGCTTCATGGGCAGGTTTTTCAGAATCGTCCTCGCCTTCGCCGCGGTCGCCCGCGCGGGCCGCCGAGAGCACCGTAAGATCGCCCGTTCCCAGATCCGTTATCTGCGGCAGATAGCCCACGGTCAGAGCGGAGGGAACGGAGGCCTGTCCCTTTTCCGGTTCCATGAGTCCCATTACGATCTCAAGCAGCGTGGTTTTGCCCGAGCCGTTCGGACCTACAAGACCGTATTTTCTTCCCTTTTTTATGCTCCATTCAAGGTTCCGGAAAAGCTCCTTACCAGCAAAGGAATGACATATGCCTGACAGACTGATCATCTCAACAGAAATAAAACAAACCCAATGCTATTTTCAGTGATACCGGTCTTGTCCCCCGGTTGCGAGTATGGAAAAAACCTAAGTCGGAATGCAGCAATGTAATTGCGGATATGTCAGCAAAGATCATGAAGGCAATCCGGTATCATCATCGTATAGGAAGTTATCGGCTTCTGCCGCAGAAACGCCGCTTAAACGCTTGGTCTTGGACCTTGCTGCTATCCTCTGAATTGCGGACAGTTTTTCGGCAGGGCTCTTTTTGGCGGCAAAGGGTCTTATTTCAGCCACGGGCCTGCAGTGCTTCGTAAGGATTACCTGTTCGCCCGCCAAGGCCGCATTTACCAGAGCGGATAATTTCGCCTGCGCTTCACTAATAGATATTTTCATTAAGTCCCCCTCTCATACAGGCTATCATTATAGCTCATAACGGCTGAAATCAGATACTACAACAGTTAAATGCGTGTTCCCGACCACAGGCAATCACACGGTATGACAACAACAAGTCCATGAGGTAGTTTTCTAACCGGAGACCACTGTTTAGAAGCATACTGAGGTTTCACTTGCCGGTTGCAAACCATGAAAGCACGGAAAGAACTATCCAGAAAACAAGCCGCATTCCAGATTTGCCATTCTATAACCGAGGTCGAAAAAAAAGAATACGACTCCATCCAGCCCGATAACAACCCCTTTTTCGAGTTTGACTTTCTTCTCGCTCTCGAGAAATCCGGATGCGTGGGTCCGGGCACCGGATGGGAACCACGCCATCTTCTGCTGCGCGAAGGGGAAGAACTCGTCGGGGCAGTTACGTTCTACCTCAAAACCGATTCCTCCGGCGAGTACATATTCGACTGGCAGTGGGCACGGGCCTATCAGGACGCGGGGCTGAGATATTATCCCAAGGCGGTCGCAGGAGTGCCGTTTACCCCGACAACCGGACCGAGAATAATTGTGCGCAAAGACTACGATTACGAAATGGGCGGGCGGGAACTCACAAAGAAACTGATTGAAATATGTTCCCTTAAAAGCCTCTCTTCAATACATTTTCTGTTCGTAACCGAAGAGGAGCAGGATCTGCTCTCTGACTGCGGGTTTCTCTCTAGGCTCACCCACCAGTATCACTGGCATAACTCGGGCTATCTCTGTTTCGATGACTTTCTCGGGGATCTTCGCTCGGGAAGAAGAAAACAGATAAAGAAGGAAAAACGCCGCCTAAGCGATCTGGGAGTGGATATCTCGGTTCTCGAGAAAGAACAGATACGACGCGAGCACATAGACTCAATATGGGAATTCTACGTGAATACCAACTCAAGGAAGTGGGGAAACGCCTACCTTAACAGGGAGTTTTTCGACCTGATGTTCGAGACGTACAGGGAAAAAACCGTGCTTGTGATCGCGAAGATAGACGGCCATCCGGTAGGCGGCACAATCAACTTCAGAAAAGGCGACAAGCTTTACGGCAGGTACTGGGGATGCAACGTCGAGGTTCCGTACCTTCACTTTGAGTGCTGTTACTACAGACCGATAGAGTTTGCCATAGACAACGGAATAAACATCTTCGAGGCCGGTGCTCAGGGCGAGCACAAGTTCCTTCGCGGTTTTGAAGCGGTGCCGGTCTACAGCTCCCACCTGTTTTTCAACACCGGGGCGCAGAGATCCATAGACAATTTCCTTCGTGAAGAAAGACCCTACACGCGCTCGCTTATCTCAGAGTACAACAGACACTCCCCGCTTAAGCGGGTCCGCGGTGGCAAACCGGAAAAAATCGTATAAAATACTGCTTATGTCTGAGCGTGAGAATCCGACAGATACCAAGGATCCTCAGCAGGTCGTCAGGGAGGATATCCGGGTAAAGAGGCCGGACATGTATATGATAGTCCTGCTGAATGACGACTACACCCCGAGGGATTTTGTAGTCTGGGTTCTCATGAAGGTGTTCTTCAAAAATGAAAACGACAGCAGAAACATAATGCTCGAAGCTCACACCAAGGGAAAAAGCGTCGTCGACTGCTATACCTACGACATAGCTACCACGAAGATAAGACAGGTAAAAAACCTGGCGGAGAAATACGAACACCCCCTGAAATGCATACTTGAAGTTCAAAAGGCGGGGAGCTGACATGGTAGCATCAGAAGAACTCGAGAAAACCCTTTACCGCGCCTACCAACAGGCAAAAGACCGCAAGCACGAGTTCATCACCCCGGAGCATATACTCCTTGAACTCACAAGGGACAGAGTCGCCGCGGAAGTGCTGATAGAATGCGACGTCGACACAGGGCTTCTCGCAAACGATCTTGAGGAGCACCTGAGCAAGAACGTATCCTCTGTCGAATCTCCTCATCTTCCCGAACCGACCTACTCCGAAGGAAGCAAGTACATCTTCAGGGTGGCTTCAATGCACGCCGAAAGTGCGGAAAAAGAAGAAATAACCGGGGCTAACATACTGGTCGCGATGTTCAGGGTGCCCGAATCGCACGCCGTGCACTTCCTCAATCGCCAGGGGCTTACCCGGTTTGCCGTTATAAAGCATATATCCCACGGAAAAGGCGAGAGCACCGAAGAACAGCAGGAAAAACCGGCAACCGCAAAGGAAAAGCCGAAGGAAGCAAAAAAGCCCGAGACCAAAGACCCTCTTGAGCTTTACTGCACGGACCTGATCGAAAAAGCCCGAAACGGAAGCATCGACCCCCTCATAGGAAGAGAGAAAGAGGTTCAGAGGATAATCCATATTCTCGGCAAGAGAAAGAAAAACAATCCAGTGCTCGTCGGGGACGCGGGGGTGGGAAAAACGGCAATCGTCGAAGGTGTGGCTCACCGCGTGGTTTCCGGAGAAGTTCCCGAAGCGATGAAAGACCTCAAGATACACCTTCTCAACATAGGAACCCTTACGGCAGGAACAAAATACCGGGGAGACTTCGAGGAAAGACTGAACGCCGTCATAGATGAGACCAGGAAGGACCCGGACAACGTGCTTTTCATAGACGAAATCCACACGGTAATAGGAGCCGGAGCGGTTTCCGGCGGAAGCCTCGACGCGTCTAACATGCTAAAGCCCGCCCTTGCCGGAGGAGACATAAAATGTATAGGAACAACGACGCTTAAGGAATACAGGATCATCTTCGAGAAAGACCACGCGCTTTCAAGAAGATTCCAGAGAATAACCGTGGATGAGCCGTCAATTGAGGACTGCGGAAAAATCCTGTTCGGACTTAAGCGGCATTACGAAAAGTACCATAACGTGAAATACTCCCGGGGAGCGATAAAAGCGTGCATAGAGCTATCTGACAGGTACATAATGGACAGAAAGCTTCCGGACAAGGCGATCGACATCATGGACGAGGCCGGAGCCGCCGTGAAGCTCCGCAATCCCGATCCCGAGACAACGAGACAGGTAAAAGTATTCGACATGGAAAAACTGGTAGCGAAGATCGCGAAAATACCGACCAAGTCGGTAAAAGTCGAGGACCGAAACCTCCTCCACAATCTCGGGGACAACCTAAAAGAATTCATCTACGCCCAGGACGAAGCCATAGACAAGCTCGTAAACGCCATACAGATGTCGCGCGCCGGCATAAGCGAACCGGAAAAGCCCGTGGGCTCCTTCATGTTCTCGGGACCTACGGGGGTCGGCAAAACGGAACTTGCCAAAAAACTCGCGGAGCTTCTTGGGGTCGAATTCGTACGCTTCGACATGAGCGAATACATGGAAAAACACACCGTCTCCCGCCTCATAGGTTCACCGCCAGGATATGTCGGCTATGACCAGGGAGGACAGCTTACCGAGGCCATATACAAATCTCCTCACTGCGTCCTTCTGCTCGATGAGATCGAGAAAGCGCACGAGGACATATACAACATTCTGCTTCAGGTGATGGATCACGCGACCCTCACGGATTCAAACGGAAGGAAGGTGGATTTCCGCCAGATAATTCTGATTCTGACGACAAACACCGGCTCGAGGGAAAGCATGAACAGGAACGTCGGGTTCGCGAAGAAAGAGTTTGAAGACAAGAGCCCGGAAGCCATAGACAGGTATTTCTCTCCGGAATTCAGAAACCGGCTGAATGAAATTATCAGGTTTAACCCTCTTGAGATAAAGATAGTGGAGAGAATAGTTGACAAGATGATCGGAGAGCTTCAGCAGAGGCTCGTTCCGAAGAAAGTAACGATCAGTCTTACGCCGGAAGCAAGGCTTTTTCTCGCCCAAAAGGGCTACGATCCCCAGCTCGGCGCAAGACCAGTGCAGAGAGTAATAAACTCCGAAGTGGCGGAGCGGCTTTCAAAGGAAATCCTCTTCGGCGAGCTCTCAGGCGGCGGCAAGGCGATTTTCTCCCTTGAAGATGAACAGATAGTTCTTCGGGCGGAAACTGACTGAATTTCTCCCGGAGCGTAAGCCGCGGCGGCGCGCGGCCAGAAAACCCATGATCTCCATACGCGAAACTGCTAACAAGATGGTCCAGTACGTGCTTCCCGAACACTCGAACAACCACGGGACCCTGCACGGCGGAATACTCATGGACTGGATTATGCTTACAGGCAGTATCACGTCTTTTAAGTTCGCAAATGGACCCGCGGTCCTGGGAGCCACGGACAGCATAGATTTTCTTAACCCCGTAAAAATCGGGGAGATAGTGGTTCTTGAGAGCTGGGTTGAGTATGCGGGAAACTCGTCCATTGAAGTTGCGGTACGCGTGCACTCAGAAGACGGGGAAACCGAGGGAAAGAAGCTTATAACCCTATCCTACATGGCCTTCGTCGCCGTGGACAAAAACGTAAAACCGAGAAGAATAGAAGCGAAACTAAGCGCATCCAGCACGGTCGAACGCGAGCTCATAGCCTCGGCCGAGGAAAGAAAGGCGCGGAGACTTCCGGAGATAAAAAAACGGAAAAGGAACGTCTCCAACGTGGCGGATGAAACGGAAAACTCGAGGCTTATTTTCAATACCACTAAGATGGTGCTCCCGGAAGACGCCTTCTACGGGAAATTCATGTCCGTAGGAAAGCTCATGAAGTACATTGACGAGAGCGCCGCCATTCTGGCGAAAAGGTTTTCCAAGGGTGTTCTGGTTACGGGATCCCTTGACGACCTTTTTTTCTATTCGCCGCTTAATGTCGGGAATCTGATTGAATTCAAGGCGGGTATTACCCACGTGGGAACAAGGTCGCTTGAACTGGCAATCAAGGTTGATTCCTATGATACCCAGACCGGAGAGTCATCCCACGCGTGCACGGCATTTCTTACCTACGTGAAAGTTGACGAAACCGGAAACCCCGTTCCGGTCCCCGAGTTCACCCCCGAGACTCCCTACGAAATCCGCCTCTGGAAAGAAGCGGAAAAAAGAAAGGAAATAAGAAGAGCGAGGGTGCAGAGAGCCAAGAATCTTGCCGATGACTACCTGAACGAATACAAAAAGGTAAGCTCAAGATCAAAAAAAGAGAGTTAGTCGCCTCCTCCGGCGGACTTTAATATCTGTTTTCCCCATCCCCGGAGCAAGCACACAGACACGACGGCAGAATTATGGAAGAAAAAAGAAACCGGGCAATAGGAATTTTTGACTCGGGAATAGGAGGACTTACGGTCTCAAAGGAGATAATGAATCTTCTTTGCGGGGAGAATATCGTATATCTCGGCGATACGGCCAGAGTCCCTTACGGAACGAAATCCCAAAGGACCGTAAGAAAATACGTTGAGAGCACCACTAATTTCCTTCTATCAAAGGACATAAAGCTCCTGGTCGTGGCGTGTAACACTGCGTCTGCCTACGCGATAGAGATGCTGAAAGAGAATCTCGAAATTCCCGTTGTGGGAGTAGTGGAACCGGGAGCAAAAAAAGCCTCGGAACTTACCGTCAACGGGAAAATAGGGGTAATAGGCACCCAGGCGACCATAAAAAGCGGCTCTTACGAAAAAAAACTGCGGGAAATCTGCTCCTCTCCAATCGAGATACACTCAAAACCCTGCCCGCTTTTCGTTCCGCTTGCAGAAGAAGGATGGGAAAATGATGAAACCGCCGTCCTTATAGCAGAGAAATATCTTGGAGATCTCAGGAAATCCGGAATAGACGTGCTGATACTAGGCTGCACACACTACCCTATTCTTAAAGACACAATCGCCGGGGTCATGGGAGAAGGGATAAATCTCGTCGACTCAGCTGAAGAAACCGCCAAGCAGACCGAGAACATACTAAGGTCCCAGGGACTGCTAAGAGAAGACGGCAAAGCGCGGGAGATGTCGTTTTATCTAACCGACGATTCGGAAACCTTCACCTCGATCGCGTCCAGGTTCCTCGGCAGAGCCATGGAAAAAACGGAAGTCGTCGATATAGTGTGACGGGTCTTGTTACTCGGACAAGGCTTTTTTGAGTTCCTCAGTAAGCGGGGGAAGAACCTGAAAAAGGTCTCCGCAGATTCCATAATCGGATTTCGCGAAAATCGGGGCTTCAGGATCCTTGTTTATGGAAACTATGACCTTGGATGAACCCATGCCGGAGAAATGCTGTACCGAACCGGATATGGCGACTGCGACGTAAAGTATGGGAGACACCGCCTTTCCAGTCTGGCCGACCTGCATGTCATATGGACAGTATCCCGCGTCGACCGCGGCTCTTGTCGCCCCCGCGGCCGCGCCAAGCAGATCCGCAAGATCGTATATGTGATTGAAACTCTCCTCGCTCCCAAGTCCCCTGCCGCCGGAAACCACCCTCTCGGCCTCGGTAAGCTCGGGTCTGTCGGATTCCTTGGTTTTTATTTCGATGACCTTGATCTTCATGTCGGCATCCGTAATCCCGGCATCCTCGTTCACTACCTGCCCCGCACCGGCTGACTCTTCCTCCTTGAAGGAATTGGGTCTTACGGTGGCGATCATCGCGCTTCCGTCGCCGTTAAATTCCTGGGTGGATATCGCCCTGCTTGAGTGTGAATACCTTTTTATCCTAAGCCTTCCGTCGTCGGTCATGCCTATGTCCACGCAGTCCATGGCAAGCCCCGAACCCACGCCGGATGCAACTCTGGGCATGTAATCCTCGGCGAAAGCCGTGTTTCCTGAGAGCACAACCGCGGGAGAGTGCTTCCGTATGAGTTCGCAAAGGGCTTTCACGTAACCGTCGGGATTAAAATCCTTGAGGTTGGGATTGTCGACCACGTAGATTTTCTCCGCTCCGTAGCTCGCAAGCTCAGAAGCCCTGTCCGAAACGCCGCTTCCGAGCAGCACTGCGCATACAGAACCTCCAAGTTTTCTTCTGGCCTCGGAAAGAACCTCAAACGTCACCTTTCTTATCTGTCCGTCAGCCTTTATATCAGCAACAACCCAGATTTCACTACTCATTTAATTCAAGCCTCCTAGCGATACTTTCTGATAAAGCAATCCCGGATATCCCGGATCATATGACCTTCGCGTCATCTCTTAAAAGCTTAACGAGTTCCTTTGCGGACTCGGCAATCTCGTCTCCCTTGACCGTAGTCTCGTCGCTCCCCTTTATAATTCTCAGCTTTCTCTCCACTTCGGGAACCTCAAGACTCACTGTTTTTATTTTCGCCCCGGATTTGCCCACGGTATCCCTGCTGATACCGAGAGAACCGAAGTCCACATCATCCAGGGAGACTACTTTCATCGGTTTTCTCTTCGCTTTCATTATATTGGGAACGGATGCGTAGCGGGGCTCGTTCATAGCATCGGGACAGGTTATAAGGGCCGGGAGAGAGACCTCGACGGAAACGCTCCCGCCGTCAATCTCTTTCTGGCAGACAAGCTTTTTCTCGTCCGGCTTTACGTCAATCACCTTGCTTACTAGCGCAAGATGGGCAATTCCAAGTTCCTCGGCTATCTGTATGCCTACCTGCACGGATTCCTCGTCAATAATCTTCATACCCGTGAAAATCAGGTCCACCCCCTCAATATTCCCAAGTTCCGACGCAACTAGTTTCGAAATGACAAGGGAATCCACGGTCTCTCCGAGAGCTTCATCTGAGACATGCACCGCGGAATCGGCGCCCATCGCAAGTCCCTGAAGCAACGCCTGTGAGGTACGCTGCGGGCCCGCTGTGATCAGAACAACTTCGCCCCCGTATGCTTCCTTGGTCCTGATGGCTTCCTCAACGGCGAATTCATCATAAGGATTCATGATCCATTTCATGCCTTCTGTGTCTATGGAATCGCCGGAGGAACCGACCTTTATCCTTGCTTCGGTGTCCTGCGTCTGTGTTATAAAAACCACTATCTTCACCTGATACTACCTCCATGCTGGACTGATTTAATAGAGATGAAAATCTAAAAAAAGGAGCGGAAAAGCTCACTCCTTGCTAGGGGTATCATTATAAATACTAGGGAGTTGCTGTCAAGAACCGCAAAACCCCCTTGCAGATAGTCATCCTCCAGAGAAAAACCCGATTTCCACCCGCACTGCGTGCGCCCGGAATCATCGTTGTTCCGACACTCGGGATCGCTGCTATAGATCGGTTCGATAAAGGTAGCGAATATCCCAAAGCCCGTAAAGCGTGGGCGTCGTGTTGCCGAAGACGTTTCGGACCGCACTCATCCGCTCCCCACGTGTCGTGTAGATGAGCGGCATGTTCTCGGAAGCGACCTCCTGGGCGCGGTGGTAGAGGGCTACGCGTTCATCGCGATCCAGTTCCTGGCTCGCCCTCACGTAAAGGCGGTCTATTTCGGCTTCCCAGTCCGTAGTCGGCTGCGGCTGATTCGGATACCAAAGGTGCAAGTTCTCACTGCTGTGCCAGAGAACAATTCCGCCATGCGGATCCGTTCCGCCTCCGAAACCCATGACCATGGCTTCCCAGTCATAGGAACGTGTCAACTGGGAGACGAGTTCGCTGAACGCGACCAGCCTGAAATCCGCCTTGACGCCGATCTCCTCGAGGCCCTGCTGGACGATCATCCCAACCCTTTCACGTACGCTGTTTTGGGTATTGGTTACCATTGAGAACTCAATCGTATTGCCCGAATCGTCTTCGCGAATCCCGTCCCCGTCGGTATCAACCCAGCCGAGGCTATCTAGGATGCGGTTGGCTTCGGCGATGTCGTATTCGTACCGCCGCACGTCGGGATTGTGGAAGTCACCCGCGGACGGACTGATGGAGGACCACTGCGGGTAGCCGAGACCGTGATGTACGTCGCGTATGATCGCCTCTTTATCAACGATGTGCGCGACAGCCCGACGGAACTGAGTATTCCGGAACCACTTAAGCTTGTCAGCCGCTACATACGGCTCCATTGTATCCGGGTTTTCGCCAAGATTCAGGTTAAAGGTCAAAAATGTCGATCCTAAGGCCGGACCTCTCCTGTAGATCGTGAAATTCCCCTCCGCCTGCAGCGGTTCGAGTTCCGCAAACTCCCTGCCCAGCACGCCATGAATGTCTGAGTCTCCTTCCTTGAACCTGGCAAGTTCAGTCTTGAGGTCCGGGACGATAAAGTGAACGACTTTGTCCAAGTACGGCAGACTGCTGCCCGCATCATCCTTTAGCCAGTAGTTCGGGTTGCGGCTCAGGACCACGCGTTCTTTGGGGACATAGCGCTCAATGGTAAAGGGACCGGTGCCGATGATTTCGGCCGGGTCAGTGTCAATGTCCCATACTTCGTTGAAAGTGCCATCGTCCACGTACGGCTCCAGAATATGCTTGGGATAGATAGCGGTACCCATGGAGCGCAAAAACGGTGCAAACGACACCGGTAAAACGCACTGTATCGTATAGTCGTCAAGCGCCGTAACGGTCATCTCGGCTTCCGTCCAAGTTCCGGTAGCTTCGTCAAGAAACCGGAAGTTGAATGTTGCCCGGCTGCTGGAGTTTATTTCCTCGTTGTAGATGATGCGGTTGAAGGTGAATTCCACGTCACGCGCCGTAAAAGGTGTTCCGTCGTGCCACGTCACGTCCTTGCGCAGTGAGAAAGTCCAGGTCAGACCGTCATCCGAATGGGTCCAGGACTCGGCAAGCGACGGTTCGACTTCGTCAGTGAGCCAGGAGACCTCGGTCAGACCCTCGAAGAGATACCCCAGAACTCCTGTCGATCCGGAATCGTCCGCAAGAGCCAGGTTCAGGGTAAGCGGCTCTGAAATGGTCGCAATCGTCAGTGTCCCGCCAGTCTTCCCAGCCGTGTACTCAAACGCCTCGGCATTGCTTCTGAGCTGATCGGCAATGCTGCTCGGGCGGTCGCTGTCGTCCAAGCAGGCAAGCAAAGTCAGTGTCGCGAAAACGGCAAGGGCAACGAGAAAAACTCCGACCCGGCCACATGACTTCTGCCATCGCCTTTGTGAGTAAGCAGTACAACCCCCTCCAAGTTCACGATATGAAGGATTGTCGGTACCGATATAACCTTGTGAATCTCGCCGGTGGAACATATCTTCTACCTCGCATGTTCAGATTTTTATGTCCTTAAAGTAGCGCTTTTACGACTTCGTGCGCCTGGGGCATTTCGAGATTGAACTGCCTAACCAGTCTCAGATAAAGATACTCAAGAATTAAATTAAATTCGTCAAATGGTCCTGCTCAAGTCAGATGTGCGGACAGGTGAGAAAACCGGACGCTGGTTAGGATAAGAAGCTGCTTTTCTTATAAACACGAGCTGCTGCTTCGACCGTGCTAATTATCGAGAAATTTACGGGAACGTAGTTTGTGATTTGACTTTACTCATACATGAATTACTCTATTGAGTAAAAGTTCTCAATAGAGTAATTCAATCCACGGAAATGTACGAACGACCTATAATATCAGATCTCGTCGAACGCCTGAACGAGGCACCCAAACTCCTTACAATTATTACCGGCCCCCGTCAGTCAGGCAAAACCACTCTTATTCGCCAAGCGCTGTATCAATGCGACCTGCGCAGTCTATATCTGCCCGTAGACAAACCCGAATCAACCGCCTTCTATCCGTTGCCAGATACAGAACAAGATTCAATTACCACACCGGATGAAACCAGCATCTCAATAAGCGTGGAAAAGGATTCAAGGTGGCTCGTACGCAGGTGGGAACAAGCCAGAAGAGAGGCTAGGCGTTCGGAACGCGGGTTTATTCTTGTGTTTGACGAAATCCAGAAAATCCCCAACTGGTCGGAAACCGTTAAGGGTTTGTGGGACGAGGACAAATGGAATGACTGTCCCCTTCATGTCGTTTTGCTCGGTTCCGCTCCCCTGATTATGCAGACGGGGTTAAGCGAAAGTCTGGCCGGACGCTTTTTCCCTATACATCTCGCTCACTGGTCATTTGCGGAGATGTCCTCGGCGTTTGATTTTGATCTGCAGAGCTACATCTATTTTGGAGGTTATCCAGGCGGAGCTCCGTTAATTCAAAAGCAGGAAGACTGGCAACGGTATATTACCGGCGCTCTGGTTGAACCCAACATCGAGCGCGATATCCTTGCGATGCGACGCGTGGACAAACCCGCTTTATTAAAAAGACTTTTTGAACTAGGCGCGGCGTATTCAGGCCAGATACTTTCATACAATAAAATGCTCGGCCAGCTCAAAGACGCCGGCAACACGACAACTTTGGCCCACTATCTGGACTTACTCTCAAATGCAGGACTTATTTCCGGTCTTCAGAAGTATGCGGGCGGCGTTTCCCGCAGCAAGGCGTCAAGTCCTAAGCTTAACGTTCTTAACACCGCGCTTATGTCAGCCTCTTCAGGATACACCTTTGAAGAGGCAAAAGCGGACCGCAGTTTTTGGGGACGTCTTGTCGAAAGCACAGTAGGCGCCCATCTGTTCAACACAGGAATACGGGATAATGTCCATCTCTATTACTGGAGGGATAAGAATTACGAGGTGGATTTCGTTCTGGAACGGGGTTCCAAGATTGTTGCTTTTGAAGTCAAAAGCAGTCTAAAGCAAGTAAACATGAGTGGACTGGAAGAGTTTGAGAAACGGTTCAACCCTCTGCGCTGCGAACTGGTCGGCGAAGGCGGAATCCCGATTGAAGAATTTTTGTCGGTGCCGGCAAAGGATTGGTTCGAGAAATCATGAATTACTTTGCTCCCCGCACATGTACCGAGATCCCTGAAACCGGCAGTCATGACGATAGATCCTCTTCAATGCCGTTGGAAGAATTCAGGGGCAACAGTTGCTACGTGCTGCTCGGTCCCCCAGGTGCCGGAAAAACGGAAGCATTTAAAAGAGAAGCAGCCCAAGAAGAAGGCCATTATGTCACTGCACGTAACTTCATCACGTTTGAAAATCGCCCTGAATGGCATGGAACAACATTGTTTATTGACGGTCTCGACGAAATGCGTGCAGGAGTGTCCGACCAGCGCACACCCTTTGACCAAATTCGGGCAAAACTTCAGGATTTAGGGTGTCCTCGTTTCCGTCTATCCTGTCGTGAAGCCGACTGGTTCGGAGCTAACGACAGAAATCATTTGAAAGATGTGTCACCAGACGGAAAGCTCAAGGTTTTACGCCTTGACCCATTATCCCGCGAGGACATCCTTAAAATTCTGTGTTGCAACCACGGCGTTAATAATCCAGAACTATTTGTTGCTTCAGCTGAGGAAAAAGGAATCGGCATCTTGCTCGTAAATCCCCAGAATCTCAAGATGCTGGCGTCAGCAGTTGCTGACGGGAATTGGCCGGAAACCCGAATGGAAACGTTCGGTCTCGCCTGCCGTAAATTACTTGAAGAACACAATCAAGGGCATGAATTAGTTAAACGTTATTCTAGCGATATTCGCAGCTTGCTTAATGAAGCCGGAAGGCTTTGCGCAATACAACTTCTTACCGGTCATGCCGGATACACTCTCACGCATAACGAGACAAGCCATGAATACATACATCTGAAAAGAATACACACCGAAGACCAAGAAGTTTTTCACCATGTGCTTAGCACCAAGCTATTTGAATCTCCCTTTGAATCTCCCACTGAAACCCATGTAAGTCCAATCCACAGACAAGTTGCCGAATTTCTAGGCGGACAATATCTTGCAAAACTAATACAAGAGGGACTTCCTGTCAGACGAGTACTCGCCTTGATGACGGGATATGATGGTGGAATTGTGTCTGAGTTGCGCGGTCTTTCTGCCTGGCTTGCGGCACACAGTCCGCAAAGCAGAAGAGAGATTATCGAGCGTGACCCACTTGGAACAATTCTCTATGGTGACGTTTGGGGATTCTCCATTGATGAGAAGCACCAAATTTTGAACCATATAGCCGATGAAACGAAGAAAAATCCATGGTATACACAGCTAATCGGACATGATTCTCACTTGGAATATCTGGCTACGCCGGATGTGCGGGAATTTTTTCAAAACGTTCTAACTGATCCGGAAAGAAACCATACGCAACAATCACTTGTCAGGTTACTGCTAGAAACTCTTCAACACGGATCATCCATACCTGAACTTGGAGATGCTCTGCTGGAAATTGTTAGAGATGACAGTTGGCCACCGAATGTCAGAGATAACGCCCTCCGTGCGTTTATCCAACAAGGAAAAAATGGCAACCATTCCCTAACTCAAATGACAAATCTGTTAGAGGACGTGAATGCGGAGTCGATATCAGACCCAGATGATCAGCTGCTGGGAATTCTCCTTAAAGAGCTTTATCCAGACATTCTTTCTTCTTCGGATATCTGGAAATATTTCAGAGAACCAAAAGCCCCGAATCTTAGCGGAAGTTACAGGTTCTTCTGGCTTAGAGATATATTACAACAAACAACAACCACTCAACTTGCTGAGTTGCTTGACGGGCTTTACGGACGTTCTGACAGTTTTTTCGCTGAATACGAAACCGAAAAAAAGCAATTCAGCTTCTTTTCCACGGTGTTTCCAGCCTGGTTAGCTAGATTCCTTGCTATGGCGGAGGACCAAGTTCCTCTGGACCGTTTCTCAATCTGGCTCTGGATCGTATCGGACTGTCAGATTGTGGACTGGGGTAGCCACAAGATGGAAATTCGTTCATGGTTGAACGATCATCCAGAAATGCAGAAGGCGGTGTTTGAAGAATGGATGAAATGCGACGATGTAAAACCTCATGAAATCGACCGGAGACTTTTCAGAGACCGTGGTCTCGAATGTATTCCTCCACAAGACTTCGGACTTTGGTGCCTTAAGCACGCAATAGCTTCAACTGACGAAAATTTCAAAAAATTTTTCCTGCACACGGCGGCTCACACTATAGAAAACAACATTTTCAATAAGGGGCTTTCTGAAGAAGTTATTGAGGAAGCCCTTGCTGACAAACCCGACCTTAAACAGCTACTCTTAGCATCGCAATCTAATTACCGTAATATATCAAGGCAGCAAGAAAATTTTACCGAGGAACAAAAAGCAAGAGAGCAACAGGAACTACTTAAACGGATCAACTATCTGAAATCACACAAAGAAGTACTAAGTGAAAACCGATGCTCGCCGCGTTTGCTCCACAACTTAGCCAGAGTGTTTTTCGGGGAAAACGCAAACTTTCCAAGTGGTAACCCCGCAGACCACTTGCACGACTTTCTCGGTGGCAATGAATACCTAGTAGAAACAGTTCTCAAGGCTTTTCAGGAATCGCTTATTCGCTCCGACATACCGGATGAAGCTGAAATCATACAGCTAAGAGAGAACAATGAAGCACATTATCTAGCACTCCCCTTTTTAGCCGGCATGGAAGAGATATTCAGAAACAACCCTGAGTTTGAAGAAATACCCATTAAAGAAAAGCAGTTGCGCCAAGCCATTGCTTTTTATTACAACGCACCACTGCCGACAAGTTTCTTAAATTCCCATCCTCTTTGGTACCAGAAATTGCTTGTGTCCAATCCAGATATAGTTTCAGATGTTTTAACCTCATGTGCTCTATCTAGAATGCGTAAAAGCAAAGAGACTCTCTCAAATCTGTACAGACTGGCGTTCCGAGATGATTACGCAAAAGCGGCGAACCTTGCCACTTTACAACTTCTGAAGAAATTTTCTGTACGATGCGTTAAGCAGCAACTGTCGGGATTGAATTATCTGCTCAGAGCGGCACTTCTTCACTGCGATGAAGAACCCTTCCTAAAATTAGTCAAAAGAAAGCTCTCCTATTCTAGCATGGATATAGCCCAACGTGTCTACTGGCTTACAGCCGGACTTATCGTTTCGCCTTCAAGTTTTATTGAAAAATTAGAGACATGTCTAACCGGTCGAGAGCTTAGAGTTAAAAATCTACTGGAATGCATCAAAGAATTCCCGGATAAACTGATCAAACGCCTAGATGTCCCGGCACTGGAATTTCTGATTCGGACAATCGGACATTCATCACCCTTCACTTGGCTGTCACCCGAGGATGCGCTTGGACTTCTGTTCAAATATAGACTGATTGAAGCTTCTGACAAACCAAAGCTATCAGACCCAGAGGAAAGCGGTTGGGTCAGTCCATCGACCGAAGCGGCAAATCTTGTTCATAGATTAATTCAGCAACTGACATCGATTCAATCGCCAAGCGCTACTGAAGCACTTGAAAGACTCTCATCAGATGACGAGTTACTCTCATGGAAACAATACCTCACGGAGGCTCTTCGCACACAGAAGTCAGCTCGTCGCGAAGCCAGTTTCAGCCATTTCAGCGTCAACCAGGTACTTGAAACTCTAGACAACAAGAACCCCGCAAATGCGGCGGACCTGTCAGCACTGACAATAGATATTTTGACTGACCTTGCTAAGAACATCCGTGATGGCAACACATCTGACTGGCGTCAATATTGGGATATGGATACAGAAAACAAGCCCGCAAAACCCCGCATTGAAAACTTCTGTCGAGATATATTGCTTTCGGACCTAAGAATAAAACTCAACCCATTAGGAATTGATCCACAACCGGAAGGCCGTTATGCAGATGACAAGAGGTCAGATATTCGTATCGCATACAAGGCTATGTGTAATATTCCAATCGAGATAAAAAGAAGCAATAATCAAGATTTATGGAGTGCAATAAAAAGCCAACTGATTGCGAAATATACCCGTGACCCAGAGACAGATGGCTATGGCATCTATTTAGTATTCTGGTTTGGCAAAGAGTCATGTCGGCCCCCAGGATCGGGAACACGTCCGCAAAGTGCCATGGAGCTTAAAGAACGATTAATTAACAGCCTCACGACCGACGAGCAACGCAAGATATCAGTCTGTGTAATTGATGTTGCAAAATCCTGAAAGAAGTGTACCACTACATTAAGACAGTTTTTCGTTTTCTTTAAGTGTGTTCCCGCCGTATTAATGGTATAGATTTATATGGAAATGAGGTTGATATGATTTTCGATTCGAGACCTTCAGAATCCAAACTCTTTTTAAAGGGAGCTAGAGCTTGAGTTTGCTTCTTAAACAGATAGAAAAATGAATTATTACAGGAACGGTTTTGCCTTATCTTGGCAGGACTAGTTTCTACAACCTAATCTCTGCATAGGAAGAGAGAAGGTATCGAACATGAAAAGGTTAATTCTATTGATCGTGACAGGATTTCTTCTTTGCGAAGGTACTATCTTCGCTTTGGCAGTTCAAAAACACTGTCAAGGGATAAAAGATCTTGAAACTGCCGAGGCGGCGGTCATTCAACATTTAAAAGAGGAAGGAGGATGGGAACGGTTAAAAATGATTCGGAATGATCCGTTGTCTGATGAAAATTTAAAAGGGGGAATAATCCGAATCGCTGTTGCCAAGAAAAAAGGCAAGAAACAGCCTACGTTGTTTAATATTGCATACGTATTTGATTCCGATTGTAAGATAAACGGCATAGCTGTTGTTGATAAGCGTTTTCTCACCTCTTTTGAGTGGGATGCTTTGACAGGAGAATATTAGAAGTGAGAAAGCCTATTGAGGGGGGCTTGTTATTCTTGTTTTCGGGGCTAAAATCTCAGCTTGAGCAACTAGAATGGTTGTATTCAAAGGAAATGCATCTAAATGTCCGAAACGGGGGTTGTGGTATAAATTAATTTCGGAATAAGGAGACCCTGAAGATGAAAATCGCTGTTGGAAGTGATGAAAAAAACGCTCTTACCGACGAGGTAATAGAGGAGCTTCGCAAAAGAGAGATGGAAATTGAGCTCTTCGGGCCTCTTGCGGACGAAAACGTCGAGTGGGCCGAAGTCGCCGAGCAGGTGGCCGAGAGGGTTTCTGAAAAAGAGTGCGATCAGGGAATACTGTTCTGCTCGACGGGGACCGGGGTAAGCATTGCCGCGAACAAGGTCCCCGGAATACGGGCCGCCCTGTGCACGGACTCAAAAACGGCCGCGGGGGCACGCATGTGGAACGACGCGAACATACTCGCCATGAGCCTGCGTCTGATATCCCCCGACGTAGCCAAGGAAATCCTTGACGCTTGGTTCCAGAGCGAAGCGGACCCCTCTGAGAAGGAAAACATAGAGAAAGTGGCCGGAATCGAATCGAAGTACCGTACCCGGGCGAACTGACAGGAAAATGGAAAGAAAGGAAAAATACAACGTGGCGATAGCGGGAGCCACGGGCGCCGTGGGACAGGAGATGATGCAGATACTCGAGGAAAGAAATTTCCCCGTGGGAGAACTGCGCCTTCTCGCTTCTGAGCGCTCCCGAGGGAGAAAATACAGCTTCTGCGGAAGGGAGATAGCCGTTTCGGTGCTGGGCGAGGACTCTTTTCATGGTATAGACATAGCTCTTTTTTCCGCCGGCTCCGAGAGAAGCAGAAAATACGCGGACTGCGCCGTCGCAAGCGGGGCGGTGGTTATCGACAACAGCTCGGCGTTCCGGATGGACCCCGAAATTCCCCTGGTAGTACCCGAGATAAACGCCCAGGCGGCCACGCTTCACGAGAAAAAAGGAATAGTTGCCAACCCCAACTGCACGACTGCGGTAGCCATTATGGCGCTTAAGCCCATTCATGACGTATCAAGGATAAAAAGGGTGGTGGCGACGAGTTTTCAGGCGGTCTCGGGAGCGGGAGCCGGTGGGATAGCTGAGCTTGAAAGCCAGGTGCGAAGCTGGTCTGAGAGCGGAGAGCCTCCAAGGGAAACAAACACGTTTCCCCACCAGATAGCCTTTAACGTGATCCCGCACATAGACTCTTTTACGGAGAGCGGCTACACGAAGGAAGAAATGAAGCTTCACAACGAAACGCGCAAGATACTGGGGGATGATTCCATGGTCCTCACGGCAACAACCGTGAGGGTTCCGGTTTTCCGCTCTCACTCGGTTTCACTTAATCTGGAGACGGAAAGAAAAGTGACAGTCGAGGAGGCAAGGGAAGCCATCAGGAATTTTCCCGGGGTATCTCTCGTTGATGACCCGGAGAATTCCGACTACCCGATGCCGGTTGAAAGTTCCGGGAGAGACGACTGCTTTGTCGGAAGAATCAGGGAGGACTACACGGTCGAAAACGGTCTTTCCCTGTGGGTGAGCGGAGACCAGTTAAGGAAAGGTGCAGCTCTTAACGCAGTGCAGATAGCGGAGCTTCTGGTTAGAAACCATGTCTGAAACAGGTGTTTTGAAAAAGCTTTCGGATTTTTTTCTCGCGCCGACGAAGATCGACTCCCATGAACTGAAGGAGCTGCTCGGGGAAGACGATTCCGTGCTGCTCACGGTTCAGACCCTCAGCTGCACTTACAAGCCGAGGGCGTGGGTAGACAGAAACACTTTTTTCAGAAGCATCCTGATGCTTACGAAAAAAAGGGTGCTGATACTTAAAAACAGCTCCAAAGCAAACGTTCTCAGGGACATAGAGCTTAACACCATAACGAATCACAAGTTCGGTTCCACCAGAAGCAAAGGACTCAAGCTTGAAATAAAAACAGTTGACGCGGAAGACGTGATAATGTTTCACCAGCAGTACAGAAAAGAGTTTGAGGATCTCTCGGGGAAATTCGAAGAGGTGATGGCCCAGGCCATCGAACTCTCCACCGAGGCGGGAGAGACTTTTTTCTGCATGCACTGCGGAGCAAGGATTCCGGCCGCAAGCGTTTTCTGTTCTTCCTGCGGTAAAAAAGTTAGGGTATAGCAGCCTCTTGGGACGGAGAAAAAATTGATACACGGTTCTATAGTAGCAATAGTAACGCCGTTTAGTGACGGCGCCGTTGACTACGGACGGCTAGAAGAGTTAATAGAGTTCCACATAGAGAGCGGAACCCACGGTATAGTTCCGGTCGGGACCACGGGAGAATCCCCCACTCTCTCTCACGCTGAGCACGAAGAAGTAATAAAATTCACAGTGGAGACGGTAAGGGGAAGGATCCCAGTGGTTGCAGGCACAGGATCAAACAGCACTGAGGAAGCCCTGCGCCTAACGAAATTCGCGGAGCAGGCCGGCGCGGACGCAGCCCTTGTGGTAACTCCTTACTACAACAAGCCAACCCAAGAGGGAATCTACCGGCATTTCCGCACAATTGCAGACAAGACATCTCTCCCGCTGATACTCTACAACGTGCCCGGGCGCACGGTCGTAAACGTAGAGCCGGAAACCGTGGAGAGACTTTTTTGCGACTGCGAGAGCATAATCGGCATCAAGGAAGCCTCAGGCTCGCTTGAGCAGGCAAGCAGAATTGTTTTTCTCTGCGGAGAGGACCTGGTCCTTCTCTCTGGGGACGACGCGGTTAACTATCCCCTTTTAGCAGTCGGAGGCAAGGGTTTCATAAGCGTGACGGCGAACATAGCTCCCCAAGACGTATCGGAAATGTACAACTCCTTTGCAAGAGGAGAACTTGAGAGGGCTAAAGAGCTTCACTACCGCCTTCTCCCGCTTAGCAGAGTTCTCTTCGTGGAATCAAACCCGATACCTGTAAAGGCCGCTTTGGCCGTGATGGGGAAAATAAGCCCCGAGGTAAGAGCCCCGCTTTATGAGCTTTCGGGAGAGAACCTCAAGAGACTGAAGAGGGAACTTGAGAGCTATGGGCTCACGTAACACGGAAATTGTCTGAATCCGACTGCCTTTTGCACACCGAAAATAGAATTTCAGGATCCGGGAGGATCGTTGCCGGCGTCGACGAAGCCGGAAGAGGATGTCTGGCCGGGCCGGTCGTGGCAGGCGCCGTCATACTTGATGAAAACCGCCCTATTCACGGACTCAGAGACTCCAAGACTCTTTCCGAGAAAAGGCGCAATGAGCTTTTCGAGCAAATCCGGGAAAAGGCTCTCGCTTACTCGATCGGGATAACCGGGGCCGCGGAGATTGACCGCATAAACATCCTGCAGGCGGCGCTTTTGGCAATGGAAAAAGCCGTCCTGTCCCTGGGGAAAGAACCGGACTGCCTTCTCATAGACGGCAACTCAAAGACTTCTCTCCCTATCGAGCAAAAGGCGATAATAAAAGGTGACTCAAAGTGCGCGTCAATAGCTGCCGCTTCAATTGTCGCGAAGGTGACAAGGGACCGCATCATGACCGAGATTGAAATGGAATATCCCGGATACGGTTTTTCCCGCCACAAGGGTTATCCCACAAAAGAGCACCTCGGTGCCCTGAGAAATCTGGGGCCCTGCCCTATACATAGAAAATCCTTTAAAGGTGTCCTATAACTGATTGACATAATTATATCTTGACTTTTTCCCGCTATTGAAATGATAATATAAGTATGTCTGGAATGCTTTCAGATCTGTCTCTGCCGGACAAGCTTTATTTCAAGATAGGAGAAGTAAGTGAGATCATAGGAGTAAAGCCTTATGTTCTCAGATACTGGGAAACCGAGTTCAAAGAGGTAAGGCCTATCAGGAGGAAGTCCCAGAGACTTTACGACAAGGACACGATTTATCTCTTCCACAAGATAAAGCACCTGCTCCACGATCAGAAGTTCACCATAGCGGGAGTTCAGAAAAGACTCAGGGATGAGAAAAGCGGAAGCGGAAATATCTCCCCCCTCTATTCAGACAAAATGCTGTTGCGCGAAATTCTAGATGAGTTAAAATCCCTGAGACAGGATCTCTGAACGGGCCACTTCGCGTCCTGTTCGCCTCTGATCCGGTTTCTGTTCAATACGGGGTGTGGCGCAGTTGGTAGCGCACCGGTCTGGGGGACCGGGGGTCACCGGTTCAAGTCCGGTCACCCCGACCAAATCAAACCCGCAAGTCAGTTTCCAAGCCAAATTCAGTTGCCTATACAGCTTTCCCCGTCTGCCGGGATTGGCTGTTGCGAGAAATCCCTGATGGGTTAAAATCTAGCCGGAACTTTTTGTTCGGGGTGTAGCGCAGCTTGGTAGCGCACCGGCTTCGGGAGCCGGGGGTCACCGGTTCGAATCCGGTCACCCCGACCATTCCCAGACATGAAAACTAAAATACTGCTCTCAAATGATGACGGAGTGAACTCAGAAGGCCTAAAAGCGCTTGGAGCGGCCCTCTCTCACCTGGGTGAGGTCTACACCGTGGCCCCTGACCGCGATCAGAGCGCCTCGAGCCACTCGCTTAACCTCATGAGACCTCTTAGGATCGAAGAAATTTCAGAGAGAGTATTCTCCGTGGACGGAACTCCAACAGACTGCGTGAATCTCGCCGTGAACGGAATTCTGGGAGACAGGAAACCCGATCTCGTGGTCTCCGGAATAAACATGGCCGCCAACCTGGGAGATGACATAACGTATTCGGGAACCGTAAGCGCCGCGATAGAGGCGACCCTTATGAAAATCCCCGCCATAGCGGTATCGCTCGCGGCGAAAAAAGACTTTCTGTTCCAAACCGCAGCCCACTATTCAAGAGTGGCCGCAGAATTCGTTCTTAAAGCCGGTCTTCCCGAAAACACACTGCTGAATGTGAACGTGCCTAATCTTCCCCTCGAGGAAATAAAGGGAATACGGATTACGCGCCAGGGCAAAAGGGTTTACGAGGCTCCAATAGTGGAGAATACGGATCCCAGGGGGAAGAAGTATTACTGGATAGGCGGAAATGAGCTTGATTCCCTGAGAATTGAGAACTCAGACATAGTGTCCGTTCTTGAAGGCTACGTCTCGATAACCCCGATAAAGCTCGATATGACGGATTACGAGTACATCGAAGAGCTCAGGGAAAAATTAGAAAACCATGCTTAAAAGCCTCTATGAATGGGTTTTGGGCTGGGCGGACAGAAAACATGGTCCCTTTGCGCTTTCCCTGGTTTCCTTCACTGAAGCGTCTTTTTTTCCCATCCCCCCGGATCCACTTCTCATGGCGCTATGTCTCGGAAACCCCAGAAAGTCATATCGCTTCGCTCTTTACTGCTCCGTTTTTTCCATACTGGGAGCGGCAGCCGGGTATCTCATAGGATACTGGGTGTGGGAGATTATCGGGGACTTCTTTACCTCGCACATAATAACCGCGGAGGCGTTCGCCACGGTAAGCGACAAATACTCG
This sequence comes from Candidatus Dadabacteria bacterium, assembly GCA_022827275.1. Lineage (GTDB taxonomy): Bacteria > Desulfobacterota_D > UBA1144 > Nemesobacterales > Nemesobacteraceae > Nemesobacter. The sequence goes on along the minus strand of JAJDTG010000010.1, from coordinate 173,676 downwards.
GCTAACGCCTTTGAAGCCGTTCTGGCCGGAGCCTTCACTCCAATACCATTTAAGGCGTTTACCGTAACGGCAGGGGTCTTCAAGGTCGATTTCCCGACCTTCATCGCCGCATGCGCGGTGGGAAGAACGGCCAGATTCGCGATAGTAGCATGCCTTCTTTCGGTTTTCGGAGAGAGAGTTAAATTGCTTATCGACAAATATTTCAACATATTTACGGTTATATTTTTCACACTGCTTCTGGTTGGAGTATTACTTCTAAAGAAACTGGGCTGAAGGGCCTGGCGAGAGCTTCGCGGACATGCGGGCATGGAAAGTGATTTATTGGCACTTAACTTGCCTCATTAGAAGATATATGTTTCATAGAAACTTGGTTTCAAACCATACCACACGTATAGATTATGAGCGCTAGAAAAGTCGTTTTAATCCCGGGAGACGGTATCGGCCCGGAAATCGCCGAAGCGACAAAGGACGTAATCGCCGCTTCCGGAGCCAAGATCGAATGGGTAATAAGAAGGGCCGGCGTATCGGCCATAGAGAAATACCGGGAAGTCCTGCCCGAAGTCACTCTGGACTCCATAAGGGAACATAAAGTCGCACTCAAGGGTCCATGCACGACCCCCATAGGAGAGGGGTTTTCGTCGGCAAACGTGGAACTGAGGAAAAAACTTGACCTGTACGCAGCCGTAAGGCCGGTACGAAACATCGAAGGCGTGAGAACCAGATTCTCCGACGTTAACATAGTCATCGTGCGCGAGAACACCGAAGGTCTTTACAGTGGCGTTGAGAACACGGTTTCCCCCGGAGTCGTGATGAGCATGAAGGTCGCAACCGAGAGAGCATGCGAGCGAATCGCCAGATGGGGGTTTGAGTACGCGAGAAAAAGAGGCAGAAAAAAGATAACCGTGTTTCACAAGGCCAATATAATGAAGATCACCGACGGTCTTTTTATCAGCAAGGCAAGGGAGGCAAGCGAGCAGTATCCGGACATCGAGTATGAAGAGTACATCATAGACGCGGGATGCATGAGACTGGTTCAGGATCCGGGCATGTTTGATACGCTGCTGCTTGAAAACCTCTACGGCGACGTGATGAGCGACCTCTGCGCCGGCCTTGTCGGAGGACTCGGCGTTGTTCCCGGTGCCAATATAGGGGATGAATACTCGGTCTTTGAAGCGGTGCACGGGTCGGCGCCGGACATAGCGGGACTTGAAATAGCGAATCCGCTCGCTCTAATAATGTCAGCGGTAATGATGCTTAGGTATCTCGCAGATTCAGAGGGAAGAGAGGATATGAGAGAAGCTGCCGACAAGATAAAAACAGCTTACAACATAGCCCTTTCAAACGGCGACACGACACAGGATCTGGGAGGCAGTCTCAAAACGGCCGACTTTGCCAGGGTTCTCATACAGAATATACTGAAAATATGACAGGCCCCGCCCCGCGCGCGGCAAAACACTGGTAAACCCCGATGAACAGGAACAGAAAAGTCTCTTTCCCGGTCTTTCTTCTGATCTCAACCGTGCTGAATCTCCTGCTGATTCAGCTTCTTTTCTCAGAAATACTGCCCGATCCCGAAAGTCTCAAGCCTGCGCTTGATAAAACGTTCATAGAACTTATCGAGATACCAGTTAAAGAGACTGAGCCTCCTGACAAGCCGTCAAGACTCGCCGACAAGTCTCACAGGGCGGAAAAAGAGACTACGATAGATGACACGACGAAACTCTCAAGATCCGCTCCCCAGCCGACAAAGAAAAGCACTGTGCAAAGGAAACCCGCGGGAACCATTCAACCCGGAGAACAGGAAAAAAGCGCGGAGAGGTTCTCTCCCGAAAAAGACCGGGTCGCCATTATCCCCGAGGGAGAAAGAAATAAACCCGAAAAAAGGAAGGCCAGTCCCGACCAACGGCCCGGAAGCACTCCGAGCGCTTCCGCCTCCCAGATGGTCAATCCCAGGATAGCGGACGTTCCCTTCGACTACAATACAGATGAGCAGCTTCTTGGCACCAAAGACGCCGAGAAGGAAATTACCGTTGATCTCAACACGACGGAATACAAATACATCTCCTACTTCACGAAACTGAAAGAGAGAATCTACCAGGTCTGGCAGTACCCCAAGGAGTCGCAGATAAGAAGGGAACAGGGAAACGTGCGTATCGTTTTCACGCTCAGAAAAGACGGATACCTTGAAAACGTGAGGATAATCCGGCCTTCAGGTTTCGAGAACCTGGACAAGGAGGTGCTTCGGACAATAAGGGTGGCTTCTCCCTATAACCCCTTCCCCAAGAGCTGGGAGGAAGAAAAACTCAAAATACCCGCCACTTTCGATTACAAGCTTCCTACCTGGGGAAGATACTACAACTGAACCGCACTCTCAGAGAATGCGGACCTTGGAACCCGAGGAGTCAGATTCTTTTATCTCGCCGATAAGGTAAGCCGCTTCCGACAGGTCCCGCGCTAAGGATAAAGCTTCTTCGGCCTGCTCCCGCGGCAGCACCGCTATCATTCCCATCCCGCAGTTAAACGTGGAGTACATCTCGTCGCGGTTTATGTTCCCGGTTTTCATTATCAGCTCAAAAATGGGAGCAGATGGCCAGCTACTGCTATCAATTGCCGCAAAAAGCCCGTCAGGGATAACCCTTGACAGGTTTCCCGGAATCCCGCCGCCCGTAACGTGGGCAAGGGCTTTTACGTCGAATTTCTCGCAGAGACCAAGAACAGCCCTTGAGTATATAACCGTGGGTGTGAGAAGTTCCTCTCCAAGGGTTCTCGAGAGGCCCTGGGGCTCTGAATCAATCGAATAGCCCCCGACATCGAAAAGCACCTTTCTCGCAAGAGAATAGCCGTTTGAATGAAGACCGCTTGAAGCAAGCCCGATGACCGCATCGCCGGGCCCTACCCCAGCGCCGTCAATGTAAAGATCTTTCTCCACCACTCCGACACAGAAACCCGCGAGATCAAACTCCCCTTCGGCGTAGAATCCGGGCATCTCCGCCGTCTCGCCCCCGATGAGCACGCATCCCGCCCGGACACATCCCTCGCAGATACCTTTCACCACTTCGGCCGCCTGCTCCGAGTCAAGCTTTGAAGTAGCCAGATAATCAAGGAAGAACAGGGGCTTAGCGCCGCACGTAATCACGTCGTTAACGCTCATGGCTACCAAGTCTATACCTATCGTATCAAACCTGCGTGCCGAAAAGGCCGTCTTGAGCTTCGTGCCGACGCCGTCTGTGGCCGATACAAGCAGGGGCTCGCGGAAAGCGGCTGCGTCAAGCGGAAAAGCGCCCGCAAAACCCCCGAGCGGGCTTACTTTGCTTTCACCGTAGGTCGACTCGACCAGAGGCTTTATAAGCCGCACAAACCTCTCGCCTTCCTCCACGTCAACACCGGCGCCTTTGTAAGTAATCTTTTTCGACACGAAAAAAGAGACCGTCTGTTAATTGACGACCTTCATGGACAAAATAGACACCGTCTCGACGGGAACATCTCCCGGTCTGGTCTGAACAGCGGCGATTTTGTCAACAACTTCAATTCCCTCAACCACTTTTCCGAACACCGCATAACCGAAATCACGGACACCATGATCAAGAAAAGAATTGTCCCTGTGATTTATAAAAAACTGCGACGTCGCGGAATTAACCTCGGCAGTCCTGGCCATTGCTATGGTGCCGCGTTCATTTCTAAGACCGTTGTCAGCCTCATTCTTTATCGGGGCTTTAGTCGGCTTTTGTTTCATGTCCGCGGTGATGCCGCCACCCTGTATCATGAAATTATTTATCACCCTGTGAAATATGGTGCTGTCGTAAAATCCTTCTTCCACGTAGGAAAGAAAATTCCCCACGGTAATCGGCGCCTCTTCTTCATAAAGCTCGAGTTTTATGTCGCCCAGCGAAGTTGAAATAAGAACCATTGGTTTTCTCCTTTCTTTCTTGCCGCTCGATTTAGCGGACGTATTTTTGTTATTACTGGAACCGGAATTAGAGTACCCGTCACCGGGAAAAGCAATCAAAGCGAAAATAAAGCATAGAGCGAAAACAGTTGCGTTTTTCATTGGAAACCTCTGGATCGTAGATTTAAGAAGAAATGGAATTCGTTCTATCTAAAACAGGCGGCAAAAAGTTCCTCAGACACTGTGGGCTTTCTTCTTCCCGTCGCCCGTAATGATAGCATAAAGAAGTGAAACAGTGAACTTTTATTTCCCTGCCCAAGCAAGCAAAAGAGGCAGTGCCGTGTTTACAGCGTCCCCGGCTAAAGGGATAATTACCCGTGCGCTTTACAACCCCGCGCGAACACCAAAAAACGGAGAAAGACAATGGGCAGACCCGAATTCGGAGTAATGCTGAGGCAGCAGAAAATAGATTTTGAGGATATAAAGGCCGCGGCGCAGTTATGCGACTCGACCGGATATGATTCCGTTTGGTTCTACGATCATGTCCTAGGTCAGGGAATAATAGGCATAGACATCTATGAACCCTGGACTCTAATGTCCGCACTCTCGACTGTAACGGAGAACGTTAAGCTCGGAACGATGGTGCTCTGCAACCCGTTCAGGTACCCTCCCCTGCTTGCCAAGATGGCTTCAACGCTTGACGTGATAAGCAATGGACGCCTGGAATTCGCAATAGGGGCCGGATGGTTTGAAGAGGAATTTCGCGCTTACGGATATCCCTTTCCTTCAACGAAAGAAAGAATAGAGATGCTGAGAGAAGCGGTCACGATACTGAAACTGATGTGGACTGATGAAACCGCCTCTTTTGCCGGCAAACATTACAAAGTGGAAAACGCGTTTTGCAACCCCAAGCCCGTTCAGCGTCCTCACATCCCCGTATGCATCGGAGGTTCCGGAGAAAAATTCCTCTTAAGGACAGTGGCTGAACTCGCCGATGAATGGAACTGTCCTGCGACAAGTGCGCTTGAATTTGACCGCAAGCACTCGATACTCCGTAAGCACTGCGAGGAAATCGGAAGAGACATAGAAGATATAACGATATCTCAGCAGACCGTCTGCGTTCTGGTTGAGGACAGAAAAGATCTCCCCGAGAAACTCGAAAAGGCCCAGAGACGCTACGGGTTCTTCGGAGACATAGAAAAACTCGGGATCGTGGGAACCCCGGAAGACTGCGTAGGAAAGATCAACGCGGATTTGGAAAAAGGAATATCTAAATACACAATCTTCTTCTCCGACGTGATGAATCCCAAGACCATAGAGCTTTTCGCAAAGGAAGTAATACCCGAATTCAGATAAAAACGTATTGCTGCAGCTCTTCATTAGTTTGCAACCACTCCCGCATAATCTGCTTCTTTCGAACCTCTGCCGTTGAAGTTTGAACTAAAAGTGAATAGCCTATAATCAGGATGTGGACACCATGAAGACAACAGTACTACTGGCAACATGCATCGTATTGTTTCTTACCGGCGGTGTGGCGAACGCTCTCTCCACATGTCCAATGAACATGGAGAAGGCTTCCGCCGAGATGCAGATGGACGCCGAGATGGACATGCCTTGCCATGAAACAAAAGATTCGGAAGATCGAAGCTCCGAACAATGCGATGGCTGCGACTGCCAGCATTGTGTCCAGATAAACGCATTGCCGCTTGAAGAATTAAAAGATCATCACGGGGGATCTGCTGTCGGAATTCTTGCCGATCAGCTTCTGTCTTCCCGCCAGATCGAAACCCATTTCCGACCTCCAAAACACCTCTCCTGAGCAAATCGCGCGCGTCCGCGCGCTATAAACGGCTTCGCCTCGGCGTCGCCAAGCCATAATCGATACTCAGGAGGAAACATGAAATTAACAGTTTTCACTTTATGCTGCGTGATCCTGATGGGATACGCCCCTCAGTCACTGTCCCGTCCGGTTTCATATCCGGGCGGCTGGACGGTCATGCAGAAAAACGACAAGAACGCGCATTCTCTTCACGTTCATTATTCGCCGACGGCCAAGTATTCAATAGGATACAGAACCGAATACTGGCGCGGGGAGGAGTGGCAGTTCCACGGCGCACAGCTTAACTATCTGGTGAAACGCCATAATGCGGCGACCTCACAGGCAAACTTTTATCTTAAAGGCGGTCTTGGCATAGCCTATGGTGATCTCGGAGTGCCTGACGGCGAAGCCCAGCCCGCCGCCTTTGCCGATATCGCCCTTGACTGGGAAACCCGGCGGTACTTTACGAGTTATGAGAACCGCGTCTACTACGCCGAAGACATAGCGAAGTTCTTCAGGCAGAAAGCGCGGGTGGGAATCGCCCCTTATATCGGGGATTACGGCGATATCCACACTTGGCTGATGCTGCAAGTTGACCACATCACGGGAGAGAGAGATAACATCTCGTTTACGCCCTTTGTCCGGTTTTTTAAGAACGAGTATCTCGCTGAGGTCGGAATCAGCGACAAAGGTGGGATTTTATTCAATTTAATAATAAGATTTTAAGGAGAAAACTATGAAAATATCAATCACAGCGATTCTTTTTATGACGTTTTTCTTTGTGTTCCCAAGCCTTGCGCAACATGGAGAACACGAACATAACCATAACCATGAAGGTCAGGTGGCTGAGCCCTCTGCCGCTTCAAACGACACGGGAAATGCCGCTTGTGAAGACACTATCAATATCAAGGTCAGCGGGCTTGTATGCGATTTCTGCGCCCGTTCCCTGGAAAAAGTCTTCCTAAAACGCGGCGATGTTGGGGGAATCAAGGTTGATCTTGGCAAAGGTTCCATAGTGGTCGCTATGAAACCCGGATTGACCATTGACGATGCAACGATTACGAAGCTTATCGCGGACTCTGGGTACAACGTGAGCGCCATCCACAGGGGGTGCGAGCATGGATAACACAAATTCCGGCTATGGAGTGAAGCAAACGCTTCTCCCCTCGCTCAGCCTGCTTACGTCCGCTGGAACGCTGGTGTGCTGCGCCCTTCCCGCATTATTGGTGACGGTCGGCGCCGGCGCGGTCCTGGCGGGAATCGTAGGAACCGCACCCTGGCTTATCGCGTTGTCAGAATACAAAGCCTGGACGTTCGGAATCTCAGGAGCGATGCTTCTAATCGCCGGATTCGCGCTCTGGAGGGCTAGAAACGCACCCTGTCCGATCGACCCGGCGCAGGCAATGGCGTGTGCCAGATTACGAAAGACAAGTAACTGGATATATCTGTTATCCGTGCTTCTATGGTGCGTGGGGTTTTTCTTCGCTTTTATCGCCGTGAGAGTTTTTTACTGATGCCTTTTGGGTCGCAAGATTAAGGAAATGTCCGGGGAACCTGGCGTTTCCTTAATCTTGCGCGGCACCAAGGATATTGGTCAGGAGCTTTTCTGGCCTCCGAAAGACTCAAGGACCATCTCGGCGAACTCACCCGCGAATTCCCTCATTCTGTTCGATATCTGCCTCTCGGAGGTAGCCCTTTCGTAGGTGTCGGCCATTTTCATCATCGTATAGTAAAAATGATAGTTCATCTCTCCCACTTCCATTTTCTTGGTCCAAAGATCTATTACCAGAGATTCTTTCTTCTCGGCATCCCACATGGAGATAAAAGCCGCCTCGCAACGCTTCTCTCCCGGTTCCTCGGACTGGGAAGCCTCCCAGAAGAGATCCTCGGGAATATTGTCGTCCCCCAGCACTACCTTCAGCTTGATTTCGGCATCTTTGGACATGAAAAACTCCTTAGAAGATTTTTTATGAAAAACGGAAAAAACCGCTCGGAAATTATATCCGGTTTCGAGCAAAGCGTCTTAAGACATGTTCCGTGACGCTTAGTCAATTCACAATGGAAGATAGGGAAGAATTACCAGGGAAGTTTGCCCATCAATGGAGCTATCTTGGTGCCGAAAAGCGCTACGGTCGCCACTATTCCCATGAAGGCCGCGACACCGAGGGCCACCTTTACGGCGACAAAGAGTGTCAGCTTGTCAAGCTGTTCGGGGGTGAGTTTCATATTAATGCCCTCCTCCTTTTGACTTGCCGTCAAAGTAAGGATCGCCGAAAGGTATTACCGGGAACCTGTTTATGAACAGAAGAAATGTTGCAACGAACCCAGCGAGAAAACCGAGAGTGATCAGGAAGTGATTGATACTGAAAACCAGCTCGTTTGTAAGCGAAGGGATAACCAGCAGGAATTTATCCATCCAGAGCCCCGAGAAAGAAACCGTGGCGATAAAAACGGCTATCGGGGTAACTATCTTGTGTGAGCGGGGCAGCAGGGAGACAAAAGGAAATATGAAGCAGCATGTGAGTATCGCCCAGGCAAACGAGCGGAAAGGCTCGTCCACAACCCTTTTTATAACAAACCCAGTCTCCTCAGGCATGTTCGCGTACCAGATCGTAAGAAGCTGGGAGAACATCAGGTAAACCCAGAAAAGAGAAAAACCCTGAAGTATTTTTCCCATATCCCAGTAATGATGAACAGACAGGTAGTCGTCAAGTCCCAGATAACGCTTGAGGGGAACCGAAAGTATTATCGTCGCCCCTATGGCGGCTATCAGGCTTCCCATGAAATAGTAGGGACCGAAAAGAGTGCTGAACCAGTGAGGATCAAGCGACATCATAAAATCCCAGGCGAAGAGGGAGAAAACAATGGCGTAAACCCCGATCACGGCCGGGGCAAGTTTCTTTAACTTCACGATGTTTTCCCTGCCGTCGAGATCCTGACGTATGGATGTTTTCAGGTAGAAATAATTGAGCACTAAAAGTCCCGCAAAACCTATCACGTTTCTCGCCATCACGAAATTTACGTTAAGCCATATGTCCTTGGGGCTGTGGTAGTGGTGATGCGCGTAGGGAAGAACAAATTCCTTTCCGATGAAAAGAACCAGCAGGAGCACTAAGGAGACCACCGTAAAACTCGCGAAACCCTCGCTTATGCGAAGAAGCCCCCTTCCCCACCTGGCGTTGGTTATCCTGAGTATGCAGGAGAACACAAGCCCGCCCTGCGCGACTCCCGTCCAGAAAAGAAAATTCACCAGGAAAAGCTGCCAGACCTCTTCAGCGTTCTCTCCCCTAGCGTTAATAACGAAAGCCCCCGCGCCCACAACCGCAAGGGCAACAAAAACCATGAATACCCAGTTAGGTATCTGGTTTCTCTTCGCTAGTATTTCCTGGTTTATGGACTGATCCATTTTTCTATTGATTCTCCTTGGCAGAACCCGGGTTTTGAAGCTTTCTCACGTAATTAACCACGTGCCATGCGTCCTGCTCCGATATGTTCTCGCTGTAAGAAGGCATCATAACCTTGCCCCCGTAGCGTATATAGGCGTAGATGTAACCGTCGGTTCTCTGCGCTACGGCCGGCGTGGTAAGGTTAACCGGGTAAAAACCGAGTCCTTTCTTTATTATGATTCCGTCTCCCAATCCCCCGGGACCGTGACACACAACGCATTGCTCTTTAAAAACCTTCTCTCCCCTGGCTACTGACTCATCGCTTATGGGAATCGGTCCTTTTTTTATCTGCTCGACCTTGTTCCTGTCTTCAAGCTTGGTTTTTTCGCCGTCGGTGGAAATCGAGTTGCGCGGAAAAATCACGGGTTCCTCATAGGGCTTGATCGAATCCTGAGACCACATGTCCCAAGACCAGGGAAGCGAATGGGCGGAAGAGAGCGAAAGCGCGACCGCAAAAATAACCGCTACGCAAACTTTCAGCCTCAAAGATAAATTGGGCACCAAAGCTCCACCCAGAACTGTCCGAGAAAAGTTTCTATGCTTCATCAAACTTGATTTCTTCAGCTCCCGTAGAATTTAATATCGCTTCGACCGCACCTATTTTCTCCTTCTCGCATACAACCGCGACACCGAACTTGTCATCTGAGAAACGCTCGTCATAAAGCCTCACAGGGGTTCTCTCCCTTATAAGGGAATTTATTATCAGCCCCAGAAAGGTTGAAAGCGCTCCGAAAAGCACCGTAAGCTCAAAAACGATGACCATGTAGGGAATTATCGAAACTATGGGCTTGGCGCTCACCGCTATCGGCCAGGCACTTGAAGTGAGAACCGTAAAACCGATTCCGCAGGTCGCTCCCAGCAACCCTCCGAAGAGCGTGAAAAAACGCACCGGACTCTCAGGCGCATCAACCGCATGCTCAATCTCGTGGTCGGGAAACGGGGAGAACACCCTCATGTCTCCATAACCCGCCTCCTTGAGTTTTTCTACGGCCGAAAGAACCGAATCCTGGTATGAGTAAATTCCGACTACGCCCTGGCTCATTTCCTTCTAACCTCCTTTCTTCGGCACCGGAAGTATTTCCTTCATCTCCGCTATTGAAACTGCTGGAAGAGTTTTCACGAACAGCAGGAAGAACATGAAGAACCACGCGAAACTTCCGATAGTTATGCCGGCCTCGACAAACGATATCTTGTATATGCCCCACGCACCCGGTTCAAAATCCCTGGAAAGGGATATGACGATAATATTGAAGCGTTCAAACCACATTCCTATGTTTATCAGTATGGAAATGACGAAAAGGGCCTTTATGTTTTTTCTCACCTTCTCCCACCACAGCGATATCGGAACGACGCAGTTACATATAACCATCGTCCAGTAGAAAAGCGCATACTCTCCAGTTGCCCTGTAAACGAACTGTCCCCACTCATAAGGACTTCCGCTGTACCACGCCATGAAGAATTCCGCAGCGTACGCGTAGCCGACTATGCAGGAAGTGAGAATTATGAGTTTCGCCATGCCGTCGTAGTTATCGAGGGTGATGTAGTCCTCGAGATGGAAGATCTTTCTTATCGGTATGGTAAGAGTGATAACCATCGCGAGTCCCGAGAAAATAGCTCCCGCAACGAAGTACGGCGGGAATATTGTGGTGTGCCATCCGGGAACGTTACCCATCGCGAAGTCCCAGGACACAACGCTGTGAACCGAGAGAACAAGAGGCGTGGCGAGGGCAGCAAAATAAAGATAGGCCCTTGTATAATGGAGCCATTCCCTGTTTGACCCCTTCCATCCGAAGGAAAGAATGGAGTATATGATCTTTCTCGGAGCTTCTTTCACCTTGTCCCTTATTGCCGCTATATCGGGAATCATTCCGATCACGAAAAACAGCGAGCTTACCGTAAGGTAAGTACTTACCGCGAACACGTCCCAGACAAGCGGCGACTTGAAGTTTATCCACAGCTCCCTTGAGTTGGGATATGGTATGAGCCACAGGAAGTTCCACGGTCTTCCGAGGTGGATTATCGGGAAAAGTCCCGCCGTGAGAACCGCAAAGACTGTCATTGCCTCGGCGATTCTGTATATTGACATCCTGAATCTGGCGCGGAACAGATAAAGTATGGCCGAGATAAGTGTCCCGGAGTGCGCTATTCCAACCCAGAAAACGAAATCGGTTATGTAGACTCCCCAGAAAACCGGGTGACGGTAGCCGGCGACTCCAAGTCCCTCCGCTACCTGGTAGAAAAAGCACATGACGCCGAGACCCACGAGCGCCACCGTGGGAAGGAAAAGAGCCCACCACTTCTTGGACGGCTTGTCGACCATCCTGACTACATCTTCAGTTATTCTCGCGTAAGTTAAAGGTGTCTGCTGCGTCTGGCTCATTACACTCTTTCCTGTTTGACTTTCTTAAGATAGGTAATCGCGGGCTTGGTGTTTACCACTTCCAAAACCTTGTAGCCCCTATCGTCCTCAGAGAGCACCGACGCCTTGCTTTTGTCGTCAAGCAGGTTGCCGAACACTATTGCGTCGCTTGGGCAAGCCTGCTCGCAGGCCGTTAGAACCTCTCTGTCGTGAAGAAGCCTTCCTTTATCCTTGGCGAGGTCCTTGCCGTGATTTATCCTCTGAACGCAGAAGGTGCATTTTTCCATTACACCCTTGGACCTTACGGTCACATCGGGATTGAGCTGCCAGTTAAGCGGCTCGGGGAACTTGTAGGTATACCAGTTGAACCTTCTTACCTTGTAAGTGCAGTTGTTCGCACAGTACCTTGTGCCCACGCAGCGGTTGTATATCATGCCGTTTAGCCCCTCTTGATTGTGGTAAGTCGCGAAAACAGGACATACGGGTTCGCAGGGGGCGTTTCCGCACTGCTGGCAGAGCATGGGCAGGAATCTTACGTCAAGGCTTCCGTCGCTGTTTTTCTCAAAAAATCTCTCTATGCGGATCCAGTTCATCTCGCGGCGCTTGGCGATCTGTTTCTTTCCTACAAAGGGAATGTTGTTCTCCGCGGAACAGGCCGCCACGCAGGCCCCGCACCCGGTGCACTTGTTGAGGTCTATGGCCATTCCCCATCTGTATTTGGAGTATTCCTTTTCCGGGTAGAAGTCGGGGTGCTCCGAGTGGTCCGCTCCATGGGCGCCGTTATGATGACCAATCTGGTCAAGGGCGACGGTCTTGGCGACGTGCCTGTCTCCCTGGCTCTTTGTGTACTGTGTCCTTACGAGCAGATCTCTTTTTCTGAGCGATGAAACGTTCGCCTTGGTTGAAAGGAGCGAGGGGCCCCCTGAGAGCGCGTCGGTAGCCGCCGGCAGCAGGGCAAAGGGATTCACCCCTCTTCCCTTCGCGTATCTTCCGTAGGAAGTGTGTCCCTGTCCGAGTGGAATGGCAATCGTATCCGGCCTTATTCCCTCATAGACGAAAACCTGCACTTCGAAACTCCCCCCCGGGGTATCGACTTTCACGTAAGAACCGTCTTCAAGACCCATTTTCGCCGCGACCGCAGGGTTTATCTCAAGCCATGAATCCCACACCGAAGTGGTAAGAGCATCGGGAAGTTCCTGAAGCCACGGCTTGTTCGCTCCCCTTCCGTCAAGAAATCTGTGGGACGGGTAAGCGATCAGGTGGAAATCCCCTTCTCCGCGGAACTGCGGGTCGCTGAAAGAAACGGAACTTACTCTGGATGAAAGAGCTACATTGACGGGCGCCGGAGTGGTTGTTACTGAACCTTTTACAAGAAGTGCTTCCCAGAATTTCTCGAAGCTTGTTCCGGGAGAGAGAACCGCTGCCCTCTTCTTCCATGCGCTCCTTAGATAGTCGTAGTATTTTTTCTCTGCAAACGTGTTCTTGAGCGCCTCTACACTCTTTGAAACGGAGATCAGCGTATCGCCCGCGGACTTGGTATTGAAAACCGGCCTCATGACGGGCTGAGTGATGCCGGTCACGCTCTTTTTCGGGCTGTAGTCCCCCCAGCTCTCAAAAGAAGTGCTTTCGGGAAGTACGAGATGCGCCTTCTCGGAAGTCTCATCAAGGAATGAAGAGAGGCTTAAGACAAAAGGCACTTTTTCAAGAGCCTCGGCAACTTTCAGTTCCCCGGGAAGCGTGAAAACCGGGTTTACGTTATGAACGATGAGAATTTCCACCTTGCCCGACCTCATTTCCTCCACCAGCTCCTTCATGTCGCTGAAGCTGCTTGCATCCGAGATTGAAAGAGAGTCTGAGAAATCAACCGTCTTGCCAATGTTCCCGGCTAGGTAGTTCAGTATGTTTACGGCAACCATGGTCTCGGTGGCATTCGAGCCCGTGTTGGCTGCTCCGCCCCCTATAGCCAAGCTTTTTGAGGTCGAGAAGTCCCGGGCGATTTTCTTTATGGTGTCGGCGGACACGTCGGTGAGCGCCGCAACTTTTTCGGGCGTGTAGCCCGAAACCATTCTGGCTATCGGCCCCGGGGCAACCTTGTTAAGACCCTTCGAGATCATAACGTTGGCGATCCCGAGAGCAATATACTGCTCCGTGCCCGGTTTCGCCGCAACCCACGTATCTGCGTTTGAAGCAGTCATTCCGGAGCGCGGCTCTATATGAACGATCTGGCCGGTTTTCCCGTGATCTACATCTCTTAGTTTTGAATATCCTATGGAGTTTGAAACCGCAGAAAGCCACGTTTCAAGATAGTCAGCCCCAAACGAGAGAAGGTAATCTGCCTTGTCTATCCTGTAGGAAGGAATCTCGTCTCTTCCGAAAACAATTGAATTCGCCTTTCTTATGGGTTCGTGGGAGAAAGTCTCGTAAACATAGTGCTTTCCTCCCAGAGGTCTCAGGAATTTCGCCACCAATTTCGAGTAAGTTCCCGAAACGTTGTTGCTCAGATAGACGATCTTACCCGAACCGAGGGAATTTAACTTTTCCGCGAGTATTTCTTCGCCCCGGTCCCAGCCTATGGGCTCAAGTCTCTGCGTTTCAGTGTTGTATCTGAGCGGGGAACGGACCCTGTCGGGATTATAAAGACCCTGTAGGGAAGCCTGGCCCATGGCGCACGTCTTTCCCTTGTTTATAGGGTTCTCGGGGTTGCCTTCAACCTTGATCGCGCGTCCCTCGCGGTTTTTCACCACGAGACCGCAGCCCGACGAGCACTCCCTGCAGGTCGTCGCGTAGAACTTGGGTACTCCGGGAATAACGTTTTCAGGAGGAATGACGTAAGGGATTATCTGCTCCACGGGCTCCGAACAGCTTCCGGCAACAGCTGCCGTACCGCCGGCTACCCCGAGCACTTTCAGGAAATCCCTTCTCTTCATGCCGTTTTTTTCTTTGTTTTCCTTCCCAGACATATATCCCCTCCGGCCTAGTAATGGCAGGTCAGACAATCCTTCAGTTCTGTTTTATGCTCCTCGTTGTCGGCGTTTTCCTCATGACACGATATGCAGAACCCCATCGTCAGGTCTTTTGCCTTGTGCACAACGTCCATTTTCTCGACTTCTCCGTGGCAGGTACTGCACTCAAACCCACGCTTTATGTGCCTTTTATGGTTGAAATGAACAAACTCCGGCATTCCCGAGGAGTTCGTGCCGTACATTCCGGTAACCTTTACCCAAGGTATCGGTTCCTGTCTTTGCCAGTAACCCTTTACCTTGTTTATCTCTTCTCTTATGTTGATCGTCTGGCCTCCCTGAGTTGTGTACTCAACGTCCCTTCCGGCAACGTAGGCATGACATCCCATGCACTTTTGCACCGAGGGAATACCGGGATGGGGAGAAACTTCCGTGTAGCTGTGGCAGGTCTGACATTCTATCTGGTTGTCCCCCGCATGTATCTTGTGGCTGAAAAGAACGGGCTGCGCGGGGCCCTTGTCGCTACTTTCGGCGCTTTCTGCGTAAAGGTAAAAACCGGCTACTATAAACAAAACGGTTATAGCAATACGCAGAAAACTCTTTCTTTCTCTCTTCATGTTAAAACTTGTTGAAAAACGGGTTAATCAATCAGGAAGTAGATTTGATCGGCTAGTATTATTACAACTTCTTCCGATCTGTCAAGAATTCGGAAACCACGTTGGAAAAACCGCGGAGCCTTAGAGAGAAAAAGTCCCCGACAACTGGTTACGGACTGGGGAAAATCACCGCTCTGCTTCCCCAGAGAGTTCCTCTAAAAAGGCTTCCATTGAGAATTTCCCACCGAAAAGCGGGGAAAAACATCTCTCGCCAACACCCTTGAGTCCCGAGAAAGAGCCGCCTTCGACGTCAAGCCCCGGGAAATGGGGAATTACCCCGAGTATGTCCACCGAAAAAACGTCTCTTAAGACAGCCGGGTTGGTCACTGAAGCCACGTCCGCAGGTTCCGGAAACCCGTTTATCACCACCCCGAGCACACTTGCGCCCCTTTGCCTCGCGTACTCAAGAGAAAGGACGGTATGGTTAAGGGTGCCGAGACCCGGACGCGCGACGATAACCATCGGGGCGTCAAGATCAACGGCAAGGTCAGCCATCATGTAACTCCCGGTGACGGGCACGCAGAGGCCCCCTGCGCCTTCGACGAGGGTTACGTCGTTTCGGGAGATATAATCCCGCGTATGTTCTATTATGTCCTCAAGAGGAATATCAACCCCCTCAATCGCGGCGGCGCGATAGGGAGAGAGTGGGACTTTCAGGCGGCAGGGAGAAACCTCGGACAGCACGCAGTCTTTTCCCAGAAATGCGTAGATGAATTCAGCGTCGCTCAGGCCTTCGAGTTCCGTTCCAGTCTGAAACGGCTTTATTACCCCGGTCGCAAAACCTTTTTCGGAGAGAAGAGCCGCTAGCGCCGCGGTGACAGCAGTTTTCCCCACTCCCGTGTCGGTCCCGGTTATGAAAACGGCTTTGGGAAGATCCTTCATCAAACTCGCTACAGGAAAACTACAAACCCAGTTCTCTTACCTTCTCGGTTACCTCTTCAGCATGAGACGAGGTCTTTACCTTTTTCCAGATATGGGCTATCCTGCCACCTTTTTCTATGAGGAAAGTGACCCTGCGGGCGCTATCGAACTTGCTTCTTACCCCGTATAGATCCACTATCTCCCTGCTTTTGTCGCTCAGCAGCGGGAAGTTGAGTGAAAACTTGTTTTTGAAGTTCTCATGGGACTTTACCCCGTCTGTGCTTACCCCCAGGACCTGCACTCCAAGAGACATAAGTTCCTCCTCCGCATCGCGAAGCGAACAGGCCTCCTTGGTACAGCCCGGAGTGTTGTCCCTGGGATAGAAGTAAAGCGCTACGGTCCCTTTCGAATAGAAGTCGCTCAGCCTTACCTTCTCCGCCCCATAGGTTTCAGCTTCAAAATCAGGAGCCTGGCTCCCTACCTCAAGATTTTCTCCCATTTCCAACCTCCTAGGTCACGGCAGCAAAGCACAGGGAATCAAAACATCCCCAGGCTTTCCTTTGCCGCCTCGCTCATCTTTCCCGGATCCCAGGGAGGATCCCACACGATCTCGATGTTCACCTCGGAGACCCCGTCAAGCTCCTCGACAAGGTACTTGGCCTCGGCAACTATCTGCGTTGCGGCGGGACATCCGGGAGATGTCATGGTCATATCGATATTCACCCGGGAATCTTCTATGGCAACCCGGTAAACAAGCCCCAGATTGACTATATCTATTGGTATCTCGGGATCGTATATGTCACCGAGAACCCCCATCACGTCATCTTCGGTAACTTCGAATTTTTCAGTCGTCTCGCTCATCGGAAAAAGGCCCTTACCTAAAAAATATCATTCCCCAGCCTGCAACTCAACACCGCATCTGGGGCAGAAGGAATCAGACTCTTTGTATTCGTAGTATTCGCCGCAGTAGGGGCAAAGTTTCACCTTGGGCCTCGTGATTAGCCACAGCGGCAGAAACAGTATGAGGATGAAGAACACGCCGAGGAACCATGCAAACGCTTTCCCCGTGCTCTTGCCCCTGCTTTTCGCATCCGTATAAACCCAGAAAGCAGCTATAAACGCAATCGCCAGTCCAACAAATTCCATGTCAAGCCCTCTCCCCTATCGGAGATTATATATTTTGTTCACCGTTCAAAGACCTAGTTCCTTTACCTTGCTGAGTATCTCTTCTGCATGGGACGAGGAGTTAACTTTGTCCCAAATATACGCTATCCTGCCACCTTTCTCTATCAGGAAGGTAGTCCTGCTGGCAACGAAGGGAAGAAACTTCCACCTTACCCCGTAGAGACTCACTATCTTCCTTCT
Organism: Candidatus Dadabacteria bacterium; assembly: GCA_022827275.1. Taxonomy (GTDB): domain Bacteria; phylum Desulfobacterota_D; class UBA1144; order Nemesobacterales; family Nemesobacteraceae; genus Nemesobacter. The sequence continues at coordinate 156,324 of JAJDTG010000010.1, read as the reverse complement.
CCTGTCGCTCAGCAGCGGGAAATTGAGTGAAAACTTGTCTCTGAACTTCTCATGGGACTTCACCCCGTCTGTGCTTACCCCCAGAATCTGCACTCCAAGAGACGCAAGTTCCTCCTCCGCGTTGCGAAGCGAACAGGCCTCCCTGATACAGCCCGTAGTGTTGTCCTTAGGATAAAAGTAAAGCGCCACAGCCCCTTTAGAATAAAAGTCGCTCAACCTTACCTTCTCCGCCCCGTAGGTTTCGGCTTCAAAATCAGGGGCATGGCTCCCTACCTCAAGTTTTCTTCCCATAATGTTCTTTAATTTTATAAAATTCTTGGTGAATTATGTATATAATCCGCCTCTACCCTATTGATTTTATCGCATCGAGCGCCGCATTGTAATCCGGCTCGTTCACTATGTCTCCCACATACTCAACGTGCTCGATCACGTTATCACGACCCACAACGAAAATCGCGCGGGCAAGAAGCCTGTTCTCCTTTATAAGCACCCCATAGGCCTCGCCGAAAGAGGCGTACTGGTAATCTGACGCCGTCCTCACCCTATCCACTCCGGCAGCCGCGCAGTAGCGGCTCTGCGCGAACGGAAGATCCACGCTCATCGTTATTATCTGGACCGAGTCAGAAAGCGCCGCCGCTTCCTCGTTGAACCTCCTGATCTGAACATCGCAGACCGGCGTGTCAACCGAAACCACAACGTTGAAAACCTTTACATCGTTTCCGAAACTCTCAAGGCTTACCTCGCTTCCCAGGGTTTCCACGCACCTGAAATCAGGAGCCGGGTCGCCTTTTTTCAGTTCAGGCCCGATAAGGGTAATCGGATTGCCTTTCATCTTTACCGCGTTGTCTCTTTCCATATTGTCTTTTCCCTCCTTATGACTGTTTTTCGTCAATATCAAGATTTATTTTCCTGGCCGTCACACTCGCGTCGTAAATTGATATCCCCGCAATGAAAAGCGTCGCAAGAGAATACCCCGCGACGAGAGTAAATGTAGAGCGGGGAACATCTTCAAGCGTCTGGGTGTCCGCAAACTCAAGGAAAACCGCAAGCGGTTCGCGCGAGAGGACGTTCACTATGATTACAAGGGCAAATATCGAGATGGCCTTAGCGAACTGCCCGTTGTAGAGCTGTCCCAGTCCCGGGAAAAAAAGGGAAAGCAGAACTGCCAGCCAAGGTTTCTTTCTTCCTTCTCCACGCATGTTCCACAAGCACTCCATCAGCAGAGAAAACCGCGAAGGGCCTCCCCGGGGCTTCTAGCTTTCATAAATGTTTCTCCTATAAGAAAAGTGTCTATACCGCAGGCCATAAGTCCTTCCATGTCCCTGACCGACGATATGCCGCTTTCACTTATTATGATTTTCCCTTCAGGCACCATGGCGGAGAGCCTCTTTGAGACGTCAAGCGAAACGTCGAATGTCCGAAGGTCCCTGTTATTTATGCCAATTATCTCGCTTCCGGCCAATAAGGCGGTCTCGAGTTCCTCCTCGCCGTGCACCTCCACGATGCAGCTCATCCCGAGGGAACGAGCGAGGGAAAGATATTCCTCTATCTGCCCGCGGTCCAACACGGCGACTATAAGAAGCACGAGGTCGGCCCCGTGGCACCTCGCCTCATAGATCTGGTAAGGGTCTATGGTGAAATCCTTTCTCAGAATAGGAAGCGCCGAGTGAGTTCTTATATCGGAGAGATAGGAAATATCGCCTCCGAAGAACTTGCGGTCTGTAAGAACCGAAAGCGCAAAAGCCCCCGAAGCTTCATACTCCCGGGCAATAGAGAAATGATCGAAATCATCCCTTATTACGCCCTTGGAGGGAGAAGCCCGCTTTATTTCCGATATTATTTTCACCCCCCGGGTCTTTGCGTGAAGAGCGGTAAAGTCAATGGCCGGGGAACGGTCCGCGGCAGCGGACACGAGTTCTCCGAGAGGAAGCTTTTTTTTCGCCTCATCCAGTTCCTGCCTTTTATACGCAACTATGTCGTCAAGAATCATTCGGCTGGTTCCGGTTGGTAATTTCAACGAGCATCTCAAGCTTTCCAAGGGCGGCCCCGCTTGAAAGAGAATCTTTGGCCAGAACGAGCGCTTCCGCAAGACTAGCCACCTTGCCCGAAACGTATATGGCCGCCGTCGCGTTAAGCAGACTCGCGTCTGTTTTCGCACCGTTCTCCCCCCCTCTCAGCACAGAGAGGGTTATCTCGGCGTTCTCAGCCGCGCTCGCCCCGCCCCTGAGCTCTTCGTGCGAGCGGGTTTTTACGCCAAAATCTTCGGGGTGCAGATCGTACCCGGTGATTTCGCCGTCACGAAGTTCGGCCACTTTCGTGCTTCCCGTAACGGTTATCTCGTCCATGCACCCTTCACCGTGAACCACCATGACCTTTTGCGAACCCAGGTTTTTAAGCACTTCGGCAACGGGAACGAGAAGCTGCGGTGAGTAGACTCCCATAACCTGATTCCTTACTCCAGCAGGATTTACCACGGGACCTATAAGGTTAAAAACAGTCCTTATTCCGAGTTCCTTTCTGCACTTTGCCACATTTCTCATGGCAGGGTGATATACGGGAGCGAAAAGAAAAGCTATGCCCGCTTCCGAAAGACATTTCTGCGCGAGAGACGGGGGAATGGCTATTTTCACTCCAAGCGCTTCCAGTACGTCCGCGCTTCCGACCGGGCTTGAAACTGATCTGTTTCCGTGTTTTGCGACCGTGACTCCTGCTCCTGAGACTATAAAGGCAGCGGTTGTGGATATGTTAAAGGTTCCGCTTCCGTCACCGCCGGTTCCGCAGAGGTCCACTGCTGTTTCCCGGTCGCAGTCTATCTTTTCGGCTTTACCCAGAAGAGCCTTTGCCACGCCGGTTATCTCGGAAACGGTTTCCCCCTTCATGCGAAGCGCCGTAAGAAAGGCGGCCATCTGGCTTTCGGGAAGTTCCCCCTCCATCATAAGGTCAAAGACTTCGGCCACCTCTTTCTCCGAGAGATTTCTGCCTTCCACAAGCTTCGAGATTACATCAGTTATCATCGCTGACCCCGTCCTTTTCCATATTTTTTCCGATCTTATCGAGAATGCCGTTTACAAACGCCGCGGAGGTCTCAGACCCGAACTCCTTGGCCACCTCGATCGCCTCGTTTATAGTAACAGGCAGGGGTATGTCGCTCAAGAAGACGATCTCGTAAACCGAGAGGCGCAGAATGTTCCTGTCTATCGGGGACATTCTCGACACCTTCCAGTGCTCAGAATACCTGTTTAAGATGCCGTCTATGGCGTCTGTATTCTCCACAACTCCCCGGCAGAGCATAAACGCGAATTCAAGCATTTCGCCGTCCGCCGCTTCATGATGAAGTGAACAGAAAGATTTAAAATTGGAACGGAGTGTAGACGAGTGCGGGGAACCGCCCCCGGAGGCTGAATCAACCTGATAGAGAAACTGAAGGGCGGTCTTTCTTGATAACCTTCTCTTTCCCATCTGGTAGTCTAGGAAAGCGCTTTTACGAGGTTAACCATCTCAAGCGCGCTGAGCGCGGCCTCGCTTCCCCTGTTCCCCGCCTTGACCCCCGCCCTTTCAATGGCCTGCTCGGTGGTTTCCGTGGTTATTATGCCGCAGCAAACTGGCACTCCGGTCTCAAGAGCCACCGCTGAGAGATCCTTTGTCACCTGCGAAGCGAGGAAATCAAAATGGGAAGTCTGCCCCCTTATTATGGCTCCAATCGCCACAACGGCATCGTATTTTCCTGAGAGAGCCGCCTTTTTCACCGCCAAAGGCACCTCGAAAGAGCCCGGCACCTTTATCACGTCTATCGCCTTCTCGCTCGCGCCGTGGCGAACGAGGGTGTCAACCGCCCCCTCCGTCATGGGGTTCGTAACGAAACTGTTAACCCTGCTTGACACTATAGCGAAGCGGAATTTGCCTGCGCTCAAATTTCCTTCTATCAGTCCACACATTTGCTTCCCTCTTATTTTGATATGGAAAGAATATTACCGTAATCCGCGCTTTTTCCCATTGCAATTTCCTTTTCCGTGTAATCCGAGATGTCTATGGGAACGCTCCCGACCATTCTGAGCCCGAATCCCTCAAGCCCCTTTACCTTTATAGGATTGTTAGTGAGAAGCCTTATGTCGCGCACTCCAAGATCCCTGAGTATCTGGGCCCCCACTCCGTAATGCCTGAGTTCGGCCTTGAGTTCCTGTCTCTCCGGAACAAGGGCGGGCGTATCCTTTATTTTTCCGCTTGAATAGCGCTTTATCTTTTTCGCGAATCCCCCGTTGCTTGACTCCTGGTTTATGTAGACGAGGACCCCGGAGCCGTTTGCATCTATCATCTTGAGGGACTGGGTAAGCTTCGCCCTGCTGTGGCAGTAAAGCGAACCGAAAATATCGCTTATGGCGCAGTCAGAGTGCACCCTTACGAGTGTTCCCTTCTCGGGGCTGAGTTCCCCTTTCACAAAGGCCATGTGCTGAAGACCGTCTATCTCATTCTCAAAAGCGATGGCGCGGAAAACCCCGTACTCGGTAGGCACTTCCGCCTCGGCCACCCTGCGCACGAAACTTTCCTTGCCTATCCTGTACCTTATTAGATCGGCTATGGTAGCGATCTTTATTCCATGCTTTTTCGAGAAAGCCATCAGGTCCTCAAGACGTGCCATGTCGCCGTTTTCCTTCATTATCTCGCAGATAACCGACGCCGGGTGGAAACCCGCCAGCCTTGATATGTCGACCGAGCCTTCCGTGTGGCCGGCGCGGACAAGCACCCCTCCCTTTTTCGCTATAAGCGGAAAAATATGCCCGGGACGCACGAAATCCTCAGGTCTGGAATCCTGAGATATAGCCTGTCTTATAGTGGAGGCCCTGTCATGGGTCGATATGCCGGTCGTAACCCCCTTTTTCGCGTCTATGGGAACGGTGAAAGCAGTGTGTTCGGGGGCTTCGTTGTACTCGGGCTTTATGGGCTGAAGAGCCAGGCGGTTTGCATCTTCCTGAGTAAGAGAGAGACAGATAAGACCGCGGCCGTGAGTAGCCATGAAATTGATCATTTCCGCGGTAGCGTTTTCGGCGGGTATGACGAAATCCCCCTCGTTCTCCCTGTCTTCGTCATCGACCAGTATTACGAGGTTGCCCTGTTTTACGTCATCAATAATTTCTTCGATGGAATTCATCTTCCCATATCCCCTTCCGTCGCGAAAAACGTTATGAATACAAACAATTCCTTTAAGCAGAATATAGAATAGACCGCGCCCCTGTCAACAAATTCGCGGGTAGCTACGTGCGGAAAAGACCTACCTTCTCCTTTATCTCTTCCATGTTCTCTTCGGCTATCCGTTTCGCCTTGAGGGTTCCCTCGCGGAGTATGTCCCTTACCTCGTCCGTCCTTTTTTCGTACTGCGCTCTTTTTTCCCTGATGGGCTCAAGGAGCAGGTTTATGGCTCGGGCGAGTTTCTTCTTCACCTCTACATCCCCGACGTTTCCTGTTCTGTAGCGGTCCTTGAGGTCCTCTATCTCCTCGGCATCGTCGTTGAAAAGATCGTGGTAGATAAAAACCGGGTTGCCTTCCACGGTGCCTGGTATGTCCGCCCTTATCCTCTTTGGGTCGGTATACATGCTCCTTACCTTGCGTTCGACCTCCTTTTCGCTGTCACTGAGGTAGATGCAGTTGTTAAGACTCTTGCTCATCTTTCTGTTCCCGTCGGTTCCTACGAGGCGAGACGCTTCGCTGATGAGCGGTTCAGGCTCCCCGAAGTAATCGCCGTAGAGAAAATTAAACCTCCTGGCAAGCTCCCTTGTGAGCTCCACGTGACTGAGCTGGTCTTCGCCCACGGGAACCTTGGTCGCCCGGAACATCAGTATGTCGGCAGCCATGAGCACGGGGTACCCGAGAAGCCCGGCCGAGTAATTGTCTCCCACCCCCATATCCTGAATTTTCTCCTTAAGGGTGGGAATTCTCTGGAGTCTCGGCACGGGGCAAAGCATCGAGAGTATGGTTGAGAGTTCCGTTATCTGCGGCACCTGGGACTGGACATAGAAAACCGAGCTCTCCGGGTCCATTCCCACAGAAAGCCAGTCGCACACCATCTCGATCGTGTTTTCCTCAACCTCAACGGCCCTGTCGTAATGCGTGGTCAGCATGTGGAGATTGGCGACCAGAAAAAAGCAGTCGTATTCGCTCTGAAACCTGATGCGGTTCTGAAGCGAACCCACAAGGTGTCCCAGGTGAAGTTTTCCAGTCGGCCTGTCTCCGGTAACCAGAATAGGTCTTCCGCTCACTTTAACCTCCGATAAATCGATGCGTGGCGGTAATGTTACTCAAACAGCGAAGATACTCAACAGGATGGACGGGGCTTGAGTCTGTCCACCCAGGCTTTCTGAAAATTTCAGAGTAAAGACGAATGAATGCTAAAAAAGTTGCAGCCAGAATATTAGGGAAATATAATCTAACTAGAGAGAGAATTGAGCAGATGACATATGTTAATCAACATTTTCTAAGGTTAGCAGTTGTAGCTTTGCTGCTCATGTTCGGTGCGGCAGCCTGTAGCAACGAAAGTCATGATAAATACGATTACGAAGAGAATTACGAAACTAAGGGTGTAATCACAGGTATTGTTGACTCAAGATCCTTCCTCCTCGACAACACCCTCGTAACGCATGATTCTTCAACCCGCTTCGAACACGGCAACGCTGATGACCTTGCCGTCGGCAAACGCGTAGAAGTCGAGGGCTCAAGAACAACTTCGGGAACCATCACAGCCCGAGAAATCGAGTTCGAGGATGGAGACTATCACGATGACGACGATCATGATAACGACAACGATGATGACGACTATTATGATGATTATTATGAAATCGAGGGCAGGGTCACAAGTATTGTTGATTCCCAATCCTTCCTTATCGGTAGCATTCTCGTAATCCACAATTCTTCAACCCGGTTTGAGCACGGCGATGCTGACGATCTCGCCGTCGGCAGACGCGTAGAAGTTGAAGGATCAAGAACAAATTCAGGAATTATCATCGCTCGAGAAATCGAGTTCGAGGATGACTAATTATTCAAGCAGGCCTCATTGACACCATACCTTCTCATATGGTAGGCTAAATGATAATATTTCTCATTTACCCATACAGATGAACAGAACATTTTCCTTATTGCTTACAATCGCCTTTCTGGGGGCGCAAATGCTCTCCTTTGCCCATGCGGCCGAGTACGATTCCCAGGAACACGAGCATGAGGGAGTTTCCTGCGAAATCTGCCTGAGCGCCAAGTATCAGGACTTCTCAAGTCCCAGTGCCACGAGTGAAGTCCGTGTTCTTCACCGCGCACAGCACGTCCCGCAGCCACCCGCTGACGTTGTCGTCGTTCGGGACACTTGCGAAGCGGGAATTACCCGCGGACCTCCCATCTCCTCCTAATCTGTAAACAGACTGTTTATTCCCCGCACATACGTGCGGGCAGCGGAGTTTTCTTTTCAAACTTTAAGGAGGAAAAAATGAATATATTGCGTTTCGCGGTAATAACTGCGTTTTTTGCCGTCTTGCCGTTTTCTCATATCCCCGCTTTCGCCGCTTCTGATCAGGAGATAGAAGCTTTAAAGAAGGAAATACAGGAAATGAGGTCAGAATATGAGAACCGGATTTTAAAGATGGAGGAAAAACTTGCCGAGATGAAGACTGCGGCAACCGTGGATAAAACGAAAACGACTTACTCAAAGAGCAGGGACAGCGTCTACCCCGGCAGAGCCATTTACAACAGCACCCTTAATCCTTCAATCGGAGCGATACTGGGCGGACGGTTCGCCGCCTTCTCTTCTGACGAGGGCGAGATTCCAGGGTTTGTCCTGGGACACGAGGGAGAACGGGGAGCGGAAGGAATCTCCCTTGGAGAAACCGAGTTGAATCTCTCTACAAGCGTCGATGATAAATTTTACGGACACATAACCACGGCTCTTGCAGACCATGGAGACGGGGTTGAGATAGAGCTTGAGGAGGCATACGTGGAAACCCTTCCAGGTTTCGGGCTTCCAACGGGAACGACGATAAGGATAGGACGCGCGTTCTGGACCATGGGATACCTGAACGAGCATCACGCCCACGCTGACGATTTCGCCGATCGTTCCCTGCCTTACAGGGTGTACCTCGACAAGGGCTTTAATGATACCGGAGCGCAGATTTCATACGTGCTTCCAACAGACTTCTATGTCGAAGCGGGAGGCGGTATTTTCCGCGGAGACGATTTCCCGTTTGCGGGAGCTGAGGGTAGCGACATAAACTCATTCAGCGCCTTCCTGCGGGTAGGCGGTGACATAGGAGAGAATTCATCCTGGAGAATCGGAGGTTACCTGCTTGACGGAGAGGCAAGCGGTCGCGGCGGCGGACACGGACATGGACACGAAGACGAGCATGGGCATGAAGACGAGCATGCTGCTGAAAACGGACATGAGGATGAACATGGACATGAGGATGAACATGGACACGAGGATGAACATGGACATGAGGAGTTCTTCAGCGCCGGCATGTTTACGGGCGACACGAGGCTTTACTCGGTTGATTTTCGCTACGTCTGGGCCCCCACCGGAAACATCCGCCAGAAGGAGGTGCTTCTCCAGGGTGAGTATTTCTGGCGTGACGAAGAAGGCTACTACACTCTTGAGGAAGGAGGCGAGGTCCGCGAAGAGCACCTCGACGGAGGAAGCCACGGCTGGTACGCACAGGGGGTTTTCAAGTTCTCGCCGAAATGGAGAATCGGTGCCCGTTATTCCCAGATCTACTCTCCCGAGGATTCAGGGATAGATCACGACCCCTACGCGGTGGCGGTCATGGGCGACTGGTCAAACAGCGAATTCTCGCGCATACGCCTTCAGTACAACCATGAAAAACTAGGAGAGGACCTGAGCGACAACCAGATTCTGCTCCAGTACATAATGAGCATAGGTGCACACGCCGCGCATAAATACTAAGAGCAACAGTAGCATGAAACGCTACCTAGTTTTTCTCTCCATCCTCCTGCCGGGGCTGCTTTTCGTGGCCCCGGCATATTTTTTGGCAACTGGCCCAAGGAATCGGTGGAACTGGCGGCCTCAAGTACATATATCATTGACACCGTACTTTCTCGTGTGGTAGGCTAAATGATAATATTTCTCATTTACCCATACAGATGAACAGAACATTTTCCTTATTGCTTACAATCGCCTTTCTGGGGGCGCAGATGCTTTCCTTTGCCCATGCGGCCGAGTGCGGCTCCCGGGAGCATAAGCATGAGGGCACTGAATGCGAGATATGCCTGAACGCCAAGTATCAGGACTATACAGATCCCGGCGCCACGAGTGAAGTCCGTGTTCTTCACCGCGCACAGCACGTCCCGCAGCCACTCGCTGACGTTATCGTCGTTCGGGACACTTGCGAAGCGGGAATTACTCGCGGACCTCCCATCTCCTCCTAATCTGTAACCAGACTTTTTATATTCCCCGCGCATACGTGCGGGCAGCAGAGTCTTCTTTTTAAATTTAAGGAGGAAAAAATGAATATATTACGTTTCGCGGTTATAACCGCGTTCTTTGCCGTCTTGCCGTTTTCTCATATCCCCGCTTTCGCCGCTTCTGATCAGGAGAAGGTAAGAGTATTTGCCTGTGAGCCGGAATGGGCGGCACTGGCCCAAGAAGTCGGCGGTGACAAGGTGGAAGCGTTTGCAGCCACCTTGGCCACACAGAATCCACACTACATAAGGGCACGCCCAAGCCTGATATCCAAAGTGCGCAAAGCCGATTTGCTGATCTGCTCGGGCGCAAGTCTTGAGATAGGCTGGCTTCCGGTTCTGCTTAAGAAGGCAAGTTCTGATCTCCAGCCCGGTTCCGTCGGTTACCTTATGGCTTCAAATCTGGTCACCATGCTCGAAGTACCGGTTGTGGTCGACCGCAGCATGGGAGATATACATCCGGAAGGTAATCCCCACGTGCACCTGAATCCGTACAACCTGATAATTGTAGGCGAAGTGCTTGCGGATCGCCTTTCGGGAATCGACCCTGAAAACACCTCTTTTTATAAAGATAGTTACCGGGATTTTTCATCACGCATGCAAAAGGCCATCTCCCGGTGGGAATCCGAGGCCGCCGAGTTTAAAGGAAAGCCGGTGGTGGTTCATCACAAATCGTTTAGTTATCTGATTAACTGGCTCGGAATGAAAGGAGTGGGGGCGCTTGAACCGAAGCCCGGAATTCCCCCCACAACTTCTCACCTGAAGAATCTGCTGCAGCAGTTAAGGAACAGCCCGGCGGATGTGATTATCCGTACCCCTTACGATCCGGATAAAGCTAGCAAATGGTTCTCGGAAAAAACCGGGACAAGGGCAGTCGTGCTTCCTTACACCATTGGCGGTGACAGCCAAAGCGGCGATCTGTTCGCGCTGTTTGACAGGATTATAGCTTTGTTAAAATAGACATATCATGTTAAACGGTGAACTTCTGGAAATCATCGGGCCGGCAGTGGCTGCCGGCCTCATGATCGCACTTACCCACGCTCCCTTGGGCATCGAGGTGCTGCGCCGCGGCATCATCTTTATTGATCTTGCGGTGGCACAGATTGCGGGACTCGGGCTTGTGGTCGGCAACATGTTTATCCATGATCCTTCTCCGTGGCTGATCCAGTTCATGGCGCTTGGCTGCGCGGTCGCGGCAGGGCTGTTTTTCCGCAAGGTGGAAACGGCGATGCCCGAGCGACAGGAAGCGATCATAGGATGCGCTTTCGTACTTGCCGCATCGCTGGCGCTTCTGCTGCTGGCCGATCACCCCCACGGCGGAGAAGAGGTAAAGCACCTGCTTTCGGGACAGATGCTGTTTGTGACATGGACAGACGTGGCGAAACACTCGCCCATTTACGCGTTGATACTGCTGGCTTGGTTCTTCAGGCCCGAGGTGCGAAACAACATTGGATTTTACCTGCTCTTCGCTCTTGCCATCACTTCGTCGGTTCAACTGGTCGGCGTCTATGTAGTCTTTGCGAGCCTCATACTGCCGGCTCTGGCCGCCGTACGCGTAAGACAGCCTCATCTTGTCGCATGGCTCTGCGGGGTAGCGGCGGTTCTGTCAGGCATCGCCTTCGCCGTAGCGTTCGATATGCCCGCCGGACCGATTATTATCCTGTCATATACCGCGACGGCCCTGATTATACGAGGGGTCAGGATGGCAAACCGGGATCAGAAAACTTAAGAAGAGTTTATTGTGCACGCCCTAGCAAGCAATTTGCGAACCAGCACAATGCTCTATATCAAGAATGTTTAAATGAAACAGCTGTCGTCAAGTAAATCCTTTCGATATGAAACGTTAGGAGGTTAGAGAGATGAGACAATTTGATGTTGTTGTTGTTGGAGCCGGTCCGGCAGGGATAGGAATTGCTGCTATGCTCAAGGATTTGGGTATAAAGCGAATGATTGTTCTTGAGAGAGAAAAAGTCGGTGCGACTTTCGATAAATGGCCGAAGGAAATGCAACTCCTAACCCCTTCATTTACAACTAACTTTTATGGTCATCTTGACCTTAACGCAGTTATATCCGGGACCTCGCCAGCATATATGCTTCAAAAAGAACACCCTACCGGTAAGGAGTATGCCCGGTATTTAAGAGAAGTATCAGAATATTTTGATTTGCCAGTTATTGAACATATAAATGTAGAGAAGGTGCTTCACTCTGAAGGCTCTTTTAAGGTTCATATTACTGAAGGAAAGCCGATAGAGTCTCGCTTTTTGATTTGGGCGGGCGGAGAATTTCAATACCCGAATACAAATTCTATTCCAGGTGCTGAGTTGTGTCTGCACAACAGCCGAGTGAAAAGCTGGGAACACGTTAAAGGCGATGAAATTTATATTATCGGCGGCTATGAGAGCGGCATTGATGCAGCCATCCATTTGAGTCGACTGGGCAAAAAAGTTCGCGTATTAGACCGCGATGGGCTTTGGAGCAAACAAACAACTGACCCAAGTGAAAACTTATCGCCTTTTACGTTGGAGAGGTTGAAGCAGGAAATGGTTTATAACAGGATTGAACTTATTAATAAATCCATGGTTAGGGAGGTAAGGTTGGAACGGGACAGGTACCTGATTCATGTCAGGGGCAGATCATCGCCTTACAAAAGCGCCGCACAACCCATTCTGGCAACAGGGTTTAAAAGCAGCCTAGTCGTCATTAAAGAGTTGTTTGATTGGGAGAAGAATAAAGATTACTGTTTGCTCAATGAGCAGGATGAATCAACCAGAACCCCCGGATTGTTTCTCGTCGGTCCACAAGTTCGCCATGATGATCTTATTTTCTGTTTCATTTACAAGTATCGGCAGAGGTTTGGCGTTGTCGCCAACGCAATTGGAGAGCGGATGGGCATGGATACAGCGCTGCTTGAGACATATCACAACGAAGGCCTCTACCTGGATGACTTGAGCTGCTGCGGAGAAGAGTGTATTTGCTGATGCGAAAAGAACTGGTTCAGAAAGAAGTTAAGACCAATATAAGCATACAATGGTTATGCCAATTGATCGCCAGTTTGTCCTGGTTCACTTCCGTTATTGTTTACGGATCATTTGAACTGGGTGATTGCCTGCAATTGTTAGCTGCATCCGCGTGGACCGTATCTAATATTGCGAACTATTTCACTAACAAGAATCATGTCAGAAGCCAGAGCATGTTACGGTAGAGGCAGAAGGCTAGTGTAAGCAGAAGTGGTTTCTGGCGCATACGACGCCCTTAAGTCTGGAACTCCTGAACAAAGACGCCGGTTGATGAACTTTGTGTTTTCGAGCCTGGAGCTAAAGGGATTAACCCTTTGTTATGCCTCGCCCCTTCAAGAAACTGCTTGATAGGTCCTTCGTAAAGGCTTCTAATATTGAAGAATGGCGCGCCCGGAGGGATTCGAACCCCCAACCTCTTGATCCGTAGTCAAGCGCTCTGTCCAGTTGGGCTACGGGCGCGGAAAAGCAACGCTTCCTAATGGTTCCTGAGCCAGGTGGCGCAGTCAACCCGGAGAACGGCAGGAAAAATTAACAATACGGATTTCTGTATTATAATAGTCGTTCTGAATTTTATTCCGGGAAAAACGAAATGGAAAAGCTCGAAGCGCTTCTTGACATCGAAGTCGAAACCTACCTTCGCAGGGTAAAAGACAAGCAAGAGATAAAAGATCTTGTTTCCGGGAACCTAAGCCGGGAAACCTACGCAAAATTCCTGTTCACTTTTTATATAATCGAATTCCTCAGTCAAAGAGCTGTTAACATGGCAAGTATAAACACGAAAGACTCTGACCCCTACCTAAGCAAAAGGTTTCATTCCTGCGCACAGGGAGAACTCGGACATGCCGAGATTGCCCTTCGTGACTTAAAGGACCTCGGTGAGAAGGAAGTCAATCCTTTCTGCCTTGAGATCGTAAGGGAGTACGACGAGTTTCTGCAGAATGCCGCCGAGCAGTTTCCTGTCGCGATACTTGGACACTCCTACCTGTTCGAGAACGTATCGGGGCTTCTTTTCCCTGAACTCGAGACGGTTCCAGACCCCTCAACTTTTATAGAGGTTCACGCCAAAGAAGATCCCGGGCACTCTCTGGCGATAAAAAAAACGGTAAGAAAAATTGAAAAAGATCTAGGCAAAGAAAAGATCGAAAAAATTGTCCAGTTCAGCAGGCAAAGCGGAGATTACTTCATGCGACTATTTGATTCCCTCGCCTAGACCCACGATCTCACCGTAGCGAAAACAAGAGACCAGGTGATCGTTCACCACCCCCGTCGCCTGAAGATGAGAGTAGACGATAATGGGGCCCATAAATCGAAAGCCCCGTTTTTTGAGGTCGCGGCTCACCGTCACTGAAAGTTCCGTCGAGGCGGGTATTTCCGAGAGTTCCTCCCAGGCGTTTATAACCGGGACTCCGCCGGTAAATCCCCACAGGTAATCGGAGAAGCTTCCGAACTCATCCCGTATCTCAAGGAACCGCACGGCGTTGTTTATAGAAGCCTCTATCTTCTTTCGATTGCGTATTATTCCGCTGTCGGACATGAGTTCCCGTATCTTTTCCTCCCCGTAGCGGGCGACTTTTTCCGGATCAAACTCGTCGTAAAGACGCCTGTAGTTCTCCCTTTTGCGAAGAACTGTAAGCCAGCTCAGCCCTGCCTGGGCGGACTCGAGAACCAGAAACTCAAACTGCTTTTCATCGGAGAAAACAGGAACCCCCCATTCGTTGTCGTGGTAATCCCTCTCAAGATCAGTTCGCTCGCACCACGGACATCTTCGCATTCTATCTCTCCCCACGGTTCAAAGAAAGGCGTTATAGAGAAACCCGAAGAAAAGCACCTGAGGGACGGCCACTACAGGAAGGAGCAGGGCCGTCTTTCTGCCTATGCTAGTCCAGAGAAGCCCGATCTCCGTATAGTCGGTCACAACCCCCGCCATCAGGAAAACAAATGGGTTTCCAAACGCCTGAACCTTGTCATAGATCTCAAACGCAATAACCGAACTTCCCTCGCTGCAGACCTCAATCACCGTGGCCCCCGCAAGGGTGAGCAGAAGACCACCGGCGTCCGGTCCCAAGTACCGCATAAAAAATTCCCCGGGCACATATACGTCTATCAGAACTGCCGCTATAAGGCCGATTATAAGCCACCAGAGGACCATGTTGGAAAGACCGAGACTTCCTCTAAGAACCCCCGGGACACTCTCCCTCAGGGAGAAACTCTTTATCTTTTCCCACTCGTATTCTTCTTCCAAGCCCGTGACGTCGTTTTTCTCCACGTAGCCACCCCGGTCAAGTGCCTGGAATACAAGGCCGGTAATAATGGCAATAAATCCCGCCGTAACTATAAACAGAACTCCCTTCCACCCGAAAAAACTTATAAGAAGAATGGTTACGGGAAAATTCGCCCAGGGAGAAGCAAGCAGAAATGTTATCACGGCCGGGATGCTGGCACCTTTTCTGTAGATCTGGATCGCTATGGCAAGTATTCCGTGGGAACAGGAAGACATGAGAAAACCTCCCGCAAGTGCGTAGAGGAGCGATGACTTGCCCGTTTTGCCAAGGTATCTGTATATAAACCCCTGGGGAACCAGGTAGTCTACGGCCCCTCCCAGAAGAAAACCCACGGCAAGTGGAATGGCGAGCAGTCCTAGATAGCCCAGAAGAGAAGCATTAAGGGCCGAAAGCGACGGCAGGAATGAGACGGCAATAAGGCAGAGAAGCAGGGCAAGGGAGATTTTAAGGTTCCGGCTGACTCTGAGAGGTTCGCCGGGTGGCGGGGTGTGGCAGCAGGAAGCCTCGTTCATTCTATTAATTCTAACATAATTCAAAGTCCCGACCGAATGCTCCGCACTCTTTGCCGCAGCGGAACAGAAGAAAAAACTTTTTCGTTTGTCCGCTTTTTTTTCTAGGGTAGAATCCTTGCGTTATGGGAAAGAGAATCGTAGTAGCCATGAGCGGAGGGGTCGACAGTGCCACCACGGCCGCCCTTCTCAAGTCCCAGGGACATGAAGTCATAGGAATGACCATGCAGCTTTGGGATTACGGAGAGAGCGAGGGAGGGTGCTGCTCCGCAGACGAGGTGTGCGACGCTAGAAGGGTCGCATACGAGATAGGCATACCCCACTACGTGGTGAATTACATGGATTCCTTCAGGGAACTCGTGGTTTCCGATTTCGTAAGCAAGTACGATTCCGGGGAAACACCCATACCCTGCGTGCTCTGCAACCAGTTCATGAAGTTTGACTTTCTTTTGAAGCGGGCTCTTGAGCTTGACGCAGATTTTCTCGCCACGGGCCACTACGCGAGGATATCCCGAAGCACAGAAACCGGCGAGTACTCTCTTGAGCAAGCCGTTGATCCCGCCAAGGACCAGTCTTACTTTCTTTTCACCCTCGGCCAGAGAGAACTTCAAAGGCTCATTTTTCCTCTGGGAGACAAGACGAAAACCGAGGTGAGGAAAATTGCCGAAGACATGGGACTCAGGGTAGCCGCGAAGGCTGAGAGCATGGGCGTCTGCTTCATCACAGGAAGCAGCTACAGGGAGTTTCTTGAGCCATACCTGGATAGAGGAAAAAGAGAGGGAGACATAGTGGACATGGAGGGAAACCCCGTTGCAAGGCACCGCGGAATCGCGTCTTTTACCATAGGACAGAGACGCGGACTCGGGTTCGCGAAGGGAAAACCGATGTATGTCGTCGGTATCGATGCCGAGCGAAACGAGGTCAGGGTCGGAGAGGAAAAGGATCTCTTCAGCAACGCCCTTACGGCACAAAATCTATCGTGGGTAAGCCTGCCTCCGC
The DNA here is from genome assembly GCA_022827275.1 of Candidatus Dadabacteria bacterium. Classification (GTDB taxonomy): domain Bacteria; phylum Desulfobacterota_D; class UBA1144; order Nemesobacterales; family Nemesobacteraceae; genus Nemesobacter. The sequence continues at coordinate 140,070 of JAJDTG010000010.1, read as the reverse complement.
AAGGAGAGATCGAAGTGCGCTCGAAAATAAGGTACCGCCACGGCGCGGTCCCCTGCAGAGTAACGGTCAGCGACGACGGGGAGGCGACAGTGAGCTTCCCGGAACCGCAGAAGGCCGTAACGCCCGGCCAGGCAATTGTTTTCTACAAGGATGAAGCGGTAGTGGGCGGCGGCTGGATAAAAGAGGCGTACATGCAATGAGAAAGATCTCCGTTGTAACCCTGGGATGCAAGGTTAACCAGTACGACACTGCCGCATTGCTTAACCACCTTCCATCCTCAGAGTTCGTGAAGAACGAAAAATTCGACGAACCGGCGGACGTGTACGTGATAGACACCTGCACCGTCACCCACAAGGCGGATTCGGAAGCCAGGAACTACATATACAGGGCAAAAAGATCAAATCCCCGCGGCATCGTAATAGTCACGGGCTGTTACGCCCAGGTTTCCCCCGAACAGCTCTCCGCCATGGAACAGGTCGACTACGTAATCGGAAACTCTCATAAGTTCTCATCCCTTCTCGGAGCAATACGCCGGGGCAAGGTTCAGAGTGAGCCGAAGGTTCTCATATCGGATATCTTCAAGGAAAAGAAGAGGAAATTCGATACCCCGGACATAAGGTTCTTTCCCGACAGGACAAGGGCGTTCCTCAAGGTACAGGACGGATGCAATTATGCCTGCACGTTTTGCGTGATCCCAAGGGCTCGCGGGCGCTCCCGGAGCCTGGAGACAGATGAAGTGATCTCGAGGTTAAGAACTCTCGCACGTGCAGGTTACAGGGAAGTCGTTCTCACCGGGGTTCACCTCGCAAGTTACGGAAGGGACATAGATTCGGATCTTGTCAGCCTGCTGCAGAAAATTGAAGAGTCCCGGGCCGTAAGCAGAATAAGACTCAGTTCCCTTGACCCAGCGGACACAACGGAAGAACTGATCCGTTTCGTCTTGAACTCCGAAGTCGTATGTCCGAGTTTCCACGTAGCGCTCCAAAGCGGAGACAGGGATGTCCTTAGAAAAATGAGAAGAAGATACAGTCCCGAGCAGTTCCTTGAGTGCACGGACACTATACGTAGCGTTCTACCGGAGGCCTCGATCGGTACGGATATAATGGTCGGATTTCCCGGGGAAACGCAGGAACAGTTTGAAAATTCCCGCGATGTAGCGGCCGCATCGGAACTCACTTATTTCCACGTATTCCCTTACTCAATAAGGAAAATGACCCCGGCGGCGAATATGAAAGACCAGATCTCCCCGCAGGTAAAAAAGGAAAGAGCAGCGGAACTTCGCGCACTCGGAAAAACGAAGAAAGAGAACTTCTACAGGAAATTCATCGGCAAAACCCTTGACGCGATTGTCGAGGGCAAGTCGAACTGCACCACTAGGAACTACATAAACGCGAAGCTTGTTGAAGGCCAGGTCAGCACGGGAACTGAGGTAAAGATAGAGATAAGGAATGTAGAGAATGAAGTCGCCTACGCAATAGCAGTGTGAGCGATTTTACTGAGACTACCCTGCCACCGGAGCCTTAATCCCATCCCTGACAAAATTTCCTGCATCATTTAGAAGTAAAGATGAGAATTTTATTTTTTTACGCGGAAACACCTTGCAAATTCGGAGTCTATCTCCGAGAATGCATGCATTCTGGGAAAATGAATGGCGGAGAGAGTGGGATTCGAACCCACGAAGGGGCTTTCACCCCTTACTCGATTAGCAATCGAGCGCCTTCGACCACTCGGCCACCTCTCCCCGCTCGGTGAAAAAATGATAACTCAACGGAAAGCAGAGTCAAAACCCCGCTCGGCCTGTTTTTTTTCAATCTATAACAGAAAAAACTTCAAGAATGACCAGGATATCATCTGTTTTGTTCTCGACAGCGCAGTTTGTCCCATCTTCAAAAAGAATGGTTTGTCCAAGGCCAAGTTCATCTTTGCCTTCCTCACTGATTATAAGGGCTTCTCCCTCGAGAACCAGCAGTCGTAGATTCTCAGAAGGCATATTTTCCGTCCTTACGGATTTGCCGGGTAAAACAGTTGTTTTAATTACTTTCGAGAATTCTCCTTTCTCAATTTCCTCCCTGCTGCCCCAAGGATAGTGAACTACTTCAGGATGGTCCGCCTCACCCCTCCCCCGCTCTCTTAATTCCTTCGCAAACTCGCCCGCTTCATTCGAGCGGTCAAGATCGGAGATAAAAACGGCGTCCTTAGTTTCAATCACCGCAACGTTGCGAAGACCGGATACGCAGACAAGCCTCGAACCGCTTTTTACAATGGAATCCTCCGTGCCCCTCAGGATTACGTCTCCTTCAAGAACATTGCCCTCGCAATCTTTCGGGAAAAACTCGTAGAAAAGCCGCCATGACCCTATGTCGCTCCACGAAAAAGAAGACGGTATCACAGCTCCGCGCGAGGTCTTCTCCATCACCGCACGGTCAACTGGGACGGAAGGAAGCCCGGCGTAAACATCCCTTTCGACTTCCCCGTGGGAAGTCTCACATATCGGCTCATACACCTCGGGGCAAAGAGCCGCGTATTCCTCGATCATGGTCCGGGCCCGGAAAACGAACATTCCGCTGTTCCAGAAGAAATTTCCTGAAAGCAGGTATTCACTCGCAACTTCGGCACTGGGCTTCTCAACGAATCTTTTTATTCTAAGCCCGCCGTCGCGAAGCAGCCCCCCTCCCTCGATGTAGCCGTATCCGGTCTCGGGGACAGAGGGAGTGATTCCAAAACATACTATGTAACCGTCTTCGGCAAGCGAAACCGCCCTTCGAACGTGATCGCGGAAATTCTCATCGTCCCCGACCACATGGTCCGAGGGGAAAACCATTATCACCGCGTCTTCGTCTTCCGAGGCAATCCCGAGCGTCCCAAGCAGAATCGCCGGAGCAGTGTTTCTGCCCACAGGCTCGGTCACAATTTTTATCTTTCCCGAAAAATCCGTGTAGCGAAGATTGTCTTCAATCAGAGAGCGCTGTTTTTCCTCAAGCACAACCAATATGTTTTCTTCAGCGACAAGACGGGCGGCACGCCTAAGCGTCCCAAGCAGAAGCGATTCATTTCCGTTTAAGCTGAGGAACTGCTTGGGCAGCGACCGCCTTGAGAGGGGCCAGAGCCTAGTTCCCCGTCCCCCGGCAAGAATAAGGCAATAAAGATTTTCTTTAGGCATTTTGAGAATCGAGTTCGCAGAACAGGTTCTGAGTCCTACTCTACCTGATGGGGCTCCTTCAGAAGATCCCATACGGTTTTCACTGGATTAAACGTCGTGGAGGGAACTTCCACGAAAATCGTTATCCACCCGGACATGGAACCGTTCCAGAGCCCGGGAAGCTCAAGCGCCTTTATCTTCTTTGTACCTAAGGTCTTTTCGGTGATAATTCCGGCTTCGGGGTTGACAAATCCGGGCAGGTTGAATTTCTCCCCCCTAAAATCCTTCACTCCGCAGACAATATCCACGGGATTAAAATGGGTTGAGCTCTCCCAGATATGCCATTGGGAAGAAGAGTCTTGGTCAACCTCGGCGCTTTCAACTATTTGAAGGGATTCCCCCCCTTCTGCTTCCACCCAGAACGGACCACCGCCCGGTTCACCCGTGTTCTTTACGACGCCGCATACCCTGATAGGTCTGTGAAGCGCCTGAAACAGGAATTCCCTCCTGCCGGCTCCAGACAGCCCCGAGAGTTCCCGAGAGAAGTCCATGAAAAGTTCTTCCAGGCAAAAGGAAATTATCTCCTGCTCGAGTGTCTCAGAGGTCCAGGAAGAAGAAAGGGCTTCCGTATAGAGGAAAACTCTTTTCTGAATAGAGAGAAGAACTCCTCCGAGGGTTTTTTTCCACTTAACGGTATCGGGGAGAAGCCCTTCTTTCGCCACGTTATCTATGTTCTTTACGAAAATACAGTCATACGAGAGTTCATTCAGGTTTTTAAGCAGCGCTCCGTGCCCGGCGGGCCTTCTGAGCAGAGATCCATCAGCATCCTTAACGGGCGTGTTGTCCATCGTAACCGCGATTGTGTCTGTTTCGGGGTCCTGAACCGAGTAAGTCACGTCAAACGAAACTCCCTCGGAGGAGAAAAAAGAGGCTGTGTTCTCCTCCTCTTGAACAAACTCCTCGGCAAATGCGGGGGGAATAGTAAAATGCATGGAGGCTGTGTTGCGAGAACTTATATATTCAAGGGCTTCCTTGAAATGCTCGCAAAAAGCTGTCCTCCGCTCCCCGCCGTAGCTGTGAAAAGGCACAAGCCCCTTCGGGATGTTTCCGTAACCAAGACCTTCGTTTCCCAAAAGGGTCTCGAGAATGGGTCCGAAATTCCCTGAAGAGACAGCCTTTTCAAGCCTTTCCCCCAACCTCTCCTCAAGGAGACCCGCAAAAGGAAATCTTGCCGCATTTGAGAGGAATTTCTCAAGTATCTTTTTCTCTTCGGGATCCAAAGCCGCTTCGTCCGAGGAAAAAGTTTCCCGAAGCATGCCGAGGTCCCGGAACATTCTCGAGGCCGCTCCCGATGCCGGAACGAATTTGCACACGCTAATTTCAGGAAGGGAGTCCTCGTATTGCCGCTGGAGTAACCGGGACTCATCCTCTTTCAGTTTTCTTATGCCGTCGCCGACTGTCGCGGGGCGAAGGAGTCTGCGGAAAGGGTAACCCTTTTTGAAGCGTTCAATCTGTTTTTGAATATCCAAGATAGGAATTTCCCGCGACGGACTCTGACACGAAAATTATACATAAAAAAGCTAAAAACTCCCCTAGTCCCCAAGCGGAATTCCGTGCAATTTTTCAATCGGGGTGGCGGGACCGACGGGATTCGAACCCGCGACCTCTGGCTTGACAGGCCAGCGTTCTAACCAGGCTGAACTACGGCCCCGTTTAAATCAGATGGTGGGCGGTACAGGATTTGAACCTGTGACCCCCTGCTTGTAAGGCAGGTGCTCTCCCGCTGAGCTAACCGCCCGCAAAAACGCAAAAAAGCAGGCAATCTGTATAACCGAATAAAAACTTTTTGTCCAAGACTAAGACACGGAACGGTTAAAGTCCATGCTCTTCTATGAACCTCTCCGCGTCCATAGCTGCCATGCACCCGCTTCCCGCCGCCGTTATAGCCTGCTTGTATCTTGTATCCTGTATGTCCCCGGCGGCAAAAACACCGGCAACGCTTGTTTCAGAGGTGCCGTTATTGGTAATCAGGTAACCGTTATCGTCCATATCAAGCTGTCCCCTGAAAATCTCGCTGTTAGGAGTGTGCCCGATCGCTACGAACATGCCCTCACATTCCTTAACGTAACTCTCCCCGGTCACAACATCCTTTATCCGCACCCCAGTCACTCCGTCCTCCCTTGAGCCCAGCACATCCTCAACAACCCCGTTCCATATAAAATCTATTTTTTCGTTTTCTTTGGCCCTCTGTTGCATTATCACCGACGCCCTGAGCTTGTCGCGCCTGTGAACCACCGTAACCCGGGTGGCAAACTTGGTAAGAAAGATGGACTCCTCCATAGCGCTGTCACCTCCCCCAACAACCACAAGTTCCTTGTCTCTGAAGAAAAATCCGTCGCATGTAGCGCATGTGGAAACCCCGTAACCTACAAGCTCGCGTTCGGAAGGCAAACCGAGCATTCTCGCCGTTGCGCCCGAAGAAATAATGAATGTAGAAGCAAGTATCTGCTCGTCTCCCGTCGATACACGAAACGGTCTTTCGGAGAAATCGACCGCGGTTACGGCCTTCTGCATGCACTGTGCACCGAAACGTTCGGACTGCTCCCTCATAAGATCCATGAGTTCAGGACCCATTATTCCTTCCGGGAACCCCGGGAAATTCTCAACATCGGTAGTGGTGGTAAGCTGCCCTCCGGCCTCTGGGCCTTCAAACACAAGCGGCTCAAGATTCGCCCGTGCGGCGTAAAGGGCAGCGGTCAGCCCCGCCGGGCCGGAACCCATGATGACCACATTGTAGCTTTCTTTCAATTCTTTCACTTCGCACCCCTACAATTTCTTTTTAGAACAGGGACTTTATACTACATTCAGGCAGTGGTTTTTCAAGAGATAAAACAAACGAAGGAGATGGCCAAAGCCCTCCCCCGCAAGTGCTTACGCTAATGGAATCCGCAAAAAAAACTCCGCTTTATGACAGACACGCAGCCCGGGGAGCCGTATTCGGCGAGACGGGCGGTTTTTTTCTTCCGAAAAACTACGGTGACCCGGAAGGAGAAGCAAAAACCGCAAGAGAGTCTGTAGGCGTTATAGATATCTCAAGCAGGGGAAAACTCATGCTGTCGGGAGCCGACCACATAAAATTTCTCCAAGGGATGCTTACAAACGACGTAAAGGAAAAAGTCCCCGGGACAGGGGTCTACGCGGCAATACTCACCCCCAAGGGAAAGATGATTTCAGACATGAGAGTCTTTAAGAATGAAGACTCAGTCTACATAGATACAGAACCCGGCACGAACGGGAACATAGCAGAGCTTCTTCGCAGATTCAGGCTTTCATACAAAGCCGAGGTGCTTGACGTTACTGAAGATTACTGCGTTTTTCACGTGTGCGGTCCCGGCTCCGGGGAATTAATCGAAAAGCGCCTCGGTATCGACGTTAAACAAATGAAGGAATATGATCATCAGGCTTGCGGCGAGGCGACCGCAATTAAGCTCAACAGAACGGGGGAAACCGGTTTTGATGTTCTTTTTGAAAACGGCGGTGCTCAGGAAATCTGGGGAATTCTTCTTGAAAATCCGCCGGTCCCCGAGCTTTGCGGACAGGATGCTCTAGAGACCCTGAGGATAGAAGCCGGAATCCCAGTTTATGGAAGGGATATGGACATCTCCACCATACCAATTGAAGCCGGCATATGGGATGCCCTTGACTTTGAAAAGGGTTGCTACGTGGGACAAGAAGTAATAGCAAGGATAAAGTGGAGAGGAAGAGTGAACTGGCACCTCATGTATTTCGAGGCCGAGCAAAACGGCAGCGCACTACCGGGAGACACTCTCTGGGTTAAGGAGAAAAAAGTGGGGAGAATAACCTCTTCAACATACTCTCCCAACATGGGGAAAAACATCTCCATCGGCTATATAAGGAGGGAATTCCGCGACTTTCGGGGAGAGATATACGTCGGCGGGGAACACCACATCGATAAAACTCCGAACACGGTAAAAATAACGGAAAAACCCTTTTATAGCCGCTTTGAATAATTAAAAAAAATGCTATATTTTAAGGGTTAACTATTTGGCCGTAAACTCGTTTCGTTTACAGGTGCATACGGCGAGTATTTCGGGTTTGATCATGTTTTAACTTAAAGAAGGGGTAATTATAAAATAATGATACTGGACAAGCTTCTGGAATATTTTTCAAACGATCTGGCAATAGATCTCGGAACTGCGAACACTCTTGTATATCTCAAAGGTCAGGGGATAGTGTCTAACGAACCGTCGGTGGTAGCGGTACAGCACATTCCGGGACACAAATCAAGACTCATCGCTGTAGGAAAACAGGCCAGGGAGATGGTAGGAAGAACCCCCGAGTCGATTAAAGCCATAAGACCTCTTCGCGACGGTGTTATCGCTGATTTTGAAGCGGCTCAGAAAATGATCGAGTACTTCATAAAAAAATCCAACGGCAACAAAAGAAGCTTCGTACGCCCGAGAGTAATAATATCGGTTCCCCTTGAGATTACCGAAGTGGAGAAAAGAGCCGTAAGAGAATCAGCCGAGGCGGCGGGAGCAAGGAAAGTATATCTCATTGAGGAAACAATGTGCGCCGCCATAGGATCCGGGATAGAAGTGCACAGACCCTCCGGCAACATGGTGGTAGATATAGGAGGCGGGACCACGGGAATAGCCGTTATAGCACTGTCCGGGATAGTTGTGAGTAAATCAATCAAAATCGGCGGAGACAAGATGGATGATGCCATACAGCAGTGGCTGAAAAGAAATCACAACATAGTAATCGGATACAGGACAGCAGAAGAACTTAAGAAAAAATTCTCTTCACACCCGGAAATAAACACCCCCAAAAGGATGCAAATGAAAGTAACCGGAAGAAACAACATTTCCGGCGTTCCCTCGATGCTTACAATTGATGCGGAAGAAATCGGAGAGGCGGTAGAAGAAACCATAAACCAGATAGTCGATGCAATCATGCAGACTTTGGAGAAAACCCCTCCGGAACTCTCTGCAGATGTTTTTGAATCGGGGATAATGCTAGCCGGGGGCGGTTCGCTTCTAAAAGGGCTGCGCAACCGCATAGAGCAAAAAACCGGCATACGGATAAAAAGGGCCGAGCAGCCCCTCGATTGCGTCGTTATGGGCTCCGGAAGAGCTCTCGAAGATATAGATCTTCTAAACTCCGTCGCTATATAAACTATAGAAGGCCAGTGATATCAAGCAGATTCCATAATGTCTCGATTATTGAGTCACAAGTGCCGAGTTCGGCCTTGATTTGCGCCTGCTTTCACAATCCGGCTTCAAGATGGATCGATCCTTGATTTTTTCCTTGAAACCCGAGTCCTTTTGTGTTATCGTTAAGTAGTGGAAGTTTTTTAGTATCTCGTAATCTCTTGCAACGGCTGTCGTATAATGTGGACGACAACTTTTCCGCCAGTTGCGAGAATCAAAATTAAGTATTTCCGACCGGAAGGGAAGCTTAATGAAGAAGTTTTTTAGTAAAAACCAATTATTTCTGTCCTTTATCCTCATAATTGCTCTAATTCATCTTTTGCCCGTCACTTTTGATCTGGCAAAGAGAGAGAACAATTATACGACAAAGTTGATGCTTAGCATTAACTACGGTTCCGGCGCTTTCGCAAACTACGTCAAAGATGGCGCAAGGTACTACTGGAACCATTATATTGATCTTGTCGATACAAGCGTTGAAAATTCCCGCCTGAAGGCACAGCTGCAGCAAATGGAAGCACAGGAGCTGATGCTAACGGAAATAAGGCTTGAGAACGAAAGGTTAAGAAGCCTTCTTAACTATAGGAACTCCTTTGAGGGGAAAATGGTGGGAGCAAAGGTCATAGGAAGCAGCCCTTCGCTGGTGGGACATGGCTTCCTTATAATAGACAAAGGATCGTCTTCCGGGATAAGTGAGGGATCCCCGGTACTTAACAATGTCAGCGCTATAGGGACCGTGCACTCGGTAAGTGAAAAAACCTCCATGGTAATGCTAATGACAAACCCTTCAAGCGTAGCGGATGCAATTGTACAAAGGAGCCGTGCGCGAGGCATAGTCGCTGGAGCGGGGAACCACTACGTTATGAATTATATTGAGCAAGAAGATGATATTGTAGTCGGAGACAAGATCATATCATCCGGAAAAGACAATGTTTTCCCAAAAAATATTGTTATAGGAACCGTAACAAGAATTGAGCCGGACAGAGGACTTAAAAAGGCTATCATAAAACCGGTAATCGATGTGAGCAGGGTTGAAGAGGTGCTCATACATCTCAATTAACACTCTCCAACTGAACCCAGTTGGAATACGATGAGAATAAACTTCTCTTTCTTCTTCTATCTATTCTGCTCCTTTCTTTTCATCATTATCCAGACATCAGTAATCCCGACATCTTCTCTGGGCAGATTCACCCCTGATCTCAATCTGATCTTAATAGTCTGCCTGGCAATCAGGACCGAAGTGCCTTATCTGTTCACACTTGCCATGCTGAACGGGTTTTTAATGGATGTTTTTTCGGCCGGAGCTTTGGGGCTCCATACGGTCACGAGATTCGCCGTGTTTCTAACTCTGCGAGTGGGCATGCACAACCTTAATTACAACCGTAACAACCTCCTTTCCCTACCTCTGGCACTTTTTATAGGAACCCTGCTCATGCACTTGCTGCTACTGATATTGCTTCTGTTTAGACAAGACAGCGGTCAGGCGGCATTTCTCAGTGTTGAGCTAGCTTTCTATCAAGCTATCATTAATACAGTGGTCGGCGTTCCGATAATAATGCTTCTGAGGAAACTGGATGGGATTCCTAAAACATAGATTCACAATAGCCTCCTCGTTAATTGTGCTGTTCTTTCTCGTCTTCTCGGCGAGGTTGTTCTACCTCCAGATATACAAGGGCGAGGAATACAGAAATTTTTCGGAAAGAAATATCCTGAGGGCACTTGAACTTCCCGCGCCTAGAGGACGCATTTTCGATAGAAACGGCGAAAAAATTCTCTATAACAAACCGTCTTTTAACATACGAATATTTCCTAGGGAGGTAACAGATGCCGAGGGTCTCGCGGAAAAACTCGCGGAGATAATAAACATTCCGGAGAAAGAACTTCTGAAAAAACTTCGGGAAATAGCAGACCTCAAAAGTTTTTATCCCGTTACAATCGCCAAAGACATAAGCAGGGAAGAGCTTCTCCTGGTGGAAAGAAACAAGGAAACGCTAGAGGGCATATTTCTTGAAGTGGGGCACAAAAGATTCTATCCGCATGGAGAGGCGGCGGCCGTGCTTCTGGGATACACGGGAATCGCCAACGCGCAGGAGGTGAGAACCTACGGTCGGATCAAGGCGGGGAACGAACTCGGGAAAATGGGTGTTGAAAAGGCCTTTGACAGCGAACTCAGAGGAACAAACGGTCTTGAATACGTCATGGTAAACGCACACGGAAAGGTGATCTCAGACTCTGTTGCCGCACTGTTGCCCGCCCGCAAGAGCAGGAAAATAGTTCAGGGAAAAGACATACATCTCACCATTGACGCGCAACTGCAGAAGACCGCCTATGACGCTTTGGGCAAAGAGAAAGGGGCCATAGTCGCAATGGACGTAAGAAGCGGAGAAGTCCTGGCGATGGTAAGCCGTCCATCCTATCGTCCCGAGCAGATATCGAGGAAGCTTCCCCCTGGGAAAAAAATAGAAAAGAAAGAATCTTTTTCCCTTCTAAACCGCTCAACCCAGGGAACTTATCCGCCCGGGTCAGTACTCAAAATAATCACGGCCTTTGCGTTGCTAGAGGAGAAAACTGCTGATCCGAAGTCGTCCGTACACTGCCCGGGTTATTATTTGATAAACAACAAACGCTTTAACTGCTGGCGCGAAGAAGGCCATGGGCACATGGACCTCTACAAGGCGATTGTCGAATCGTGTGACGTATACTTCTACAAACTCTCCCTGAAGCTTGGTGTTGACGGCCTTTACCCCTACCTCAAGAAATTCAGGCTTGGAGAAAGAACGGGAATAGCACTACCCGAGAAACGGGGAGTGAGTCCATCCAAGACATGGAAAAGAAAGCACCTAAAAGAACCTTGGTATCCAGGTGAAACTGCAATTCTGGCAATAGGTCAGGGATACGTTACCACAACCCCTCTTCAGGTAAATATTATGACTTCTGCAATAGCAAACGGAGGCCTTATAGTCAAACCGAAGATAAGAAAAACGGATGAAAAAAAATCACCCCGGATAGCCGGGGCGGGTAAGCGGCTTGACGCAAAGTCGGTATCTTTTCTGAAAAAAGCACTTTACGGTGCCGTAAACGAACACCGGGGTACCGGGATTTACGCAAGATCAAACATCACGTCCGTATCGGGCAAGACGGGGACTGCACAGGTCGTGTCGGCAAAATTCGAGTCGACAAAAAAACGGTTTCAGGACCACGCCTGGTTCACATCCTACGCGCCGTCGGATTCGCCGGAGATATCCGTAACCGTCCTCGTTGAAAACGGGGGAAGCGGAAGCGTGGCCGCGGCTCCGATAGCAAAAAAAATCATTGAGACCTACTTCAGGCTCAAAAAGGAGCGAGGTGAAGCTCGAGTTGCTAAATCTGAGTAGACACTCCTGGCTGTTGATGCTGACCGTTCTGCTTTGCTTGGCGGGACTCGCCAATCTCTACAGCATTTCTTTGTTGGCCGGCTTGGGTGCATTCAAGAAACAACTCATATGGGTCCTCGCGGGAATTCTAACCGTGGTGGTTATTAATCGCTTAAGGCCTACGACGTTGGAAAGCCATTCGTTTACCTTCTACCTGTTTTTCCTCGTGCTTCTGGCATTGATTTTCGTATTCGGAAAAACGGTATCGGGATCCAGAAGCTGGTTCCAGATAGGTCCGGTCTCCGTTCAGCCCTCCGAATTTATTAAAATCGGGATAATAATGGCGCTTGCCAATTATTACGGAAACGAGGTGGCCGCAAAGGAAAATTACAATTCTGCGGAACTTCTCAAGCCTATAGCTCTTCTCCTTGTTCCTACCGCAGCAGTAATTGCTCAGCCCGACATGGGAACTGCGATCACCATTCTTCTCATAGGTTCAAGCATCATTCTGCTTATGGGAATCAGCAAGAAGGCACTGTTTAAAATAATAATCATAGCGCTGATATCCATTGTGCCGGTCTGGCATCTTCTGATCAAGGACTACCAGAAGGAGAGGATATATTCCTTCTTGGACACTTCCTCTGATCCTTTTGGTATAAGCTATAACTCGATTCAGTCCCAGATTGCCATAGGTTCCGGCATGGGTTACGGGAAAGGCTTTTCACTAGGTTCGCAGTCCAACTTGAATTTTCTTCCCGCGTACCATACGGATTTCGCATTTTCGGTGATTTCCGAGGAGTGGGGATTTCGGGGGGCGGTATTTATTCTTCTTCTGTATTTCTCGATAATCCTTTTTATCCTCAATATCTCGACATCCCTAGAAGATCGCTTCTCGACGATAGCATGCTTTGGAATCGCAACCATGTTCTTCTGGCACGCAGTGATAAACATCGCTATGGTAACAGGACTTATGCCGATCATCGGCACGCCTCTTTTCTTCATCAGTTACGGCGGTTCTTCAACCCTTACGGCTTTTATCGGAATCGGTATAGTTCTTTGCCTGAGAAAAAAATAGGGAATTATGTATTTGACTTGACAAGTTTGTTTGGGGGTTGATAGAATGCTTTGCTTTTTTGACAATTTATGACATGCTTTTAGGGCTGTGATGGCATATAAAAAGTATATTAAGTACTTTCCCGCAGTTTTGTTTCTTGCAATCAGCTTACCGGAAACACTCGAAAACTTACAGGTATGGTCAACTTGGCTTGAAACATTGAGACAGTTGCCATGGTTGAACAATGTTCTTTTCGGTCTGGGGATTATTATGTTGATTGTATTTTTAATAATGGATGTTAGTACTTATAGAAAGGGGAAGCCTGAAAGGAAAGCCAACATAGATAGAGAGGAAGATTCAAAACAATACCTGTTTCTCAGAGAAAAACTTTCTCCTGAACAATTACTTGAATTTGAGAGGGAGCGTTCGAAACAAGCTGTTGAACTTGAAAAGGATAAGCGGGACAAGAACATGACGCACTTTGTTTTGATTGTCTTTGCGATACTTGTTGTGGTTATTATCAGATCTTGTGGTTAACTTGTTTATGAGGGTTCAACTCTGATCGCCCTCTTCTTCCTCTTCATAAATAACAATTTCTTCCCCTTCTGGGGCAGCACCCATTAGGACACGGACTACATCATCAAATTCCAGTTGTGACATATCTGGTATCTGGTTTTCTTTCTCTTCTGCCATTGCTATCTAAATTGTATATATTCTATATATAATTTCAATTTAACGCTTAAGCTTTTCTAGGTCCTGATGGAACTTTTGGTTCCCTTCACTGTTTTTCTTGTTATTCAGCAACATCCTGCGGCACTCTATAACAAACTGCGAGAAAAATTGCTACTTGTTTTCCTAACACGCCCGCTTGACACAATAGAGCAAATAAGGACTACTTTTGACGGGTTGGAGGGGAAAAGCCTTAGATACAAAGAACTTGTTAATTAAGGACTTCCTCCTTGTTTTCTAATTGTGACAGAAGTATTATTAAGACTAGGGGTGAGCTATGTCGAGAGGTGTTTTCATTGTTGTTTTGCGTAATGAGAATCAGGAAATAGAAGAAAAAATTAAGCAGATTTACCCAAGCAACCATTATAAACTTTTGAATAATGTGTTTCTGATTTCAACCGATACCATTACAAGAGACCTTGCCAGCGAGCTAGGAATTAGAGATGATGACTATATTGAGAGCGGTGTAACATTTAGGCTAGAGGGATCATACGCTGGACGTTTTACGCCTTCCTTGTGGGAATGGCTCACAAAGGAAGTGATCTACTAAGGAGGAAGTATGTAATGCCTACAAATGGTGCGGATCAACCTGAGCCCGAACATCCAACCCCATCTGAGAGAGAACACACTAATCTCAGGCTAACAAAATTAGAAGTGGATGTTGCGCATGCTGTGTCAAAAGCCTATCTCGAAAAAGCAATCGGCGATATGAAAGAAGGGATTGCCCAAGCTGTAGGAAAAATGGAAACAACTATCGCCAAGGAAAGGGGGGATATGAAGGTGGAAATTGCTACGACCATCGGCCAAATGAAAGTCGGAATTTCCGAAATAAAATGGAGTATAGTGAAATGGGTATTAGGTGGTATGGTTACAATAATTTCAATAGGTCTTACTGTTTACAAGCTTTTTATTTTTAAGCCGCCTATCTCCCCTTAATTGTCGGGGTACGGGATGTGAAGAAAACAATCATTAAAATACTTCATGCCGTAATCGTTCCCTATGCTTTGTTGCTAGCTCTTTTGTATATATCCTTTGGGATAAGTAGTGAAATTGCCGGTGAAGTAATAGGTAGAATCTGGCGGTCACGGATGGGTTACCTTCACCATCTACCCAATATGGAGTCAGTTGCAACTCTTATATTAACTCTGATATTAGGCATTGGAGCAATCAAGTTTATTGACAGATATAACCAGGGGAAATGAGCTTGCTTTTTTTTGCAGAACGGTCTCCTACCTAATCAGATCCTGATAAGTAAGCCTTTTCTCGACAAGTCCGTTTATCGTGGCGTTTATCTGATCCATAGTATCCATAGGACGGACATTGTTACGGTTGGAAAACTCGTCAATGTACTTCTGAAGGTGCTTGACTGACATTCTGTGATAAATGCCATAGTATCCACGCTTGAGTAACGCCCAGAAACTCTCAACTCCGTTTGTATGGGCTTCCCCTTTGACGTATTCCCCGATTGAATGATGAACGGTTGCGTGTTCATACCCCTTTTCCTTTAACCCTGAATAGCTTTTGAAGTCATCAGTGAATACCACACTGCCTTTTTCCACATGATTAAGAATTATCCAGTGAAGGGTTTGAGCGTCCGTACTTTCCACTCTTAATGCCCTGACCTTTTTACCTTCCCTTTCCTTGATGGCTACAACTGGGGTTTTCCCTACTGCCCCACGCCCTTTCTTGCGTTTCTTTTTCTCGTGTTTGTTTTTCTCAAGTCCTCCCAGATAAGCTTCGTCAACTTCGACAATCCTTCCGAAAAGACGGGAAGCATTGTTGGCCCACCCTTGGCGGATACGGTGGGCTAGAAACCATGCCGACCTTTGTTGTATTCCCAGGTCGTTACCCAGTTTGGTACTTGACACACCTTTCAAGGAAGTGGACATAAGGTAGATAGCCATTAACCATTTACGATAGCTTAGCTTGCTTTCTTCCATAAGTGTTCCGGTTTTCGCACTGAAGTATTTACGGCAGGAAGGGCACCAGAAAGGCATTTGCTTGTGGCTTGCTTCCTTGGTTTCGGTGGACCCACACCTGGGGCAGATCCTTCCGTTTTCCCATCTTAGTTTCTCAAAGTGTTTTCTGGCCTTTTCTTCCGTATCGAAAAGTTCCATGAAATCATAGAAACTGATTTTTTCTCTTTTTGACTTGGCTAACTGTCCCATTTCCTATCCGTCTTGCCTCCTTGTTTTGCATAATAGGTTATATGGGGAATAAAGGTTTGTCAAGTCAAATACATAATTCCCAAAAAATAAGCAGAGCCCGAAAATCCGAATAAGCGTAAAAAAACGAATTCTTGACAGAGAATTAACATCAGATACAATCTACGCCGATTTGAGAGAGTGGAAAGGGAAAAAACTCTTTTCTCTTTAGCCCTAAAAAACATTTTTCATTTTAAAAACAGCCAGAAAACGGCTCCTTTCATGTGGAGGTTCTTCATTTTTCTCAGTGTCATGTATATCTTAAGCACGATTCCGGCTCTCTTCACATCAGACGCCCAGGCACTTTCGAACGTAAACGACGTACAAGAAATAGGTTTTGACGAGAAACTTGCGTCCTCCATAGATCTTGACACTGAATTTCGCGGAGAAAGCGGAGAAACTGTGAGGATCTCCTCTTTTTTCGGGCAGAACAAACCGGTGGTCCTGAGTCTTGCCTACTTCACATGCCCAAGGCTCTGCCTTCTTGGGACAGACGGAGTTCTGGAAGTCATAAACCAGCTAGACTCCTTCAGGCCAGGCAAGGACTACACAGTGGTGACCGTAAGCTTTGACCCGGAGGAATCCCTTGATGCTATCGGCGAGAAGGCCGCAAGATACAAAAAAGCGCTTGCAGGCGGAACTGAGGAAGCCGAAAACTGGTACTTTCTAACGGCAACGGCGGAAAACATACTTAGGCTTACCGATTCAGTGGGATTCCGTTTCAAAAAGGATGGTGAAGAATTCGCTCATCCTTCGGGAATAATCATACTCACGCCGGATGGGACAATCTCGCGATACCTCTACGGAGTTCAGTATGACCCGCGCAACTTCAGATTATCTCTAATAGAGGCTTCTGAGGGAAAGATAGGTTCCTCGGAACTGCTTAATAAAGTGCTTATGTTCTGTTATCAGTTTGACCCTGTGGGGAAAAGATATGCGCTTGCCGCTCTTAACGTCGTCAAGGCGGGAGGAGTGGTAACCCTTACGGTTCTCGTAGCGTTTCTCTGCCTGATGTGGAGAAGAGAAAGAAAAACCCATTAATTATTGCGGAGGTTGTAAATCATAAATGTCCACCTGGATACCGGAATCGGCTTCAAATCTCGCAGCAAGCGTTGATAACATAACCCTTTTCGTAACAATCGTATCAGTATTCTTCTTCGTCCTGATTTCGGCTGTACTCGTAGGCTTCTCAATCAAGTACAGAAGGAAAAGCGAGGACCAGGAAACCGCCTACATAACTCACAACTCGGTCATTGAAACCATCTGGACGATAATCCCGACCATACTGCTCATGGTCATCTTCGCGTGGGGATGGATAGCTTTCAAGGAACTTCGTAATCCGCCTGCAGAAGCAATCGAAGTTAACGTCGTGGCAAAGCAGTGGCTTTGGGAATTTGAGTATTTCACCGGGAAGAAGTCGCTGAATGAGCTCTTTGTACAGCAGAACAAGCCCGTAAGATTAATAATGAGATCGGATGACGTTATTCACAGCTTCTTCGTTCCGCAGTTCCGGGTAAAACAGGATATTCTCCCAGGCAGCTACCAGCAGCTCTGGTTCACTCCGACCAAGGTCGGAACTTTTGATCTTCTGTGCGCGGAATACTGCGGTTCCGGGCACTCGCAAATGCTTGCCAAAGTAAACGTCCTGAGTCCGGAGGCATTCGCGAGATGGGAGAAAGGAGACGAACTTGAAGACGGAGCCTCCTTGGCGGCAATCAGCGTATCCCCGGCGGAGAGAGGAAAAGAGCTGCATTCCCAGAGGGGGTGCCTAGCATGCCACAGCGTAGACGGCAAGGAAGTCATAGGGCCGACTTTCAAAAACCTTTACGGGAAAACGGAGAGTCTTGCAGATGGTTCCTCAGTCCTTGTGGACGAGAACTATCTCAGAGAATCAATTTATGAACCCCAGGCAAAAATGGTGGCGGGCTACCCGCCAACGATGCCTTCGTTCAAAGGTATACTGTCTGAGGATGAAGTAACCGCTCTTATCGAGTATATAAAAACGTTGAAGTAGCAATACCAAGGAGAAAAAGATGGCAAACGGAGTCATGACGCAAACCGAGCACATACCGTATTTAGCCCAGAAAGGTTTAAAGTCGTGGATTTTGACGACGGATCACAAACGCATCGGGATCCTTTATCTCGTTACGATCTCGTTTTTCTTCATGATCGCCGGTCTGACGGCTCTGGGAATGAGGTACGAGCTTATGACTCCCGAGCTTGACTTCTTCAGAACCGCAACGGAGTACAATGTAGCGTTCACGCTCCACGGTTCCCTGATGGTTTTCTTCTTCATCGTCCCGGGAATCGCGGCGAGTTTCGGCAATTTCCTGATACCGCTTATGATCGGGGCCAGGGATGTGGCGTTTCCCAGAATAAACCTGCTGAGCTTCTGGATATATCTTATCGGAACGGCAATATTGCTTTCCGCGCTTGCGCAGCCGGCTGACACGGGTTGGACGTTCTACACTCCCTACAGCATTCAGACGGGCACCAAGGTAATAATGATAACCTTGGGAGTCTTCGTCCTCGGGTTCTCATCGATTCTCACCGGAATGAACTTCATAGTGACCATCCACAAGCTTCGTGCGCCCGGAATGACGTGGTCAAGGCTGCCGCTTTTCATATGGGCGTCCTACGCGACCGCCATACTGCAGTTGCTCGCAACGCCGGTTGTGGGAATCACGCTTCTTCTGCTTATAGCGGAGAGAGCGTTTGACATAGGCTTTTTTGATCCGGCCAAGGGAGGGGATCCAATACTCTTTCAGAACTTCTTCTGGTTCTACTCCCATCCCGCCGTTTACATAATGGTTATTCCCGCTTTCGGGATTATTTCAGAGATAATCCCCGTCTTTGCGAGAAAACCCATCTTCGGATACAAGGCAATCGCGTATTCAAGCTTCGCAATTGCGATAATAAGCTTCTTCGTCTGGCTGCACCACATGTTCGTAAGCGGCATATCGGAAACGGCAGCGGCAATATTCTCATTTCTGACCATGCTTGTCGCCATCCCGACGGCCATAAAAGTGTTTAACTGGACCGCTACTCTGTACAAGGGGTCAATAGATTTTCACTCATCCATGTTATACGCGCTGTCATTCATAGTGCTCTTCACGGTCGGAGGGCTGACCGGTGTTTATCTGGGAGCCTTGGCCGTTGACGTGCATCTGCACGACACGTACTTCATAGTAGCTCACATGCACTATGTCATGATAGGCGGAACCGTGATGGGATTTTTCGGGGCCCTTCACTTCTGGTATCAGAAGTGGTTCGGGAAAGTATTCAATGAACTGATCGCAAAAATCTCATGGTTCCTGATTTTTGTAGGATTCAATGTAACGTTCTTCCCGCAGTTTTTCATGGGTTTCCAGGGGATGCCCAGAAGGTATGCGACCTATCCCGAAGAGTACATATCCTATCATGTCCTTTCGACCTACGGATCATGGATACTCGGGCTCGGGATTTTAATAATGACCGTGAACCTGCTTATACCGCTGTGGAAAGAAGGTCGGCCTGAATCGTCAAATCCCTACGGATCCCTCTCTCTTGAGTGGCAGGTTCCTTCTCCGCCCCCACATGAGAATTTTGACGAAATACCGACTGTAACTGACTGGACTTACGCTTACGGGAAAAAATAGATCGGAGGCTAACGTAAAAAAATGAGCAGCACAGCAGAACACGCCGAAAGCCACGCGCACGGACACGGGCTCGGAGAAACCGTAACGCACAACGCGGCAAAATTCGGGATGTGGCTTTTCCTCGGAACGGAAATTCTTCTTTTCGGGGGACTCTTCGCGGCGTACGCGCTTTTCAGGGCCAAGTACCCGGATCTTTTCTATGAATCGCACAAGAAGCTGGACGTGACTCTGGGCGCCATAAACACCATAGTGCTCATATTCAGCAGTTTCACTATGGCTCTCGCGGTGTCGGCCTCGCAGAAAAGAAACAGGAAATGGCTGATGATACTGCTTTCCGTAACTTTCATATGCGGAGCGGCTTTCGGGGTAAACAAGTACTTTGAGTACAGCGCCAAGTTCCATCATCATATATTTCCTGAAACGAACATATTCTTCGCCCTTTACTTCATGATGACCGGACTTCACATGCTCCACGTGTTTGTGGGAATGGGCATAATTTTCGCCCTGATAATAATGGCCAAGCAGGGAAGATTCAAAGAAGGAAACAGGTACACCCCGGTTGAGGTCGGAGGGCTTTACTGGCATTTGGTTGACCTGATCTGGATATATTTGTTCCCGCTATTGTATCTAATCGGGTAAACGGAGAAAGAAAATGAGCACACACGACCACACAGAGGAACATCATACCGGTCTTCGGGTATACACCGCCGTATGTCTTGCGCTGTTCGTCCTGACGGCAGTTACGGTTTATGTAGCGAAATTCGATTTCGGCGACTTCAATATCGTCGTAGCAATGCTAATAGCATCGATAAAAGCATCGATCGTCGCCCTTTATTTCATGCATCTTAAGTTTGAAGACAAGCTCACGTGGATATACGCCCTATATCCTCTTTTCCTGCTTTTCCTTCTCATCGGTTTCACCATGATGGAAACCTTCACAAGGGTGCCGGTAATAAAGTAGCCGTACAAAAACAGGCATGCTTGCAAAAACTGCTCTAGGGCTTCTGTTCATACTTCTTATATGGGGAAACGCGGTATCGGGACTCAAGGCCGGACTTGCATGCCCCGACTGGCCGCTTTGCCACGGGGAAGTGATCCCGCCTTTCAGGTGGGATATATACGTCGAATTCTCCCACCGCGTAATAGGCGGCATAACGTCCATAGTGCTTTTCATCCTCTGTTACAGAAGATTTCGCACGTACAGAAAGAATTACAGGATACTTCCGCTGCTCGTGGTTCTGCTTCTTTTGTTTCAGATAGTGCTTGGAGGAATCGTGGTTCTCACTAAACTCCCCGTGGACCTGACTACGATTCATTTCACAAACGCCATCATAATCTTTTCAATTACCCTTTATATGGTGTATTTCGACGGCGTCATTAGAAAGCCCGGTTTCCGTTTTTCGGGCCCGGCAGGACTTTTTTTCGCGCTTTTTCTGCTCGTGTTCATCCAGGCTTCTCTGGGAGCTTACGTAAGGCATCTTGGAGCAGGGCTTGCATGCCCTGATTTTCCCACGTGTCTAGGCTACTGGATCCCGCCCGAGCTCTCGGGCAAGGTGCTGGCACACTTTACGCACAGAGCGGTCGCTTACCTGCTCACGGTGGTATTTATCTTCGTCCTGATTCTCTCCAGAAAATCCGAAAGGCTCAAGGAAGCCCGAAAAAACATGTCTAGGGCTGTCGCCCTGCTTTTCCTTCAGATCGGACTTGGAATTGTGGTCGTAACCTCAAAACTTGTCTTTTACGTCACTGCCGTTCATCTCGCAATCGGTCTTCTGATACTTTCCCTCTGCCTTCTCACCTGGTTCGGGTATATAAGTAAAGACACTGTCACCGAAAGAACTTTTTAGCAATGAGCGAAGCGCAGAAAAAATCCGTGGGAACCATGGCGGTTTCCGCAGTTATTCTCTCCAAGCCCGGAATAATAATGAGCGTGGCGTTTACGGGTCTTGCGGGAATGGTGGTGGCCAGCCGGGCCCTCCCCTCCGCACAGACGATCTTTCTATGCGTTGCCTCCCTTCTTCTTAGCGCCGGAGGAGCGGCAATTCTGAACAACCTGCTCGACAAGAAAATCGACAGGCAGATGAGCCGCCTTAACAAAAGGGTGGAAGCCCTGAGAGTTCTCGGAGACCGAAACGCGTGGGTAATCTCGATACTCATGATGGTCGTGGCTCTCTTCATCTCGCTTTCTTACTTCAATTATGTAAACGCGGCTCTTATTCTCCTCGCGATTCTAAGCTACACGCTTATTTACACCCTTTTCCTTAAAAGAACTTCCCCTTTCGGTACCGTGCTCGGGGGAATACCGGGCGCACTTCCAGTGCTTATAGGCTACACCGCCATAAAACCCGTCCTGCAGCTTGACGCGATGATAGTATTCATATTCATGATGCTCTGGCAGCCTCCCCACTTCTGGGTGCTTGCGCAGAAATACAGAAAGGATTATGAAAAAGCCGGGATAAACGTTCTTCCGGTCGCCTTGGGCACGAAGTACACCAACATGCTGATACTTATCTACTCCCTCTCCCTGATACCCCTGACTTTCATACTCTGGCTCACGGGAACAAACACCGTCTATTTCGCGGCCTTCGCCGCGGTATCCGGAATATACTTTAACTACCTGGTGGTAAGAAGCGTTTTCGCCAACCGTGGCTACGGAAAGGCCTTTTCGGCTTCAATCATCTACATGCTTCTCATAATGCTCGGCATAGTGGTTGACATACTGGTTAAATCGCTCTCCCCAGTGGAAAGGGTTATCGGGAACCTTATGTAGCAGCAACCGAGGGCAGGAGCTCTTTGAGTTCCTCAAGCGGGCGAGAGAGGGTAAGAACCGCCTCTTTCCAGAAATCTTTGCTCGTTATATCGTCCCCGATGGATCTTTTCACCGCCCCTTCCGCATCGTCTGAACCAGTGAGGGAGAGAAACTCTTCGTAAACCGGAATAAATTCCTTACCATGCCGCCTGAATTTCTCGAAAAGCGCCCTGCTCAGCAGATAACCGAAAGTGTAGGGGAAATTATAGAAACTGACGCCTGTTATGTAAAAATGAAGCTTTGAAGCCCAGAAAAACGGGTCGCATTCCAAAAGCACATCTCCGAAAACCTCTTTCTGTGTCTCGGTCATAAGTTCCTTCAGCTCACTCACTGTCAGTTCCCCTCCGGCACGCCGTTCGTAGAGCTTCTTTTCGAACTCGTACCTGACAGGGATATCCAGAAGATATATGGCCCCGTGGTTTACTTCCGCGTCCCTCACAAGCACTTTGTCCTCAACGCTCGTTGAGGGGTCTCGCAGCAGTCCCTCGGCAAGCAGCATTTCCCCGAAAGTCGAGGCGGTTTCGGCAAGCGTCATGGGGTAGAACTGCGCATAGGGACGAAGTTCCCTCATCACGTGAGAATGAAAGGCGTGGCCCGCCTCGTGAGCGAGGGTGAGTATGTCACCTACCCCGCCATTATAAGTCATGAATATCCTTGACTCCCCTGTGAGAAGAGAACCGGTGCAGAACCCCCCGGGTCTTTTTCCTTCCCTTATCTCCCAGTCTATCCACTCGCTTCGGCACATATGGTCAAAAAAACCGCCGAGGCGCAAATAGGCAGCCGAGAAGGAATCGGAAACCATGGATTTCGCGCCGCTCCAGTCAACCCCGCCGGTTTTCCCAAGATCCATGGGAGCTCCCAGATCGTACCACGACACCCCATCGAGTCCCAGCGTCTCGGCCTTGAGCCTGAGGATGCTCCTTGGAAGTTCGACAGTTTCCCGTATCGCCTCCATCATGGAATCCAAAGTCTGTCTCGAGACAGCGGCGTCAAAGAGCGCTACATCGAGGAAATGATCGATTTCCCTGTGTCTGTAGAGCGTGTGCCTGGTTCCCGATATGGCGTTTATGGCACCGGCGGCCACATCTTCAAAATCCTCCCAGGCCTCATTGCCCCCGGAGAAAGCAGCTTTTCTTATCTCTCTGTGGGGACTTTCCATGAGCGACCTTCTCTGGGACATTGGAAGCCTTTTTTTCGTCCCGTCGGGGTAAACCATCTCAAACGTCATCTTGGAAGATACGGTATCGTAGATCCGTCCCCAGGCACTTATCCCGTCAACTCCCAGCTCCGAGGCCAGAATTTCCTTTGGAGCGGACATGGTGAACCGGGAATTTCGCCAAACGCGCCTCACGTAATAGGAAGCCGACTCTATATCCGGAGAAGAGACGAACTCGGAAAGCAGTTCTTCGTCTACATCCCGAAGAGCTCTTTGCAGCTGAACCTCAAGTTTTTCGAGATCAGAGCCAAGAAGGGAAATCGCCGCTTCTTCGCGCAGATAATCCTCTCTGTTGGAATCCGAAGCGCTTAGACATCCCACGTAGGAACGGATATGGGAATATTGGCTTATGAGTCTCTCGGTTTCCAGAAAAACATCTTTCCAGAACGCAAGATTTTCCCCGCAAAGAGGTTCAGAAGCCGAAGCCTTCCCATCGAGACTTTTTATGTCTCCCGAGAGATTCTCTTTGAATTCCTTATATTCAGCTCCCTGAAATTCGGGGAAATAAGAAGTAAGGTCCCAGTTCATATCGGTGTTTTCGCGCTACATCAACAGTGGCAGGCTTCTGGATATAATCGCTCCTTAAGACCAGAAATAATACAACAGAATTCGCTAATTGAAATAAGCCGGGTTCCCGCCGAGAGCATTTTGCGACCCGTAGCGTTAATCCACACGGCAAAGGAACATTTGACATTACCACAGGCGTATATATTTTAACCCCCTGAACAATGAAAAAAGCATATCTCGTACTCGAAGGCGGAAAAGTATTCGAAGGCACAAGCTTCGGAGCCCAAGGAGAAGTGACTGGGGAAGTCGTCTTCAACACGTCCTTAACGGGTTACCAGGAAATACTCACGGATCCTTCCTATAACGGTCAGATCATCGTAATGACCTACCCCGAAATAGGCAACTACGGAATCAACCCCGAGGATTTTGAATCAGAAAAACCTCACCTAAGCGGTTTCGTCGTAAAGGAATACTGGGATCATCCGAGCAACTGGAGATCAAAAGAGAGCCTCGACAGTTTTCTTTCAAGACATGGAATACCCGGCATACAGGGAATCGACACCAGGGAACTTACGAGGATCATACGAATCGGTGGAGCGATAAAGGGGATTATCTCAACTGTGGAGACAAGCCCCGAGGCTCTGGCTGAGAAAGTCAACTCCTCGCCGGGAATAGTTGGACGCGACCTGGTAACGGAGGTAAGCTGCGCGCAGCCTTACGCATGGGACGAGGGAACGGGAAAGTGGCGCCACAACAAAGATAAAAACTCTGAACACTCCAGAAAATTCAAAGTCGCCGTCTACGACTTCGGAATAAAGAGAAACATACTCAGGGAGCTTCACGATCTTGGATGTGAAACGACGGTTTTTCCGTCGAAAACGGACTCTAAGGACATACTGGATTTCGATCCCGACGGGATTTTTCTCTCAAACGGACCCGGGGATCCGGCCGCGGTTAAATACGCTTCGAAGAATGTAAGAAAACTTATCGGGAAAAAACCTATTTTCGGGATCTGCCTGGGACACCAGATACTGGGTCTCGCGCTCGGAGGAAAAACCTTCAAGCTAAAATTCGGGCATCGCGGAGGAAACCAGCCGGTTAAGAATCTTGCGACCGGAAAGGTGGAGATAACTTCGCAGAATCACGGCTTTGCCGTGGATCCCGATTCGCTTAAAAGCAATGTCGCCGTCTCCCACGTAAATCTGAACGATCAGACCGTCGAGGGACTGAAACACAAGGACTATCCCCTCTCCTGTGTCCAGTATCATCCTGAAGCCTCGCCGGGGCCGCATGATTCTTCCTATCTTTTCAGAGACTTCATCAAGATGATGGAAGATTTTTCGGCGTAAGCGCTCGCGCAGGAAACGACAGATACTCGGCACCGAAGATGCAATAGAGTCCCTAAGCTTAATCTTCTGAATCCGATCCTTTCGTCACTCTCCGATGAGATTCTCGAGACGAAATCAAAGCGCGGTTGATGATAGTCGACGGGTGTTCATTGCCTTCCAGCCCGAAACCTTTAGATTCAAGTTCCCGTGAGACATGCTCGTTGTGTTCCCAGAATTCATTCTCAAGCCGCCTGTCCTCTTCCGGGTCGTCTGAAACTCTGCGCGTGCTGCAATACGAATTCAGGACCTTGAAACTACCGTTGGCATACAAACGGACATGCCCGTCGTTTGTCATTCGATGAGACGCGTAGTAATCAAGGTAGTCGCCGGCTTCGTCCGTTCCAAACAAATACCAGATAGTCCACCCGCTCTTGACGATCTTGCCCCGTTGTCGATTTTTGACGGCCTCTTTCGGAAGCTCGATACTCCAGGTTTCAAAATCCTTATTGAAATTCGCAATATGCTGATCCACAGAACCGCTCATCTGGTTTTAATTACTTGGGTATTACCCTATTTCTTTTTTTTCTAGATGCCTTTCAAGAAATTCTATTGTCCGCAACGTAAGTTCTGCTCTCTCATCAAGCCCGTCAAATCTCTCCTCTTTCATTTTTTCGTTCAGCAACTTGTAAAGACGATCATATATGTCCGAAGGAGTTTTTATCTTCTGTTCCTGCATATTATGTCCCTCACTAGAGTAATATGAGTTTAACCGACCGGATACTCCCATTTAGGAGTATGCGGGGCAATTTATCCGCACACATCTTTTTTGAGCGAAGCGACATATTTATCTGCAAGCCTCGTAGGCTCGGGAACCCTAAAACCGCGCGAGCACTCAAGGGCAACCATAACAGCGGTATAGAGATCAGTTCT
The DNA here is from genome assembly GCA_022827275.1 of Candidatus Dadabacteria bacterium. Lineage (GTDB taxonomy): Bacteria > Desulfobacterota_D > UBA1144 > Nemesobacterales > Nemesobacteraceae > Nemesobacter. The sequence goes on along the minus strand of JAJDTG010000010.1, from coordinate 113,932 downwards.
GTTCCCAATAGACACGAAAACCGGTTTAACGCCTTCTCTGGTTCTCAAAGCAGCACCAACGACTTCACGGTCCTTGCCTCTTATTAACTCTCTTTCACCCTTCTTGAGACCCGGTTCGCTGAAACCCCCGTAAAGACATTTCTTTGCGACACCTATAGCCGGAATATCGAGCAGAACCCCAACATGACAAGCAAGGCCAAAGCCTCTTGGATGAGCAAGTCCGTGTCCATCTATCATGATCATGTCACAGCGCTCACGAAGCTCGCCGAAGGTCCTTATTACGCAAGGCGCCTCCCTGAAACCCAGAAGCCCAGGAACATAAGGGAACACTTCATCCGAGACAGTCCATACCCTTTCGATCTCCTCCAGTTCAGGATAGGAAAAAAGAATCATTCCGCAGACAAGCTTTTTTTCCTTAACGCAGATAGCAATATCGGCGCCGGCAATCGTACGAACAGTCTTCGGATCAGGAGTTTGTACAACCCTTCGGGAAAGCTCTTTCTGAATACGAAAAGCTTCCTTAACAGGCGGAGGTTCCCCAGAATAAAGAACCTCAAGGTTTTTTGCCAAGTCGTTCGCAGGACTCATAACAACAGAATAACAAGGAGAAATCTATTTTACTTCACGTAAAAGATATTACCTTCTGTCTACTGTAAATAGGACTCCATTTCGACTAAAATATCAGAGAGGATGTTCGGCGAAAACTTCAAAAAGCAGAAAATCCAGACTCCCGAAGTCGAGATAAACACCGTATGGGGAGGAGAAGGAGAGCCTCTACTTCTCCTCCATGGCTACCCGCAGACGCACGTTATGTGGCACATGGTAGCGCGTACGCTCGCCTCGAATTTTCTGGTCGTGTGCCCTGATCTCCGGGGTTACGGAGACAGTTCTAAACCTGCAGGGAAAAAAGATCACTCAAACTATTCAAAAAGAGCCATGGCCGCGGATATGGTTTCGGTGATGGAAGCTCTGGGTTTTAGTGAGTTCTACGCCGCGGGACACGACAGGGGAGGCAGGGTGCTTCACCGCATGTGTCTTGATCACCCTGAAAAAGTCCTAAAGGCCTGCGTCATGGACATAGCCCCTACCCACTACATGTTCAAGACCGCGGACAAGCACTTCTCCACGGGTTACTATCACTGGTTTTTTCTTATCCAGCCCGACGGACTTCCAGAAAAAATGATAGGGGCTGATCCGGAGTACTACCTTCTTGAAAAACTCAGACGCTGGAGCGCCCCCGGTGCGGAATTTCATCCCGAGGCCGTAAAAGAGTACGTGCGCTGTTTCAGCGACCCGCGCGCAATCCACGCGAGCTGCGAAGACTACAGGGCCGCAGCTTCCATAGATATCGTTCACGACGAAGAAGATATGGATTCCAAGATAACGTGTCCGCTTCTTGCCCTTTGGGGTGCAAGGGGGTTCATTAATAGAACCTACGACGTGCTTGACGTATGGAGAAAAAAAGCGCTCAGCGTTTCGGGAAAACCGCTTGACTGCGGCCATTTTGTCCCAGAGGAAAAACCCCAGGAGACTTCCGCAGAACTGCTGTCATTTTTCGGATAACGGATCCCTCAGAAACCGGTTGAACCAGATTTGATCCCCTAGGGAGAATCCCAGCCGGTATATTGTCCGCCAAAGCTATTTTGTATAGAGTATCACCATGCCGAAAATGCTTTTCGTAATGGATCCGATCGAATCCATAAACATAAACAAGGACACCACCTTCGTCATAATGCTTGAATGCCAAGCCAGGGGACATGATATCCGCTACTGCGAACTCAAAGATCTTTTCGTCAAGGACTCAAGGGCATGGGCGGATTCAACGGGGCTTCGCCTCGAGAGAAAAAGCGATTACTACTCAAAGGGTTCCACGGAGAGTTCTCCGCTTGGTGATTTCGATGTTGTGTGGATGAGAAAGGATCCTCCTTTCAACATGGACTATATCTACTCAACCTACATACTAAGCAGGGTTGACGAGTCCGCAACTCACGTGATCAACCATCCGGCCGGGATAAGAGAATCCAACGAGAAAATGTACAGCCTTAACTTCGCCGACTACATACCCCCTACCCTGGTTTCAAAAGACATCGAAAAGCTAAAGGGGTTTCTTTACGAAACCGGTAACGAAATTGTGGTAAAACCGCTTGACGGCTACGGCGGGGAGGGAATTTTCCTCGTAAGAGCCGATGATCCTAACCTCAACGTTATACTCGAGAACATAACGGACTTCGGGCGGACCTACGTGATGGCCCAGAAATTCATAAAAGAGGTTTCGCAAGGAGACAAAAGGGTTATAATTCTAAACGGCCAGCCCATAGGAGCCGTGATGAGGGTAGCCGCAGAAGGGGAATTCAGAAGCAATTTCCACTCCGGAGGACATCCCGAGAAAACCACTCTTACGGAAAGGGATCTGGAAATATGCGGCGGCCTCAGACAGAAACTCATAGAGGATCGGCTCTATCTGGTCGGAATTGACATAGTCGGAGGGTATCTGACCGAAGTCAACACCACGAGCCCGACATGCGTTCAGGAAATAAATTTTTTCAGCGGAGTAAAGCTTGAATCGCAGATAGTCGACTTTGCGGAGAGTATTATCCGCGGGGCTCCAGAGAGCCATTAGAAATCCCGGGTAAGAAGCCAACTCAGGACTCTGACCATGAAAATATCAAAGAAAGACGTGCTCAACACAGCCGAGCTTGCAAGGCTTGAGTTCGATGACGAGACACTTTCGAGGTTCACTCGCCAGCTCGGGGACATCCTCGTCCACATAGATGAGCTTGCCGAGCTTGATACGAAAAACGTGGAACCCACATCGCATGTGCTTGAACTCTCAATCCCCTTCCGAAAAGACAAGGTGAATCAGCTAATAACGGCTGAAGAAGCCCTCGGCAACGCACCAAGCAAAGAAAACGATTTTTTCACGGTTCCAAAAGTCATAGAGGACCAGAGTTAACCCAATGTCCATTCCAAGAACCATAAAAGAGGCAGCCGCGTTAATAGAGAGAAGAGAGGTTTCCCCCGTGGAACTTGCCGAACTCTTTCTTGAGCGCATATCCTCCGAGGACGGAAAAATAAACTCTTACATAACCGTCTGGGAAGAAGCAGCTTTGGAGACGGCCAGAAAAGCAGAAAAGGAGATATCCGAAGGAAACTATCTGGGTCCTCTTCATGGAGTCCCAATAGCACTTAAGGATATTTTCGTAACAAAGGACTCGCGAACCACCTGCGGATCAAAAATGCTGCGGGATTTCGTTGCTCCTTATAACTCCACCGTGGCCGGGAAACTCATGGCAAGCGGTTCCGTAGTACTCGGGAAAAACAACATGGACGAGTTCGCCATGGGATCTTCAAACGAGACATCTTATTTCGGACCGGTAAAAAACCCCTGGGACACCGACAGGGTTCCGGGGGGATCAAGCGGAGGCAGCGCCGCTGCCACGGCGGCAAATCTGTGCGTCGCGTCGGTCGGAACAGACACCGGGGGTTCCATAAGACAGCCCGGTTCCCTCTGCGGAGTAGTGGGAATGAAACCCACCTACGGAAGGGTTAGCCGTTACGGCATGATCGCATTCGCTTCTTCCCTTGATCAGGCGGGACCGCTTGCGAAAACCGTGGAGGACGCGGCCATAATCCTCTCTTCCATAGCGGGCCATGACCCGATGGACTCAACATCCGTAAACCTTCCAGCCGCTGACTACGCAAGCGCCCTCAGTGCGGACATAAAGGGGCTGCGGGTAGGGATACCGAAGGAATACTTCGTTTCGGGGATGGATCCAGAAGTGGAAAAATCCGTCCGTAAAGCCATCGCCGAACTTGAAACCCTGGGAGCGGAGATTGTGGAGATTTCGCTTCCTCACTCCCGCTACGCGGTTTCAACCTACTATATAATAGCCCCTTCTGAAGCAAGCTCGAATCTGGCGAGATACGACGGGGTAAGATACACGTATCGCTGCGAAAATCCGGAAACCCTGAGAGATCTGTTTTTCAGAAGCCGCTCGGAAGGATTCGGAGACGAAGTGAAAAGAAGAATAATGCTCGGGACCTATGCCCTCTCCACGGGCTATTACGACGCCTATTACCTGAAAGCCCAGCAGGTAAGAACACTTATAATAAGGGATTTTGACAGGGCCTGGGAAAAAGTTGATGTCATAGCAAGCGCCACTTCCCCTGAAACCGCTTTCAGAATAGGTGAAAAAACAGACGACCCCCTTAAAATGTACCTCTCAGACATCCTCACCATTCCCTGCAACATAGCGGGGCTCCCCGGAATATCAGTCCCCTGCGGATTTAGCTCAGAAAAGCTTCCGATAGGGCTTCAGATAATGGGAAAGCCGTTTGACGAGCAGACAGTGCTCAACGTCGCGTACGCTTACGAGCAAAGCACGAAGTGGTACGAAAAAGAAGTAGTGCCCCTTGGATAATCGCAACCCGGCATACACCTCGGCCCAAAAACATGTTATTATCGAAAACATGAAGTTCTTTTCACGGGACGTCGGGGCAACTCATGAATGAATGCCCTAGATACCATGAAAAGCAGTACATAGCCCGCGGGTGGTCATAATTCGTCTGCTCATTTTCACTGCGGACGTGTTATAATGACAGTATAGTCTTTAACAAGGAGAAACAACCGTGAGTAAAGACAAGAAATGCATGATGTGCGGCAAGCCTTCCCCTGATAGCATATGCGACCCTTGCAAGGCAAGCGTTCAGGCCGAAGCCGCCGGGGAAAAAGCGAAAATGGAAAGGAGCGTAAAAGTCGGCGGGAAAATGGCCGATGAACAGTCCAAACAGCGTTCCTGATCAATCAGACTTCTCTGACTATATTCAGTTTCAGTTTGTCGGATACATCAGAGATCAGTCGGAAGCAGTTCTTCGGAATTTATTATGTCGGTAAGCATAATGTTTTTCTGCATAATAAATACATCGTTGACGCAGGTGCGGTTATGACGGCCCTTTGCGGCGACAGTTGATAAAGCAGCCAGCAGGAAAGCAACCCGGAGAAAAAATTCTTTTCCTTTTTTCACGGAACCGATTCGTCGCCGTTCCAGATCTCAAGAGCTGCTCTGTATATTCCGTTTTTAGAAACTCCGAAGGCTCTGCTTACAAGGGAAACGGCTTCACTCAGCGAAAATCCCTTTTCCCTGAGAAGCCGGAGCGTTCTCTGAGCCGCATCGGCAGACGCCTCGCTGTGTCCGTCCCTGCTCCCTTCCACAACTACCGTTACCTCCCCTTTCAGAGTTTCTCTTTCTGAAAGAACAGAAATCACATCGGACAATGATCCCCTCAGTACTTCTTCATAAAGTTTTGTCATTTCCCTTGCAACGCAGACATTCCTGTCGCCGAGAATCTCCAGCATAAGACTCAATGTACGTGAAAGTCTCTTGGCGGACTCGTAAAAAACCAGAGTATAAGGGTGGCGTTCTATGTACTTTAGAAGCTCTTTCTTCTTGGCTATGGTCTTCGGGAAGAAACCGAGAAAGAGAAAACTGTCTGTGGGAAGTCCCGAAACAACAAGTGCGGACAGAACAGCCGAAGGACCGGGTACGGGAATTACTTCTATATTGTTTTCAATCGAGAGATTTACAAGCCTCCACCCTGGGTCGGAAACCGAAGGAGTTCCGGCGTCGGAAACAAGCCCTACGTTCTTGCCGTCTTTGAGTCTTTCAAGCAGCTTCTGTGATTTTTCAACCTCGTTGTGTTCATGGTAGCTTGTGAGGTTGGTTTCGATTTCGTAGCGAGCAAGAAGTTTTTTTGTGGTTCTCGTATCTTCGCACGCTATAACGTCGCAATCTTTAAGAACGCTCACGGCCCGCAAAGTTATGTCTTCAAGATTTCCTATAGGGGTAGAGACCACGAAGAGTTTTCCAAACATACTGTTATTCGGTAAACGTCCGGGCATTGAAAAGCGGTTTGCTATATGTGTTCCTTATTTTCCAAGATAAGGAACCCTGTTTTCCACAGCTTGCTGCGGAGGGCGAGGGATTCGAACCCCCAAGTCCTTTCGGACGCCGGTTTTCAAGACCGGTGCAATAGCCGTTCTGCCAGCCCTCCGGCAAAAGTCAGATTATACAGATAAACCAGACGTACTTCACTGATCTTTCACTGTAACAGTTATTTTCTCCGAAAGCACTGGAGGTTTATGAGGTATGTGCACATAATTACCCAGCAGCAAACGCAGTGTATGCTTCCCGGGAGCAAGGGTTATCTCCGTTTCTGTCTGTCCGCCTCCGAAGTGCCTTACGTTCTCGCTGAAGACAAGAGGTTTTTCCATGTCCGGCAGACCCTCAAGATCGATTAAAAGATGGTGGTGTCCGGTATTTGGAACCTTGACCCCGGCCGGAGCGACTCCCATGTTCACCAGCCCGAATCTCACTGTGAAAGTCTTATCGACAACCTCCCCGTCCTTCGGGGAAATGATATACACCTTGGCGCCGGGAGGAAATTCGGAAAGATGCCCTTCCGCAAAGGCCGTGCTCCATGACATGGCCACGGCTATGAAAAACAAAAGAAATATTCTGTTCATTTTTATCGTCTCAAAAATCTTAATTGTGAAAACACCTGTTTATCTAAAATACATGTTTTTTTCAAAATCGTCATTTGGGAAAGATACAAGAAAGTATGGAGAGAAATGGCCGTGGGAGGATTTCTGCCCGTAGCAGTTAGTCGTAGTACAAATCTTCAAACTCAATCTCTCTGGCTACAACGGTTCCCGAGCTTATTCTGGTACCTTCAACTTCTACGCGCCTGCCAACGGCTAAGTCGCCGGCGTCGCCGTATTCGAACCGGGTTGAAGAATCGTGAATTACCAGGACATCGCCCAGAAGAAAGGATTGGGAGTCAACAATGGTCAAAATTACGCCCTCGATTTCATAATGAGCATCGTCGTAGTCGTAGTTATAGTCGTTTTCACCACCACAAGCTACCAAGCTGAGTGTAGTTAGAAAAACTATGTACGTTGCCCATAAAAAATTTCTGAACAGCATCTTGCGAGCACCTATTCTCTCTCCGTAAACTTCATATCACCTGCTCTCTAAGACAATCTACAATATGAGAATATGTTCAAACAGGCAGATATTCAAATATTGGAACGGCTCTCCAAGCGACGCGCCATAATGGGCTCAATCTGGGATATTAAGATTTCTAATTCCAAAGATCAACCACAACTCTCCCGACCTGGCCGCCTTTCAGTATAATGTCTATCTCGGAGTCGAGACCTTCAAGGGAGACTATCCTGCACATCTGCTCAAAGGTATCAAGCTTCCACTCGCCTGACATCTTTTCCCATACGAGCCTCCTTCTTTTCATCGGGCAGCTCGCCGAATCTATACCCACAAGCGTAACTCCCCTCAATATAAATGGATAGACGTTTATGTTGAGTTCATGAGAGGCGACATTTCCGCACGTAGTCACAACGCCTCTCTGCCTCGCGGACTTAATAGCGGTGGCAAGCATCTCTCCACCCACGGTATCAACCACCCCGGCCCACTGTCCCCTAAGCAGCAGCTTGCCTGAGGGGTCCGTTAAATCTTCCCTGCCGATGACCTCCTCGGCCCCCAAATCCGTCAGGAACTGCTCTTGGTCGGATTTTCCCGTGGAAGCCGTCACGCTGTAGCCGGCTTTCCCAAGAATAGCGACGGCCATGCTGCCGACCCCTCCCGTCGCTCCCGTAACGAGAATCTTCCCGTCTCCCGGCCCTACTCCGCCCTCAACGATTCTCAGCACGGACTGCGCCGCGGTAAAACCCGCGGTTCCGTACATCATTGACTCTTTTAGCTCAAGTCCCTCAGGCAGGTTAACAACCCAGTCAGCCGGAACCCTGATGTATTGTCCGAATCCCCCGGAAGTATCCATTCCAAGGTCGTATCCATGCACTATTACCTTATCTCCGGGCTCAAACCCCTCGCTCTTTGAATCTTCAACTACACCGGCAGCATCAACGCCCGGCGTATGAGGATAATTTCTGGTAACACCCCTGTTGCCTATCGCCGAAAGTGCGTCCTTATAGTTCAGGGATGAGTACTTTACGTTTAAGAGCACTTCCCCCTCAGGCAGGCTGTCAAGTTCTCTGGTCGTGATTTCCCTCGTGAATTTCCCATCTTCGGTTCTGCTTACAACCATTGCCTTAAAGCTGTCAGAATTCATTTAAAACCTCCTTCAGTTCCGGTTTCCATCCGCACAAAGATCCTCAAGCGCGAGCAAAAGCGCCTGCGTTCCAAGCTTTCCGTGCCCCAGCGCGCTCGCTCTTTCATAAAGAGATTTAACAAGGGCAAGCCCGGGAAGATCAATTCCCATTCTCTGGGATTCGCCAAGGGCAATCTCCATGTCTTTTATGAAATGTTCAACAAAAAAACCCGGGTCGTAATCCCCATCCATGATTCTTGGGCCCATGTTGTTTAGAAGCCAGCTCGAGGCCGCGCCGCTTCCCACCGAGCGAAGCATGGTACGCGGGTCGAGCCCCGCCTTCTTGCAATAGATCAAGTTCTCGCAGATTCCTATCATTACTCCGGCTACCGTGATCTGGTTGCACATCTTCGCGTGCTGCCCGGAACCCGCCTTTCCCTGATACACGATGTTCCCTCCAAGAAGCGCAAGAAGCGGTTTTACCGAATCAAAAACATCCTCATCCCCTCCGACCATTATTGAAAGTTCTCCTTTCACGGCGCCCACGTCTCCCCCGGAGACCGGCGCATCCAGAGAAACACAGCCGAAGCCAACCGCTTTTTCGTATATTTCCCTTGCGAGAGTCGGCTCGGTTGTGGTCATGTCAACAAAGACACGACCTGACGCAGGCTTAACAAGAAGGCCCTTGCTACCGAAATATACTTCCCTCACGTCATCCGGGTAACCGACAATCGTGAAGACAACATCGGCCTGGCGGACAACCTCTGCGGGAGAGTCGCACCAGATTGCCCCTTCACTCAGCAGTTCTTCCGTCTTTTCCTTTGTTCTGTTAAAGACAAAAACGCGGTATCCGGCACGAAGGAGGTGTCCGCACATGGGCGTGCCCATAATCCCCGTTCCTATCCACCCTATTGAACTTTGTTCGGGACTTATTTCATCCATTTGCGTTGAAAACTACTGCTAAGCAACTTCTTGTCGCTTAAGCATGGGAAGATACTTCCCGCCGAGGAGGATATGACCCTCGCTTGAACCTGCAAGAAGCCTTTGCACGAGATATTCCCTGTCTGGCCCGAGAACGTTAACCCCGTGGTCCGATTCAACAAGGCACAGAAGCTTTATGTCGCTGCCGTTTTTGGTTGCGGTCTCGTAAACCGCGGAATAGTTAAGAAGCGCAGCTTCCACGGTGCCGCAGGGAAGAGAGGGATTCCGGGCTCCGGCGTGGTGTTCGCTCACACCAAACCAGCATGGGTCAGGGTAGCCGTGGAAATGCAGAATCGACATTTCCTTCTCGATAAGAGAAGGAGCGTAAAGAGCGGAGGAAAGCGCCTGGGCGAGTATCACGTAAGTGTCAAAAGACGGTCTTATGTCCTTTCTCCCCAGATCGACTCCTCTCGGTATCTCAAGATGAAGTTTCCCCTTTACAAGGCCGATTCTGACTATGTCCGAATCCGGATTCAGGTTTGTCTTGTCGCATCCCGACCTTGAGGTGACAATCCATATGTCCGGAATCTGCTGATACACGGTCCTGTCATCAAGAAGGGTCTTAACATACCACCTGTCATTTGAGGCCGCCCGCACCTCGTCAGGGTTGTAATTCGGAATTTCCTGCAGGGAATTCCACCTGTTCTCGTCGATGTATTTTTCCCCGTCGTATCCGGGAGGTTCGGCAAGCGCTATGAAGCCATATGAAACGCCGGTTCTTCCGTCAAGTATCTTGTTCGCCACGTCCCTGTGCGAGAGGCGCTTTATCGCATCTGAAAACTTTGACCCCGCGGGAAAAAGGTCGGTGCTTTTGAGGTCCGCGCCCAAGGCAGACAGCTTCTTGGCATATTCAAATTCCTGCGGGTCGTACTCGCTTACTGCAAAACGCGTCAGAACAGGCGGTTTTATAGGGGCGTATATCTTTGGAATAAGCGAATAGAGCACGAAATCATCAAGCTGATCATGGGCGTATATGGAATCGGAGAGATTCATGTTTGTTATCCCGAACTTGCTGTGCGAAACACCTATCACGATCTCCGACATGTTGGTTATCAGGTTTTTCAGCCCTATGGAGATTTTTTCATCATAGGTCGTATCCTCGTTCTCAAACTCGGGGTCAAGGGACATTATCGTTATAACCTGGGTGTTATAGGGATCCTGGAGATATCCCACCGTGAAATCGTCCGCCCAGCCGCTTATCTTGAGGATGCTGCTGACCGATAGGCTGTCTTTCCTGACGATCCTGTAGATGTTCTCGGCTACCTTGCTGAGAACCCATCTGAGAGGAGACAGCTTCTTTTTAACGTCTATTACGGCGTTTACCTTCCTCCTCACGGATCTAAGACCCATGAGCTTGGAGAATGCTCCGTAAGAGCTGTCCTCGGTTGTCGCGTCTTCCCAGGGAATCACGTTGACCCCGTTTTGGAGAAGTGAGTTCCTGAGTCTTTCCCTGTAAGCGCTTATCTCGGTATAGGGGTAATTTTTCGGAATAGGCTTGAAAGTTACGACAACCCGCTCTGACATCTCAGTCGGATTTTTGGGATTAACCAGGTTTTTTATCTTCGGCATCCCGGTAAGCGCCGCTATGGTCTGCAGATCTAAATCCGCAATTCCCTGACAATCATTCATAAGAAAGAGAACCTCATACAACCCGTATTAGGATACAGGTACAGGGGCAAACAAAACAGAGCAAACGAAAGTTCCAACCAAGCCCGGGCAATCTAGAGTTTAACGCCTGCTACGGATTTTTTCAATCTCGTGAAGCATCTCTTCCCGGACGACGCCCTCAAGCTTCTCACCACCCTCTTTTCCCCTTGGAAAACTTGAGGTGTCTATAGGAGGAAGAATTCTGACTACAATATCCCTGTCGGTATTAAGTTCGTAGGAACCCTTTTTTCTTATATCCTTGCCTCCCCATATGATCATCGGCACAACCGGCACTCTTGAAAGCGAGGCCATAAAAAAACCGCCCCGTTTAAAAGGAAGAAGTTCCCCGTCTTCGCTTCTTGTGCCCTCAGGAGCAATAACCACCGAAGGCCCGTTTCTTATTTTCCTTACGATTTCCCGAACTCTGTTCGTATCTCCAACCGAACCGTCCCTCGCAACGAAATACTGTCCGCTAAGTACGCACACCCAGCCGATAAAAGGAATCGAGGCAACTTCATTCTTCATCACGGCTCTCCATTCGAAGGGCAGCACCGCGGAAAAGACAGGTATGTCGAGGGAACTCTGGTGGTTGAACATCACTATGAAGGGACCTTCGGGGAAATTTTCAGTTCCCTCTACGTCAAGCTTCACTCCGCAGGCCCAAAGAACCGTCTTTCCCCAAGGCCGAACGGAGCACTTTATAAGATGCCTTATGTCGAGAAGTGACATCACAACTCCCACGCTACCCCAGAATGCCGTAAACAGGGACGAAAGGATTACCGCTACGATGCTTCTTATTTTGTTCATCACCGCTACTCCATGGAGCCACCAAAAGAATTTCCGTGATTCCGGACTACTCGGGAACTATAATATTTACTCCCTGCTCCCCGATCCGTATGTCATGTTTTCCGGAGCGAAGAAGAAATGTCTCCCCGTCCATATGAGCCGGAAGATCGGTAAAGGTTTCAAACCGCAACTGCTTTGCCCTTACAATGCGGACTTCTCGAAGTCCCTCGTGGCGGCCCTCAAGCACCTTCTGTATCTTAAAAAGCCTTCCCAGAGGACTCATGTCACTTATCATATGGATGTCGAGATATCCGTCGAATATGTCAGCCCCGGGAGCCAGGTTAAACTTTCCACCCTGAAAAGGGCCGTTTGAAGCGCCGAAGAGAAGCAGTCTTTCACCTGCAGCACCGATTTCTCCATCCATCTTGGAGAAAAACCCCTGGAACCGGAATGCCTCGATTACCGCTCCAACAATGTACCCGAAGGAACCGAAGCGCCTGAGGCCCAGATCCCCGAAATCGTGTGCCACGGCCCCGTCCATACCCACCCCGAAACCGTTTATAAAGCATTTTTCGTCAACAAAAGCCACATCGGCCTTTCTCGTTCGGCCGGAAAAAATATTGTCAACCGCCGCACGCGTATCAAGCGGAATACCGGCTGCTTTCGAAAAATCGTTTCCGCTGCCGCCCGGAACAATTCCCAAGACAGCTTCGGTTCCGTGAATCGAACTTACGATCTCGCTTGACGTACCGTCCCCTCCAAGAGAAATCATGTGTGTAAAGCCTTCACGAAGTCCTTCTGCGGCGACCTTCGCGGCGTGCCCGGGAAATTGCGTAAGTCTCACCTCGTGGATAATTTCTTTTGCTTCAAAAGCACCGCGGATCTGCTCAAGCGTTGGACCAAACGCTTTTCTGCCCGCCTTGGGATTTACTACTACAAGGTATTTCATCTTGTCTTCTTCTTGCTCTCGAAATCGAGGATTGCGGAACATTATGATACCCTACAACTTGATTAATAATTGTTTTTCTGGTATTAAAACCTGATTTGCAAAAGGGATTTGGAGGATACTCAATGACAGAAGAAGCCGTAGCTGGCGAAAAACTCAGCATGAAAAGCCTGCTCGAGGCGGGGGTACATTTCGGACACCAGAAAAGCCACTGGAATCCGAAAATGAAATCCTTTATCTTCGGAGCAAGAAACGGCATTCACATAATCGATCTTCAACAGACCGTCACGCTTTTTTACAGGGCGTATAATTTCGTGAAAAACACGGTGGCGGACGGAGGAACGGTTTTGCTGGTGGGAACCAAGAAACAGGCCCGGGGAATAATCGAAGAAGAATCGGTCCGATGCAACATGCCCTATATAAACACGCGTTGGCTGGGCGGAACCCTTACCAACTTCAACACGATACGCTCGAGGGTTGATTACTTGCTGGAACTGAAGAAACTTGAGGAAGACGGGCAGATGGAAATGCTTCCGAAAAGGGAAGCGAAAAACCTCAGAAGAGAGATAGTGAAACTCGAGGGACTTCTGGGTGGAATAGTAAGCATGAGGCGGGCTCCCGACGCTGTTTTCGTCGTAGATACGAAAAAAGAGCACATAGCAATAAAAGAAGCGAGAAACCTCTCGATACCGGTTATAGCGATCGTGGACACGAACTGCGACCCCGCAAATGCGGATTACCCGATTCCGAGTAATGACGATGCCATAAGGGCGATAAAGCTGTTCACTTCAAAAATAGCGGACGCCTGCATCGAAGGAAATCACATATACCAGGAAAAACTGGTGAGCGGAGAGGTCGAACAGACAAAAGAAGACAGCCTTGATGGCGTAGTGGTAGAAAGGAAGGTATTTGTTTTCAAGGAAGCTGAGTCCAATGAAAATGAGGAAAACTTTGTTTCCGTAGCGATCTCCGAATCTTCGCAGAGTGAAGACGCTCAGGCCCAGAAAGAAATGTCAGAGAATACAGAAGATAAAAAAGAGGATTAAAAATGGCTGAAATCAAGGCAACAATGGTAAAAGAGTTGAGAGAACAAACAGGAGCTCCTTTTCTTGACTGCAAAAATGCACTTGTGGAGACCGACGGGGATTTCGGAAAAGCTTCCGAGGTCCTGAGAATAAAGGGCGTCGCGAAAGCTTCTAAAAAAACTGCCAGAAAGACCGACCAGGGAATGATATCCTCATACGTCCACGCAGGCGGCAAGATCGGCGTAATGCTCGAGGTTAACTGTGAGACGGATTTTGTGGCCAGAAACGACGAGTTTCAGAATCTCTGCAGGGAAGTCGCGATGCAGATAGCGGCAAACAATCCGATTTACGTAAGAAAGGAAGAGGTCTCGGAAGAAGAAATAGAAAATGAAAGGCGGATTCTCAAGGCAGAGGCTATGGAATCGGGAAAACCCGAGAATATAGCGGAAAAAATGGTTGCGGGAAGAATAAACAAGTTTTTCGAGGAAATATGCCTTCTTGAGCAGCCCTACATAAGAGATCCCAAGGTAAAAGTCGTAGATCTCGTAAACAACCTGATAGCCAAGATCGGTGAAAACATAGTTGTAAAAAGATTCGTAAGGTACCAGCTGGGCGAATGAAAAAACTGGACAATGGGATCCTCTGAAAAAACCATCCCGAAGTATAAGAGAGTGCTGCTGAAACTCAGCGGAGAAGCTCTTCAGGGTCCCGGTCAGTTCGGTATCAGTTCCGACGTAATCGAATACGTCTCCGAAGAAATAAAAAGCATCCACTCACTCGGAGTAGAAACAGCCATAGTCATAGGCGGAGGAAACATCTTCAGAGGCGTTTCCAGTTCCTCAAAGGGAATGGATCGCTCCACGGCTGACTACATGGGGATGCTCGCAACCGTGATAAACGCGCTTGCCCTGCAGGATTTTCTTGAAAGAAAAGGGCTTTCAACACGGGTACAAACCGCACTTGAAATAAAACAGATTGCCGAACCCTTTATCAAGAGAAGAGCCATACGTCATCTTGAAAAGGGAAGGATAGTCATCTTCGCTTCGGGAACAGGCAATCCGTTTTTCACGACCGATACGGCCGCAACTCTGAGAGCGCTGCAGATGGGAGCGGATATCATAATGAAGGCAACCAAGGTTGACGGCATTTATGACAAGGATCCTGTTAAAAACAAAAACGCTTCAAAGTTCGCCGAGCTCACATACATGGAAATCCTCAAAAAAGGGTTAAAAGTTATGGATGCGACCTCAATCTCTCTCTGCATGGAAGGGAATATTCCCATAGTAGTGTTCGATCTTTTTGAGGAAGGCAACATAGAGAAAGTTATAAGAGGAGAGAAAGTAGGTACTATTGTAAAGAGCGGTACGGAACAATGAGCGAAGAACTGTCTGTTGAAGAACTTTATATTGACGCCGAAGACAGGATGGACAAGACAGTAAACGTTTTCGAGCAGGAACTCTCCAGAATAAGAACCGGCAGAGCATCAACAGCTCTTGTGGACACTATGAGAGCTTCCTATTTCGGTGCCCAGACGCCGATTAACCAACTCGCCAACGTTTCGGTGCCCGATAGTTCGACCATACTAATACAGGCTTGGGATCCGGGCGCTGTTGAGGGAATCCAAAAGGCAATCGTGCAGTCCGAACTCGGAATAACTCCATCGGTCGACGGAAACACGATCAGGCTTACTATACCTCCCCTGACAGAGCAGAGAAGAAAAGAACTCGTCAGGCACACGGGAAAAATCGCCGAAGAACACAGGGTGTCAGTAAGGCAGGTAAGAAAAGATGCAAACAACCTTATAAAAAAAGCCGGGAAAACGGAGAACCTTCCAGAAGATGAAATAAAAAAAGCCCTCTCCGAAATACAGCAACTGACAGATGAGAGAATAAGCAGGCTAAACGCCCTGCTTGAGAAGAAAGAAAAAGAAATACTGGAAATCTGAGAACCGCGCGGATTACCGGCCGATAACCCTGATACCATCCATGTAGGGAACCAGCACCTCGGGAACTTCCACAGTTCCCTCTTCGGTCTGGAAATTCTCAACAATCGCCAGCAGAGCCCTGCCCACAGCCACCCCGGAACCATTGAGAGTATGAAGATAGGCTGGCTTGGAGCCTTTTGATTTTCTATATCTTATGTTGGCACGCCTCGCCTGAAAGGCCTCAAAATTGCTGCAGGATGATATTTCCCTGTATCTGCCTTCGCTCGGCACCCATACCTCAAGATCATAAGTCTTGGCGGAAGAAAATCCCATGTCTCCCGTGCTAAGAACAACAACCCTGTAAGGAATACCCAGAAGTTCAAGGATCTTAGCGGCATCAGCAGTCAGCATTTCAAGTTCCTCGTATGAGTTCTCCGGGTCGGCGAAGCGTACAAGCTCCACCTTGTTAAACTGATGCTGCCTGATTATCCCGTGTACGTCCTTTCCGTAAGAACCCGCTTCCTTTCTGAAGCACGGACTGTAAGCCACGTATTTAATCGGGAGGTCCTCCGCGGAAATTATCTCGTCGCGGTGAATGTTGGTAACGGGAACTTCGGCAGTGGGAACCATGTAATAGTCCGTATCGCTAAGCTTGAAAAGGTCTTCCTCGAATTTGGGGAGATTTCCCGTTCCAGTAAGGCTCTCCGTGTTAGCTACGAAGGGAGTGAGGACCTCTGTGTACCCGTGCTGCTTGGTATGAACATCGAGCATGAAATTTATAAGAGCCCTCTCAAGCCGCGCGCCCGCGTTTTTGTAAAGCGCAAACCGTGCACCCGCGATCTTCGTCGCCCTCGGAAGATCCAGTATGTCAAGCTCAGCACCCAGCAACACGTGGTCCTTTACCTCGAAGTCAAAATTCCTTGGTTCTCCCCACTTCCTTATCTCGACGTTTGCCGTGTCGTCTGGGCCCTCGGGAACCGAGGAATCGGGCATGTTGGGAATGGTCAGGAGGAAGTCTCTGAGAAGCCCCTCCACCTCCGCTTTCTTCTCGTTAAGATCCTTTACCTCATCGGAGAGAGCCTTCAGTTCTGGCAGAAGTTCTGAAAGTCCCTGCTGATCTCCGGACCTCTTAAGAGTACCTACCTTTCTTGATCCCTCGTTTCTCTGGTGTTCCAGGGTCTCAACCCTTCTTATTATCTCTTTTCTCCGGGAATTCAGTACGGCAAACTCCGAGAGATCGGTTTCAAAACCGCGGGTAGCGAGTTTTTCACCCACAAGATCAATATTTCGCTCAATTAATTTGGGATCTAGCATCTAGAACACGCGCTCCGCAAGAACTTAAAAAAACTAAAAGTCAGGTCTCTAATTTACACTCACAGCCGATATTTTCAAACAGCCCGAGACTTTGCACAAAAGGTTCTTTTCGGGTTTAATAACCAGATATATAAAGTTCGAAAAACGTCAAGAAAGGGAGTAGGCAATGAAAGTGCTGAATAATGGAATAGAAATAACCTACTTTGGACATTCCACTTTCTCAGTAAAATCGCCCGTCGGCAAAACGGTGATGATAGACCCGTGGATTGAAGGAAATCCCTCGTGTCCGGAACACCTCCGTGAAGTCGGTCATGTCGACATCATAGCAGTAACACACGGACATTTTGACCACATAAGTGACGTGATTCCTCTATGCAGTAAATACAATCCCAAGGTAGTGGCAAATTGGGAGATCTGCGACTGGCTTGGCTCAAAGGGAGTTCAAAACTGCATGCCGTGTAACAAGGGAGGCAACGTTGTCATAGACGGAATAAGGTTCACAATGACCCACGCCCAGCACAGCAGCAGCATGAAGGAGGAAGACGGAACTGTTATCTATGGCGGGGAACCGGCAGGCTACATAATAAAGTTTGAAAATAACTACACAATATACCATGCCGGAGATACCAACATTTTCGGTGACATGAAACTTATATCGGAGATATACAAACCACAGCTGGCAATGCTGCCCATCGGAGATCTCTTCACAATGTCTCCGCTTGAGGCATCGTACGCATGCAGACTCCTTAACGTGAAATGGGTCATCCCCATGCACTACGGAACTTTTCCGCTTCTGGTGGGGACTCCGGATGAACTGAAGTCGCTGACCAAGGATATGGATTCACTGAGCGTGGTTGCCTTGGAACCAGGACAGCAGATCACATGACATGATCTGCAGAAAACTTTTACTTCGGAACTAAAGGAGCTTTTTGTCCTTATAGAAAAACCTCTTCACAAAACAGAGTTATGAAAAACCCAAGAAAATTATTAGTCACCATTGCTCTGCTCCTCGCGGTTTCCTGCGGGGGGAAACAGGCAATTTACCAAGGAACAGCGGAGCAGCTTAACAACGAAATGCTTGAAGAACTTAACAAGGAAGGCGGTTTTCCCTGGATATTCGGCGGAACAAATTATGACAAAGTGTTCGACATCCTCAAGGAAATACAGATCCGCTATCCCTATACCAAATACGCCGCACTAGCCGAACTCAGGAGCGGTGATGTCTATTTCAAGAAAAAGGAATACACTATAGCCGCTGAGGAATACGAAAATTTCATAACGAACCATCCGGGTCACAAAGAACTTGATTACGCGATGTATCGCCTTGGGCTCTCCTACTATAAAATGAAAGCTGGGAAGGACAGGAACCACTCAAAACGGCTTCAGTCAATAAAGTGGTTTACACTGCTTAGGAAAACCTACCCTGATTCCCCGTACGCTGAGCAGATACAGGATAAGATCGAGGAATCCAGAAGAATGCTCGCGGAAAGAGAGATATACATAGGGAAATTCTACCAGAAGAAAAAGAACTACGAGGCGGCGGCGCAAAGGTACAGATATGTTCTTGAAAATTACTCCGATACCGAATACGCCGAGAAAGCCAAGGAGCTTCTCAGAGAGACTGAGGAGAAATTATCCGAGCAGTCATCCTAGCAGCAGGAGAAATCTTTCCCCGAAGCTACGGGCAAGCAATCCGCCACGTGAATTTAACCACACGATAATTTGCCGGACGGCTGTGCGTGTTGATCCGGAACATGCGTATTGATCAAACGGTGTAATTCCACTCAAACAAAAAAACGGACATGGTGACGACATACAAGCTGCTTGCATATCTGGTTGCGATCATCTTTCTCGCCTCCTGCGGGTCTTCTGATGAAGAGGAGATAAATCTACTTTTAGACAAGAGGACCAGCGCCTTTGAGTTAAAAGACCCTGAAATATATTCTGAGTGCATACATGAAGATTACAGAGTAACTTCAGGGGAAGAAGTAGTTGACAAGCACAAACTGGTAAGCAGGTTCAGGGATCAGGCATCCATCATCGACACGGTATCGTTCGGTGAATCCGAAAGGTACATATACATCACCGGAACAGACGCAAGGGTAATGATGCTTTCTTCGATTGACGTAAAGATAGATAGTTATTCAATGACTTATAAAGCCAAAGAAGTTATTAACTTATCGAAAGTACTGGGAAAGTGGAAAATAACCAAGGAGTCTATGCTTAACCTGCTCAGCGGAACTATGATTCTCGATAACTAAGAACTAGCCGAATTTCTTTTCAATATCTTCCTGCTCTTCCTTGCACTCTATGCAAAGAGTAGTCTCCGGTCTTGCAATCAGTCTCTGCTCCGAGATTTCCTCTTCACACACTTCACAGATTCCGTAAGAACCATTCTCAAGCCTCGTAAGCGCGTCGCGTATTTTCCGAAGCAGTTTTCTTTCCCTGTCCCTTTCCCGAAGCTCAAGAACCCTGTTTGACTCGGATAGCGCCCTGTCAAGCGGATCGGGGAAAGAATTGGATCCCTTACTCATCCTATCAACAGTATCATAGGCAATGCCCAGTATATCAGACATCTTCTGAATCAGGATGGTTCTTACCGTCTCCCTAGTTTCGGCTTTCATGAGAAATATTATATATACCCACGCTTTTTTTGTAAATTTGACGAAACGCAACAAATATAATTAATTATCCGCCATGAAAAGAATGAAGAGACTCACGATTGAGTTGCCAGGGGAAATGGCTGCATTTGTTTCGGATCTGCTCTTGGGTCTTAGAGCCGGGGCCGTAAGCGAGGAGCAAAGAGAACACAGAAAACCATTGATTCATGCGTATTTTAAGGAAGAAACAGATATTGCGGGAATCATAACAACCGTAAGGGAATTCTCCGCGATTTTTGACGAAAACCCCGAAGCAGTGCGGTTCACCACCCGATACATTGATCAAGCGGACTGGGAAGGCTGGAAATCCTATCTGAAACCGATAAAGGCGAGTCGTCGAATAGTTATCAAGCCTCCATGGGAGAAACAATACAAGGCGGAGCGAGGAACCAAGGTAGTTGAAATAAATCCGGGAAATGCTTTTGGCACGGGACATCACGAAACAACAAGGATATGCGTAAGTTATCTGGATGAAATTATCGAAAAATTCCCTGGGTGCTCCGTTTTTGACGTGGGATGCGGAAGCGGCATTCTGGGTATCTGCTCAATTAAACTGGGTGCGTGCATTTCGTTCTGCGCAGATATTGATTTCAAAGCGGCAAAAGAAACCATCTCGAATTCCGCAAGAAACGCAACTTCCGACAAGGTGAAAGTCTGGTGTGGCTCTGCGGACTGCACAAGGAAAAAATTCGACGTGGTTGTTTCCAACACATCAAAGGATACCCTTATCTCAATGAAGGAAAGTCTAAAAGAGAGGCTTCTCCCTCTGGGACACCTGATAGTTTCCGGAATACAGGCAAACGAGAAACGTGAAGTAGCCGAAATTTACGGAAACTCGGGTTATGATATTGTCAGCGGGAAGATCGAGGGAGGATGGGCCGGACTGCTCCTGAGGTTAAAGAAAACGAGGAAGCCTGCAGAATGAACTCCTTTAGAACCATAGAATGGGAAAACAACAGGGTTTTAATGATTGACCAGAGAAAGCTTCCAGGGGAGGAAGTCTACGTTGAATGCACCACTTTTGAAGAGGTGGCCGAATGCATAAGGAGGCTAGTTATCAGGGGAGCCCCGGCAATAGGAATAGCGGCCGCCATGGGAATGGCTCTCGGGGCCGCAGGTATCAGAAACGATTGCTCCTACGAAGATTTCGAAGAGCATATGAAAGCCATATCGGAGCACTTGGCCCTGACGCGACCGACAGCCGTAAATCTGTTTTGGGCTATCGACAGAATGAACAGACTGATTTCCAAGTGCAGAGGCAAAGAAATTAAAGAGATAAAAAACCTTCTCATAACCGAGGCAATTAATATACAGAAAGAAGACCTTAGAACATGCATGCGGATCGGAGAGAACGGATCCAGCCTCATAAGAGAAAACTCTGTCATCCTAACGCACTGCAACGCCGGAGGGCTCGCCACCGCCGGTTATGGAACAGCTCTAGGGGTAATAAGGTCAGCCTTTAGCCAAGGCAAGGACATAAGCGTAATATCATCAGAGACAAGACCTGTTCTCCAGGGAGCAAGACTCACTACGTGGGAGCTTAAGCGGGACGGCATCCCGGTCCGTTTGATAACCGACAGCATGGCCGGGCATCTTATGAGCAAGGGGGTAGTGGATTCGGTCGTGGTCGGGGCTGATAGGGTAGCTTCAAATGGAGATACGGCAAATAAGATAGGAACCTATTCCCTGTCCGTTCTGGCCAAGTATCACGGCATTCCCTTTTACGTAGCGGCCCCCACTTCAACCATAGATACCGAGTGCTTAAGCGGAGAGGATATTGTAATTGAGCAAAGGGGCCCCGAAGAGGTAACGCATATAGACGGGAAACAAATAAGTGCAGAAGTGACCGCAATCAATCCCGCTTTTGATATTACACCGGCCGAAAATATCGAATGCCTGATAACTGAAGTCGGGCTATTTAAAAAACCCTATAGGGAATCTCTCGGCAAGCTTAAAAAGAAAGATCAGTAATCTCCCCTTTCGATTTCTTCCTGGGCTTCAACACTCAGTTTCGTAAAGGGCATGACCATAAGCCTTTCTTCCCCTATTTTTTCCCCGGTAACCTCGCAGAAACCATATTCCCCGCTTTCAATCCTCTTTAGAGCATCATCTATCTGATGTAATTTGTTGCGCTCCCTGTTCGAAAGAGTAAGGGCAAGTTCTCTCTGCCTGTCTTCGGATGCGTGATCATAAAAATCTCCGACATTGAAACGCAGATGGTCCGATTCCTCTTTCATTGATCGAGTTACATCTTCAAGCAGTTCCTTTCTCATCTCCTTAAGCATTGCAGTCATCTGGTTAAGGAATTTTTTTGTATACTTCCTGGGGTTAGTTCTCCTCGACTTGACTTTTGCGCCGGTCGCCGCAAAAGAACTTTTCTTCGAGGTTTTTGTTTCAGATTTTTCCTTCTTTACTCTGGGCACATTGACTCCTCTGGTAATCAAAGTCTAGATTCTCTAAGGGTGAATTAAGATAAAATTATTATTCCTTTTGTCAATACCGGTTATTACCAACAATTAGGTGGTTATTATTTTGTCATATTCCCCGCCTCGGTGATAATATAGCTTTTTTGATTGCGACCCTTCCGAAAATGAAAAACAGCTCTAACAAAAGGGATGCTTGGGGGACCAGAACAGGTCTTATATTAGCCATGGCGGGTAACGCCATAGGCCTCGGCAACTTTCTTAGATTCCCAACGCAGGCTGCGGAAAACGGCGGCGGCGCCTTTATGATCCCCTATTTCATAGCATTTATCTTGATAGGAATTCCGATCATGTGGATGGAGTGGGGAATGGGAAGGTATGGAGGGTCTCGCGGGCACGGAACAACCCCAGCTATATTCAATCTTTTCTGGAAAAGCCCCGTTTCCAGAACCCTTGGCGTTATAGGGCTCTGGATACCCCTTGTCGTAACAATTTACTACGTCTACATTGAATCCTGGACTTTGGGGTACGCATTGCACTTTCTCCTAGGAAGCAATCCCAGTCTTGATCCAGGGTCAGTCTCAAATGCTGCGGAGTACGTAAAACCTTACAGCAGCTTTCTTGCCAATTATCTCGGTGTGGGAGACGGGGTGTTTCTCACCCCTTCCAAGATGGCTATTACCGCCTTTGTAATCACAATCGCTGCAAATTTCTACATCATGCTGAGAGGAATATCGGGAGGAATAGAGATATTCGTCAAGTATGCCCTCCCAATGCTGTTTGTTCTGGCGATAATACTCGTAGTAAAAACTCTGACGCTAAAAACTGATTACGGAACTGCGATAGAGGGACTTAACTTTCTTTGGAATCCTGACTTTGAAGCCCTTAAAAACCCGAAAGTATGGATAGCGGCGGCCGGGCAGATTTTCTTCACGCTGAGTCTGGCTTTCGGAGCAATAGTAGCGTACGCATCTTACATAAAGATCGATGATGACGTAGCCCTAAGCGGCCTGACTTCGGCAACTATTAACGAAACAGTGGAGGTGATTCTTGGGGGCTCGATAGCCATTCCGGCGGCGGTGGCGTTCTTCGGAGTCGCAAGTGTGGTCACCGTAGCACAATCAGGGGCCTTCAGCCTGGGATTCGTAAGCCTCCCCGCAGTGTTCGGCAGTATTTCGGGAAGCTTGGGAGGAATTGAGGCAGGCAGAATCTTCGGATTTTTGTGGTTTTTTCTCCTGTTTTTCGCCGGCATGACCTCATCCGTAGCTATAGCATATCCCGTAGTAACTTTCCTTCAGGATGAATTCAGCATCTCGAGGCAAAGAGCTGTCGTATACACCATGCTGATAATAATTGTAAGCGTGCTGCCGGTGATACTGATAAGCCAAGTCCTTGACGAATGGGATTTCTGGGCTGGCACCATAATGCTAGTCGTATTCGGATTCATTGAAATAGTAATGTTCATGTGGGTATTCGGGGCCGATAAAGCTTGGAATGAAATAAACTCGGGGGGATTTATAAAGGCACCACGGGTTTTTTACTACATTCTAAAATATCTGACACCGTTTTTCCTTCTGATTCTCATGTCGTGGTGGGGATACACCAGTCTGCCTTCGGTAATCGGAGAGGCCAGCTGGAATATATGGTTCGCTAGGCTTTATATTGCGGGGTTGTTTGTTTTCCTTTCAGTCATGGTTTATATTGCCGGTAGGAGGGGGAAATAATGGATTTTGCCGCTGGACTCTTCATGTTCATCTCTTGGGCAAGCGTCTTGAGCCTTCTCTCTTTCTGCCTGATAAAATTCCACAGAAACTCCAGATAGCTGCCGCGATACCACCTCAAAATGTTCTGCGACCCTGTATGGTAACTAGCAGGTATTGCCGGCTTAGCTCTGTTCTGTTTCTTCTTGAAGAACTTCTTTGGGTTTTCCAATACGGAGAATCTTTACGACATCTTCAAGCTGATGTATCAAAAAGAGAGTAAGAGCAAAAGACGTAGCGAAAAGAACTAGGGAATTTCCTCCGATTATCGCTATGAGAACTAACCCGGCCGAATAATAATTTCTCCTTCCCAAAAAGCGAAGACGGGCAAGTAGTTTCCTAAGGAGGGAAAGCTCCTCGGGATTGATATACTTATCGACTTCAAAGTACGCAACCAGACTGCCGGAATTTGTGTATTTTATTAGAAAGTAAAACGACCATATCAGAAACAGGATGAAGACGATGATATTATAGCTTCCAAGGATCACCGCAACGGTACTTCCGGTCTGAAGATAATATCCAACAGGAACTCCGATCAGGAAGGAAAGCACCGTGAACTGGTCACTTATGGTATCAACCCACTGCCCTTTTTTCGTCTCCATAAGCTTTATTCTCGCAACTTCTCCGTCACACCTGTCCAAAACAGTTGCCGCCTGCATGAAAAGAGCTCCGAGCACCGGATAACCAAGAGCGTAAAACGGTCCGCAGAGCACTCCTATCAGGTTAATCAGAACGCTAACAGCGTTAGGCGTAAGAGATGTTTTTATCAGGAGCTTGCTCAGAGGAAGAGACATGCGGCCGTTTATATTTCTGGCTATCCATCCGGTAGCCGTTTTACCTACGTGAGAAAAAATGATTCTTTCCGCTTCTTTTCGAGATTCCTTGGTATCCGAAAGACGGTACCAATACCCGCTGTCAGCACTGAGGATTCTCATGCGGTTCCGCGTGGCCTCGTCACCAAGCCAAGCATCAAGACCAGCAGCCGAAAGTACAGCTGCAACTTCCGTGAAATTTACGGAAAAGGCGCCAAAGACACTGCTTCCTCCACCGAAATACTTGTTTACGTAACCGGTTTCCCTATCCATGCCAACAACAGGATCAGCATCCTGCTGAACAAGCACAGAAAATTCATCCTCGCCGCAATCAGATGAATCACGAATGAATTTTTCAAGGGAACTGGAGTTTGTGACAACCAGGGAGGATTCTATAATAAGAACCCTGCCCGAATCTATCGACACCGACCCTCCAGGCGGTACCCAAGTTATGTCCGATGTAATTCTCGGGTCATCAATAAGAAGGTTTTTGAGAAGACCAGCGTTATCGGTAATTATATGGAACTGCTCAGTTCCGGCACGCTGACAGTTTATTATAATTCTTTTCAGTTGGGGGACCTGCGCTACTGATTTGCTTGGAAATCTGGATAGATCCTCGCCATTTGTTCCCGTGCCAGAACAAAGTACAATAGCATCTTTCATGGCAGATTATTCAGAGGAGTCAACAACTCTCAGAAGATTTGGGGCACGGCATTCCTTTTTCAAGAATCTGTCAGCCTGTTTTCTCGCCCTGAAAAGATCCAGCGGACAGTCGACATCCATCCAGTAAAGTTCGCCTATATCGAGGGGCTTGATCTTATACCCCTTGCTTATAAGCCTGTGTATTGAGGAAATGTACCATTTCCCTTCGGCGCCGGGATTCCTCATCTCTTCCTCAACCGCCCTTTTGAGCAGCTCAACTCCTGTATCCCTGAACACTCTTATGCCGACCGATTCAGCGGAGGTCTCGGCGTTTGAGATCTCCTTGCTGATCTTAGTGATTCTGCTGTCGTTGACAACAACTTTCATGTCCTCCCTTTCATATCGAGGCCTCTTTTTTATGGGAAGACAGATTTTTTCATCTCTGACCGAAAGCGCCTTGTCCAGAACTCCTATCTCGTAGACATCGTCTCCGTTCATGACCACTAAATCCTCGTCAAATTCGCTTCTAGCTATCCAGAGAGACACGAGGCTGTTTGTAGATTGGTAGAAGGGGTTGTAAAGGGTATTGATTCTCATTCCCAAGCCATCGTAACTTCTTAGAAAATCCTCCACTCTCTCAAAACCAAAACCCACGACGATCACAACTTCGTTTATGCCGCAATCCCTTATAAGGTTTATCTGGTGTTCGAGTATGGATATGTTCCCAATATCAAGAAGACACTTGGGCTTGTCATGAGTGTAGGGATATAGTCTAGTTCCCCTACCCGCTGCAAGTATTATAGCTTTCATAAGTCAGATTTCTTAAATAGACAGCCATACATCTGTAGAATCAAGAGAAGCAGGCAGTAACCCCCGTGAGAAACATGAGGAATAACACCTTACTTCTTCAACATCCTCCGAAACCTAATGTAACTATAGGAATAAGCCCTGTCAAACAGATCTCTAATCCGCAAGTCTTACGCAGGTTTTGGCTGAAAGAACGGGAAGTCACCCGTCGGTTGCAAGTTTAAGACCGTTAATTCCGGACTTTATGCTGCTTATATTGTTCATCTCATCCACATATATAAGCCTAGGTCTGTGTGTCTTGCTCTGTTCTTCATCATAGATTGCAAAATCGGCTATTATCAGGCAATCGCCTTTTCTCGCAAGATGCGCCGCCGCACCGTTTACACAAACTATGTTTGAACCTCTCGCGCCTTCAATCACGTAGGTTGAAAAACGGTGGCCATTGGTCAGATTGAAAATGTGAACCTCTTCATAGGGGAATAGATCCGCCGCGTCCATGAGATTTCTATCAAGCGTAAGACTCCCTTCGTAATCCAAGTCTGCCTCGGTTACGGTAATTCTGTGTATTTTGGATTTCAGGAGCACTCTCTGCATTACCAACCTCTTAAAGCACAATATTATCGATAAGCCTGGTGTCATCCAGCCTCACGGCCAACGCCACTAAGTCACCCTCTACAGCTCTGTGACGGAACTCAAGGGTTTCCGGGTCTCTTATCTCAATATAATCAATATCATTAATTTGAGCCATACGCAATACCTTATCCGCCTCAGCAAGCAGAATTTTGCAGTCATCGCAACCGTTTTTGAATTTCTTCCCAATCTCCCGCAGGGCTTTGCTCACCGAAGCCGCCCTGATTCTCTGCTCCGCACTGAGATAAGCGTTTCTTGAACTCACGGCAAGTCCGTCAGGTTCCCGTACTATCGGCATTTCCACTATCTCAATGTCCATATCGAAATCCCGTACCATCTTCTGAACAATCTTAAGCTGTTGGTAGTCCTTTCTTCCAAACACCGCAAAATCCGGCCGGACAATGTTAAACAGCTTAAGCACGACTGTTGCTACTCCGTCAAAATGCCCTGGTCTGAAAGAACCGCAGAGACAATCGCCAAGGCTCCCCACAGAAACCGTGGTCTGAAAACCGTCGGGATAAATATCGCTTATATCCGGATAAAACAGATAGTTAACGCCGCAGCGCACAAGTTTTTCCATGTCGCCTTCGTAGTCCCTCTCGTAACGATCGAAGTCCTCACCGGGTCCGAACTGCGTGGGATTAACAAAAACACTTGCGACTGTCACGTCCGCCCTTCTAACCGATTCCTCCACGAGGGTAATATGCCCCTTGTGCAGGGCCCCCATAGTGGGAACAAAGCCGAGTTTTTTGCCCGTTTTTCTGCAAGCGTCGGAAATCTCCTTCATCTCGGAAGGGCGGTTGAGCACAGAAAGCGCCTCCACACTATCCATAAGACTGCTCCTTTGAAGGAAAATTTCCCTCTTTTACGTCTTGCACGTATTTTTTCGTTGAATCGGAGATTGTCTCGGCAACCTTCGCGTATTTCTTGACGAACTTGGGGAGCGGCTCCGGCGTCAGGCCGATCATGTCATTTACAACAAGCACCTGCCCATCGCAATCTACCCCGGACCCTATCCCGACTGTCGGTATTCCTATACTCTCGGTAATATCTCTGGCTACCTCAGATAAAACGCTTTCGATAAGCACCATGAAAGCACCCGCCTGCTCACAGGACTTGGCGAGATCCAAAAGCTCCTCGCGCCCGCCCGGCAGACCTCCCTGCACCTTGTAACCACCCATTACGTGAACAGACTGCGGACAAAGCCCTATATGAGCAACAACAGGAATCCCGGCTTTCTGGATGCGGTACACGGTATCGACGTATGCATCATTTACCTCGAGTTTAACCGACTCAGCCCTCCCTTCCTTTAAGAGTCTTCCGGCGCTCTCTATAGCCTCTTCGGGAGACTTTTGATAGGAAAGAAATGGCATATCCGAACACAAATGGGCCCGGTCCACTCCTCTTGAGACAATCTTCGTGTGATAAATCATCTCATCCAGCGTAACAGAAAGCGTATCTTCAAGGCCCTGAACCACGTTTCCAAGAGAATCCCCAACCAGAACCACATCTGCTCCCGCCGCATCCACTATCGCGGCAATGGTAGCATCGTACGCAGTTATCATGGCGATTTTCTCGCCCTGTTCCTTCATCTTGAGAAAATCAGTTGTTCTCAGCTTCTTCATCATTCGACTCTATATGTTTTTCGAAACCGCAGGAGATTACTCAACGTATATTCTGGCCGAGTATCCCCGTTTTCTCAAAACTACGCGAAGCATTTCGGCGTCTTTCCTTTTCTTGAACCTGCCCACCCTAACCCTGTAGTAATTATCCCCCTCAAAGGCAAAAGATTCCACTCTCACCTCCTCGTCCGTGACACGTGAAAGCTTCCTTTTGAGTTCTTTGGCCGCCGCCTTGCTTCGAAAAGAGCCAGCCTGGACTGTGTAGAGGGAGACGAAAAGGCTTTCTGATCTTTCAGAGGGCGTCGACAGCACTTCTACCTTAACCTCCGCAACACCACTTCTGACAAGTCCGATGGATTTAGCGGCCGCGTATGAGAGATCTATCACCCTGCCCCTTACGTAAGGACCCCTGTCATTTATCCTGACTTTTACCTTTCTGCCATTCTCGCGATTGGTAACGCGTACGACGGTACCGAAAGGAAGCTCCTTGTGCGCCGCGGTATAGGCATTTCTGTTAAAGACCTCGCCACTTGCGGACCTCTTGCCATGCTCCTTGTCCCCATACCAGGAAGCCTTGCCGTACTGTACGGTATCCGTCGATTTGGGGCGCTGAAAATCCCGGCTTTCCCACCTCGGAGAACCCGAAGAAAAAGAGCAACCGACCGCAAAAAACGCAATCAAAACAGCAAATCTGACCCAGATCATAAGGTTTTATTTTACCATAACGGATTCCCTAGCAGACACCGACATGCTGGAAATACCCGTTCTACCGGCTGCAATCTTGAGATTATAAGCAGTTATAATAGAATAGTGCCACCAAGAAATAGGCAGATACAATGAACCGTCCGGATCATAATTTTTCCCTCATAAACCGAATTCCCCCTTATGTGCTCGGCGTAGTCAACGAACTTAAGCACCAAGCACGCGCCAGAGGAGAGGATATAATCGACCTCGGCATGGGGAATCCTGATCAGGCAACGCCGGACCATATAGTGGAAAAACTGCGCGAGGCAGTAAGAGAACCCAGAAACCACAGATACTCCGCTTCCGCCGGATTGCCCAAGCTTCGTCTGGCCATAACCGACTGGTACAGAAGAAAATTCGATGTTGACCTTGATCCGGATTCCGAAGCCGTCGTCACGATAGGGTCAAAAGAAGGCATATCGCATTTAATGCTTTCCATACTCTCCCCAGGAGATATAGCGATAGTTCCCGATCCTACCTACCCAATACACGGCTACTCCGTAATCATAGCAAGAGGAGACACTCACAGTTGTCCCATGGGTAAGAAAGAAGACTTGATACAGTCAATAGAAAAAGCGATAAAGGAAGTGTGGCCAAGGCCCAAAGTGCTTATTCTTTCATTCCCCAACAATCCGACCACACAAGTCATGGACCTTGATTTCTTCGAAAAAATCTGTGATTTGGCACATGAAACAGGGCTTATAGTAGTGCATGATCTGGTCTACGCAGAACTGTGTTACGACGGATACAAGGCCCCGAGCATAATGCAGGTAAAGGGAGCCAAAGATGTTGCGGTGGAATTCTATTCACTTTCCAAAACCTACAATATGCCCGGCTGGAGGGTCGGCTTCATGGTAGGAAACCCGGAAATCGTTTCCGCACTCAAAAGGATAAAGAGCTACCTTGACTACGGGATATTTCAGCCGATCCAGATAGCTGCAATTACCGCCCTCAACGGACCTCAGCAACCCATAGAGCATATAAGGGAGACCTACAGGTCCAGAAGAGACAAGCTGATCGAATCATTCGCAAGGGCCGGATGGGAAATCCCAAAACCGAAAGCCACGATGTTCGTATGGGCACAGATACCTGAAGAGTTCACGGAAATGGGGTCGCTTGAATTCTCGAAACTTCTTATAGAGAAATCTAAAGTTGCCGTATCCCCCGGAGTGGGATTCGGAAACTACGGAGAAGGATTCGTAAGACTCGCGCTTGTTGAGAACGAGAACAGAATAACTCAGGCGGCAAGAGGGGTAAGAAAGCTTCTTCAGGAAACCCGCGGCTACTAAAAAGCCTGCCCTATACTTATAAAAATCTTGAACCTGTCATCTCTCTCCTCATCCTCGGGGTTTAGAAGGTAGCCGAAATCCGCCCTGATCGGCCCGATAATCGTATGGTATCTCAACCCAGCACCGGCCGCATACTTCAGATCGGAAACACTGAAACCGAAACTCTTTGAATAAACATTTCCGTAATCGAAGAAAATTACCGCTCCCAGCTTGTTGAAAAGTCCGAAGCGGGCTTCAGCGTTGCCGACGATCATGGAGTTGCCTCCCAGAGGGTCCCGATCCGAATTAAGCGGACTCAGATGCTGAAATGAATAGCCTCTCATGCTTGCACTGCCTCCGGCGAAGAACCTTTTGAAGATCGGTACGTCAAGCGGGTCAGTTTCCCCAAGTGTGCTTATATTTCCGATCGTCGCCCTTTTCCCTAGAACGATTCCGGAAACATTCTTGTAGTATTTTAACTCGGCCAGAAACTTCAGGTAATTAGTGCGGGCGGAACTAGTGGTCTGAATCGGTGTTTCCATGAAGAAAAACAGCCGCATTCCACTGGTAGGATTTATAAGGCTGTCGGTCAGATCATACTCAACCCCCAGATCAAGAACCGTCAGGAAGACGCTGTCGCGGGCACTTTCAATTGGCGTTCTTACCACCTGAGATTTTATATCCGCGTATATGACATTTAGGGAGCTGAAAAGTGTAAGATAATCAAAAAACTCCTTGGACAAAGTGCTGTTGAAATCGAAACTCAAGCCCTCATAGCCCGGGAAATCATCCCTTCTTACGTCAAGCAAGAAAGCAAGACTGGAATTCCTGCCGACTAAGTGAGGCTGATCAAGCCTGGCCAGCAGTCCCCGTGTCAGGGATGAATAACTGGAAGTGATCTGCAGGGTCCTTCCGCCGTCGAAGAAGTTTCTCTGGCTCCAAGACAACTGTGCCCTTAAATTGTCCTCCGTGGCGTATCCAGCTCCAAGTCTTATTGTTCCCAGTTTCCTTTCGGTAACGCTGTATATAGTCTGAGCCTCAAACTTCTGCTCGTCGTAATCGGTATCCACTATAACGGAATTAAAAAGTCCGGTTTCAAAAATGTTTGCCCGCGATTTCTGAGTCTCTTTGAGAGAAAACAGGTCCCCTTTCTCGTACTCTATCTCCCGCTCCAGAAGTCTGGTGGCAATATTGGAATTTCCCCTGAATATCACGTCGCCGAAATAATATTCCTGGTCCGGGTCGATTGTGAACTTAACATTAACCTCTCTGCTCCTCAGGCTCACAATCGCCTCGGATTTTACATCCGCCAGAGGATAGCCCCTATCGGAAAACAGTTCCGTGATAAGAACTTTTGACTTCTGGTAGCTTATCTGGGAAAAAGGTTTTCCCTCTTCCAAGAGAATCACTTCATAGACATCGGAGACGTAATCGTCCGGCTGGTTCCCAAGAACTACTATGTTCAGAGCCTTCACTATTACGGGGTCTCCTTGGTCCACTCTTATTTCTATATCCACTTTTCGGTTTCCATCCCGGAAATCCAATGTATGGGTTACTGTGGAACCGTAATAACCATGTTCCCTGAGAACCTGCTCTATTCTTTTTATATCGTCCTCAAGGAACTGTTCGTTAAATTCCGGAGGTTTTCTCCAAGGTCTCCTTGAAGGAAAAGAGGTTATCATGGAGTCCTTTATCCTCTCGAGTTCTATATCTTTTAGCCCTTTTATGCTGATCCCGGAGATAGAAACCGTTTCGTCCTTCTCCGGTTCCTCGGCACTAACGCCCGAAGCCAAAGGAAAAAGCATTAGAAGGAAAAAAACTCCTGAAATTAAAAGAGCGACGTATCGAGGTATGCAAAAAAATTCGTGCGAGGAGTTGCTGCTATCGCTGCGGTCAGGAAAAGAAGAGATAGGGTTATCCATATTCTATTAATGTTAACAAGGACAAACTGATTTTAACAAGGACAAACTGAAAAAACCCGGCGAGCTAAAAACAGGCGTAGCCACTTTAGCTGTACAAAAATCAACTTAACCCGCCGTGCACGTAAAATCACATGCAGAAAAATTCCAGGCTAAGGGACAATTGACAAAGTTGCAGTACCCACACCGCCTAAAGAACAACAATTCGCATGCATGGCGACAAAAAAACAAGACCGCTTATACATAATAATACGGCAATATGATATTATTTTTACCGAGGTCATTTAATCATGGAACTTTTGCTGCTCATTCTGTTTGTTCTTCTCGGATTTTTCGCCGGTACATATATATTGGGGACTTTTTTCTCCCTCGTCTTCATGCAGTTGCCGGAGGTTTTCAGATTAAGAGCCAGCGGAAGTTCCGAAGTGCCGGTACAGAGACTCGCACATCTAATCTTAGAAACCATAGGGTGGTTTCTTTTGCTTATCTCGCTTATATTCCTGGTAAACAAGTACCTTGCCAGTTATCAGAAGCTTTTTCTCTGCGGTATATACGTAGCCTTGGCTTTTCACATAGGAACGCTTCTGAATCTTTACGGAAGACCTTCGTAAAGTGCAGAGATAAAAACAGGGGTGCCGCTTCGCTTTCCCGTGCTGTGTCAGTTTAGAAACGCCCTCAAACTCTCCCAATCCGGCTTTTTTTATTTGCGGCAGGTCGCAAGATCCAAGAGAGGAACCATTGTTTTCGGGGATTAGCGCTTTTCCTGCGCTGAAAAGTTGCCATCAACAAACATCTGCCTGGCAGGGTCTCCCGGGTCCTCCCTGCGTTTGCGGCGCAGGTCCTTCGCCGTCTTTCTCTCCAGAACAGCTTTATGAATATATTCAATTTCTATTGTTCTTTTCTTAGAGTTCAGACTTGCAAGTACTACTGTGTCCGGAAGATTCCACGACAGAACTTCGTAAGAAAACATTTTCTCCCGCTCGAAAGTGTCACCGAGAACATTAGCGAGATCACCGACAAGTTCGCTTTTTGCGAACGTAAAACGGGTCTCATCCTCAAAACTGAATAAGATGGAACTTGACATAAGATTGTCTTTATAAAATTCAAGCCGGGTTTCATGGTCGGGCGGCGGGTCAAAAGTAACCCCGGACAAGGAACCGCCCAGAACGACTTTTCGTAGATCGTTTGAGTATTCGCGATCAGAAATAACCTCAAGTCTAGAAGACTCAATCATGTTAAGTGCGTCTTCCCTAGAAATTCCGAATTCAAAACCGTGGGGGATCCTAAGATTCACCTGGCTCCCCTCAAGAGGAAAGGGAAAGAGGAAGCAAACTGAAAAAATAAGCGTAAGCCAGATTCTCGCACAATACATAAGGTTTTCCCGTGATATAAATCGCTTAAACCCGTGGTATACTTTGGGAATTGTGATTCTAACCGTTTTATACAAGCTTGTTAAACGCAACCCAGTGAAATTTTAATGGAAACGATCATAGGAGTAATCGGAGCGGCTAATGCAAGCGAGAAGGAAAAAAGGACTTCGGAAGAAGTGGGAGTTCTTATTGCCGGGAGGAAGTGTCTTCTGCTCTGTGGTGGAATGGGCGGAGTTATGGAAGCTGCATGCCAGGGAGCAAAATCAGCCGGGGGCACCACAATCGGGATTCTCCCCGGACCTGAGTCCTCCTCCGCCAACAGATTCATTGACATCCCCATAGTTACGGGAATGGGTGAAGCAAGAAACGTGGTAGTAGCGAAGTCAAGCCATTGTATAATCGCTATTGGAGGCAGTTTCGGCACTCTGTCGGAAATATCGTTCGCGCTTAAGTCCGGAATTCCCGTCATTGGGCTTGACACCTGGGATGTCTCTGAGGAAATTATCAAATGCAAAACCCCGGAAGAAGCAGTGAGAACAGCCTTTGAACTATCCTCCCTCAGGAAAAAAACCCGATGAAAACATCCCCGAGCAAGCGAGCTGAAAAGGAAATGGTGTTGGAAGAGATCGAAAACCAAATAAGACGCATTCCTGATTTTCCGAGCAAGGGAATACTTTTCTACGATATAACCACGCTTGTCAAAAACGCCGGAGCTTTTCAAAAATCCGTTGACATGATGGCGGAAATGCTCGCCGGCAAAGAAATAACCTCGCTTGTCGCACCCGAGAGCCGGGGGTTCATATTCGCCGCCGCCTTGTCCTATAAGCTTGAAAAAGAATTGATCCTGGTGAGGAAACCCGGCAAGCTGCCAAGCGACACCGCAAGCGTTTCATATGATCTTGAGTATGGAAACGACATTCTGGAAATTCACAAAGACGCAATAAACGGCAAAAGCAGGGCAGTAATCGTCGACGATCTTCTAGCCACAGGGGGAACTGCTCACAGCGCCGGACGTTTGGTGGAAAAGCTGGGAGGAAGCGTCGTAGGATACCTTTTCCTTATGGAACTTACCGGGCTCAAGGGAGCCGATACTCTTTCCCCCCACCCGGTCTGGTCCCTACTTAAAATGCCGGGGTAAAGATTGAAGAAGATAGCAGTCAAAGTCAGCTCAAACGAAGATAATTCCTATGAAATCCTGATCGGCCAAGGTCTTGTGAGCCAAGTTGCCGGCGATCTGGCCGAGGCCTCCATAGCTCACTCCTACGCCTTGGTAACCGATTCAAACGTGGCGGATCTCTATGGAGCGAAACTTCTGAGCGATCTTGAGAAAGCACTCCCTGAAGTCAGTATGGTTGTCTTCCCGGCGGGAGAACAAAGCAAAACCAGAGAAATCAAGTCCTTCATAGAAGACAGGATGCTCGAATCGGGATTCGGCAGGGACTCTTCGGTCATAGCACTCGGCGGGGGGGTCGTTGGAGACATAGCAGGATTCGTGGCAGCCACTTACATGAGGGGAGTCCCCTGCATTCAGGTGCCCACAAGCCTAGTTGCCTGCGTTGACAGTTCGGTGGGAGGAAAAACTGCTGTAGACACCCCTCACGGAAAAAACCTCATTGGCGCCTTCTATCAGCCATGGCGAGTGTATGTTGACACAGACACGCTTAAAACCCTCGAACCGAAGCAGGTCGCGGAGGGACTCGCCGAGATAATCAAATACGGTGTAATAAAGAATGAGGATTTCTTCCAGTACCTAGAAGCAAATATCGAGAAAATCTACGAATTCGACGACGCAGCGCTGCTTGATGTGATAGAGACAAGCTGCAGGATCAAGGCGGAAGTGGTTGAGCAAGACGAAAAGGAGCAGAACCTGCGGAAAATCCTTAATTTCGGGCACACGGCCGGTCACGCAATCGAACAGCTCTCCAACTATACAATCTCCCACGGAGAAGCAATTTCCTCGGGAATGGTAATTGAGGGAAAGATAGCCTTGGGTGAAACAGGGTGGAGCAAGGAAGATCAGGGCAGGCTCACCCTTCTTCTGGAGAGGGCAGGACTCCCCACTGAGCCCCCACGCGGGGTAAACGTCGGGAAAATAATCGACGTCATGAAGATCGACAAAAAAGCCAGAAAAGGCAAGATAGAAATGTCGCTTCCCGAGTGCATAGGCAAAATGAAAGATCAGGGGGGAGATTACGGAATAAAGATCGGGGAGCAGACCATAATTTCCGCTTTTAAATCCTGACACGGAAAATGAAGTTAACCGACCCCACGGTAGACATCTCTTTGTTTTCGCTTCCCATCGGCAAAAAAGACATCTTCTGTAACAGAAAACCCCTGGTACTTGAAATTGGCTTTGGGGAGGGAGAATTTCTCATAAACGCAGCGCAATGCGACGCAAGCAGAAACTATTTTGGTCTTGAGATAAAGAGAGGAAGGTTCCGAAAAGCGGTGCGTGCCGCGGAAAAGCTCTCCCTGGAAAACTTGAAATTCCTCCATATTGAAGCTGAAATCGCGCTCAGACAGGTCTTCAGAGAAAGAATGTTTGATCTTGTACTGGTGAACTTCCCCGATCCCTGGCCGAAGAAAAGACATTCAAAACACAGAATGTTCAACCGGGAATTCATAAGCTGCCTAGCAAAAGTGCTTACAAAAAGCGGGAGAACCGTAATAAAGACCGATCAGTTGAGCTACATTGAGCAGATAGTGTCCGAATTCCAAAGAAGTCGCTTGTTCCGCCCCGTACACCCTCCACCCGGTTTCGTTGAGGCCCGAAGAAGAGAAACTGAAACGAAATTCGAAAAGCATTTCAGGGAAGCCTCGCAAGAGATATTCAGTGCCGTTTTTCTAAATCTTTCCTAGTAAACAAGTTCAATATGTCGATATATAAAGAGATTATAATTGACATTAAGAATGTTCTATGTATTAAGTTTGTCCGTTCCGCACAAAATATGGAGGTTTTTTAAATGATAGTAGTAATGAAGCCAAAGGCGACCAAGAAAGAGATAGACAAGGTCAAATCCATTATAAAGGAGCTTGGCTATTCGCCGCATCCGATCGAAGGAATTCTCAGGACTGTCATCGGAGTGGTCGGAGACGAGAGAGGAAAGCCGCATGACCTCGACGTCCTCAAACAGCTCCAGGGAGTTGAAAAGGTCGTTCCCGTGCTTCAGCCCTACAAGCTAACGAGCAGGGAAGTAAACGATGAAACCTCCGTTTTCAATGTGGACGGCGTTGCGGTAGGGGACAGAAATATCCCCATAATCGCAGGACCGTGCTCGGTTGAAAGCGAAGAACAGATAATGACAATTGCAACTTCCATAAAAGACTCAGGCGCGTCAATGCTCAGAGGCGGCGCGTTTAAGCCTAGAACCTCCCCCTATGCTTTCCAGGGTCTTGGAAAAGAGGGACTGGAACTTCTCGTCAGGGCAAAAGAAATAACCGGACTGCCCATAGTAACCGAGATAATGAGCCCGGACGATCTTGAGCTGGTCGAGGAATACGCGGATGTGCTTCAGATCGGAGCCAGAAATTCCCAAAACTACTCGCTTTTAAGACATGTCGGCAAATCAAAAAAGGCCGTCTTGTTAAAACGGGGGATGTCAACGACGATAAACGAATTTCTCATGTGCGCAGAATATATACTGTCTGAGGGCAACAGTAATGTAATACTCTGTGAACGGGGGATAAGAACCTTTGAGACTGCGACCAGAAACACTTTCGACCTAAACGCCATTCCCGTGCTCAAGGAAAAAACCCATCTGCCCGTCTTCGCCGACCCTAGCCATGGAACCGGCTATTGGCAGTACGTAATCCCAGTAACTTTGGCTTCAATAGCCGCCGGAGCAGACGGAGTAATAGTCGAGGTTCACAACAACCCGGAGATCGCCGTCAGTGACGGAGCTCAGTCGTTAAAGCCGAAAACATTCAAAAGCCTGATGGAGAAAGCTGCCCCCGTTGCCGAAGCCATTGGAAGAACCATTTAGGAATTTCTCGGACCTCAGGAGGAAATCAGGACTCTTCTTCCACTGAGAGTCAATTTCCCCTCGCAGAAAAGCCTTATGGCTTCAGGCAGTATCCTGTATTCCTCAGTATGGATTTTTTCAAGCAGAGTCTCTTCAGTATCTTCCTCCGTAATCGGAACAACTGCCTGAAGAATAATCGGACCCGCGTCAACCTCCTCTCTAACGAAGTGGACGGTACAACCCGTCTTTTTCACTCCGTAGTCAAGTGCCTGCCTTACTGAATTTGTTCCCGGAAAAGAAGGTAGCAAAGAAGGGTGAATATTGATGATACGGTTCGAGAAACAGCCTATGAAATAAGGAGTAAGTATTCTCATAAACCCGGCAAGTACGACAAGGTCTATGTCATATCCGTCGATTTTCGCGACTATCTGTCTTTCGAACTCTTCCCTTGATTCAAAATCCCCGCTGTTTACGAGTTCTACAGGAATACCGTGTTTCCTAGCCCTCTCAATTGCCATGACTCCAGGAATATCACAAACAACCACGGCTATGTTTGCGGATTCTATGCCGGAATCTATAATTGCCTGAAGATTTGTTCCGCTTCCGGAAACAAACACGGCAATGTTAGTCTTTGACATCGCAGGCACCGGAAAGTTGAGAAAGCAAGGAAAGAAAAAAAAGGGCAGCCACCTACTTTCCCACTCCTGAAAGGAGCAGTATCATCGGCCTATAAGGACTTAACTTCCGGGTTCGGGATGGGACCGGGTGCTTCCCCTTCAGCATAGCCACCCTAGAAAGAAGAAAGTACCATTGAAAAGAATAATGTCAAGCCAGGATATCAATCAGAGTTAAAACCCCGCATTGGGAGAGCTCTTCCGAATCTTTTAAGTTTCTTAATGGCCTTTACCTCGATCTGTCTTATTCTCTCGCGGGTAACGTTTAATTTTTTCCCTATTTCTTCAAGTGTGTATTCCTTGTCTTCATCTATACCGAAACGCATTTTAACGACTCCTTCCTCCCCGTTACTGAGGTTGGTGCAGAGCGCATTACGCATGATCCGGTTCAATTCTTTGGTTTCGAGCGTGTCAAGCGGAGAAGTAGAAGCCGGGTCCGAGATAATATCCATCAGCCTGCAGTCGTCCTCACCAATCGGGGACTCCAGAGAGATCGGGTCACGTGACACCTTCATGATCTTCAAGACCTTATCAAGAGGTATGTCCATGGCCTCGGCTATCTCTTCCGGCCTGGGGTCCCTCCCTAGTTTCTGCATCAGGGATCTCGAGATTTTGTTTAGCCTGTTTATATTTTCGGTCATGTGAACAGGAATTCTTATAAGACTTCCCTGATCGGCTATTGCGCGCGTGATTGCCTGCTTTATCCACCATGTGGCGCAGGTTGAAAATTTGTATCCCATTCCATGTTCGAACTTTTCGACCGCTTTCATCAACCCCATATTGCCTTCTTGAACCAGATCGAGAAACGGCAACCCTCTGTTAACGTATTTTCTCGCTATGCTGACTACAAGTCTAAGGTTGCACTCAATAAGTTTTTTCCTAGCTTTTTTAGTAGCCTTCTTTGCTTTTTCAAACCTTCCAAGGACCCTTTTAAGAGAGGCGATTTCCTCCTCAGAGTATTCAGATTTCGAACCATTACCAATCGAATCGTCCGAACCATCCATCATACAGTCGCAATCCCCGCCCTCAACCCTGTCCACATATTCGACGGCCAGCTTGTATATCCTGTTAGCCTGCGTAGAGGAAAAATCGATTTCGTCAAGAAGTTCTACGGTCCGCTCGTTATTCTTCCTGATTTGTTTAGAGATCTTCGCTCTTTCGCTATCTGAGAGCTCTGGAGCATTGAGTTTTTTCCTCAGTTCTTTGGTCTCAGCAAAAAGTTCTCTGATCGGAAGAAAGTTCTTCGCGGAACTTCTATATGTTTCGCCGTCAGCGGAGGATCCTGTGTAACTGCCTTGGTAGGAACTGTCGCCCGCACCGAGCGCCCCTTCTTTTACCTCTTCTTCAAGCTTGAGAACCTTTTTCATCATGAAGGGGTTCTCTATTATCATTCTCGCGATTATTTTTTTACCTTTTTCAATCTGCCTTGCTATCTCAACCTCCTCCTCTTTGGAAAGGAGGGAGTGCTGCGCAATAGCGAGAATGTACGACCTTATCGGGTCTTGGTCGGAATCATGATTCTTTACGTGTTTGAGCTTGCCTTCCGCTGGGGAATCAGACGGGGTATTTTGAAAACCCTGTGCGGACTCAGAAAACCCCCCTTCATCCTGCACGTCGATTTCGCTCCCCAACCCGTTAGTATCGTCCTTCGGGTTCAACTTGCAGTTCCTCTTATGGTCTTTTCCATGCTCACCAAATCCCTGTATTGCTCAACAAGTTTTCTTTCAAGGGTCTTATCCAAAGAGTCGCGCTGCTTGCGGATCCTCTCTATTACTTCATTGCGCTTAAAAGCTATATTTTTCAGTTCAAGCTCTTTCACGCAATCGTTTAGTATTTTCTCCGAAGTCGTCTCGTCTATCAAATCATCCGAAGAAAAAATTAACTCGCTCAGCAGTTGCTGCATCTCGATTTTCTCAAAAGAACTCATCAGGGAGGAAACTTCGGTAAACCCCCCTTCACCCACATGTTTGAGAATAACCTTTAAATCGCCATTTTCAAAATGCCTGTCGACATTTTCAATCTTTTCGGCACTCATCAGCTGGGGGAATTTAAGCAGTATTCTAACAATTTCTCTCTCATGAATGTTTTTTTCCGGAACCAAGGTCATCGGCGCAAGTGACCCGCGGTTCCTTCCCGGATTCGAGGTCTTTACCAGAGAGAGAAATTCAGACTCTCTTATCCCGAAGATCCCCGTTGCCTTGGAAACAGCTTCAGCCCTTCGAACCGGGTCTTTTATTTTTGAAACCAAGTCCGCAAGAAATCTTACTGACTCTCCTGAAGACATTTTCTTCTCCTTGTACCTTGCGAAAGTGTCATCAATAATAAAATCTGAGACATCGACGGCGTCCGCTATCAGTTCGGCGAGGCTCTCAGGTCCGTGCTCCTCCAGGTAATCATCGGGGTCGAGGCCGTCGGGGATACGGCAAATACTTGAAGAAATCCCCTGCTCAAGAAGAATCTCCCCGGCCCGGACGGCGGAACGCACCCCAGCGGTATCGCCATCGTAGACAATCACTACCTCCTCACAGAAACGTCGCAGAAGCCTGGCGTGCTCATTCGTAAAGGCTGTTCCCAAGGTGGCAACCACATTGCGTATTCCATTTGC
Source organism: Candidatus Dadabacteria bacterium (assembly GCA_022827275.1). Taxonomy (GTDB): domain Bacteria; phylum Desulfobacterota_D; class UBA1144; order Nemesobacterales; family Nemesobacteraceae; genus Nemesobacter. Next base: position 73,290 of record JAJDTG010000010.1, on the reverse strand, counting down.
ATAGAGCTTTATGAAGTCCATGTAGCCTTCAACCAAAACGGCTTTCTGTTCTCTTCCGATTTCGCTTTTCGAGTTGTAGAGCCCGTAGAGAATGCTCCTTTTGTCAAAAATCGGGGATTCGGGGGAATTCATGTATTTCGGCTGTTTGGATTCGTCTTCGCTCAGGGTTCTGCCGCCGAAACCGCAAATTCGTCCTGTTATCTCGTTTATTGGAAAAATAATCCTGCCTCGGAACCGGTCATAGTGCCCGCTCCCGCTCTCCCTCGCAACAACAAGGCCAAGTTCTTCAAGTTCCTTGACACCGATATTATTTTTGGAAGCAAATTTTATGACAGCGTCCCAGCTGTCGGGAGCAAAGCCGAGCTTGAATTCCTCGATTACCTCCGAGCTGATTCCCCTCGATTCTAGGTACTGCCTGGCTTGCGCGGAGTTTTTTCCCGAACCAAGGAGGTTCCGGCTGTAAAATGAAGAGACAAGAGAATTTATCTTAAAAAACCTCGCCGAAGCGGCCTCTTTTTTCTTCTCACTTTTGGTGGGCGGACGCGAGGCCGGAAGCCTGACTCCGGCTTTCTTGGCAAGTTCTTTTAAGGCTTCGGGGAAACCTATATTGCTGTATCTCATCAGGAAGCCGAATACATCTCCTCCGGCTCCGCAACTGAAACAATGGAAAAAGCCCTTCTCATCATTTACCTGCATGGAAGGGTTGTTGTCGTCGTGGAACGGGCAGAGCCCGATATAGTTTTTTCCGGATTTTTTAAGGGAGACAAAGCCCTGTATGACATCTACTATGCTGAGCTTTGCCTTTATATCCGCTATCGCTGATTTGGAAGAATAGTTCTTCATTCAAAGCGACTTAATCGGTGGGGCCTTCAGAAACAACTTCCGGTGAAAACCGCGCAAATTGAGACGGCTTATCTTCTCTTCCTGCTTGAACTGCGCTTTTTGGCGGCAAACAGCTTCTTTTTTTTCTTTTCGCTCGGTTTTTCGTAGTATTCTCTCTTCCTTACTTCAGAGAGAACCCCACCCTTCTCAACCTGTTTCTTAAACCTTTTTAAAGCGCTGTCAATGCTTTCGCTGCTACCTACTGTTATTCCTGGCAAAAAATCAAAACCTCCATCCTCATGGGGCTGAAAATCCTAAAGGATAAAAAAAACGTTGTCAAATCACCCGCCGACCGCTCTCTCCCGCCACTATTTCGATTGTTCTTCCAGAAGCGGGAATTTTCCAACCATCTCCCGGTTCTTTTTTATCTCTTCTTCGATTCTGAGGGCGTTTTGCTTCTCAAATTCATGGTCGTAGGGCTCTTGGGAAGCTCTCTGCTCTTCCAGCCTCCGGCTCCAAGAATCCCGCCTGTCTCTGATTTCATCCACAAGTCCCATGACAATCCTCTTTCAGGTGATTTCTCCGCAATCGTTTCAGTTCAAAACGGTCGCCGAGATTTTCATAAATTCAACCTTTTTCTCAATCTTGGGCACATATTCCACAAGAGCATCTATTGTCTGCGGGTAAGGATGGCCTATACCTACCGCTATACCGTTTTTCTCAGCGATCCTTACCAGCTGGTCAAGCTGCCCTTTAGTATATTCCTTGCCCCGCTCGCTCTGGTCAATAAAAACATCTCTTTTAAGCACTTTTACCCCAAGCTGCCTCGCCACGCTGTATCCACGGGAGTTGGGAGTCGTAAGGCTGTCAACAAAATAAAGGTTTCTGGCCTTGAGTTCCCGCATGATCGTTTTTACCGTCTCTTCATTCTCCATGAACTTGGAGCCCATATGGTTGTTGACTCCGACTATGTTGGGAACGGCCATGATGTTTCTTCTGAGCTCCTCCCTCATCTGGTCCATGGAGAAACCGAGCAACAAGACTCCTTCTCCGGCGTCATCGGCCGTATAACCAGAAGAATACTTGGGTTCCATGGGGAGATGGAGAATCACGTCCTTCCCACCGCGGTAAGCGGCGCGCGCAGCGTACAGGGAGTGGGGAAGATGGGGAAGCACCGCTAAATTAAGCGGTTGTTCGATCCTGAGTATCCGGTCAATCGACTCCTTGTCATAGCCCAAATCATCTATTATGAGAATAACTCCCGGACGCCGGGGCTTTTTCTCCGCAACCTTATCCGCAGCAGTAGGCGTAGCCTCTCGGGGTGACCATCCGTCAAGAAATCTTTCGATATGCTTGAGGCCGAAAATCGAAAAGGCAAAAAAGAAAATTAGGACCAGAACTGCATGGGTAAGTCTTGTCGTGCGTTTTTTATCGGCGGTTTTTGCCGTAGATTGTCTTTTTCTCGTTCGCTTCTTCTGACTCAAGCTCTTATCTCCTCACATGTGCTTCACAGTTTCCAACGCCCTTGCAAGCTGAGGATCCGAGGGAGCATCCTTGTCGCCGCCTTCAACAAAAACATCAGGTTCTATGCCCTTGTCATCTATCAGGATTCCCTTGGGGGTAAAAAGTCTCGCCGTGGTTATCTTCACTCCCGTCTCCCCCGAAAGTTCTATTACGGACTGAACTGAACCCTTGCCGAATGTTCTTGTACCAACTATCTTCGCCCTGCCGCTGTCTTTAAGCGCTCCGGCAAGAACTTCGGAAGCGCTCGCGCTCCCCCGGTTTACGATTACGGCAACGTGATTGGTCTGTATCTCCATCCCATCCCTAGCGAAATACTCCTTCGAAGTCAGTTCGGATCTTCCCTTCACATTCAGGATAAGTCCTTTATCCATGAACATGTCACTAAGCGCAAGCGCCTGTTCGAGCAATCCTCCGGGGTTGTTTCTGAGGTCAAGCACAAGTCCTCCGAGATCCGCGCCATTCTCCTCTTCAAGCCCCCTGTAAGAACTGAGAAACTCATCCGCAGAATCCCTGTGGAATTGCGAGAGCTTTATATAACCTATGTCTTTTTCGATCAATCTGGACTCGACGCTTCTAAGTTTCACTATCCGTCTTGTAATGGTGAACTTATGGGTTTCCTCGGTTCCACCTCTTCTGACAACGATATCAATTTTAGTTCCTTCCCTGCCCCTTATGCTCTCCAGAGCGTCAACTATGTTGGTCTTCTCGGTACTTTCCCCGTCTATGGAGACGATCACGTCTCCCGCTCTTACACCGGCTTCCTGCGCAGGACTTCCTTCAATCGGAGATATAACGGTCAAAAACCCGTCGCGCACCGTAATCTCGACTCCTATGCCCTCAAACTCCCCCATAGTTCCTATCTCAAGATTTCTCAGGCTCTCTGATGAAAGGTAAACCGAGTAGGGATCAAGAGAGTCAAACATGCCTTTTATGGCACTCTGGGTCAACTGCTCGGAGGAAACCTCTTCCACATAGTTTTTCTCTATCAGATTCAGGGCCTTTGCGAAGTCGGAAAGGCCCCTGTATGTATCTTCTTTTGCGAGAAGTGGGGTTGAAAAAAGAGAAACTGGAATTAACGCGTATACTATGAAAAAAAAGCGGAATTTTGTCATTGCGACCTACGTTTCCTGTAGTTTACCTGAAAGGATTTTTTTTTGGACTAAGCAAGTAAAGTAGGATCTTCGCCCTTGATGAAAAGGGAGAAATAAGATAGGGTTACGGTAGATCGGTTCACTTATATGTCCACACTTTTTACTGGAATAATATCAGGATTTGTCAAAAGCTGCGTTTCCGACCTTCCCGAAGCATCCCGGGAGTGGGTTCCGCTGAAAAGAGCCCTTTTTTACCTGGGGGCACTTCTCATCTACCCGGTCGCCCTGATCGTGGCCATGGTAGTAGTTGCCACGGTCGTTCTGATCGTATATCCCGTTTCTTACATCTATCGGGCAGCGAACTGAAACGACGGTTGTCAGCGAAACTCTCAAACAGTGTCTCGCAATGCAGAAAAACCATAATATCTCCACACCGGGTCCTATCCCCAGACACGTTGTCATAATAATGGACGGCAATGGAAGATGGGCGCGGCGAAAGAATCTTGACAGGCTGATCGGTCACAGGGAAGGAATAAAATCGGCGAGATCGGTGGTCCGCGCCGCGCGGGAGATCGGGATAGAATACGTAACTCTTTACGCGTTTTCCGCCCAGAACTGGAAGAGACCAGGAAAAGAGGTTCTCGCACTTATGGACCTCTTAAGGCAGTACCTATCAGATGAAGGAGAGAAGCTACTTGCTCAGAACACCAGACTAAATGCGATCGGGAATCTCTCGAACCTCCCCCAAGACATACGCGAACTTCTCGGACGCGTGATGAAAATGACCGAGAAATGCGACTCCCTGACAATAACTCTGGCTCTTAGCTACGGGGGCAGAGAGGAGATAATCAACGCCGTAAACAGCATACTCGCGGAGGGAAAGAAAAAACCGGTTTCCGAGGAGGATTTTCAGGAATATCTCTATACCTCAGGCCTGCCGGAACCGGATCTGCTCATAAGAACCGGGGGGGAGATGAGACTTTCGAACTTTCTGTTGTGGCAACTGGCCTATGCCGAAATATACGTCACGAAGACACTCTGGCCGAATTTCAGAAGAAGGCATCTGTTAAAGGCCATCGCCAATTACCGCAACAGGGAAAGAAGGTTCGGACTGACAGGAGAGCAGATACGGGAGAAAGGACGCTAGATTGAAGAAAATCTCCATACTCGGATCAACCGGCTCGATCGGGTCGCAGACGCTTGAGATAGTACGAAGGTTTCCCGAGAGGTTTGAGGTAACGGGTCTCTGTGCAGGGAAAAACATTGATCTTCTTGCAGAACAGATAACGGAATTCGCTCCGAAAATCGTATCGGTTGCCCGAAAGGAGGACTCGGAACGACTCAGGGGAATCGCCAGTGCGAAAACACAGATACATTATGGAGACGAGGGGAATATCGCAGTTGCCACGGAAGGTGATTGCGATCTGGTTATATCCTCCATGGTGGGTTTCCCGGGGCTTCTGCCCACACTGTCCGCAATACAGGCCGGAAGAAACGTTGCGATAGCAAACAAGGAATCTCTTGTGGTGGCCGGAGGACTCCTTATTTCCGAGGCAAAAAACCATGGCGTTATCCTCCTCCCCGTGGACAGCGAGCACAGCGCCGTTTTCCAGACGCTTCTTGAAAAGGACCGCAACTTTCTCAAACGGATCATAATAACGGCATCTGGCGGGCCGTTTCGCAAAACCCCGAAAAAAGACCTGGAGAAGGTTACGGTCGCCGACGCGCTCTGCCACCCCACATGGAAAATGGGTGAGAAGATAACCATAGATTCGGCGACGCTGATGAACAAGGGGTTTGAAATCATAGAGGCAAGGTGGTTTTTTGACATGCCCGCGGAAAAAATATCGATCTGGGTACATCCCCAGAGCATAGTGCATTCAATCCTTGAGTATGTTGACGGCTCGTTCATAACCCATCTTTCCGCCTCTGACATGAAAATACCGATAGCCCAAGCGCTTTCCTACCCCGAAAGGCTCGATTTCGGGCACCCCGACGCCTCGCCGGATGACCTCTCGGACATCACGTTCGAAACTCTCGATACAGACAAATTCGAGGCTCCCGCAATGGCAATTGAATGCCTCAGAATGGGCGGCACTTATCCGACTGTGCTAAACGCCGCGAACGAAGTGGCAGTAACCGCATTTCTTGACGAGAGGATAAAATTCACCGATATAATCCCGATAGTCAGGGAAACTCTCGAGCGTCATGACAAACTTGACTCGGGGTGTCTTGACAATATATTAGAGGCGGACAGGTGGTCGAGGAGCACCGCCGGTTCTATAATGGAGAGCTTTCTTTCTTAGTGATGACTACTATCTTAGCTTTTATTTTCGTAATAGGAATTCTGGTCTTTTTTCACGAGATGGGACATTTTCTGCTCGCGAAAAGAAGCAATATCAGGGTCGAGAAGTTTTCTCTGGGTTTCGGCCCGAAGCTTGTTTCCTTTGTAAGAGGCGAAACAGAATACCTAATTTCGGCCCTTCCCCTCGGCGGCTACGTGAAGATGTACGGCGAGGGCAGGGAAGATAACGTAATTGTCGAAAGCGTTTCAGACACCGGGTCGCCACTTGCCTCAGGGGACAGAATCACCGGGATAAAGGGATTCAGTCTTAAGGAGTATGCAAACTGGGAAAGGCTTCTCTACGCGCTAAAATCAGACCCGCATCAGGAAAAAGAACTCGAAGTCGAAAGAGATGGAAAAGTCCACACTTTCACCGTCAGCAGCCCGGCCCTTTACGACATAGAGGCTTACTACGAAAAGGACTATCACAGGGGGTTTTCCGGCAAGTCTCTTACAGACAGATTCTTGGTGGTCATAGCGGGCCCCGCTATGAATTTCGTAATCCCCTTTTTCTTCATGCCCCTTGTGTTCATGTTCGGCATAAGCGTCTCAGGTTATCTCGAAGATCCCCCCGACATAACTTATATAACGAAAGACTCTCCCGCCCATCTCTCAGGATTCGCCGCGGGCGACAGGATACTCAGCATAAACGGAAAAGAAGTAGAGAACTGGAAAGACGTGAACATCGCTGTTCACTCAAATCCTGACTCGCTGCTTGAATTCAGGGTGAGAACCGGAAACGAAACCAGGACTCTCACCCTTTTCGCGGAAGCCGGTCCTGATGGCAGAATAGAAACCGGATTCGCAAGGCCCATAGACGCAACCATAGCGGAGGTAGCCGAGGGACACCCCGCCTGGAGAGCAGGGATACGTCCGGGAGACAGGATCAAGGCAATAGACGGCGTAAAGGTTACGGACTGGAACCATATGTCGGACATAATAGCCGAAAGCAGCGGCAAGGAACTTGATTTCACGATTGAGAGAGGGGAAGAGAAGATGCATTTTCGCTTGGCGGCGGAGATGCAAAAAGATATAGAACGCTACATAATCGGTATCACTCCAAGCACAGACAGAGTGCTTAAAAAGTACGGTTTTTTCGAATCGATTCACAGGGGAATAGCAGAAGCGGCGCGAATGACGGTTGAGATCACCATTCTTTTCTTTGGCTTCCTCTTCAAGCTCGTAACCGGGAAAATAGCGCTCGCAACAGCCGGAAAGACAGTCGCGGGGCCTCTTCTCATAGCAAAGGTGTCGGGAGACGTGGCTCAAAGCGGCATATCGAACCTCCTCCAGTTTACCTCGCTAATAAGCATAAACCTCGCACTGATAAACCTTCTCCCCATACCGATGCTCGACGGGGGACACCTGCTCTATATGGCCATAGAGAAGATAAAGAGAAAGCCGCTTAGCATAAAAACCCTCGAGATAACCCAGCGAATCGGGTTTTCCTTTCTCATTTTCATCATGGCGGCAGCCCTGTATAACGACATTCTCAGGATGCGTGGAGACATACTCTCGCAGTTCGGCAGAATTTTAGACCTTTTCCGGTAAAATTACCTAGGAGCAAGCCGATGACCATGGAAAAGGACAGCGAAGAAATACTCAAGATCAACAGTCTTTTTTACGAAGCTTTGGGAACCAGAAATCTAGAGCTGATGGGAGAGGTTTGGGTAAAGGACTCAAGGTCCGGCTGTGTCCACCCGGGATGGACAGCTCTTCGCAACTGGGAAGCCATAAAGCAGAGCTGGGAAAGCGTTTTTGATCCCCAAGATCAGGTTGACATCAGCATTTCAAACGTAACCATGGATATAAGCGAGAACATCGCCTGGGTCACATGCCTTCAGGAGATGGTATATATAAAAAGGGACCCGGTCATGTTTAATCTCTCTCAGTCAACCAATATATTCGAGAAGCAAGATGGCAGGTGGCTTATGATCTTCCATCATGCTTCACCAATCCCCGTACGGGGTTACGAACCGGATAAAAAGACCATACAGTAGCCGGAGCTTCAGGAAATCTCTTCCTTCTGAGCGATTCGCTCAAGATAGACCGAGGCACCCTGCTTTTCAAGTCGCGCTGCCTTTTTCTTTACTTCGGAAGAAAGCTTCTTTTTGTACTCTGCTACTGCGCGTGAAAGTTCCGGATCGGCAACGGAAAGAATTTCAACTGCAAGGATGCCGGCGTTTTTCGCCCCGCCGAGGGCGACCGTGGCGACCGGAACGCCTGAAGGCATCTGCAGGATAGAAAGCACAGAATCCCACCCATCAATCGAATTTGAGGATTTTACCGGAACCCCTATGACCGGAAGGGGAGAAACGGAGGCCACCATTCCCGGAAGATGCGCTGCACCTCCCGCCCCGGCTATTATGACTTTAATTCCTCTTTTATGAGCTTTTTTCGAAAAATCGACAAGACGTTCCGGCGTCCTGTGCGCCGAGACTATGGTAACTTCATGCCCTACGCCAAATTGTTCCAGAACCTCGACCGCTTCTACCATGACCGGAAGATCCGAGTCAGAACCCATGATAACGCTTACTAGAACAGGTTTCATGCTATTGCCCTCAGGTTGTTCATTATGAATCTCGCTTTCTCAAGCGCACCTGAAATATTGTCGTCAAGCACTGTGACATGTCCCATCTTTCTGTAAGGCTTAGTCAGGGTTTTACCGTATATGTGGAACTTGGCTCCTTCAACGCCCATGCATCCACGAAGTCCCTCGTACCTTACCTCGCCCTCGAAACCCGGCTGCCCCAGAATGTTAATCATAACAGAAGGAGTTTTTATTTCAGTATCGCCCGGGGGAAGATCAAGAATCGATCTCAGGCACTGCTCATACTGCGAGGTGCAAGCCGCGTCAATCGTGTGATGCCCGCTGTTATGCGGCCTCGGAGCGGATTCGTTTATGAGAATATCGCCTTTTTTGGAAACAAACATCTCAACCGCGAGTATCCCGCACATGTCAAAAGACTTTATCGTACGCTCGGCAAGTTCACATGCCTGAGCGGACATCGCATCGTCAAGCTCGCAGGGACTTATCAGGAATTCAACTATGTTTGCACGGCTGTTAAACAGCATTTCTACCGGAGGAAAACATTTCGTCTCTCCGGTGGAATTACGCGAGACTATAACGGAGATCTCCTTTTCCACATCAACGAGATCCTCAATGACGGATTCTCCTTTTAAAAGTTCGTTGAGCTGTTCTTTCTCCCTTACGATATACACTCCCCTTCCATCATAACCCGTCCTTGAAAGTTTCTGGACGAAAGGAATTTTTATCTCCCCGGACCCGACGGCCTCGACTATAGCTTTTTCCCCGGGGAAGACTGAAAAGTCGGCTGTGGGAAGTTCTTTAGAAACATAGAACTCCTTCTGCTTCGCCTTGTCCTGTATGAGTTCAAGCGCGTGGGGCTCAGGCCTTATAACAACTCCTTCTTCCCGCAGCTGGAAAAGCGCCTGCAGGTTCACGTGCTCAATCTCTATTGTCAGGATGTCAACATTCCTGCCAAATTCGTAGACATCCTCGTAATTCCTGAAATCTCCACGGGTAAATTCGGTGCATACGGACGCTGCCGGACAATCGGCGGAAGGATCGAGCACATAGGTGTGGAGGTTCCAGTTGCTTGCAACCAGACAAAGCATTTTCCCGAGTTGACCGCCTCCGAGAATTCCCAGTTTTACATGTTCAAAGTCCATGGCTATCACGTGCCGGAAACTACAAGTCAATAATCGAGAGCAGATCCATAGGAGTTTCTATCAAATGTTCGGCTCCGTTTTCACGAAGCTCGTCTCCCGTTCGAAAACCCCAGAGAACTCCCACCGGAAGCATACCCGCCCCGACCGCGGTAAGCATGTCCACCCCCGAGTCTCCAAGGTAAACCATCTGTGACGAGTCAATCCCGAGTTCCCTCGATATCCGCAACGCTCCCGAGGGATCGGGTTTTCTTGGAATTTCATCCCTCTGACCTATGACCACCTCAAAATTCCAGTCAGCAAGCAGATCCTCCACGTATTTTTCGGTAAACACGTGCGGCTTGTTGGTAAGAATCGCCTTTTTCAGACCTCTTTCGGAAAGCTCGTTCAGAAGATCCGGTATGCCGTCATAAAGCGTGGTTTTTACGTTAAAGGCGCGGCTGTAGATGCTGTTGAAATCGGCAAGGCACTTTTCAACGACAGCGTCATCGCTTCTTTTGTCCTCGGGGAGGGCTCTGGACACCATGACCTTTGGACCTTTTCCTATAAAGTACTTGTAGCACCCGGTCGCGCGCGCTGGAAACCCGTTTATTCCAAGCGCCTGATTCACGGCATCGGCAAGGTCCTCAAGAGAGTCTATCAGGGTTCCGTCAAGGTCAAATACAACTGCTCCGTAGCTCATAATCTTGGGAAATTATATCTTATGTATGTTCTTGCTTCAAAAAGTATCAAGGCAGATACAGTCCCCCCTTAATCTGTTAAAATATCATTTTAAAAGTTACACGAGAAATCGAACATGAAGGACAGACATTATTGCCTATACTGCGCTGCCTTGCTTCTCTCCCTGTTTCTACTGATGGGTTGCGGAGGAGGAGAAAGAGGAGAAGAAGGAAACGGATTTGTTTTTGAAACAGCAAAGACCGGAGACGGAGAAATTGAAACGGCGTATCCTGAAGGTTCCACAGCCAGTAAGTTACATCCAAGAGATTTCGAACTGGAAAAGAATTGGGTTGAAGAAACCTGTTCCGTATATGAACATGAAGATCTTCCTCTTCCCGGTGAAAAGCTCAATACGAATTTCCTTCTTGACGAACATTCCGCCTGGAATTGTAGAAGGCGGACGGACTCATTCGGGATTAATACAGAAACTTATTTTTACGATAACGGAACGTATCATACCAGTCTTACAAGATGGGGGATTATTATTGCGGATGCCTCCGTTGCTGAGCCTCCCAATGAAGGATGTCACAGAAGAGGGATGCCTTATAATTCCACTTGGAAAATGGAGGAATTCGGGTTTGCTTTTGACCGGAGGGGAGAATGGAGAGGGGAATGGCGGGTTTACGGTGGGCGTTTGTACTTAAAAGAAGAAGGTTTGCCCGGAAGACTCAAGTCGTACGCCTTTTCTTTTAACGGGGAAGAAACAGTATTAACGCTTGACGACATGGTGGAGACATATTCCGACGGGTCGGCGATTAACTACCAAGAAGATCTAGACCCTTCTGAACTGGACAGCGAGGAAATAAGGCAGAGGCGGGAAGAACAGCGGCGGGAGTACGAACAGACAGAAGAGTTTAGAAACTGTCAAATGAACTCCGAGTTTGGAGGGTGTTGGACAAATCCTCAGTTGTGGAAATCTGAACTTAGGGACGAAGGAACGATTTGCCGAATCACTGGACGCAATATCGACTGAATGTCCTGATCCGGATTTGAAAACGACCGAGACTCGGGATGCGACCAGGAATATCGTGAAAAAGAGATTTCCGGCACTTGCAAACTAACTTCAGTCAGAGAAAGCTAAAAGCGTTACTCAAGTTCAAGGGTTCGGTATAAGCAATTGTCAATAACAGTAATCGGCGCGGGACTCGCAGGCGTTGAAGCCGCGAACCAGATCTCAAAGTTTGGAGTAAGGGTGACTCTCTATGAAATGAGGCCCCGCAGGAAAACTGCCGCGCACAGAACCTCGGGTCTCGCGGAGCTTGTGTGCAGTAATTCCCTGAAATCGGTATCCATGGAGAACGCCTCCGGAATACTCAAAGAAGAAATGAAATCTCTAGGTTCGCTTGTGATCGAGGCGGCCGAGGCGGCCAGGGTTCCTGCCGGAAAAGCTCTTGCGGTCGACAGGGAAATATTCTCGGATTACATAACGCGGAAGATTCAGGATAACGGACTTATAGATCTAAGAAGGGAGGAAGTAACGAAAATACCCGAAGACGGGATCGTGATCGTGGCCACCGGTCCTCTTACCTCGGACGCGCTCTGCGCGGAGATTTCCTCGCTCACGGAATCCGAATACCTTTACTTCTACGACGCCATCTCGCCGATAATCGACGCTGATACAATCGACCGCTTGAAAATCTTCAGAGGATCAAGATATGACCGCGGAGACTCACAAGAGGGAGATTATCTCAACTGTCCGCTCTCTGAGGATCAGTACTACGAACTTGTGGACGACCTGATTCGCGGAGAAAAAGTGGAAACCAGGGAGTTCGAGAAGGCAATCTACTTTCAAAGCTGCATGCCGGTTGAGGTTATGTGTGAAAGGGGAAAGGATACTCTTAGGTTCGGCCCCTTAAAACCCGTTGGCCTAGTTGACCCGAAGACCGGCAAATCTCCCTTTGCCGTGCTGCAGCTAAGAACAGAGAACAGCGAGGAAACGATGTATAACATGGTGGGGTTTCAGACAAAGCTCAGATACCCCCAACAAAGGACCGTTTTCAGAAAGATCCCGGGACTTGAAAGAGCAGAGTTTCTAAGATACGGAAGCGTGCACAGAAACACGTACATAGATTCCCCTAGGCTCCTTGAGAAAAACCTTTCCCTGAGTTCCCGTCCAGACGTTTTTTTCGCCGGACAGATCACGGGAGTTGAAGGATACGTCGAGTCCGCCGCAACGGGAATCGTCTGCGGAATAAACGCTTCGAGAAAAGCGCTCGGACTCGCATCTGCCCACGTCCCAAGGGAAACATCCATAGGTTCCCTGCTTGAGTACATCTCAACCCCCGGAAAAACCGGCTTTCAGCCGATGAACATAAACTTCGGCCTTTTCCCCAAGGTGGAGGGGAGAATGGGCAAAGAAAAAAGGCGTAAAATCATCGCTCAAAGAGCCATAGAAAGTATAGCTGCGTACGACTCTTCTTGCCGAGTATCCGTTTCTTGTTGAAACTATAGCGCTTGGTCTATAGCTTAAAAACTGGCAGAAATATGGGCTATAGGAGGTGTTTTTATCGCTCATGGAATGAATATGGCAACATTCTGATTGGCCGAACTTCACATTGGATCAGTCTGTTCTGATACCTTTCGAGGAGCCTTTTCTGCATAAGTCAGGGCACACTAAACAGAACCGGGTAACGACGCCACACACGCTACTGGCTCAACTTGCCTCCCTTTGAGAAATCGGACCGTCATAAAACAACCGATCAACAAACAACCTCACAACAATCATGCCTGAAAATCATCGAAAGTACCCGCAGGTAAAGCCTTTACAAACATGTCAGCGTATTTGATTCTTCTATTTTAATGGTAGTATTTTGCCGGTCATGACATATCAGGAACTTATTCTGGCTCTTCAGGATTACTGGTCATCCAAGGGATGCTTAGTGGTCCAGCCCTATGACATAGAAAAAGGCGCCGGGACTTTTCATCCGGCCACTTTCCTGCGCTGCCTCGGTCCCGAGCCCTGGCATGTGGCATATGTCGAACCTTCAAGGAGACCGACCGACGGAAGATACGGAGATAATCCCAACAGGCTTCAGCACTACTATCAGTTCCAGGTGATAATAAAACCTTCTCCCGATGATATTCAGGAACTTTTCCTCGACAGCCTCAAGTCGTTCGGAATAAACCCGCTTGAGCACGACATAAGGTTCGTTGAGGATGACTGGGAATCCCCGACGCTCGGAGCGTGGGGACTTGGGTGGGAGGTCTGGCTTGACGGTATGGAAATAACCCAGTTCACATATTTTCAGCAGGCGGGCGGAATAGATCTTGATCCGATATCGGCCGAGATAACGTACGGAACCGAAAGAATAGCAATGTACCTGCAGGAAGTCGAAAGCGTTTACGATCTTGAATGGACAAAGGGAATAACGTACGGGGAGATTCATCATCAGAGCGAAGTCCAGTTCTCAAAGTACAACTTCGAGGAATCCGATCCCGCGATGCTAAGCAACCTGTTTAACATGTACGAGCAGGAATGCAGATCTCTTATCGAAAAGCAGCTTCCCCTCCCCGCTTACGAATACTGTCTTAAAAGTTCACACACCTTCAACCTGCTTGACGCGAGAGGGGCGATAGGGGTAGCCGAGCGGGCCTCATACATAGCGAGGGTAAGGGCGCTTGCGAACCTGTGCGCGACTTCGTATCTGCAGACCAGAGAAAACCTAGGATTCCCCCTCCTGAAAAACAACCCATGGAAAAAGAACTAATACTCGAAATCGGAACGGAGGAAATACCTGCTCTCTTCCTTGAAAAAGCCCGGGAGGATCTGGGCAACATCCTAAGCGGAGAACTCCGTGACAAAGGTGTTGAATTCGAGGAAATGGAAATCTTCTATACCCCGAGAAGGCTTTCGGCTAGGGTAAGCGGACTTCAAAGAAAGCAGAGAGACCGCACGACCGAGAACTTCGGACCGCCCAAGCGCATAGCGTTTGATGAAGACGGAAAACCCACCAAGGCCGCTGTGGGCTTCGCCAGATCCCAGAGGGTCGATGTTGAGGAACTCGTCATCGCAAAAAGGGATAACGGGGAATTTCTTTGTGTAAGGAAAACGGTAAAAGGAAAAAAAACTTCATCCGTTCTAAAAGAAATTCTTCCGGGAGTAATCTCATCGGTCCCCTTCCGGAAATCAATGAGGTGGGGCGACGGAAAACTGACCTTCGCAAGACCTATAAGATGGATAGCGGCGCTCTACGATGACAAGCCAGTAAAATTCAGCGTTGAAAACATCAAAAGTTCTGACCGAAGCTTCGGTCACAGGTTCACTTCCCCAAAACCGTTCCGAGTGACATCCTGGAGAAACTATCTGAAAACACTTGAGAAAAACAACGTAGTAGCGGACCCGGAGAAAAGAAAGGAAATCATAAGAAGGGACACAGAGGAGGCGGCCAAAAAGATAGGCGGAACCATAAAGGAAGATCCTGAACTGCTTGAAACCGTGGTGAACCTGGTGGAGCATCCAACGGTTCTGGTGGGAGAGTTCGAGGAAAAATACCTGCGATTGCCCGAGGAAGTTCTTATAAGCGTGATGAAGAATCACCAGAAATATTTCCCTGTTTATTCTGAGAAGACCGGCAAGCTTCTTCCCTGTTTCATCTTTGTCTGCGGAACCCCGGTTAAGGATAAACAGGTAATTATAAGGGGAAACGAGCGGGTAATAAGGGCAAGACTTAACGACGCCGAATTCTTTTTCTCCGAAGATACGAAGAAAAGCCTAAGCGCCTACACAGAAGATCTTGAGAGCATGGTGTTTCTATCTGATATAGGAACTTACAGCGAAAAAGTCGAGCGTATGAGGATGCTTGCCGCCGACATTTTTGCCAGTCCCGATCTTGAAAGGGCCGCGGAACTCTCAAAGTCCGATCTCGCGACCCAGATGGTCTTTGAATTCGCCGAACTCCAAGGTGTCATGGGCAAGTATTACTCACTTACTTCCAAGGAGAAAAAAACCGTCGCGAACGCGGTCGAGGAACAATACATGCCGCTTACGAGAACCGGTGAACTCCCGCGAACGAAAACCGGAGCACTTCTAAGCATAGTGGACAAAACGGACAATATCTGCTCCTGTTTTATCGCCGGGCTGGCCCCTACGGGGTCTTCTGATCCCTACGCGCTCAGGAGACAGACCCTGGGGATAATCAGAATCGCCATAGAGAAGAAGCTTGATATTTCCCTCTCCACACTCCTTGAACGCGGCATAAGGTTCGTGCTCGATTCCATGGGTGCGCAAAAAGCTCGTAATGGCAAACTGTCCGAAGAAGAACTTAAAGTGAACATTCTCGCGTTTTTCTCCGAGAGATTCCGCAACCTAATGACAGAGTCAGGTTACGAAAGAAATGTCGTCGAATCCGTAATCTCGGCAGGTTTTGACAATCCTCTTGACGCCTACCGCAGAATAAACGCGCTTGAGAAATTCGCAAAACGAAAGGATTTTGAGGCCCTAGCTACAGGCTTTAAGAGGGTTTTCAACATAGCGAAAACCAGACCGTCTTCACCGCTTGACAAGAAGCTGTTCAAGCAGAAAGAGGAAAAAGACCTCCATAGAGCTTTTACCAAGACACAGACAGCGGTTTTAAAGAAATTGGCCGATTCTGAAAAAGCTGCCAGGCAAAGCGATTACCTCAAAGCGCTTGAATCCATAAAAACACTCTCCGCACCAATAGATCGTTTCTTTGACGCAGTAATGGTCATGGATAAAAACAAGAAAATCAGAGACAATCGTCTGGCTCTGCTCAATGAAATAAAAGATCTGTTTTTCATGATCGCCGATTTCTCGAAAATCTGACCCGCAATCAACTTTAGCAAGGCGCCAGCTTGGTCAGGGTTTATTCGAGGTACCCAGCATGAGAAATTTACAGGAGGCGTAAATGCTGTTTCGATATACCATACTCTATGTGGACGATGTTGTAGGAACTCTTGAATTCTATGAGAAGGCCTTCGCTTTTGAGAGGGGTTTTCTTCACGAAACCGGGGACTATGGTGAGCTTGTGACCGGCTCCACAAAGCTGGCAACCAGCAACTCGGCTCCATAGAGCGACAAGGAGCCCGGCGAATTTATGGCTATGGCCTCGAGATGCAAATTCTTTTTCGGGGCCGTCAGATTGCGAACCGTCGTGTGTACGTCGTAATCAAGTTCAAGGAGTCTCTTGACCAGCCATGACTCAATGTATCCGTTCCCCCGGTGATGAGGACGGGACCGGGCGGCCCAAAAGCCCGATCGGTCATTTCAATCATTGGTACTCCTTCGAGTTCGAGAGCACAATTGAAAGCAAGTTGGATCCGTTAACGGATTTACGGATCATCCGGACCGCTCGCCCCAAGGGCATCGGTTGATTATTCGAAACTCGTCCACGGACCTCTGATACGGTCGAGTCTTGCCAGAATTTATACGCAACCATAAGCATGTCAATCAATAAATGCCCGGTATCAGGGCCTTGCGGTGCGGTGGATAATCCTTGAAAGTTTCCACATACCATTGATGGTTGCTGCGCGCCCTGGGAACGAGATTGGCGGAGGTGAACAACAAGAAGGCGAGGCCACTCAACGACCACGTTGCTAGCGCCCAGCCTACCCATTCGAGGATTTCACCCATGTAATTCGGGCACGAGACAAAGCGAAACCCGCCACCCTGTGGAATCACATAACCGGTCTCGCCCGGCCTGCGCAGACGAATGAGGATACTGTCGGCGTGGATGTTGAGAGCAATCCCGCCCAGGAAAATCCCGACGCCGATCAGGAAACGAGGGTCGACGAGCCATTCAACGGCATACCCGCCGAATTCCGAAATGAACCGGGCATTTATGTAGGCGTTAATCACATTGAAGAAAAAACCTGACCCGATGACCAGCAACGGCGTCTTTCGTCCGCTCGCCCGGATCCGAAACGGGTAAATGAGCGCCCGGTTCAGATAATGCCCCTGCCACATGACCACAAAGAGCAGCGGCACGATGTGGAACGCGGCCTTCCCGTTAAGATAGACGGCGAGGAAGACTACGACCGCCGGCAGTTCCATGATGATCCAGCCGAGCCTGCTGGAAATGTGCGGCCCCCAGCCCGCGCCTGCGTAATGACGGCCATAGGGCGCGGTTTTACGGAACAGGTACAGGAACGTCGGAAGAGCCACAGCAATAACTGCCCATATCATCACGCGGTGAAGTTGTTCTTCTGCCATCTCAACCACCCTCGCCGAGCATGCCCTGCTCGTCAAACCATCGATAGGTGTCCCTCACCGAATCCGCCAAGGGACGCGACCTGAACCCGAGTTCCGCCTGCGCCTTGGCACTGGATACCTGCTGGTTGCCACCGCTCACGAAGCGTAGCGCAGCAGGCGTATAGAGGGGCCGGCGCCCGCGACTACGGTCCAAAATGACCTGGAAAGGCGCCCAAAACCGGGCCAGAAACATGGGGAACACGAAACGGGGCACTGCCACCCCGGTCGCCTGTTGGGACAGTAGCGCCAAATCGCGCATGGAATGCCAACCGCCTGACAGGATGTAGTTTTCGCCGCACCTCGCTTGCGTCTCGGCGGCCACTGCAGCATCTACGACATCGCGCACATCGACACAATCAAAGCCGCCCGCGATCTGCGCGGGAATTCTCCTCCGGTACAGGTCGAGGAAGAACTGTCCCATATGCGAAGGCCCGCCGTCGAAAGGGCCGATTACGCCGGTCGGATTAAGAATTACGGCATCCAGACCGCGATCTATGCCACGGCGAACTTCCGCCTCGCCGGCGGCTTTCGACCGGGCATAGGCATCGTGCCGCGGGCCGTCGGCGGAATCGCGGCCCTCATCGAGAACTTCGTCAAGTGGGTACTGGTTGTAGGCGTGAATCGAGGAAAAGTAAACGAGCCGCCTCACTCCACATTCAAGGGCGGCCTCGACAACGTTACGTGTGCCTGAGACATTCGTTGTATGGACTTTTTCCCCCCTGCCGGGATCAATCGAGACTAGGGCGGCCAGATGGAAGACAACTTCCGCGCCCGTGAAAGCGGTGAGCAGTGATTCCTTGTCTAGAATGTCGCCGTTGACCCACTCGACGTCAAGATCCGCGGCGGTGCCCCGCCTCTTGCGGAATATCGCGCGAACCGGGCAGGCGTCGTACCGCCCCGCCAAGGCCCGCGCAAGCACGCCGCCGATATGGCCGCTCGCTCCCGTGATCACCCGCATGACATTACCACACTAGGCTGTCCTGCCCGTACACGGCAAGGCTCTCCTTCGCGAATGCCGCCTCTGATTCACGCCCGGAAGGCGGCGACAAGCGAAATACGGCCATAAACCGCGAAACGGCCTTTATGAACACGGTCTCAAGCGATCTTTTTACATACGGAAGGTTCATTGCGTGCTTTCCCAGTGGGAATCATGCATTCAGAATATAGAATGTCAACCTCAATTCCTCCATCCCCTCAGACATAATATCGGTAAATTCACAGCATCATCTGAAAATATTTGTGTAAGGAAAACGGTAAAAGGAAAAAAACTTCATCCGTTCTAAAAGAAATTCTTCCAAGAGTAATCTCATCAATCCCCTTCCGGAAATCAATGAGATGGGGCGACGGAAAACTGACCTTCGCAAGACCTATAAGATGGATAGCGGCGCTCTACGATGACAAGCCAGTAAAATTCAGCGTTGAAAACATCAAAAGTTCTGACTGATAAAACCGCAATGCGGCGTAGCCGACAGTTCTACCTCTACAAGCGCAGGCTTCCCTTCCGTCTCAACCACGAAATCCACCTTATCGCCCGATATGGTTCTCAGGAAAAAGACTCTGGGAGCTTCCCCGCGACCAGCGAGCGTCTTTGCAGTCTCAGAGAGCACGGCAGTTTCCATTATGGCTTGACAGTCGCGGGTTAATTCACGCCGTGGGTGCCGCCGTAGTAGAACCGCAGTTTCCAGCCAGTCAGTGTGGCTGTGTCGTGGGCGGCGATGTCAGCCACATGCAGGGTCCATGCGCCGTTTGGATTCTCGCCGTAGAAGGCGTTGCTGAGCAGGCGCCAACTGGATATTCCAGGCAAGCCCTTGAGCATGCTGTTTAGGGGTGTGCTGAGCACGCTCTGCGTGCCTGCGGGTGAGCGGAGGGTAATGCCAAGGTCGAACGCATCGCCGCCATTGACATCGACCTCAAGCACCACCGCCTCGATGTCCGCATCCTCGGGGATGCCGGAGACCTCCAAAGCGGCGCTGGTCCCGGCCCCGTCCGCATCGGGAATGTCCACTGAGAGCCCTTCTTTTTGAGCGGACCCAAACCATTGCGATTCAACCAGATCTCCCAGACTGTCAGCAGTGTGGCTTTCCGCCATCGCGACCGCGGCGTCGACATCGACCGCGCCGAAACCGTACCAGTTATGGAAATAGAAACCGGCGCCGTTTTTCTGCCAGGCGTGCTGGAGGATGTAGGGAGTACCGTTGAACGCGGCACGGACTTCGGCGATATCCGGGTCAATCCTGCGCGCCGTACTTGCCAGTATGTGCTTCACGTCCCGCCAGGTCAGCTCCGGTCTGATCCCGAGGAGGATCGCGATGGCGCCGGAGACCGCGGGAGCTGCCGAAGATGTACCGCCGAAGGCGCTGATGTAGTCGCCGTCGCGATTCAAAGGATGATCCCTGGTCAGACGATTTTCCTTCAGGATGTTGAAGCCGGTGAACGGACCAGCCTGATCCGTGGTGATTATTGCCGGGGCTTCGACGCCGTCCTCGCCGGAAGGACCTGTTACCCACAGGTTGGCGCCGGCGCTTGAATGGGTTGACTTTCTGTCGTCGGCGTTAAAGCCTCCCACGACGACCATCCACGGCATGTTTTGGTCGGGGTCGGAGTTGGCGCCGACGCAGCCTATCTCGTTCTGGAGCGGATGAGGTTGCTCGCAAGACTCAAGAAAATCGTTGCCGGCTGCCCTTACGTATAGCGCGCCGCGGCCCGAACGAAGCTGCTCAACTCCCATCCTGAGCACGCGTGTGAGTTCTTCATCCGGGTTCCCTATGCCGACGAGTTCACCGAAACTCATGTTGAAGATATCCACGCTTGCCGAATCCGGTTCGCTCGTGCTAGCGCCAAGGCTCTTTAAGAGCGCGGTCTTGAATGCCGTGTCCCGATCCCCGGACTCGCCGGGCGCCGCTTGAGCCGGATTGAACCCGACAAGAGTAACCGCCGGCGCCACGCCGCGTCCGCCGAAACCGTTATTGGCGGCTGCCGCGGCAACCCCGGCTACGCTGGTGCCGTGGTCCCCTGCTGAGGCAAAGTTGTAGGGATCATCGGAAGAAGTGCCGGGTCGGGCGCTTGCGCCGAAGTTAAACGAACCGCCCGCAGACGTATTGGCTGCCAGATCCGGATGGCAGATCTCAAGCCCGGTATCGACCACAGCGAGCTTCACTCCCGCGCCGTCTCGGCCCGTGTCGATGGCTGTGGTCATATTCAGGTCGGCGCCGGGAGTTCCTCCGCGGTTCGAGAAAGCCCTCTGACCGGTGTTTTTCAGGTGCCACTGCTGGTGGAACAGGGGATCGCCGCCCTCTGGTGCGGGTGTTCGTGCCGGTGTCTCGCATCGCACGAGAACTGCTCCCTCAGAATCGGTGGCGAAACTGATCGCAACCACATTCGGGTATTCCTCGCCAAAGGTGAACGATGGCGGCGGGGCGTCCATCCATATGCGAAAAAAATAGCGGCGGTCGGGTGCCAGTGACTCGGAGGGCAGCCTGAACAGGCGCAGATTGGCAAATAAGAAAAGGTCAAGCGGATCATCAGAGACGGCGACCTCGCAAGGGCTCATGGGCGGTCCAGATCCGTCGGCCGAAGAATCCTCCGAAGGAGCATAGCACTTGCGGATGGTCCTCACGTCCGAAGCGAAAGTCGGATCCGTGGACCACTCAGCTACCAATGGCACGGGGGAGGCATCCGGGAAGACCTCCGCGACCACTACGGCTACGACAGCATCTTCCGCGACATCGAAACTCAGGGCAGCAAGTCCCGACGCAGACTCCTGCCCGCCGTCTGTGTCATCAGGCGGGGACTTGTCCACGCCGACCGCAGGGCCGTCGATCACTCTCAGGGTGATCGAGGATGGGTCGCCGGCCCGCGCGTTACCCGTAATCGAGCCAAGACCGACCTTGATCGTTTCATCGCCTTCTTTCTCGAAGTCGCGGTAAACGTCGATTTCCACACTTGCGGAAGTGGCGCCCGCCGGAAACTGAACCTGGGCGTCGCTGACCGCGTAATCGTAACCCCGGGTGGCGGTTCCGTCCAGACTCAAGGCCACCAAGACAGGTCTGGAAACGGGCGCGTCAAGCCCGAGGGTAAACCGTATCTTCGGATTGTCGGCCTCCTCAACCTCAGAGTCGCCGGAGAACTCCAAGGTAACGCTCGCCAGAGGGGAAGACGGCAGTTGTTGCGAGTCGCAACCGGCCAGACTCAACAGCCCCGCCGCAATAAGTGCCAGTGTACGCATGCGGTTCCTACCTCCTAAGCAGAAAGTTAACGCCACTCAATCCGGGGCCCGCGCAGACGAACAGAAGCGTCGGGCTGGCCGGACAGTCCGCGGACCAGTGCAGTCGCGTCGGCGGGGTGCAGGTCTGACGGCAGATAGAGTATGGCAAAGCCAAGCGAGTCAAATACTTCCACACCAGTAGCGCCGACAGCGCCGACAGCCGTGTCCAGTCGCTCGCCCGCGTCCAGTTCGACTCGGATACTCGGCAGCAACGATTCGAAGCGACGCCGGTCCAAGTCAAATGCTATCCAGGCGCCCGGGCCCTGCAGAGGTGTTGCCGCGCTGTACGTCGCACCCTCAATGTAAACCAGGTGTGTCCGATGCGAAGCTGACTCGGATGACTGCGCGACGATGCCGTCTGAGGGCGACTGCGTTCGGGGCAGCCCGCTTGCTGGCAGGATTAGAAGCCGGCGTCCCTCCACCGTCTCAACACGGGCGTCGCCGACGCCCCGGGCAAGTCCATCCGACCCCCGGACCACTACGAGCGCGACGGCAACAATCATCAGGAATATATACAGGCATCGTTTTCGGCACATGGAATCAGGTAAGGCAAGTCGCCGGAGACGAATCTCCAGAAGCCGGTTAAAACTCTCCGTCTTTTTTTGCTCGCGACGCACCCATTTTACAGGAAAGCGTCTTGTTTTTCAATTTCAGCCGTGAATCATTTGAAGACATTTGAGAAGCTGCAGTACTCAGGTATCATTTCGCTGTTATGTTCGGACAATTCGGCATATGGGAGCTAGTACTGATACTGGCAATTCTCCTCATAATCTTCGGTCCAAGCAGACTCGGGGACCTCGGGTCTTCTCTCGGCAAGGGGATAAGCGGGTTCAGAAAATCTCTAAAAGAGGACGATCCGGAGAACAGGGAAGAAAAACAGAGCGGTACGTAACCGGGGACGCGCTCTTCTCACTCCCTTATCTTCTCGGCAAGCTCTACCAGCACTCCGTTCATCGACTTTGGATGTATGAAGGCGACTTTGCAGTTGTAAGATCCGGGCCGCGGATGTTTATCAATAAGCCTGACTCCTTCTTTTTCAAGGGCCCGCAGAGAAGCCTCAACATCGTCCACAAGAAAGCAGATGTGATGAACGCCCTCCCCTCTTTTCTCAAGGAACTGCGAAATCGGGGAATTCTCGTCCAAAGGTTCGATAAGTTCTACAGCAGTACCCTCTTCCGATTCGGAGCAGAGCATCGATGTCTTGACCCCATAGTTGACCACGTCCTCTCTGTGGACAACCCGAAGCCCGAGTAGCTTGGAGTAGATATCTTCAGCCTTCTCGATATCTTTCACGGCAATCGCCACATGATAAAGAAATCCGTTTTCACTCAACTTAGAATGCTCCTTTCAACTAATCGGAATTTCCTTCCCTGGAAATTGTGAACCTCTCGAAAATATCTTCAGTCGGTTTGAATTTTATCTTTACACCCCTCTCCCGCTGGATTCTTCTTATGGCTCTTCCTTCTATTTCTCTGAGTTTCGCTATGACCTTCTTGTTGGCCTGCACAACAAGAGGTCCTTCAGCGCTCTGCCTTGTCCATTGATCAATATCCCTCAGTATCTCGTAACAGGTGGTGTATATTGACTTTATCCGCCCTCTTCCCTCGCAGGTATCGCAGGGTTCGGTCAAGTCGGAAAGTATGCTTTCCCTGACTCTGCGCCTGGTAAGCTGGATTACGCTGAAAGACGATATTTCCTGGATCGTGGTCCTCGCTTTATCTTTTTTCATTTCATCCGTGAAAAGAGACTCTACCTTCTTTCTGGATCTAACAGACTGCATGTCTATGAAATCGATAACTATGATTCCGACCAGATTGCGAAGCCTTATCTGCCTTGCGGCTTCAACTGCGGCTTCTTCATTCGTTTTCATTATTGTTTTCTTGTGAAATTCCTCTCCTACGAGTTTGCCAGAGTTAACATCTATCACAGTGAGCCCTTCAGCCTCGTCTATGATCAGGTAACCTCCCGACTTCATCCAGACCTTTTTTCTGTACATTTTTTCGATCTGGCTCTCGATTCCGTATCTGTCGAATATGGGTTCTTCTTTATCGTATATATCGACTCTGAAACCATCTTTCTTAATCTTGTCGGAAAAGTACTTGGTGATCCGACCGTGGGCTTTGGGGGAGTCAACGACAATTTTCTTAAGGCCGTTTCCCATCAGGTCCCTGATGACCCTAATACATGTATCGGCTTCTTCATATATCGCGCCTGGGTTTTTCGATTCTTCATATTTTTTCTTTATCCTTCTCCACTTCCTCACAAGCGCTTTCATCTCGGTCTTTATATTTTTCTCCTCCGCTTCCACACACGCCGTTCTTACTATAAATCCCATGTCTTCGGGTTTATTCCGCATGATCTCGGAAAATCTCTTCCTGCTTTTTCTGTCCGTTATTTTGCGGGACAGGTTCACCGAGTCTGACCCGGGAAGCAGAACAAGATACTTGCCCGGTATGCCTACGTGAGAAGTAAGCTTGGGACCTTTGTTTCCGGTGGGTTCCTTTGTAACCTGAACCATGACTTCCTGACCCTGACGCAGGACATTCTGTATGGGCTGGTGGTTTTTTCTGGATGTCTTTTTTGTCATTTCCTCTTCAAGAAAAAGTTCGCTAAGCGATTCCTCATACACATCCTCGGCAGAGAGAAACCCGGACCTGCCGTCTCCCATGCCAACAAATGCCGCCTGCACTCCGGGGACTATTTTTTCAACTTTCCCCTTGTAAATGTTGCCCACCATTGAAGAGTTGGATTTTCTTTCGATGAAAAGCTCAATCAGTCTGCTTTTCTCCAAGACCGCTATCCTCGTTTCATTAAAAAGCGAGTTGATGATAAGTTGGGTATTCATAGGATGTTGAAATATAAATCAGTTATCCAGATTAATATAACCGCAAGAGACCGATGTGAAAAAATCAGGTTCGCCAGCCGCATGAAACTTCCGTTCAGCGTCCCGCCGAAACGGATCTCTCCGGCGAACTGTATGCGGGAGGAAACGGTTTTTACGAATTCTCGCGGAAGTCAGGAGCTTTTTCTTCCAAGCTTGACGATTACATCAAAATGCTTCTTTTCAATCTGCATGACTGAAAGTCTGCTCTGCCTCACAAGGGAGATGCCCTCAAGTCTTTCTTCGTTCTTTATCTGTTTGAGAGATACAGGATTCTCCAGCGTTTCCACGGGCTTCAGGTCAACCACGACCCACCTTTCGTCTTCCGTCGTGGGGTCCTGGTAATATTCCCTTATGACCTCGGATATGCCTACCACTTCAAGGCCCTTGTTGCTGTGGTAGAAAAGAACCTGATCACCCTTTTTCATATTCTTAAGGTTATTCCTAGCCTGATAGTTTCTTACTCCGTCCCAGTATGTCCATCCGTCCTGAAGAAAGTCCTCCCACGAATACTTAAACGGTTCTGATTTAACAAGCCAGTAGTTCATCGTTCCAAATTATGGGCGGACCTGAACTGGGCGTTACCATATCAGTCCTGACCCGCGGCAAGAATCACCACCCGGAGAGTTCGCTCGCGGTGAAATCGTTGCTTTCTTCGCAATTATCGCCGAGGCTTTGTTCCGTAGTATCATCGGCTCTCCAGAATTTTTTCTGGATTTCCCCCAAACACCCACTGTCTTGTCCAGCCGCCTGGCCGAGGAACCTGTGAGTGATAATGCGGCGGTGACCGGGCGAGTCCGAAAAATAAGCCATGATTTCATCCCGATCAGGATCCTGATTGAAATAATGCTTTATATCAAGACCTCCCCTGTAAACAATCACGTTTTCAGCCTCGACACCTGAAACTTCAGGCAGCCTGAGCCCTCCGGTCTCCTCAATCAACTTCGGACAGACGCTGAGATATGTCTTGTAGCTGACCAGAAAACCGTATCCGAACGCATCCTTGGTTCCGCCGCTGTCCCCGGGCAACTCCATATCCTCCACTTTTTCATAACGGGAAAGACTGTCAGGATCATCCGCCCTGTTTATCCCAAAAGAGCAGATCATGCCCGTACGGTTTGTTATTCCCGGAAAGAATCCGCCCTCTCCTCTCAGGAGGTCAGCCCATCTGGCTTCGTCCCCGTCAAGATTTGGAAGACCATATGTTTCCCTCGGATGTTCGCCGGACAGGCTCTGGTATTCTCCCGGTCCGTATCCGGTATTGATTCTGGTTACGGTTTTGTCTGCAGCGTGTGCGTTTGCGATCTCTCCAATATATCTTATCGCCGTCCCTACCTTTCTTTCTTCCTCAACAAGATGAACAATCCTGTCAAAAACCCCTCCCGCGTAAACCATCTCGTCGTCAATCCGAATCGGATCTGAGTGATGGTCGTTCATAAAATTGCGGAAATTTACCCGTATGTCCGGATAGGCATCCATACATGAAGAATCGTCTTCGCAAGCTTCGAAAAGAATGTCCATCATGCGCGCGGCGTTGTTTAGGCCGGCTGATATCGGATGCTCTCCCGGGGCCGTCACCTGCTCAAAAAAGACGTTGTGCAGCTGCGGGCGGTTATCCTCCGCAAGCATGTAGCCAACTATGACACCTCCGAATGAACTTGTATAGAGATTTACCGGAGAGAGCTTCGTGTCGGAAGGCAGAAATTCAGACGCCTTCATCTTCTGGCCGCCAACAGTAATCTCCTCATCTTCTGCAAACATGCGTATTACGGAATTAGCATCCTGCGCGGAGTTTAGGGTTGATTTTGCTGAAAATAGCGTGTTTTTTGAGACAGGAAATGAATTCTGCGCCCGGTGCACACTCCCATTCAGGGTTATTAATATCAGTAAGGTTCGACCCGCGGTAATTTATGACAACCCACAAAGTATGCGCTCCTCTATCGTCGCCAAGCAGTTCGGTAACAGAGCCCCCCGTTCCACCCTGAATCGTAACGCCTAGGCGGGGGACCGTGCCGATTTGCGCGTTAGGTTCGCGGATGGAAACCCATACGTCTATGGATACGCCGTCAGAAGCGGTGTAGGTTCCCGTATATACTTCACCGAAATAATCCTGTTCCACCTCAAGTTTCATCAAGTCCTCGGTGTCAGCAAGCCTGAGAACAAGATTCCCAGCCGGTTGAGGAGGCATAACAGGAGCAGCAGGTTCTTCGCCGCCGTCACTGCCGCCCCCGCCCCCGCAGCCCGCAACCAGAAAAATCAGAAAGACCCCTAAGGCAAAACTCCATAGCCCAATGCGGTATGGATTGTCCATCGTAATCATACCTCCTTAAGACTTAAAGATATTAAACACCGCCGAAACGGCAAGTTGAAATATTGCCACGGGGTTGAGGATAAAACAACCCCGCAAAAAGTTAAAAATGTCCGCGGGGGATCCTTCTTTGATTGAAAACCATAACGTTAAAAGGATAAGGCCAATAAACGAACTTGAATCACACAGGTTTACGCTCAGGTAAATCAGGGGAAAAATATCGCGTAATTCTCGAGACTGAAGCAGGTTGAATCGATATTTTTTCGAGAAAATCCTTATAATCCGCTTCCCGCTTGTGTACTATTTCCCGTGGTTTTCAGTTAAATGAGGTTCTGAATTGCTCATAATTCCTGCAATAGACTTGAAAAACGGAAACTGCGTGCGGCTCCTCAGAGGAGAAGAAGGCACGGAGACCGTGTTTTCAGACAGCCCTCCGAATACCGCGAAAAAGTGGGAGAGCGGCGGAGCCGAATGGATTCACGTAGTGGACCTTGACGGGGCCTTCAGGGGAGACCCCGGAAATTTCGAAGCCGTGCGGCAGGTAGTCCGCTCCGTTTCCTCAAACGTCCAGGTGGGAGGAGGGATAAGGAACACAGCCACGGTGGAAAGATATCTCGAAATCGGGATCAAAAGAGTGATAATAGGCACTTCGGCTTTTACCGACAGGAAGTTTCTTGAGAATATATGCGGGAGGTTTCCAGGCAGAATAGCCGTCGGGGTCGACACCAAGGGCGGGAAGATAGCCCTTCGGGGATGGAAGGAAACAATAGACACATCCGTTGAGCGGACGATGCTTGAGTTCCGCGACATGGGCGTATCGCTTGTGATTCACACGAATGTTGACAGGGACGGAACCATGGAAGGAACCGACACGGCTTCGGTAAGAGACTTTCTTTCCGTGTGCCCCCTTCCGGTAATCGTTTCAGGCGGCATCGCGTCGCTTGACGACCTTGAAAAAATACAGTCAGTCGGAGATGCGAACCTTGTCGGAGCTATACTCGGAAAATCGCTTTACTCGGGTTCTGTTGACCTCGAAGACGCCATAAGAAGGTTTCAGTGAGATGGTTTCAAAACGGATAATTCCGTGTCTTGACGTAAAGGACGGAAGAGTGGTGAAGGGGGTTCAGTTCGTTAACCTCAGGGATGCCGGGGATCCCGTCGAGGTGGCCAAAAAGTACAGCGAACAGGGAGCGGACGAAATAACGTTTCTCGACATCACGGCGTCCCATGAAAAAAGAAAAACAATGATAGACGTGGTCAAGCGGACCGCAAGCGAGGTCTTCGTTCCCCTCACAGTGGGAGGGGGCCTGAGGACGGTGCAGGACGTAAGGGAACTTCTGCTCGCGGGGGCGGACAAAGTCGCGATCAACACGGCGGCAATAGCGGAGCCGGAATTCGTAAGGCGCGCTTCGGCGAGGTTTGGAAGCCAGTGCATAGTCGTCGCCATAGACGCGAGAAGAAAGGAGGGCGGGGGATGGGAGGTGTTTACCCACGGGGGGCGCAATCCGACCGGAATAGACGCCGTCGGGTGGGCTGCGAAGATGGAGAGCTTCGGAGCGGGAGAGATACTTCTAACGAGCATGGACAGGGATGGAACCGAGGACGGATACGACCTTTCACTCACGGCAGCCATCTCGGAAACTGTAGGCATCCCGGTAATAGCCTCCGGGGGAGCTGGGGAGCTTGAGCACCTGCTTGAAGCCGTAGAGAGGGGATGTGCGGACGCGGTTCTCTGCGCGTCGATCTTTCACTACGGCAAGTACTCGATAAGCGAGGCGAAGGAGTTTCTCGCGGAGAGGGGAGTGGTTGTAAGAGTTCCGTAAAAAGAGGGAAGAGAAATCTTGCTTATACGAAAACAGACCGAGAAAAACGAGAAAAGGCTGCTGAACCCGATGGCGGCTTTGAGCTGCGAGTCAAGAGGCAGGGCGAGGCCCGAGCACGAATGCGACATAAGGACATGCTTTCAGAGGGACCGTGACAGGGTAATCCACTCCAAGGCGTTTCGAAGACTCAAGCATAAAACCCAGGTGTTCATCTCCCCCACAAACGATCACTACCGCACCAGGCTCACGCACGTAATAGAGGTCTCCCAGATAGCGAGGACCATATCCAGAGCGCTTGTGCTCAATGAGGACCTGACCGAAGCCATAGCACTCGGCCACGACCTCGGTCACACCCCATTCGGCCATTCCGGGGAAGCGGGACTGAACGAGGTGTTTCCCGGCGGATTCAAACACGTGCGCCAGAGCATGAGAATCATTGACGTACTTGAGCGCGACGGAGAGGGACTCAACCTGACGCATGAAGTCAGGGACGGAATAGCGAAACATTCCAAGGGATGGGGCAAGGAGGGAATAGACACGGAGGAGAACAGACCGCTTACCCTTGAAGGCCAGGTAACCAAGATCTCGGATCTCGTGGCCTACGCCAATCACGATCTTGATGACGCTATCCGCTCCGGCATCATATCGCCCGGCGACATACCCGAAAAATACATTTCGATCCTCGGAGAGACCGCCTCGCGACGGATAAACACCATGGTGGTAGATATCGTGGAGCAGACCATGGAGGGAGAACTCAAGAGAGTGCTTATGAGCGAGGAGGTGCTGGAGGCGCTTATGGGACTCAGAACCTATCTCTATGAGAATGTCTACACAAGCAAGCGGCTGCTCTCTCTTCACGAAAAGTCCAAGAAGGTGGTAAAGGAGCTGTATCTCTACTTCTGCGAGAACGAGAAAGTGTTCCGGGAGAATTTCTGCAAAACGCCCGCGCGGGAAAGGGAGACCCTTGAGAGAACCGTGTGCGACTTCATAGCGGGAATGTCGGATCTCTACGCGCTTGCGCTTTATCAGAAGATATTTCTTCCGAGCAGGTGGACAAAAGGCGAGGAAGTCCGGGGGATAGATCTGTGAAGGAAAAAAGGGGGAACACTCATTGATAAATCTAGGCGCCGCGCCTTTTCTAAATATGAAGCCGCTTATATATCCTCTGGAAAAAGGCCTTGTGGAACACAGATTCAAAATAATGTATTTTGACCCATCTCTGCTTTCGGAGAACCTGTCGGAAGGAGTGGTGGATGTCGCTCCCATTCCCTCGGCCGAATTCCTGAGAACCGACTCCTACTCGGCTCTGCCCGGCATCTCCATATCCTCTTTCGGCAAGGTGGATAGCGTAGTGCTCAAGTCGCGCAGGAAAATAACGGAAATAACAAGCGTGTCAGTTGACAGCAGGTCAAGGAGTTCAACCGCCCTGCTGAGGATAGTTCTCGAACTGTTTCTGGGTCTTAAGCCGCAATACGTAAAAAGAAGCCCGGGAAACGGATTCCTTGAGGAAGTCGACGCGGGAATGCTGATCGGCAACGCAGGCCTCGGGGTCCGTCATCTCTGTACAGACAACTCTCTTTTTACGTACGATTTAGGGGAACTGTGGACAAAGGAGATGTCTCTTCCCTTCGTATACGCGGTGATGGCTACAAGAAAGGGGGACGGCGCTACGGCAGAAGGCTGCAGGTGCCTTGTTTCAACAAGAGAAAAAGGAGTGGAACTCATCCCGGAAATAGCGGATATCGAATCCCGGAAACTGGGACTCAGCAGGGAGCAGTGCACGACCTACCTTCAGAAAAGAATCAAGTACGACCTTGATGATGCCAAGATGCAGGGGCTCATCAGGTATCGCGACCTTCTTTTCGAGCTCGGAGAGATAGGGAAGAAAAACGAAATCGACTTTCACGCAGACCCGTCGTAGACGAAATTCAAAAGGAGACGAGAATGGAAAAACGAATCATGAAACTGGGCCACAGTCCCGACGCGGACGACGCGTTTATGTTCTACGCCATAGCAAGCGGAAAAGTGACTTCCGGGGAAATCGACTTTGAACACGTGATCGAGGACATACAGTCGCTTAACAGAAGAGCCATGGGGGCGGAACTTGAGGTGACGGCAATATCCGCCCACGGATACCTGAGCGTGCAGGACCGCTACCGGATTCTATCCTGCGGGGCCAGCATGGGGAAAGGCTACGGCCCCATAGTGGTCGCCAGGGAGAAAATTCCTGACCTCAGGGGAAAAACCGTCGCGGTACCCGGAAAGCTTACTACCGCATATCTTCTTCTGAGTCTCTACGCCGATGATTTTATACCAGTTGAAGTGCCTTTTGACGGAATTATGGATGAGGTTCTTGAAGGAAATGTGGACGCGGGACTGCTTATACATGAAGGGCAGCTCACCTACGAAGAAACCGGGCTTCTGCTTCTGCTTGATCTCGGCGTGATGTGGGCTGAGGAAACCGATCTTCCGATGCCGCTTGGACTTAACGTGCTTCGAAGGGACATACCCCAGGGACTTGACACAGAAGTTCTCAGGGTACACAGAGAAAGCATAGAGTACGCCCTTTCAAACAAAAAAGAGGCCCTTGATTACGCGATGCGCTTTGGAAGGGGAATGAGCGAGGACACGGGGGAGAAGTTCGTTTTAATGTACGTGAATGAATGGACCAGGAATCTTGGTGAAAGCGGAACCGGGGCGCTTGAGTATCTTTTTGAGAAAGCCCACGCAAAGGGAATCATAGCCGAGAACCCAATGCTTGATATTCTGTGCGAGTAATTATATTCGGAGTGTTCACTTTGAGGGCTAAACCTGATATTCCGTTTTTGTCTTAACTCGCGGAGAGACCTCTTTTATCTGCCTTTATCCATTCCCTCTTAGATCGTTTTTTCAAGAAACCCGAGAAAAAATCCGATCAGACGGCGAAACTCATCTTCCCGCCGCCACGGCATCCTTAGCCTGTCGCTTATCTCAACCTGGATCGCGGGAACCGAAAATCGGTTCGCAGCAAATTTGGCCACGGTCATCTGTCTTGCCGCGGGGAATATATCGGCGCTTCCGGTCACGATTCCATGTTGCTCAGCAACAAGATAAAACTTGTCAAGAACATCAGGTGCGGAAAGAAGAAATTCCCTCTCCACCCCCACGCCCGGAAACAGGTCCTCTGGCCTCTCGTTCCCGGTACCGTGTATGTCCACGACGAGATCTATCTTCCTCTTGGACAGAATTTCCCCGAGCACAGTCTTAAAATCGCAGTCATCATAGTAATTCGGGTCCGTTTCCTGTTCCCTGTTCGCGTAAAGACAGTGGCAGCCGAGAACCAAGTGCGCCACGGCACCGAGAGCGGCGGTGTAGAATTCATGACGTTTCAGTTTTCCCATCCTCGTGTGAGCAGTTGAGTGCGGACAGGTAACCAGAACCGGAACTGTGCCTTCAAGAAGAATGTTCTCTTCCGAGTAACCGTCGGGACGCATCCTGTAATACCTTTTCTGAATATTCTCAAAACTGACGGCAAAAGAAAAAGGGTCTTCGCCGCACAAGGCAGAACGGGAGAACCAGTTGCCACTTTTTATTATGTCCGCATCGCTGATCTGACTTCTAAGCTCCGGGCAGGGTTCATAGACATAAAAAGACTCTTCCTCCTGGCGGATAACCGATCTTAAAAAGAGTTTTTCATCCACGCCTTCAAGGCGGTCCACGTTTCCGATAAAAACTTCGGAATCCGGGGGGAGTTCATAAAGTTCTCCCTGGACAGCAAGTGAGGAAGTCTCATCAAACACAGCCGCCGGGTAGCCGAAAGGCGTACGGTAAAGAGTTCCGGGAACTTTCATCATCCGAAGCAGCTTGCATCCCTCAAGGTGCCTGCTTCTTGTTCCGCCCTTTCGCAGGGTTCCATAGACAAAAAGCTTTTCGGGCTTCGGTTCGGTCATCGCGGATACTGAGGAAACTAATGCTCACAAGGAGCACAAGAATCTTTTCGGTAGATAAAATTCCCTCCTACCATTGAAAACTGGAGATCCTCCGGTTTTGAAGACACTATGCAGGAATAGGGATCGGGGGTAATTCCCCCTTTGCAGCAAATGCATATGATGTCGGCGCTTTTTCCGATCTCAAGACTCCCCGTCCTCTCCTCGATAAAAAGAGCTCTTGCTCCTCCCAGAGTCGCGAAATGGACCGCCAGACGGGCGCTTTGCCGTATTCCCTGCTCAACCATAATGTCATGCAGGAATCTTATTTCCCGGAAGAAATCAAGGTCCGGGTTGCTCGAAAGTCCGTCGGTTCCGAGCCCTACTCTTTCATGATCAAGCATCCGGCGCAGGTTCGGCTTGCCCACCTTCAGAAAAACATTGCTTCTGGGGCAGAGAACAATACCGATATCGGCGCTTCGGATTATCTCCATGTCTTCATCCACCACCTGGACCATGTGAACTGCGGAGAGTTTTACGTCTTTTCCGCGAAGAAATCCGGTTATGTAGCGCGTAGGAGTCTCGGCCCGCGGCCTCTTGAAGATTTCCTTTTTTATGAGCGGGAAAATTTTCCGTTCAAATTCATTGGGCAGGTTCTTAAGAAACCTGACTTCATCAGGGCTCTCGCCCAGATGGATTCCCGTAGGAATCGCGTTTTCGTGCGCGCAAGTAAAAACCGCCTCCAGAAGATCCGGACCGCAGGAATAAGGCGCGTGCGGGAAGGGTCTTTCCTCATAGAGATCTTCGCTTTGAAATTCAAGCGAGGAAAGTCTTGGTGAAATGCGGTCAAAAAGTTCAAGAAACGCGATAATTCTCATCCCCGAGCTTCTAAGCGTCTCCCTCCCGCCGAAATCCAAGGAGGATATCTCCCCGACTGTAGTGACTCCGCTTTCGATGACGTTGCGAATCCCCATCCTCATTGAATCCTCCACAATATCTTGATCAACCCCGCCGGCCTTAAGAGTGATCAGCCCTTCAAGCCATCCGGTAAAGTCTTCGAAACCCCTAATCTTCCCTTTTGTCCAACTGAGCTCAAGATGAGTGTGGGCGTTTATGAACCCGGGTAGTATTATTGAGTTGGGCTTTCTTACTTTCTGTAAGCCTGAATAGTCGTTCTCGATTCTATCTGATGTTCCGATGTCAACGATACGTCCGCCGTCCACCACGACGGCTCCATCGTGAATCGGCTCAGAACTTACCGGAATCACCGCATCCGCCTTTAAAATCAGTCTTTCCATGAAAAAACGAATCGGTCGCTCTATAAGCTTATAGTGGAAGGATTTCTTAGTTTGTGAAGAAGACCGTCGCTTAATATTCCCGAAAAGACTTCTTCCACCTCGCCGCGCATAGTAATCGCCCAGTCCTCCCCGACATTTATGTCGAGATGACCTCCAGGCATCAGTACCCTGAGCTTCCGGTCCGTAAAACCGGACTTCACACACGCGGCGGCGACCGCGCAGGAACTGCTGCCCGAGGCAAGAGTATAGCCGGCCCCTCTCTCCCAGATCAAAATACGAACGCTCGCGCGAGAGATCACCTGGGCGAACTGAACATTAGTTCTGTTCGGGAAGACGGGGTGGTTTTCTATCTCGGGTCCGAGTTCTCTTATGAGATCTTCTCTTAGCTCTTCGGAGAAAATAACACAGTGGGGATTCCCCACCGAAACGGCAGTAAAATCAAATTCCGATGCGCCTAGAACCAGACGCTGCGCCACCGCTTCTTCATTTTCTATATCTACCGGTATCTCATCCGACCTGAAAGTCGCCGTGCCCATTTCCACCGTGACGTGGTGGACTTTCCCGTCTTCTTCCTCAACTTCGGCAGTAACAAGACCGCCGGGAGTATCTATGGAAAAAGTCTTGCTCGATGCGTTCTTTCTTTCATAGAGGTACTTGGCGAAAATCCTCAGACCGTTCCCGCTTTTCTCCGCCTCGCTTCCGTCAGGATTAAGAATTTTGAGACCGAAGTCCCCCCTTGCAGGGGGAACCAGAAGCAGTATGCCGTCGGAACCTATGCCGTAGTTCCTGTGGCATATGAGTTCTATGGCGGATTTGCCAAGATCAAAATCTATTTCGGCACTGTCTAAGACAATATAGTCATTTCCCAACCCGTGTGATTTTACAAAGCAGTTCATCACGTCGTTTTCAGTTTTGGGAAAATATTCCGTAAGGAGATGTTAATCCTCCAGAATGAAGGTGATCCTGACATGGGAGCGGTACTCGGTAATCTCTCCGTCCTCTATGTGGGCGTTCATTTTCGTTACCTCGATTCCGGTAAGACCCCTTATCGTCTTGTTCGCCCTGTCAAGAGCCTCCTGCACAGCATCATCCCATGACTTCTCGGATGATCCTATCACTTCTGTTACTCTAGCTACAGCCATCGCAATCCTCCTTAAAACAGTTTTTTGCCGTAATTTGGAACCTATATTATAACGTATATTCCCGAATTTTTGTAAACCGCCGCCACGATAAACAGCAGGCAACATCACTCAAATCTGTGCTGCCCCGGGAATATATATCCCACAACGAACGTCGCCACCACAATGCAGAACCCAATCACGGCTCCCAGCGCCGCCCTCCTGCCCCTCCATCCAAGGGAAAGACGTCCGTTTATCAAAAAAGCGTAGAGAAGCCACGTAACGGTAGACCACGTTTCCTTGGCTCCCCAGATCCATCCCTCGCTCCATATCTCTCTTGCCAGTATGAAACCGATCACGAGACTAACGGTGAGAAGCGGGAATCCAAGCAGGAGACTCAAGTGGTTTATCTTGTCAAGCGTTATCAGGGAAGGAAGTTTTTTTAGGTTGCTTCCGATTTTTTTCGATTTCAGCTGATTTTCCTGGAATATGTAGATTGCACCCGCTAGAAACGATATCGCGAAGAATGCCTCTCCAAGGAAAATGGACAGTATGTGCACCAGCACCCATGGGTTTCCAAGCGTCGGGTCCTGAGTAATCATCCCGTCCGGAATGATCACGTAGGGCAAGGTTCCGAGAAAAGCTACGGGGAGCACAAACGCACCGAGCACAGGGGTCTTGAACCTCAGTTGCGAAACTAAAAAGACAAGCGTTATAAGCCACGAGAAAATAAAAAGGGGCCTTGAAGTGCTTCCGCCCAGTACGTCGCCACGCATGAGGAAAACAACGAGTAGCGCGGTATGAGTAAGCACTCCCGCAACGGCGAAATAAACACCCGCCCGGGAGATTTTTCTTTTCTGCGACCAGAGGTAAGTACCGTAAAGAAGAGAAGAAATTAAGTAAAGGGCGGAAATTAAGTATATGACATTCATTGAAACTATAGTCTATTGCCTGGCCCGGCAAATACAAATCGGGAAAAGTGTCAAACCTCTGACAGATTCTTGAGACTTTCAGCCTGAAAATGAGCCGCGAGAGGTTCCAGAAGAGGATCAAGATCTCCTCCAAGCACCGATTCCATCTTATGGAGAGTGAAACCTATCCTGTGGTCGGTTATTCTCCCTTGAGGAAAGTTGTAGGTCCTTATCTTCTCACTTCTGTCCCCGCTTCCGACCTGGGTTTTTCTTGTGCGCGAGATCTCGCTTGCGCGTTTACGCTCTTCCATCTCGTAAAGCTTCGCGCGCAGCATGCTCATGGCATGAACCCTGTTTTTCTGCTGCGAGCGATCGTCCTGGCACTGCACAACGATTCCCGTCGGGAGATGGGTTATCCTTATTGCGGAATCCGTCTTGTTAACGTGCTGACCCCCCGGCCCCGAAGACCTGAAAGTATCTACCTTGAGTTCCTTCTCGTCCACATCCACGTCAACCTCGTCGGCCTCCGGAAGCACGGCGACGGTCGCCGTTGATGTGTGTATTCTGCCACCGGCCTCCGTCGAGGGTATCCTCTGCACCCTGTGGACCCCGCTTTCATACCTGAGCTTACCGTAAACATCCCGCCCTTCGATCTTTACCACAAGTTCCTTTATCCCCCCGATCCCGGTTTCGTTAAGCGTTATGGTTTCAACTTTCCAGCGGTGGTTCTCGCAGTACCTCGAATACATCCTGAGAAGGTCAGCCGCAAAGAGCGCGGCCTCATCCCCTCCAGCCCCGGCCCTTATCTCAAGGAACACGTTTTTCCCGAGATTCGGATCTTTAGGCAAAAGAAGCTTTTTCAGCCTCTCTTCAAGCTCGCTTTTCTCCTCTGAGAGTTCTTCGAGTTCTTCGCGTGCAAGAGGCGCAAGCTCACTGTCATCGAGCAACTTGCGGTTCTCCTCGGCAGTCTCCAGAACTTCCTTTAGCCGCGCGTAGACAGATACCACGTCCTCAAGCTCCGCACGCTCCTTTGAACACTTGATTCTCTGCTGAGCGGAAATGTCAGGATCACCGAGCGCCCCCTCAAGCTCAACAAACCTCCGCTCAAGTTCCTCAAGTTTCTCAAACAGATTCTTATTTTCAACAGGATTTGTCTGCATGGCAGAAATTATAGACAAAAAGTCCCAAAAACGTAAAAAATTCTCTCTGCGGGCCTGGTAAACACGCTTGGGGCGCGATTCTTGTAATAATGTCACCATAGTGATACAATTTATTTTCATTATGGAATCATTGGAGATTCTTGAGAGAAAAATCAGAGAGTTTGCAGATAAAAACGCCAGGACTGCTGAAGAACACACCAGATTGCTTGAAGAAATTAAGGTGCTCAGAGAGAATGTCGCTTCGCTTGAAGCCGAAAAAGAGCACCTAAGAACACGCGTCGACAACATGATAAGGGTAATTGAACAGCACCTTGGCGAAGAATCGGTATGAAAGACAAGATAAAAGTAGTTTTCTTTGGCAAGGAATATTCAGTCCTCACGGACGCTGAAAAAAGTTACCTTATGAAAATTGTAAATTATCTTGAACAAAAAATTACCGGGGCAGATGAAGACAACACACCTATAACTGTCCCTACTCCCGTTTTTCTGGCTTCTCTTGAGATCGTCGATGAGTTCTTCGCACTGCAGAGGGAATTTGATGAGTTCAAGAGAAACGCGGAAAGAAAAACAGAAGAATTGGTCGGACTGCTCGAATCACCCGGAAGCCAAAAAGAACCCGTCCTTATTGAAGAAAGCCCCGAAGACCCTTTCAAATCAAGAGGAAACAGCTTCTGAGACCCGCTCCGGTTCCACATGTGTAAACGGTTCCAGGGAAACCAAACCGCAAGACCCCGTTATTGAGGAGAAAAACAGACTGAGAAGAAGTCTTCTCGAGAAGAGAAGGAATCTTCCGAAATCTCTGTGCCGGGAAAAATCCGCCCTGATTCTCAAGATTCTTCTTTCCGAGAAAGTTTTTTCCGATGCATCCAGTGTAGCTCTTTATTTTCCCGCAAACGGCGAAGTCGACACCCGCGAAATATTCAAGAAATGCGTTGATCTTGAAAAAAAGGTTTTTTTTCCAAAAACCCTAGGCTCCGATCTTGTTTTCCTGAGAACAAGAGATATTGAGGAACTCACCCCCGGGGGCTTTTCCATCCCAGAACCCCCAGCAGACGCCGAACGCGCCCGCGATGACGAGCTTGACCTCATACTGGTACCGGGGGTGGCTTTTGATCTCTCTGGAAACAGAATCGGATACGGAAAAGGTTTTTACGACAGGTTTTTAAAAGATATACCCAGACAGACCCGCTTCGGACTGGCCTACCGGTTCCAAGTGCTTGAGAGCATCCCTTCGCATGAAACCGATGTCAGGACGGGCCGCATAGTCACGGAAGACGGAATCATCGACTGTCTGGAAAAAGAAGGAGACTGAAATGCAAGCACAATCAATATTAGTGTTCTTGCTGCTCTTCGGACTTGGGTTCGCTGCCCATCTGGTTTACAAGATGATCATGGAGAAAAACAGAATCAGCAAAAGCCAAGAGCAGGCACAGAGCATAATCGAAGGAGCGGAGAAACAGGCGGAAGAGATAAAGAACAGGGCGGACAACAGAGCAAAAAAACTCGTCAAGGACAAAAACTCTCAGATGCAGAGAATGTCAAGCGAAAAGCGCAAGGAGTTTTCCGCTACTGAAAAAAAGTTAAAGACAAGGGAAGAGAAACTTGGCAAAGAATACGAGGAAATTAACAGAAAGAAGACGGAACTAGAGAAAGTGCAGGCGGAACTAGAGAGCAAGAACCTAGCCCTCGAGGAAAAGCAGAGAATTCTTGATGAGAACATCGAAGAGATAAAGGGAAAAATAGAAGAGGTATCAGGTTTTACCCGCGAGACAGCGAAGACCGAACTCGTAAGTCTGGTTGAGGACGAGGCAAGACTCGAAGCAGCGAAAAGACTCAAGCAGATAGAAGAAGAGTGCAATTCCTCGGCCGAGCGGAAGGCGAAGGACATAATATCCCTTGCCATCCAGAGATATTCCGGAAGCTACACGAGCGAGAAAACTGTGTCGGTCGTCAATCTTCCGAGCGACGATGTGAAGGGAAGAATTATCGGGCGCGAAGGACGGAACATCCGTTCCATAGAACTTCGTACCGGGGTAGACATAATTATCGACGACACGCCCGAGACGGTCGTGATTTCGTGCTTTAATCCCATCAGGCGGGAAGTAGCGAAAATTTCGCTTGAGCGGCTGATAGCGGACGGGAGAATTCACCCCGCAAGAATCGAAGAAGTGGTGACCGAGGTTGAAAAGGAAATAGAAAGAGAAATACAGAAAGAAGGGGAGCAGGCGCTTTTTGATCTCGGCATAAGCGGTATGCACCCGGAACTGATAAACAAACTTGGGATGCTTAAATACAGAACGAGCTATTCGCAGAACATACTCAATCACTCAATTGAAGTAGGCTTCATCTGCGGAATGCTCGCTTCCGAAATTGGATACAACGAGAAACTTGCCAAAAGGGCCGGTCTGCTCCACGACATAGGAAAAGCGGTGGATCACGAGGTTGAAGGCTCCCATGTGGATATAGGGACAAACATCGTCAAAAAATATGGCGAACCCCCCGAAATCATCGACGCGCTTGAAAAAACCCATGATCCCCAACCCCAGGGAGTCCTGCCGCTTCTCGTACAGGCAGCCGACGCCATTTCCGCCGCCCGTCCAGGAGCCCGGAGGGAAACATACGAAAACTACGTGAAAAGAATCGAGAGTATAGAAGGCGTGGCGAGTTCTTTCCCGGGCGTTGAGAGATGTTACGCGATCCAGGCAGGAAGAGAGGTAAGGGTGATAGTGGAAAGCGACCAGGTAAGCGACGAGGAGGGAGCCATCCTCTCGCATGAGATAGCCAAGAAGATAGAAGAAGAGGTCGTTTATCCGGGACAGATAAAAATTATGGTCATCAGGGAAAGCAGGGCAACGGCGTATGCTTCATAGAGAACATAACGGCACTTCTGCCCCCGCTTTAAGGTTTATGGTATATTACACCGGCACTTAAAAAAAGACCGGTAAGCGGGAACCACTGAAGGAGGAAGAAATGCGAGAACCACGAGACAAGGAAAAACCGGAAAAAACACTTGAACGCTTCAACAAGGAAGCGCTTGATTTCATGATTGAGAACCAGAGCAGAATCGCCTGCGCGATCGTTTACGCCCTGTCTCATCTGAACCAGCCGCTAATCGCCGGATATCAGCGCTATTTTAACAATAACGTAATACTGAAATACGATTCAAAAGCCGTATTCGCCCATAACTCTGACCTCCCGGATTTTCTGTGCGCGTATTTCATTTTGGTGAGAAAACCGGACAAGGCCGACAAAAAGGAAATCATTGAAGATTCCAAGATATACGTCAACAATTTCCTGGAGTTCAACATGGAAATACTCTCTGGTATATCCTGCTTCATCTTTGACATAGAAAACGGCGAGATAATCGAAAGATTCGACCGAGGGAAAAAGGAAAGCATGGAATCCGTCGAGTTTCTCAATATCTGAAAACGTCAAGAAAGACCGAACAACCTCTATAAAAACGATATTTCATCTGAACAAATCGTCTTTCCCTTTATGTTTGCAATAAAACCACGAAGGATTGCAAACATACTGAACCCGAGAATGCACGCAATAGAGATAATTTCATGACTCCTGAACAAATAAAAGCTCTGGTAGCAAAAGGTGAATCCGAAACGCTTGAGTTCAAGCTCTCTACAGGAAGGCGCAGTGATGCGATGAAAACCGTGTGCGCCATGCTCAATCAACGCGGCGGGCACGTGCTGTTCGGCGTGTCTCCGGAAGGAAGAATAGAAGGCCAGCAGGTGTCTGACCGGACTATTGAGCAATTAAGCTCCGAGATCCGAAACATTGAATCTCAGGTTTTTCCATCAATTGAGCGGGTACGCGTAAAAGGAGACCGCGAAGTTGTGGTAATAAGCGTGAAACCCGGCAATTCCAAGCCGTATGCTTACAAACGCAAAGAGTATCGCAGGATCGGAAACACCACTGTAGAAATGTCGCGCTGGGATGTCACGCAGATGCTTATCGAGGAAGTGCACGAAAAATATCGATGGGAAAAGCTGCCCGCAGAGGAGTGGTCGATTGAAGATCTTGACGCGGACGAGATTCGGATCACGGTGCAGGAGGCATTCAGGCAAAAACGCCTGAAAGCCCCTGTAAGCATGGAATTGACTGATTTGCTGCGCGGTCTGGAACTTCTTGGACAAGACGACGAACTGCTTCAGGCGGCGGTCGTGCTGTTCGGCAAGGAGGAACTCATCGCCCGCAGAATGCCGCAGTGCCTGCTGTGCGTCGCCCGCTTCCGAGGTTTTGATAAAATGGAGTTTCTGGACAATCGGCAGTTCAAGGGCAACGCTTTCAAGCTTCTCGAGGATGCGGAACGATTCCTGCGCGAGACCCTGCCCATCGCCGGACGGTTTGAACCGGGTCGCTTCGCGCGGATCGATGAACCGCTCTACCCACACGAAGCAACACGGGAAGCGATTATAAACGCGTTATGTCATCGTGACTACATCATTGCTGGCAGTTCCGTGGACCTGGCAGTCTATGATGACCGTATGGAGGTGGTCTCTCCAGGTCCGCTGCATTTCGGACTGACTGCTGAGAAACTGTTCACATCACACCAATCCCAGCCGTGGAATCCTCTGATCGCCAGTACGTTCTACCGTCGAGGAATTATCGAGAAGTGGGGAACAGGAACTATCAAGATGGCGAAGACAATGGAGTCCGCGCGTCTTCCGCGCCCCGAGATTGAGGATAATGGAAGAGAGGTAACAGTATGTTTCCGACGCAACTTAATTGATTCGATTGAACGGCAGGAAGTAATTATCTTTTTGATCGACCGCCAAGCCGGTGGACTTACCCTAAGCGACATTCACGCACAGATGCCTCCATATGTAAGTAAACGTCAAGTAAAAAGAGACTTAACCGTCTTGAAAGAGCGTGGTCTAATAGTATCTACAAAACCAGGTCGCTGGGGACGGTGGATTCGCACAAGAAACTCATAGACTTGTTATGCACATCCAAAGGTTCAATTCTATTAACAGGGCTGTTAAGGGGAACTATTGATACTTAACTACCTGTCAATTAAGAGTTTTTTAAGGCTTGCCAGATTTTCCAGGGGTCTGTTGAGGGGTCTATTGAACCTTTTCCCCTCTTCCGTTTAAAACTATACATGTTTAAGCGAATCGATAAGCGCCCCAAGCGGCTTGTCGGACCCGGAGAACCTGTCTTTAAAAGTTCCCCCGTTTTCAAGCTTAAGCACTCCCCTGGGACATACGGCCGAGCACACCCCGCATCCGACGCACGAAGCTCTCACTATATTCTCGCCCTTCTGTGCGTAAGCCCTGACATCTATTCCCATCTCGCAGTACGTGGAACAGTTCCCGCACGACATGCACTGATCGCCGTTTGTGGTGATCCTGAATCTTGAAAGATACCTCTGGAAAATCCCGAGAACAGCCGCCATGGGACAACCGAACCGACACCACACCCTGCTTCCCATTATGGGGTAGAAACCCACTCCTATAACTCCCGAGAAGATAGCGCCTATGTAGAAGCCGTACCATTTCTTAAGAGACATCGACGCCTCTCCGAACACCGCCCCCGAGGTCGCTGAGTTAACCCAGAGAAGAATCGTGGTAACGACGATAAACACCAGCACGGAATGCACTACCCAGCGCTCTATGCGCCACGCCTTTTTCGATTTGTCAGAAAGCTGTCTCCACGGGTCTCCCATGGTTTCCGCAAGCCCTCCGCAGCCGCATACCCAGGAGCAGTACCACCTCTTGCCGAAATAGTATGTAAGAAGCGGAGTGGCAATGAAGGTCATCACGGCTCCCCAGAAAACAAGGAACATTCCAAGTCCGCCGGGATGATTCACAAAATAGCTCAGGGTGCCCGGGAACAGGTATTCAGGTTTAAGCGGCCAGAAGTAGCTCAGGTAGAACTCGGGCTGGTTAAAGAGCATAAGTATGTTGGGGATGAGAAAAGCGAACCCGAGCTGGAAAAACATCACTGAAGCCGTTCTTATCTTCTGGTAGCGGTTATTCCTGTATTTCATGAACATTCTCACGCCGAAGACAAAAACTGCCACGGTATAGAGAAAGCCGTAGAAAAACCAGTTGTTGGCGGGAGAACCTGAAAGTGCCAAGGAAAGAGGGTTTACAATCCTTATTCCCCCTGCCAGGTATTCGGGAAACCAGTAAAGAGCTATGTAGAAACCGGTAAACACAATGCCGACAAGCCAGCCGAGAGACCCCCTGGCGGTGATTCCCCTGAAATAGACGTTGTCATGCTTGATCCCCGGGACGGTGCCTTTGAAGCTAAGGTAGAAGTAAAGCGCCGTGCCGAGCGAAACGGGAAGGAATACCAGGAGAAACCCGGCCCAAGTGCCGCCCGGAGGCATGCCCATGGACTGAAGAGCAAACATCAGTATTCCGAAGCCCAGAACGGCGAGAGAAAGCTTTTCTCCGGTTCCAAGCGGCTTGTCCGGGGCTTTCTCCGGTTCCTCAAAACCAAGGGTTTCTTCGTCAAAATCGTAATCTACAATGTTCTCTTCCATCAGGCAGCCTGTTTCCTTATCTCCTTTATTATTTCCGCTTCGCATTTTTCGTAGAATTCCGGATCGAAATTAGCATCCCCCAGATGACCAAGCACATAGTCAAGAGATCTCTTCTCCGCCACCCAGCTCTCGCAAACCCTGTGGCTGTAGCGAAGGCCCATAACGTTTATGCCGCAGACGGCTCCATCCTTCGTAACAATTCTTATCGAACGGCTGTGATCGGGGTGCTCCCAGTAAAAACTGCTTTCTCCCGAAACAGGAGCGGAACTCACGGTACCGTAAGTCTGGTACTCAAGATCAAAGAACTTGGCCGAGTTATACCATATCCCAGGGTCATACACGCTC
The DNA here is from genome assembly GCA_022827275.1 of Candidatus Dadabacteria bacterium. GTDB lineage: Bacteria > Desulfobacterota_D > UBA1144 > Nemesobacterales > Nemesobacteraceae > Nemesobacter. Next base: position 29,374 of record JAJDTG010000010.1, on the reverse strand, counting down.
TGTCGGCCGGCTATCACCTCTCCCGCCACTTTTCCCTGGTTCTTGCCCGTATACCAGACCTGCTGAATAAGGTTCCTTCCCTCCCCTTCGGTGATTATCTCGGCACAGTCCCCGGCGGCGAACACATCCGGGGTATCGGTCCTGAAGCTCCAGTCAACCAGAATCCCTCTCCCCGTATTTATCCCGCTTGCCTTGGCAAGGGCTATGTTGGGACTTACCCCAGCGGTGAGACCGACGATCTGGCATTCTATGAATTCCTCTTTGCTGGTTACAACTCCCCGCACTTTTCCCGAATCGTTCCCGACTATCTCCTTAAGCTCCGTTGTGAGCCTGAGGTCGATCCCCTGCTCCAGAATCACGCGGTTTATCATCCGCGATTCCTCTGCCGGAAGAACGTTTGTCCAGTAGGACTCCTCCCTCACCAGAAAGGTGACGTGGATATTGCGTGAGTGAAGCATCTCGGCAAGTTCGATCCCGATCAGCCCTCCCCCGACTATGACGGCGCTTCGGGCTCCCTTTACGTTCTCGTAAAGAAGCCTGATATCCATAAGGCTGTAGAGACCCTGGACTCCCCCGAGATCCTGGCCGGGCCACCCGAACCTGTTTGACTTTGATCCCGTGGCGATAAGCAGCTTGTCAAAAGAAATGGAATCCCTTTCGTGCATGATGAGCTTTTTTCCGGCGGCATCAATTCCGCTAACCCAGCCACGTACCAGATCGATGCGGTTTTTCCTCCAGAAACTGTCCTCGTAGGGCTTGGTGTCCTTGTAGCTCATGTGGCCCATGAATATGTACATGAGCGCCGGACGGGAGTAGTGAAAGGAGGATTCCCCAGAAATCATGACGATTTCCCAGTCGGGCTGCAGCCTGCGCACGCTAAGGGCGGCAGCGACCCCGGTTACCCCATTTCCTATAATAGCCACGCGCATGGCTGGTCTCCTTCCTTGCCGCAAACCGGGTTTTAAATCTCCCGTACGCGGCAGATATTACTTCTCGAACCGCTCCCTCTGATCCGGGTGGTTCTCAAGAAAAGCCGCCAGATGCCTGTCCGAGTAAGAGCCTTTCGGATAGTACTGGTCATAGAAATCCGGGTCTATGTGCATCGCCTGGAAGACCAGCCTCATGTACATGGGATCCACAAACGCGGGGAATCTGCCGTAAGTATCATGAATGTAGTTAGCGACGTCCCTTACAATCTGTATTGTGGTCTCCGTGGGCCTCGGGGCCTTCATGAGATGCTTGTCAGGCTCTGTGTAAGGAAAAGGCTTGTCGGATTCCCAAGCTTTCCACTTGTGGGCCAGGAAGTGATCAATCGCATCATCCATGTTCTCATAGTAGGGCGGACAGTAAGATTCAAAGACCCCGTCCTTTCCTACGGGAACGGTGGTGGGAGGATCAATCGTACCTTTTTTGGGCTGGATGAACCGGAATCCGAGACCCCTGAACAGGTTCGGAGCGGCTCCCATGGCAAACCTTGGTATGAAGCCCGTAAACGCCCATCCCGCAAGCCCAAGGGGCTGGAGAGCAAGCGCCATGTTCTGCGTAACGAAAGCCTGTTCAACATTAAGTCCCGTAAGAATTCTTACCTCAAGATCAAACAGGGAAAGCTTGACTTCACCCTTGAGCCTGCCCTTCTCCACCCATTTCTCAACGCCCGCGGGCTTTCCCGTAAGGTCGTCTATAATCGTGAATCCGTAACTGTGGCTGCAGTAAAGGGTGAGAAGATTCAGGTACTCCTCGGTAACATCAGTGACCGGAACAAAAAGCGTGGTGCCGGGCTTGTTGGTATTCCACTGGTTAAACTCAAAGAGTCCCGGCATCTTGTCTGGCATGTCGGCCCTTCCATCTTCAAGCTTGTTAAGGCTCTCCCTGTAGAGTTCAAGAATCCTGGCGATTTTCTCCTCCCTTGAAAGCTGGAAAAACATGTCAATCTCGTGCTCCTTTGGAAGCATGTTCTTCACGTCCACGTGGTAGAGACCCTCGTCGTTTGTGAAAAAAAGCTCCGTCCCGTGATTGTTGCACGCAGACGGCCAGGTTCTCCCCGTCCACTGGCAAAGAAGATCTATCCCGTTCTCGGGCGGCAGGTCGGCAAGGCAGAGCCCCGTAAGCCCTGTTCCCGCCCACACCAGAAGCGCTTCCTCCACCTCTGTGAGGGGCACGGGGTCGTATTTCGACTTGAACTCAAGGGTGCTGTCCTTAAGCTCCATTCCAAGACCGAAGCGCCTTGATCGCCTGTTGAATATGGAATCGAAAAGAGGGTACTTAAGCGCTTCCTCAATCCTCTCGCTTAGAACTGTTTTGTCGGGTTTGCCGTTTTTCATTATTTGAATCTCCTTGAGTCTGGTTGAGTAATAAAGAGAAGTATACCAAAAATCAGGCGGTTTTTCCCCTCTCGAAGTTCCGTGCCCATGATTTGAGGGTTTCAAGGGCGAGGCGGCTGCACTTCGGGCGGGTTACCATGATGTCCTTGCCGAGAAGTTCCCTGAGGTAGTCGGAATCGAGCTCTCTGAGCTGCTCCACGGTCTTTCCCTTTAAAAACTCCGTAAGAAGGGAAGCCGCGGCCTGACTTATCGTGCAACCTTCTCCGTCAAAACTTATATCTTCTATGATGCCCCCCTCGGCTGTACGAATATAGATATTCAGCGTGTCTCCGCAATTCGGGTTGCCGCCCCTAAGCGTCACCGTGGGACTCTCAAGCGGGCCGAAGTTTCTCGGATTCTCGTAATGATCCATGATCATCTTCATTCTCTGCTCTTCTATCACGACACTTCCTCCGTTTTCCCAACCTCGCTCTTTATTCTTGAGTAGACGGCGGAAATCCCCCACATCCTCCTGGTTCCAAGCAATTGCGCAAGTCCGAGGCGGGAAATGAAATCAGGGGGAGCTGACTCTATCTCCTGGGGACTCAGGCCGGAAAAAGCGTTTACGAGAATCGAAACAAGTCCCCTGACGGTCGGATAAGGTCCCGGCACGTCGGCGAATATCGTTACGGCACCATCTTCCCTCTCGATCCAGATGAAAACGGGGGTTTCGCACTCGTGCACCCTGTTGACGTCCCTGTCCATCAGGCTTAAAACTCTCTCGGGAACCTCCGGCAGATCCTCGGAGTAATCCTTCAGCAGATCGATCATCCCCTGGCGGTCCGCCTCCTGGAATTCTCTGACTATTTCCTCTACGCTGGTCATCTTTCCGCAATTTCAAAAAAAAAGGATGCAGACTATTAAGACCACATCCTTTCTAATTCACGCAAAAAACCTTTCTCCCTATTATTTCTCTATCGGAGCTCTTACAAGGTTCCCCCACTCAGTCCACGAACCGTCGTAATTTTTAACGTTCTCAAACCCGAGAAGATAGGTAAGGACAAACCAAGTGTGGGAAGAGCGTTCCCCTATCCTGCAGTAGGCAATCACGTCCTGATCCTTGCTCAGTCCCTGCCCCTTTTCGTATATCTCTACAAGTTCATCGGCCGAGCGGAAAGTTCCGTCCTCGTTCGCGGCTGTAGCCCAAGGGACGTTTGCCGCACCCGGAATATGTCCTCCGCGAAGCGCGCCTTCCTGGGGGTAAGCCTCCATGTGAAGCAGTTCTCCCGAATATTCTTTCGGGGAACGGACATCGACAAGCGGCCTGCCCGAGTTAATGTGTTCAACAACATCATCGCGAAAAGCCCTTATCGATTCATCAACCACCGATACCTTGTAATCGGTTTTCGGTCTTTGGGGAACTTCTTTTACAAACTCTCTTCCCTCGTCAACCCATTTCTGCCTGCCGCCATCCATTATGAGGCATTTTTCATGTCCGAGCACCTTGAAGGTCCAGAACGCGTAGCAGGCCCACCAGTTGCTCCTGTCCCCGTAGAAAACCACTGCGTGGTCGTTTGAAATACCTTTTTCCGAAAGCAGTGCCTCGAAATTCTCCCTGCTCACGTAGTCCCTTATAAGCTGATCCTGAAGCTCGGTCTGCCAGTCGAATTTTACTGAATTTCTTATGTGTCCTATTTCATAAAGCAGTATGTCCTCATCCGATTCAACTATAACGATATCGGGATCGTCGATATGCTCCTCTACCCAGTCCGTGCTCACCAGAACGTCAGGGCTTGCGTAATCCGCCATTTTTGAAACCTCCGTTTGACCGCGTAGCTTTGCGGCCTTCTACAATATCTAGGTAAGTATAAATACACGGGGCGGGGTTTTCAAGAAAACCCACAGGAACCGCCGGACCCTGTGGGAAACTTGATTTTCAGGGAGGGTTGCGTGATAATTTCTTCGTACGTACAGTCTCAGGAAACCTTAAAATGGCGGAAACAGAAGAGCAGAAAACAGAAGAAGTGGCGGAGCGGGAAACCGAGGCGCCGGATGAAAACGAAGCGCCCCCAATAATCTGGTCCCAGAAGAGAGTTCCGAACATAGAAAAGGGATATAACACAAGCGTGCCTTTTTACATGATGGGGATATTCGTCGCGCTCATAATCCTGAGCGTGATTTTCGCCAAGATCACATCCTGAGCGCGCAATTTCGCCCCCCGCCCAGAGCCATGGACAGGAAAAACCGCGCCCCATCCGTCGCAAAGAACCAGAGCGCCCTGAAAATAGTTTGGTTCGCCCTGCTGCTTGCCATGTTCGCTTACACCGCGGTGGTCTTCGTTTTCAAATCTCCCGAGGCGCCGGACGTCAGAGAAAATGTAAAGGCGGCATTTCTTCTGGGAGGAGCGGCGCTCGGAGTAATTTCCCTTTTTATATACAGGTTTACCCTTTCTGAGAAATCGCTCCGCAAGAAATTTCTTTCAACGCAGGGCCAGAAACCGGGAAAAAGGCTTGAGGAACTCTCAAACCGTCTACTGCTCCCGCACGTGGTTCCCTGGGGAATAAACGAGACCGTCGTGCTGCTTGGATTCGTGCTCGCGTTTTTAAGCAAAAATCCTCAAGATATGATTCCTTTCTCGGTAATAGGAATCATCCTGCATATCTACATGTATCCTAGAGTGGAACAGCTTGTCGAGAGGACAAAAGATTCGGTTCAAGACGCGTGATCACTCAAAAAAGCGCCTTATCTCCATTTGGGTCTCCTCGGGGGAGCCAGAAGCTTCTATTACCTTGATCCTTGGGACCCCTTTTTCAATCAGTTGTCTGTAACCCTCGTCCACTCGGCTATGGAACTCAAACGGTTCCTCGTCCATCTTGTTTCTCTCTTTACCGCGGTCCTTGAGCCTCAAAAGCGCCTGCTCAACCGGTATCGAAAGAAAAAACGTGACGTCGGGCTCAACACCGAGGCTTGATGCCACGGCCATGCGGAAAACCAAGTCAGGGTCAAGCTCCCTTCCCGAGCCTTGGTAAGCAAGGGTCGAATCGTAGTACCTGTCGCAGATGACCATGTAACCGTCTTTTAGTTTCGGCAGTATGAGCTCCCTTACGTGCTGGGCCCTGTCTGCGCAGAAAAGACAAAGTTCGGCGTAGGGCTGAATATCCACATCCCTCCGGTCGAGAATCTCGTTTCTTATCGCCTCGCCGAGTTTGCCCTCGCCCGGTTCCTTGGTAAAAAACACTTTGGTTCCTTTACTAGAGAGGTAATCGGCCAGAAGTCTCGCCTGGGTCGATTTGCCGCTTCCGTCTATTCCCTCGAATGTGATAAATCTGCTCACGCTGCGCCTCCCGGGGTTTTGTCTTGATCTCGCAACAAAAGTCCCGTCATCTTCCTGAGACTTCTGAGCTCCCCAGGGTTCAGGTCGCGCCACTCCCCCTTGCCAAGCTCGCCGAGACGCACGTTACCACATGAAATTCTCCTAAGCCTAGCAACTCGAAGGCCGAACGCTTCAAAGTATTTCTTCACGAGGTGTTTTCTTCCCTCGTGAAATGAAATGCTTGCCCGCGCACGCCCTGCGGACACTTGAAGGACCCTCACTGAATCCGGCTTCGTAAACCGTTCCTCAATTTCCGTTCCTTCACCAAGCACTGTTTCGAGATCACCTTGCACCTCTCCCGAAACCTCGGCCAGATAAGTCTTTACCACCTTGTATCTGGGGTGATGTATTCTGTTTGCAAGTTCCCCGTCGTTTGTGAGAATCAGGAGTCCCTCAGAGTCGTAATCAAGCCTGCCAACGGGATAAACCCTTTGCTCTATGTCTCCCAGAAAGGACGTTATCGTTTTCTTTCCATCTTCCATGGACTTTAGGGAAGTGAGGTAAAAGGGAGGCTTATTAAGCATCACGTATCTTTTCCTTTCCTTGCGCACGGGTTTTCCATCAAGCGCCACCGTGTCGGCAGTCTCGTCCACCACGGAACCGAGAGTACGAACGACTTTCCCGTTTACAGTTATCCGTCCCGCCTTTATAAGGTTATCCGCTTTTCTTCTTGATGTTATTCCGCACTCGGAAAGAAATCTGTTAAGCCTCATATGAAATTCCGAGATCTAGTTCTCAGCCGTTCACCCTGCCATATCCATTTACAATCATGGAACGCAACTTCATGTTTGTAAAGTTTTTTGCCGCTCTCAGTTCAGCAGCAGGCCTGAAAACTGGCAGATTGGACCATCCGCGCCGTTCAGCGGTTCATCCGGTTATCAATCAGGTTATCAACCACCGACGGATCGGCAAGCGTTGAGGTATCGCCAAGATCAGCATAATCGTCAGCGGCGATGCGGCGCAGGATCCGGCGCATGATCTTGCCCGAGCGAGTTTTCGGAAGACCCGGCGCCCACTGTATAAGATCGGGAGAGGCGATCGGCCCTATTTCCTTTCTCACCCATTTAACCAGTTCGCCTCGAAGCTCTTCTGAGGGCTTGGAATCGGCGTTAAGCGTCACGTAGGCATAGATGCCCTGGCCTTTTATCTCGTGCGGATAGCCTACTACCGCCGCCTCGGCGACGCTTCCGTGCGACACGAGGGCGCTTTCAACCTCGGCTGTGCCCATCCGGTGACCGGACACGTTTATAACATCATCGACGCGCCCGGTGATCCAATGATAACCGTCTTCGTCGCGACGGCAGCCGTCACCGGTAAAATATTTGCCCGGATAGGCGGTAAAATAAGTTTCGACGAAACGGTCATGATCGCCGTAAACCGTGCGTGCCTGTCCCGGCCATGAATCGGCTATGCAGAGATTTCCCTCAGCCGCGCCTTCCAAGACGCTGCCTTCTGAATCAACCAGTTCCGGACGGACCCCGAAAAACGGCAGCGTGGCCGAACCCGGCTTGAGATCCGTCACACCGGGAAGCGGGGTTATCAGGACCCCACCGGTCTCAGTCTGCCACCAGGTGTCCACTATGGGACAGCGGCCGTCGCCGACCACTTCGTAGTACCACATCCAAGCTTCGGGATTGATCGGTTCTCCAACTGTACCAAGAACGCGAAGCGATGTGCGGGAGGTTTCCTTAACCGGCCCGTCTCCCTCGCGCATAAGCGCCCGGATAGCCGTGGGAGCCGTGTAGAAAATACTGATGTTGTGCTTGTCGCAAACTCTCCAGAAACGCGACATGTCCGGATAACCCGGCACCCCTTCAAACATCACAGTGGTGGCGCCGTTTGCAAGCGGTCCGTAGACGATGTAGCTGTGGCCGGTAACCCAGCCGACGTCGGCAGTACACCAGTAGATCTCTCCTTCGTGGTAATCGAACACGTATTGGTGAGTTATCGAAGCGTAAACAAGATAGCCGCCGGTTGTGTGCAAAACCCCCTTGGGCTTTCCGGTCGAACCCGAGGTGTAGAGAATGAAAAGCGGGTCCTCGGCGCCCATTTCCTCAGCTGCACAGTCATGGGAGACCTCCGCCGCGGCCTCATGATACCAGACGTCCCGCTTGCCATCCCAGGGAATGTCCGCTCCAGTGCGGCGCACCACCAATACCTTTTTTACAGTCGAGTCCACAGCGTCGTCTTCAAGCGCCTTGTCCATGTTTACCTTAAGAGGCACCTTGCGAGCGCCGCGAAGTCCCTCGTCCGCCGTAATGACTATCTCCGATTCACAGTCAGAGATTCTTCCCCCAAGCGCCTGCGGCGAAAAACCTCCGAACACTACCGAATGAATGGCGCCGATACGCGCGCACGCAAGCATGGCGAAGGCAGCCTCGGGAATCATCGGCATGTATATGGTTACCCTGTCGCCCTTGCGAGCGCCGAGAGACTTAAGCACGTTAGCCATGCGGCAGACTTCACTTTTGAGTTCCGCGTAAGTGAATTTCCTGTCTTCAGCAGGGTCGTCCCCCTCCCATATGATCGCGATTTTGTCAGGGGTCCGCTCCGCGTGGCGGTCGACGCAGTTTGCCGACACGTTAAGGGTCCCGTCGTAGAACCACCTGATCGACACGTCCCCCGGTCCGTAGTTTACGTCCTTTACCTTCGTATAGGGCCTGATCCAGTCAATCCGCTCGCCGTGGGCGCCCCAGAACCCCTCGGGGTCCTTAACCGACTGACGATACATCCAGTTATATTCGTCCCTGTTTATCAGGGCTCCTTCGGTAACAGCTTCTGAGGGTGGAAAAACTTTCGGTTTTGACATGAATTTCCTCCTGACTAATAAACTTCCATTGTGATTATCCCGAGTTTTAAAACCGCCGTGCTTGTACGAAAATTGCAAGGGACAAGATAGCCAAATCTTGGGGAACCGTAGAGGCAGTCATTTAATATTTAAGGGCTTTATATATCAGGCAGTTACGCTCGATCCTAGGCTTCAAGATGCTGAATCGTATTGTAACTCCTGTGCTTTGAATTGACAATGTCTGAACTAATTTATTCAAAATTCGGTCAATTTAATTGACTCTTTACACGCTCCTTGCAGATGCCTTGACCCCAGTGCGACAATCATTTAATTTAGTACCAACCGACCATCTCGAAGAAAATCAAGACATGTCTTGGCAAAGAATAATCAGGTTTACTCTATGTCTCTTGCTCTTGTCCGCAACGGCATGCGGACAAGGGACAGACGATAACACGGACGCTAAAACCTCGAGCATGACCCCCGCTGACACGGACGACCGCCGCCCGTTCGAGGGGTCGATCTTCATCGACGACGATGTGGACGGAGCTACCGCACTCCAGGAAAGCGACGCGTATGAACTCGATATAGACGGTGACCATGCGCCGGTCATCGAAAACGACACGCTGACCCTCACGGTATCGTACAGCGGCGGCTGTGAAACACACGATTTCACCCTTGTCACGGACGGCAGCTTCATGGGATCAGATCCAGTTCGGCTCGTCGTCGCCCTGACCCATGACGACAACGACGACACGTGCGAAGCGTACCCGACAGATCAGTATTCCTTTGACCTGACGTCCATAGAGACGCTGTATCAGGAAGCCTACGGGACAGACGAAGGTTCCATCATCCTGCGTCTGTGGCACTTGGGCCACCCAAGTGGTTCTATCGACGCCGACTTTCTCGACCTCGTCTACACTTTTGCGCCATGATTTTGATAAACCCGCTGCCCTCGGGCGTAATGGGAATGGACCTCTTACGACCATCCCCGGTCGATTAAATCCGCCACCAACGCTTCCAATTACCACATCCAAGCCGACCATTGTCGTTACCCATAACTCTCGGGTTCGGATGCGGTGGATTGAGAGCTTTTACAAAACTCCTTGGTAGCGCAGCAAGGTATCATTGAAAGTTTTTCCAAAGTCAAACCACCTATTTTGACAACCAGATGTGGTAACGGTTGTCAAAATAGAATTCTTAGAAAAAATTGCGGGAAACAAGCCTTTCTCTCAAGCGGTTTCCCGCGACAACACCCCGCCTCGCCTCAATGCGTCTTGTCTACCATGGAGTATCTTTTAAACAAGACCATCAGAAGCAACGCCAACGCGCCCAGAAACAGGCCGAACGCGCTGCAGCTATCACTTCCTCCAAGAGTGCAGCCTCCACCGCCTTCGGTATCCACCTCCCCGGTTTCCGTTTCTTCCAGCGGCGGAATGACATTGTTGAGAGTGAAGCTCAACCTTGCCATGTGCACATCGGAGAACTTGCCCTGTCCCCTGAGACTTGTGATGTCTCCCTGTGGACTGGTAGTGCTATTGCTCAGTGAAAATTCTTCCCCGTTCTCGGTTCCGGCGTCATAGGGAAACAGGTCTACTGTGTGAGAGGGTAGCCAGTCATCCGATCCATCCAGCAAAGACAGAGCAGAGACGCCCACAAACCAGTCCGGGCTGGGACCGATCATCGATAGAAGGGTAAACAGGGGATGAGTACGGCTGAACTCGACTTCAAATGTCCTCGTACCCATGGCAGAGGTACCGCTTTTCTTGACGATGGATCTTACAGTTCCTTCTTCGGCATTGCTGATTTCTGTCTCAAACGTACCCGTGATGCCAAGCTCCGCCACCCTCTCCACGCCAGCAGTGGCCATCTCACCCACTGCCCAGAAAGTCACATCACTGTTGTGTACGGCGCCGATTAGCGTCGTGAAATGCGCACTGCCCACAACCCCGTCGGGCGTGCTGTCGGTGTTCCAGTTGCCTTCAAACGTTACCGTGTAGGTGGCCGATTCCGAGTCGGTCTGTGCGCGGGCCGGTCCCGTCGGCACACCGAGTATGATGGTGGCAAGGAGGAAAAGGCCCATTGCGATACGCCAAGGACCGCAAAAGATGCGGGAGAAGTTCAGTAGACGTGCGCGCTCCCGCATGCGGATACCGTCCCGACGCGGCGGAACGGACGTACCCGACAGTCTTCCTGACCTCAACGGAACCATTTCAGGTAAAATAGTACCTTGAACCTAGCATACTTTCGAACAAGGTGTCCCGCGGTTCCTCCATAAATCCTCGCTACATTCCTTGACAAAAACGCTCCCCGTATAAGATACTTAGAGGCGGGGTTGGTGGTGTTGAAATTGTTTCCGCGCGGGAAGCGCAACGGGTGGTTCCTTTATATGACCCTTTTAGCTGAAATCTGGGAAAAAACATTCGGCGCAAACGAAAGCGCCATGCTGCTTGAAACATTCGGCGCAAGAGACTTCTCGGAGCTTCGCCCTTCCACGAAGCTTGAGAGAGTAATATCAAAAGCAATCGAGGGAGAAAACGTCACGCGCGAAGATGCACTCTACCTTGCGGAGCTTTTTCCCAAGGAAGTCCCTTTTCTTCTTCTGGCCGCGTCGGCTATCAGGAACCGCTCGAAAGGAAAAACCGTAACTTATTCCAAGAATGTCTTCGTACCCCTTACCCAACTCTGCAGGGACCGTTGCGGATACTGCACGTTCAAGATAGAACCGGGAGAGGGAGATCTGTTCATGACCCCTGAAGAGGTCGTCGACATGGCGAAAAAAGGAGCGAAGGCGGGGTGCACTGAACTTCTTTTCGTCACGGGCGACAAGCCGGAACTCGCCTATGAGGTATACAGGGACGCGCTCGGGGAAATCGGCTACGAAACGACGGCAGAGTACCTGATCGACATGGGAAAGACCGGACTTGAACACGGAATCTTCCCCCACACGAACCTCGGGCTCTCAACCCCGGAAGAACTCTCCGGGTTCAGAAAAAGCAACCCCAGCATGGGCCTCATGCTAGAGAACATAAGCGAGAGGCTGCTTAAGAAGGGAAACGCCCACCACGGCTGCGCCGACAAGGTCCCGAAGCTCAGGATGGAGACCATGGAGCACGCGGGCGAACTCAGTATTCCCTGGACAAGCGGCATACTGGTGGGAATCGGGGAAACGTTCGAGGAGAGAATCGACTCGCTTTACGCGCTGCTTGAACTCTCCCGCAGGCACGGTCACCTGCAGGAAATAATAATTCAGAACTTCAACCCCAAGGAAGGAATAAAAATGGAGGAATACCCACCCGCCGATTTTCTCGAGATGCTGAAGACCGTTGCCATCTCGAGGCTCATATTCGGAGGGGACATGAACATACAGATACCCCCCAACCTTAACAACAGGAATTTTACTTTCTACCTGACGGCCGGCATAAACGATCTTGGCGGCGTGTCGCCTCTTACGATAGACTATGTTAATCCCGAAGCCCCGTGGCCACAGGTTGAGAGAATGGAAAGGGAGGTAAGCGCCCTAGGTTACGAACTTAGGGAGAGACTTCCCGTCTATCCCGAGTACATAGATGAGCGCTGGATAGACCCTTATGTTCTCGGCAAGGTAAGGGAACGCGTTGATGAGAGGGGATACGTTCCTGTAAACTGAAAAATGGAAGACATAAGCAAAATAATAGACTTCATAGAGCAGAGAAGGCCCCTCGGCGTCGACGGGGTGATGTCGCGCATAAACGGCACCACGGGCCGCATAATCGAGGACGCACTCTCGGGAAAAGAGATCTCGGTTGAAGACGGAATCCATCTTTTCAGCATAGAGGATACAGACGAGATATCCGCCTTGGCTCTAGCAGCCGACCAGATAAGGAAGGAAGACGTCGGGGACGTGATCACCTACGTCGTTAACAGGAACATAAACTTCACCAACATATGCGACGTCTACTGTGGCTTCTGCAATTTTATGGCGGACGAGGGGGACGACAGGGCCTATTTCCTCTCGATGGACGAAGTCGCGGAGAGAACCGTTGAAGCCTGGGAAATAGGCGCGACGGAAGTGTGCATGCAGGGAGGTATGCATCCAGAGATAGACGGCAATTTCTACGTCGAGCTTATAAAGACGGTAAAAAAAGCCGTGCCCGAGATGCACACTCACGCTTTTTCCCCTTATGAAATCTACTACGGCGCCAAGACTCTCGGCATAGAGGAAGAGGAGTTCATAAGGAAACTAAAGGATGTCGGCCATAACACATTTCCCGGCACCGCGGCCGAGGTTCTGGTTGAAGAGGTAAGAAAGGTAATCGCTCCCAGGAAGATACCTACCGAGGTATGGATAAGGGTGGTGAAGAAAGCCCACAAGGAAGGAATGAGAACCACCTCGACCATAATGTACGGACACCTCGACAAGCGCCACCACTGGGCCATACACCTTGGAATTCTGAGGGATATACAGAAAGAGACTGGAGGGTTCACGGAGTTTGTGCCGCTTCGGTTCATTCCCTGGAACACGAGGCTTTTCATTCACTCCAAGGGGAAGGTTCAAAAGGGCCCAACCGACCTTGACCAGCTGAAAATGTACGCGGTTTCCCGAATGATGCTCCGGGGATGGATAAACAACATACAGGTTTCTTGGGTAAAGCAGGGACCCGAGTTCGCCCAGTTCTCTCTCACCGCCGGGGCAAACGACTTCGGGGGAACGCTCATGGAAGAGCAGATATCCCGTTTCGCCGGCGCAAGTTACGGACAGTATTTCCCGCCCGAGGAGTTCAGAAAACTCACCAGAGAAATAGGCAGAATCCCGGCCGAACGCGACACGACCTACGGGATACTAAGAACGTTTGAAAACGGCGAGGCCTGAAGACCTTCTCTCCCGTGTGCAGTCTTTTGTCCCAAAACGCTCCGGCCGGCACTGATTTCCATGGAGAAATCAAAAATCGAATATCTGAGCAGGACGCTCGGCAGACAGATCCGGGGCGAAATAAGAAAAAGCCTCGTTGACCGGGCCATCTACAGTACGGACGCAAGCAACTACAGAATTCTCCCCAAAGCGGTTGTAATCCCGAAAAACCCTCAGGACATAGAGATCACCGTCTCCGAAGCCTCCGCATGCGACATACCGGTCACGGTGCGTGGAGCCGGGACAAGCCTTGCGGGACAGGCTGTAGGAGAAGGAATAATCCTTGACCTGTCAAAGTACATGAACAGGGTGGTCGACGTGGACGCCGGGGGGAGGAGAGTCAGAGTGGAGCCCGGAATCTCGATCGACAACCTTAACAGAGACCTCTCGCCCCTAGGTCTCATGTTCGGACCGGACCCCTCAAGCGCAAGCGTCGCCACCGTAGGGGGAGCCGTCGCGAACAACGCTACGGGAGCTCACTCCATACTTTACGGAATGGCGGGCGATCACGTGATTTCCTCAAACGTCGTGCTGGCGGACGGGTCTTCTCTTGAGCTTTCCGGGGAAAACTATAAAAGACGCGGAGGAGGACACGACATTGCGGAGAGTCTTTTTGAAAAACTCGCCGCGCTTATAAAGGAAAGCGGGGAGCTTGTAAAAACTGATTTTCCAAAACACTGGAGGAGAGCTTCCGGGTACTCGCTCAACTATTTCCTGGACGGGGAGTTCAATCCCGCGAAACTTCTCGCCTCCTCCGAAGGCACCCTCGCGATCTCGACCGATTTTGAGCTTAACCTCGTTGAAAAACCTCTCTCAAGCGCACTTTGCGTCATTCCGTTTCGTGAAATCCCAGAGGCAATGGACTCGGTCTTAGAAATCCTTTCCCACGGTCCATCGGCGATAGAACTCATTGACGGAACCCTGATAGGTCTTGCCAGAAGAAAAAAAGGGTTCTCGCACTCCCTTTCCTTCATTGAGGGAACCTCCGGGTCAATCCTAGTAGTAGAATTCCAGGGAGACGACGAAAGGCAGACCGGCGAGAGGGCGAAGAACCTCGGGAAATCCCTTGATTCCGCTTTTGCCGTACTGGGGCGGGAGGAGCAAAAAAAAATCTGGGATGTAAGAAAAGCGGGGCTCGGAATCCTGATGAGCGACAGGGGCAACCAGAAACCCGTGCCTTGCATAGAAGATGTCTCGGTTCCCGCGGAGAGTCTGGCCAGCTACACAAGGGACGTGATCTCGCTTCTTGACGAGTTCGGTCTCAAAGCCGCTTTCTACGGCCACGCAAGCGCCGGATGCCTGCACATAAGGCCACTTCTCGACCTTCGGGAGCAGAAGGGAGTATCCGACATGGCAGCACTTTCAGAACGCACCCTGGAACTCGTACTCCGCTACTCGGGGGTAATGAGCGGCGAGCACGGGGACGGTCTCCAGAGAAGCTACCTTAACGAAAGGCTCTTCGGAGAGGAACTTTACTCAGTGATGAAGAAGATAAAGGAGATATTTGACCCGAGGGGAGTGTTCAATCCGGGAAAAGTCGTCCGCGGGCCCGATTCTTCCCTGAGTCTCAGGATGAGGAAATCCACTGAGGACATCACCACCTCTCTTGACTGGTCCCGGGAGGGAGGCCTAGCAGCAGCAGCCGCGATGTGCAACGGTCAGGGGGTCTGCAGAAAGACCGCCGAGGGGATAATGTGTCCCTCCTACAGGGCGACCCTTGACGAAGGCGATACCACAAGGGCGCGCGCCAACCTGCTCCGGGAACTTCTGCTGGGCCATATGGACGCAGACATGCTCTATGAAAAAGGATTCTACGACGTTTTCGATCTCTGTGTGGGATGCAAGGCGTGCCGTACCGAATGTCCTTCAGGGGTTGACGTCGGCAAGATGAAAACCGAGTTCCTGGCCCTCTATAAGAACAAAACCGGATTTACGGCAAGAGACAGCCTGTTTGCCCGAGTGCACGAGATAAGTTCCGCACGTAGCACCCTTCCCCGCTTTTTAAACCGGGCACTTGAGATCTCCTTTTCCCGAGGGCTGCTTTCGCTCGCGGGAATTTCCCGAAGAAGATCACTTCCCCCGATGGCTGAAGATACTTTCAGTGGGTGGTTCCGTAAAAGGAAGGAAAATCCCCAGAATGGAAAACAGGTGGTTTATTTCCACGACACGTGGTCTGAGTTTTTCTACCCCGAAATAGGAAAAGCCGTTATCGGGACACTTGAGAGCCTTGGTTTCGAGGTGCTTCTGGAAAGACAAAGAAAATGCTGCGGGCGGCCGATGCTGAGTACCGGCATGGTGAAGAAAGCCAGGGAGAACGCGACTCACAACGTAAACGTTCTCTCAGGTTATGCCCGAAGGAACATTCCCGTGGTATTTTCAGAACCCAGCTGCCTCTCTGCGTTTCGGGATGAATACGCCGATCTTCTTCCGGCTAACGAATCACTGAACGCGCTCCTTCCGAACATATACTCGGTCTGCGAATTTGTCAGCGCGCAAGGTGATAGTTTCCTCGACCCCGGGAAGCAAAGACGCGGAGGGATACTCGTTCACGGACACTGCCACGAAAGATCCGTCGGCGATTTCGGAAAGACCCTGTCGCTTCTTAACCGCCTGGGATACGACGCGAGGTCAAGCGACGCCGGGTGCTGCGGCATGGCGGGAAGTTTCGGTTACGAAAAAGAGCACTACGAAATATCAAAAGCCATGGGGGAATGCGGTCTTTTTCCGAAAATAAGGAGCTTGGGAGAATCGGAGAGGGTCTGCGTAACGGGCATATCATGTCTCGAGCAGGTCTCCCATTTCACCGGGGCAGTTCCGGTTCACGTAGCACTACTTCTCGAAGAATGCATATCGGCTGAAGATGCAAAATAACCATCTCCCGTCATAGAAGACGGCCTTGCTTGCCGGTAAGATAAAGATCATGGGATTTCCGCAGATCATAGGACACGAACCCCAGAAGGAATTTCTTCTCAGTTCCGTCCGGAAAAACCGGATTTCCCACGCTTACCTTTTCTCGGGACCCGAGGGCGTGGGAAAGAAGCTGGTCGCAGTCGGTTTCGCGAAACTTATAAACTGCGCTGATGAGAGGGCCGAAGATACTGACTGCGGATGCGCCTCTTGCGTAAAGACCGAAAAAGGTCTTAACCCCGACGTGCTTGTGTTCGGATACCCGGGAGAGAAAACAATAAAGGTGGATAACGTAAGAGAGGACATAGAGCGGCTTATACACCTCGCCCCCTATGAAAACCCTTACAAGGTCTTTATAGTCGACGGCGCGCAGAGAATGAACTTCAACGCTCAGAACGCGTTTCTTAAGACCCTTGAAGAACCGCCGCCCAATTCCGTGATAATCCTGATAACCACCCTCGCCGACCAGCTGATGCCGACTATAAGGTCAAGATGTCAGTCGGTGGTGTTCCAGCCGCTTGAAACGCGCAAGGTAAGGGAGTTTCTGGAAAAAGAAAACCCTGAGAGCGGCGACCCGGAACTTGTCTCGAGAATATCCGGAGGCAGCATCTCAAGAGCGCTTGCGACCGACGAGGATTACCTGCGCAAAAGGACCGAATACATAGACTGCCTGATGGCAGTTGACGGCAGAAAACCGCTTACCCTTTTTGATTCCGTTGAGAGAATACAGAAAGAGATAAAAGGCGGAGGGCCGGATGAACTGAAAACGGTCTTTGACATCTTCTCCGTGTGGCTTCGGGATTCGGTGGTTCTCAAGACCTCTGGGGAAAAAGATGAAATAGTAAACGCAGACCTCCTTGAGCGGCTGAGCGAATATTCGGGAAAAAGGAACGTGTCTGAACTTCTCGGCAAATTCTCGGCCCTTGAAGAAGCCATGACGCGGATATCAGAGAATAACGCAAACGTCGAGGTCTCCCTCGAGAATCTTCTTTTGAGGCTTTCGGTGTAGTGACGCCGCAACCGCTTCCCCGCAGAAGGAACAACCGCGTTTCCCGGGAAGCCTCCCTGGACCACGCGTTATGACCCATTCGTTTTTTTTGCGTCTCAAGGGAGCCTTGTGTTATAATGGGAAGAGTTGACAACCAACTATGATTGGAAATTTCATAAAAGGTGGTGATATATGCGCAATCTGATCCTGACAATGGCAGTCCTTCTGTTCGCTTCTTCCCCGGTGTTTGCCGGAGAGGGCGGCGGTGAAAGCGAAGCATTGAAACAGCGTATCGAATATCTGGAACAGGAACTCGAAAGCACCCGGGAAAAACTCACGGAGTTTGAATCCGCGGCCGCGGCGACTGAGCAGGCGGAACCAAAGAAGAGCCCGATCCGGATCGGCGGCGCCATGCGCGCCAACCACGCCTACGGCGATTACGATGGCCGCAGGGGCGAGAACATTGGAGATTCGGACTTTGAACTTCTGCGCATGAACGTCGATCTTGACTATAACGGCATTATAGGAAGAGCAGAATACCGCTACTACGACGATTACAGCATGATGCACACGGCGTGGCTCGGATATACCTCGGATAGTTTCGGCACCCTCAAGGCCGGCATCGTCCGCGTTCCTTTCGGACCGGGAGCATGGGGGGTTTCAAACAGCTGGTTCTTTGATCAGCATTACTACGTCGGGCTTTCAGACGACATGGACCTCGGGGCGAGATGGACAAAAGCCTTCGGCGATCTCACGGTTGACCTTGCCTACTATCTTGAGGATGAGGGACACTGGGACGGAAGCAGCCGCGACAGTGCCCGGTACAGCTACGATCCTGTGAAATGGAACAACACTGCTGACGCGGACGGGAAAATTACGGCCGGGGCGACAAATGGCTTTGAGGAAAAGCACCAGGTAAATCTGCGTCTGATCTACTCAACCGGAACAATCGGAGATGTAGGAATGTCCTTTCAGTACGGAGGACTTGAGGGAACGGGCGTTGACGACTCAGGCGCCGACCACCTCGCGGTCTCTGCTCACGCGGTGACCCAGCTTCGGGATTTCTCGCTTCACTCCCAGCTTTCTTACTACAAGTACGACATTACGGATAACACTCCGTGGGGAACCGGAGACCTTATCCCTATGGGAGCTTTTAACTTCGCCTGGCCGGTGGCATCCGAAGCGTGGATACCGGCAGTTTCCCTCAGGTACAACGGCCTGGATATCTCCTGGCTTGACGGCGTTACGCCCTATGTGGAGTGGAGTTCCATCATGAACAAAAAAGGCGATCTTAACGACAGCACTCTCTGGACTTTCGGAACTATGTGGTACTGGGGATCCCTTTATATCTACACCGAGCTCGGTATCAGCGACGGCAATTATTTCGTCGGTGGCGAGGGAGATGACTACACGAACATCTACGGGTTAAATGATTTCGGCGCCAGCGGAAACAACGAGTGGCACAAGCGCTTTAACGTTAACGTGGGTTACTACTTCACCCTTTACGAATAATTAAAAAAACAGAGGAGATATAAATGAAACAGGCTCATGAACATCCGGCCGGACAGAACAATCTGCAGATATTCGGCCTTGACATAAATGTCCCGGTATTTGTCGCATCCGGCATTTCAGTACTCATTTTCACGATCGGAGCGCTGATTTTCCAAGAAAAGGCGGCGGAGGTGCTGGGAGCGCTTCGCGTCTCGATTACCACCCAGTTTGACTGGCTTTTCATGAGCGCCGGATCCATATGCTTTTTGTTCTGTCTCCTCCTGATCCTGTCTCGCCTTGGAGATGTGCGCCTAGGCGGCACTCACGCTCGCCCGGAGTACTCGAGGATTACCTGGCTCTCCATGATCTTCACGGCGGGAGTCGCCATAGGCCTGCTTTTCTACGGAGTGCTCGAACCTGTCTATTACCTGCTGAATCCTCCTCTGGGAATTGATCCCTCCGACTCCGAGGCGACCCAGGCCATCGCCATATCCGCGTCAACCTTTCACTGGGGACTGGTCCCGTGGGCATTCTACGGAACCGTGGGCCTCGGTCTCGCTTTTTTCGCCTACAACAAGGGGCTGCCTCTTACTGTCCGCTCGGTATTCTACCCTCTTCTCGGAGAACGCGTGTGGGGATGGAGCGGGCATATAATAGATACTCTGGCCATATTCGCCACGCTGTTCGGTCTTGCCACATCGCTCGGACTCGGGGCAAAGCAGGCCGTGGCGGGTTTAAACTACCTGTTCGGAATTCCGGCAACGGACATGGCCCATGTTCTCTTCATAGCCCTGACCACTTTTTTCGCCACGCTTTCGGTGCTAAGCGGACTCAACGTGGGGATCAAACGTCTGAGTCAGGTCACCATCACTCTTGCCCTCCTCCTGCTTCTGTTTGTTTTCGTCGCAGGACCGACGCAGTACATACTGAGCAGCCTCTTCGCGGGACTCGCGGACTATTTTGTAAAGGCTGTACCTCTTAGCAACTGGGTAGGGAGAGAGGATACTGGTTTTCTACACGGCTGGACTACTTTTTACTGGGCCTGGTGGATTTCATGGACGCCGTTTGTAGGAATGTTCATCGCCCGCATTTCAAGAGGCAGAACCGTGCGCGAATTTCTTATCTGCGTCCTCGTTCTTCCGACTCTCTGCTGCCTGCTCTGGATGAGCGTTTTCGGCGGCACTGCCATCCATCAGCTTCTCTTCGAGGGCTACACGGGCGTTACGGAGATAATCACGCAGTGGAAGCCCGAACTCGCGCTGTTCAAGATGCTTGAGCAGATGCCTATGACTCAGGTGCTTTCCTTTGCAAGCGTCCTTCTTCTCGTAATTTTCTTTATCACTTCATCGGATTCGGGCTCTCTGGTGATCGACATAACTTCGTCCGGAGGAAAACTTGACGCCCCCGCCTCCCAGCGGGTGTTCTGGTGCAGCCTTGAGGGCGCAGTCGCCATTGCCCTGCTTCTGGGAGGAGGTCTTAAATCGCTGCAGGCAGCCTCGCTCATAGCCGGACTTCCGTTCTCCATCCTGCTTATCCTGATGACGGTAAGCATATGGAAAGGGCTAAGAAGCCAGAAGCGCTGATACGGGGAGAGAAGAACGGTTTTCTAGCGCGAACGCCGCGGCTTGCCCCGCTTCTGCAGTAAAATGGAACGAGAAAAAAAGCCGGCGCATGGGCAGAAAATTCACAAGGGACGCCCATACCAGCGCGGGCGGGAAAACATCAAGATACTAAGGCTTGATTTCCACGCCCCGTCATTCCTCGTTTCCGCTCTGCTGATCATCGCCTTCATCGTTGCCGGGACGGTCTTTCAGGAAAAAACGGCCGAGGTCGTCGAAAGTGCCCGGAACCTGCTCACGACCTGGTTTTACTGGTGGTTCATGAGCGCCGCCAACATTATCCTGCTTTCCTGCCTGCTGCTTATGCTCTCTCCGCTTGCCAAGGTGCGTCTGGGCGGGCAGGACGCAAAACCGGACTACTCATATGCAAGCTGGTTCGCGATGATCTTCGCGACTTCGGTAAGCGCGGGATTCATCTTTTTCGGGGTGGTGGAACCCGTATATCACTTTCAGAACCCTCCTCTCGGCGCAGACCCTTCGGATGCTGAAACCGCTTTCACGGTCGCCATGGCCGGATCCATTTTTCACTGGGGACTCCATGGATGGGCGATATTCGCCGTCGCGGGCCTGTCAATGGCCCTTTTCTCCCATAACATGCACATGCCTTTCTCCCTGCGCTCGGTTTTCTACCCCGTCCTGGGCAACCGTGTGTGGGGATGGGCGGGGCACCTGATTGAAACCCTTGTTGTATTCTCCACCCTGTTCGGTCTTGCCGTCTCCATCGGGCTTGGAACCGAACAGATAATCGGGGGAATTGACTACCTGTTTGAAATCCACCCTTCCAGCCTTCTCAGGGTGGGACTGATCGCCCTGGTAATGCTTACAGCAATGACCGCACTTCTCACGGGCATAAATACCGGAATCGGCCGCCTGAGCCGATTTAACATAATCCTCGCGGTGGGTCTGATGCTGTTTCTCATCTCGGCCGGTCCGACGCTTGACATCTTCCGCCACTGCCTGACCTCGTCCAAAAGCTATCTGGTCAATATGGCGTCCTTTAGTCTCTGGACAGGACGTGAGGACACTGCCTTCATACACGACTGGACCATTTTTTACTGGGCCTGGTGGTTCTGCTATGCACCTTTTGTAGGAATGTTCATCGCGCGTATTTCAAGGGGCAGGACCGTGCGGGAGTTTCTGTTTTTCGTCCTCATACTGCCGACCGTTTTCTGCGTGCTCTGGATGAACTCCCTTGGAGGCTCGGCAGTTTTTCAGTTTCTCTTCGACGGTTACGCGGGGGTGGTCGAAGCGGTCGGTTCGGGGCGCAGTGAACTTGCGTTGTTCAAAATGCTGGAGGAGTTCCCGCAACCATATCTGTCCTCCATTTTAATTATCGTCATGCTGTTTTCCTTCCTTGTCGTCTCGCTTGATTCAGGTTCTCTGGCCGTTGACTCCATAACGGCAGGAGGCAAGATGGACACACCCGTGCCCCAGCGCGAGTTCTGGTGCTTTGTCGGCGGAGTTATACCCGCGGTGCTTATGCTTGCGGGCGGACTGAGATCATTCCAGGCGGCGGTTGTTCTCTTAAGTTTTCCGCTTACGATCCTGTTCATCGTAATGCTTTTCGGAATCTGGGCGGGGCTTCGCCGAGAATGGCGCCACTTGCCGCTTTCGGAACGGAAAGCGGGTATCCCGCACCTGCCTTTTCTAAGAACCCGGGGACGGGGGTAAGGATCTGATCACCACAGGTCTCGCGAAACCGACAAACTCCCCCGATAAGAATATAGTTTCCGAAATCCCTGTCATCCCCAGAGTCTTATCTCCGCTCGGAAAAAGGCTTTAATTTTCTGACAAATGTTCAGACAAGACAAAACAGCATGAAAGTTCGGAAATTGACGCTTATAGAAAAACATTGGAAATTTCTGACAGTTTAAAACGTATTATTGCAGGAAGCACAACCAGGTGCCTGACACATCCAAGAGAATCATAAAGAGAATGTCGGAGCAGAAAACGGGATGGGTAGGCACGCCGAAGGATTTTGCGGACCTGGGAGCACCTGCAGAAATCGACCAAGCATTGCGCAGACTTGTAAAGGCAGGTCGGTTGCGCAGAGTTGGTCGTGGTCTTTACGATATACCGAGAGCGAGAGGAACCTCCAAAGAGGCGGAACCTGCTGATCTTTATTCCGCGGTCACCGCAGTCGCAAGAAGAACCAGCGCCAGAATCATGCCCGACGGTTCGGTGTACGCAAACATGCTGGGCCTTACTAGGTCGCCGTCTGAAAGTGCTATCTATGATACAGATGGCCCATCAAGGACTCTAACCATTGCCGGAAAGACTGTACGGTTCCGCCATGCGCATCCGAAAGTCATGTTCTGGGCAGACAGACCCGGCGCGCCTGTTGTCCAGGCACTCAGGTGGCTGGGTTCCGAAGCCGGTAAAGACCCCCGCGCAATTACGATTCTGAGACGAGTTCTTCACGATCACGTAAAATCCGACCTGCTGCAGGGAATAGGTTATCTGCCTGTCTGGATGCAGTCGGTCGTGCGCAAACTGGCCAAGGAATCAAGGGTTGAGTCATGACAGACGATTTCCATTCTTTCCAGAACACGGAATAGAAAAAACCCGATTTTCCCAAAATTTTCCATCACGCGAAGCAATTCCGGGAAACTGAATATCCAGTTAGTTGACTTTCCTGAAGAATGCTGTAAATTTCTGACAGTTGTAAATCCACGGCAAATTTAAGGAATGTAGTCAGATGGCAGGCACAGCCGATAAAATCATGGGGAGAATCTCTGAACAGAAACCGGGATGGGTATGCACGCCGACAGACTTTATTGATCTTGGAAGCCGTGCGGCAGTTGATCAGGCACTTGCGCGTCTGGTCAAAAAAGGAAGCCTGCGCAGAGCAGCGCGGGGACTCTACCACATGTCCAGAAAAAGCAAGATACTTCCGGGACACCTGTCAGCTGATCCATACTCTGCTGCTGAAGCGATAGCAAGACGTGATAACTCCAGAATGTTGCCCGACAGTCTTGATTCGGCAAACCTCCTCGGTCTGACCAACGCCGTAGCCGCAAAAATTGTCTATGACACTGATAGCTACTCAAGGACTTTAACAGTTGACGGTATGAAAATACGCTTCCGCCATACCCCTCCAAGTGTGATGAGATGGGCCGGAAGGCCCGGAGCCCGCGTGGTTCAGGCGCTAAGGTGGCTTGGCCCTCACGCGAGCAAGGATCCCGATGTGATTCCGATCCTGAAACGCATCCTTCCCGACTACGTCAAGTTTGATCTGTCGCGTGACCTCCACTGTTTGCCTGTATGGATGCAGTCAATTGTGAGCGAAGTAACAAATAATAAGGCGTCTGAATCATGAATAAATCCTTCAAATACTTTCTGGAACTGCCAGATGAAGAAAGAAAAGAAGTGCTGGTGAGAGCCGCTAGGCTTCGTGAAACCCAGCCCCAATATATAGAGAAAGACTTCTGGGTTTGTCTGGTTCTTGACGCGCTTTACAACGGACTTCCCGAGGGGCACCCGAAACTGCTCTTCAAGGGCGGAACATCTCTCTCAAAAGCTTTCGGCCTTATTCAGCGATTCTCAGAAGACGTGGACATAGTCGTCTATCGCGAAGATCTGGGATTCAAAGAACAAAGGGACCCTACTCTCGCAGAGAATCTTTCGAACAAGAAACGCAAAGCTCTATTTGAAGAGCTGAGATCGGCATGCAGCGACTATATTCTCGGGGAAATGAGAAAAGACCTCGCGATACTAATTGACGAAGTCGCGCAGGGGTGCCGGGTATACCCTGATCCGAATGATCAGGACCGCCAGACACTGCTTGTCGAATACCCGTCCCTGTATCTGGCCGGAGAGGACGATTACGTAGCGACTCAGGTAAAAATCGAAGCCGGAGCGAGGTCGGCGCTGGATCCTAATCTTGCCTGCTCCATAACCCCCTACATTGCCGATGAGCTTCCCGACTGGTCGCTTGTAGCAGAAAACATAACGGTGATAGCGCCCGAACGAACCTATCTCGACAAGCTTCTCATACTCCACGGCGTGCACTGCGGCTACCGGGACTCCGGGAGACTTCCGAGAGAAAAACAGCGAATTTCACGCCATTACTATGATGTCGCGATGATCACGGAAACAGATATTGCCAAATCGGCACTGTCCGATACAGATCTGCTGGACGATGTGCGGGCCCATAATACGCTGGCTTTCCGACAGGCCTGGAAAAAACTTGAAGAAGCAGTGCCGGGTTCCTTAAGACTCCTTCCGCAGGAAGAACCGCGCAGGATAATCGAACAGGATTATGCGGACATGCAGGGAATGCTCTTTGGCTCTCCTCCGGATTTCAGCTGGATCATGGAACGGCTCGAGTACACTGAATCCATGATCAATAAAGTCTGACCCCGAGGCGCACTTTCACCGCGGATGCGACCCCTGCCGAAAAGGCCCGACATGCCGTGAGTCAGGGTTTTCGTGCGCAAAAAATTGAAATGCCCGTCCGTTGTGTTTTATTAATCCCTGTTAATTCCCATTTAACGGGTCACAAAAACAGATGGAAAAAGAGCAGTTCTACGTAACAACTCCGATTTACTACGTTAACGACGTGCCGCACATCGGCCACGCCTACACTACCATAGCGGCCGACACGATAGCGAGATACAAGGCCGCGGCGGGACAGGAAGTCTATTTTCTCACCGGAACTGACGAGCACGGAAGAAAGATAGAACAGACTGCCCAGACTGGCGGAGAAACCCCCATAGAGCTTGCCGACAGGGTGGTAGTCAAGTTCCAGGACCTATGGAAACTTCTCGGCATCTCGAACACCGACTTCATAAGAACCACGGAGGCGCGCCACCACGAAGCGGTATCAGAAATATGGAAACTCGTAGAGAAAAACGGCGACATATACCTTGATGAGTATGAAGGCTGGTACGACGTGAGAAACGAGGCCTTCATAACCGAAACCCAGCTTGAAGAAATAATGAAGCTTCCAGAAGAAAGCCGCCCCCGACTGGAAAAAATAAAGGAGCAGAGCTACTTCTTCAGGCTGTCTGAATACCAGGAACCCCTTCTTCGCCACTACAGCGAACACCCCGAGTTCATAAAACCCGACTACAGAAGAAACGAGGTCGTAAGTTTCGTGGAGGGAGGTCTCAGGGACCTGAGCGTGAGCAGGACTAATTTCTCGTGGGGAATCCCGGTTCCCGACTCGGAAGGACACGTGGTCTACGTCTGGTTCGATGCCCTCACGAATTACCTTACGTCGCTTGGGTTCCCCGGGAAGACCGGCGATTTCGGGAAATTCTGGCCGGCGGATATTCACCTCGTGGGAAAAGACATACTCAGGTTCCACGCCGTCTACTGGCCCGCTTTTCTCATGTCCGCGGGACTCCCGCTTCCAAAAACGGTCTTTGCCCACGGGTGGTGGACGGTTGATGGGGAGAAGATGTCAAAATCACTTGGAAACGTGGTTGATCCCTGTCAAGTGGTTGAGGAGTTCGGCTCTGAGGTGTTCCGTTATTTTCTGCTCCGCGAAATACCTTTCGGACAGGACGGGGACTACTCGAAAAGATCGCTTGTCAGCAGGGTGAACGGGGAACTTGTGAACGGGCTTGGAAATCTCGTGAGCCGCTCTCTGGGGATGATAGAGAGATACCTCGGAGGAATCGTCCCTGAGCCGGGGGAGCCTTCGGAAAGCGAAAAGAAGATAGAGAGTTCCTACGGGGAGACCCACCTTCAGGTGAGTTCTGATCTTGAGGAGCTTGCGTTTAACAGGGCGCTTTCCCGCATATGGGAATTCATAGGACTTGTTAACCGGTATGTGGACAGCGAGGCGCCGTGGAAACTCGCAAAGCAGGAGGGAGAGGAAAAAAGGCTTGGAACCGTGCTCTGGACCCTTGCCGAGAGCATAAGGGTGATTTCCATTCTTGCCTATCCGTTTCTGCCGGAAACCGCACAGGACATCCGGGAGAAAATCGGACTGTCCCCGGATATAAGCGCCGAAAACGCGGAATGGGGACATACTGAGCCGGGAACATCGGTGGTGAAAGGAGAGAATCTTTTTACGAGGATAAAGGAAGAAAAAGACTGATCAGAGAAAACGCCTCCGAAGACCTTTCAAAACAGACCCGTCATCCCTGAAGCGCCACCAGATTCCAGAAGACCTGATTTGATACGACAAGACCTAATCAGGCTTTGTCAAAAACTGTCCAGCCGTTCAAGGAACCGGCCCTTGCGACTGTGCCTTGAAAGCAGCGAATTCAGGCGGATTGAGAATGCGTCTGAGGCTCCATCTTCTTCAGCAATCGCGCGCAGATCTGAAATCAGGGCCGCCGCACGGTCGTAGGCAGAAACATTCCGCATGTTGATCTCGTTTTCAATATCTTGCCACACGTCTTCTCCGCGCAGCCTGAGATTACGGAGACGAGCCCTGCGCTCCTCTTCCTCGCGCCGCTCAGCCTCTAGCCTTCGCGCTTCCCGCTGTCTGGCCTCAGCGTCTTTGCGGGCCTTTCTTATCTCGCTCGCGCGAGCGCGCAACTCGGATACCGTACGAAGTCCCGACTTGGCATTTGAATCCTCAGAGGAGGATAAGGATTTCTCAACCCTGCTTTTCACCTCCGCCGCTACGCGAGGGTCGCCCTGAACAAGTCGATAAAGCCAGGAGGTTTCTCCTCATCCGGCATGGCTTCAAGGGACGTGCGGAACGTTTCAGCGGAAAGTTCCGGAGTCTCGGAAACAGCACCTGACTCAGAAGCCGCTTGCAGCAAGTCAGGATCAATGCGGAAAAAATCGGCGAAGGCCTCAAGACCGCCGTTCGTCTGACCTATGCCGGGCAGGGGCTCCATCTCGTTGCCCGGAACAATTTCCCACTGAACACCAATAAGCCACGCGAGATACAGAACCCGCAAGTCGCCGGAGAGGAGGTCAGCTCTAAGCGGCGCCAGAGCGGCAAGCCAGCCCGAACCGTCATCCCACTCATAAGAATCTTCCGACATCTCGGCAATATCGACATCAAAGATCGTATTATCTCCCGAATCATATATAGCTACCTCGTCAATGCCGGGCAGAAAATCGGCAAACCTGTCACGGTCAATGAACTTCTTCGGCAGTCTGATCATAAAGCGTCGCGAGCCCCAGTTGGCCAAGTAGAGATGCAAGTCAAACCAGAGTTTCACCATGTTCCCCGGATTGGCTTTCAAGTCCCCCCATTCATAGTGGTTAGTAAAGTTTGTGGCCGTGATCTGCGCGCGGCTTGAGATTCTCCGCAGTTCCGCCCTGTCCTCCTTGCTCAACGCTCGGTCTACAGCCTGAAACTCGTAGTACTGGTATTCGCTCATTTTAGATATGCCTCGGTATGGTTTTTTTCCTGTGCTCCTGTACTTCACCACTGCCGGGAGCGAGCGAAGTATGCGCTTATCGGGTAGTTCAGGAAATACGGCGCGCTTCGGAAAACACAGTATTTCTTCACATGCAGAAAAGATTGTAATCGGCAAAGCAGGATTATCAACACCGTTACGCTCGCCTCGCGAGAGCATCCGCGCGAAACTTCGTCTGCTGGTAAAAAAGGTGCTGCGCCGACACGGCTACCCACCTGACAAGCAGGAAAAAGCCACTCGCACCGTGCTTGAACAGGCCGAACTACTGTCAGCCGAGTGGGTAACATGATACTTTTCGCAATGGAATTATATACCCTACTTTCCGCATAAAAAATTCACGTTTCTCGGATTTTCCGATATCCGGGATCTTCAATCACTGCCCCACAGCAAGACTGCCCCAGCAATCTTCTTCCGTCATCCCCAACAGGCAAAAATTTTCTCTCTGCACCCTCCGAGAGTTCATCCCTGTACTGCTTTTCAAGCTCTCCCCCACGCATAACACGATACACAGACGTATCATGGAAACGGTCGAATATCTTGGCCGTGGTAGGATGACACGCAAGACGATGCTCCAAATAAACCGCAATCGCCTCTATCTTTCTTGCTTTCTTACCTCCATCGAACGACGCACCTCCTGGTTCTTCTCCTAATCAAGCCCATATACTGTCTTTACATTCTGTTTGTATCTGGTCTTCTTCCAGAGAAACGGGAAATCCTTTTGTGCGGAAAGTTAGGTTACTAACAGATCCAACATTCCTAATTGCAAAACGCCGGAAAATGTGATTATACTTAAGCTAGAATAAGGAGAGTTTTTCAAATGTTTGATTCCTCCCTTAAATTCAAAATTCCCTACTCTAGAAAGGAGGTATTTGGTTATGAAAGTAATAAATTTTTTGGTAATTATTGCCGTACTGTTTTCATTCACAGTCATGGCTGATGCTGGCACCCTTGAAGATGTGAAAGCGCGGGGCAAGCTCAACTGTATTGTTTCGTCGGGCTTGGCCGGATTCGCATCTCCGGACGAAAAAGGCAACTGGCAGGGCTTTGATGTCGATTTCTGCCGCGCCGTAGCCGCTGCCGTGCTGGGAAGCGGTGACAAAGTGAAATTTGTACCGACTACGAATAAAACGCGGTTTACCCAGCTAAATGCTGGCGAAGGCGACATACTGTTCCGCAACACCACCGAAACGCTGAGCCGTGACGCTGACCTGAAACTGACCTTCCTGCCCGTTAACTACTATGACGGTCAGGGCTTTTTAATCCGCAAAAGCCTTGGGGTAACGTCAGCAAAACAGCTGGCCGGGGCTTCAGTGTGCATCCAGACCGGCACCACCACGGAACTTAACCTGGCGGATTACTTCAGAGCCAACAAAATGAAGTACGAGCCTGTCAATACCGAAACCAATGAAGAAAGCATCGTCGCATATGAAAGCAAAAGATGCGATGTGTACACAACCGACGCGTCGGCTTTGGCCTCTACGCGAGCGGCGCTGAAAAAGCCTTCGGATCACGTGATTCTTCCCGAAATCATCTCGAAAGAACCCTTGGGCGGCGCGGTGCGCCACGGCGATGACCGTTGGGCTGATATCGGAAAGTGGGTGGTTAACGCGCTGATTATCGCAGAAGAGATGGGCATCACCCAGAAAAACGTCAAGGAACTCGCTAAGAAGTCTGGAAATAATCCGG